>NZ_CP033922.1:1890000-2490000 GCF_003815715.1 Chryseobacterium sp. G0162 | reverse complement strand
CTTTGTATAACCGTATTATCGGAATAGCCAATATACCATTTTGGATTTTCGGTAAAATTTTTCAGTTTCAGGTGCTGGATCAGGTGCTGACATCCGTAACCGCCTCTTGAAGCCCAGATGGCACCAATCTCTTTATCATTTAAAGCCCAATTGATATCTTTTATTCTTTCCTTTTCTGTTCCTGCGTAATTGTATCCGTTTGAAAATTTGGTATAAAGGTGTTCCCCTAAAACAGGTTCAAATCCTTTACTTTTAATTAATTCTATTCCCTTTTCGAGTTGGGAAGCATCTACAGCTCCTGCAGGGGAAATAACAGCTATTTTAGCTCCTTTTTTAAGAGCTTTTGGAAAGATAATTTTTTTCATTTTGTTTGTTGATATTTTACTTCTTTTTTCTCAGCTTCTTCCAGTTGCCTGTCAAACTGATTGAACTTCTTAAAGCTCTGCAGGAAGATAAAGAAACTGAAAACGATAAGAATCACTCCTACAACTCTTCTGATCCTGTTGGCCAGTTTTTGGGTAAGTTTATCGTGAAACTGTTTAGCCAAAAATATCTTGGCAAGGTCAATGCCCAGATAAGTTCCTATTACAATGCTTATATATAAAATAAAACTGCTGGTATCCGGATATTGATTTCTCACAGAAATTACCGTTACCAGCCAAAAAAGGATGACCCCAACATTTAAAAGATTAAAGAAAAAACCATTGAAAAAGGTCTTAATATAGTTTTGGCTAATGATCTTCTCTTCACCAGGCATGTGCATTTTGGTCTTTGTTACCAGCATTACAATTCCATATATAAAAATAAGAATAGAAGTGATCCTATAAAAGCCCGGATGTTTATCTATTAAGGTAACAATATCTGCACTGGCATAATATGCTGCTACAATACACAGTAAATCTGCAGTGATGACTCCAAGATCCAATGATAAGGCATGTTTTGGGCCTCTTGAGAAACTGGTCTCTATTAACAGGAAAAATATAGGTCCTATAAAAACCAGACTCAACATGAATCCTAAAATAATGGCAGATAGTACAAGTTCAAGCATTTAATAAATTTTAAAATGAAAAAAATTCATTCCGTTTTATACAAAGTTATACTTTATGATTTAATTATTCAATAAAGATGTGATATATCAACTTTTATTTTATCTGGTATTTGAGACATGATTTTTAGAAATGAAGCGGGAATCGGGGAGGAGGGAAGTTTTGATAGTATGAAAAAACGGATCTGGTTTAAAGCACATTTTTTTTAATTTTCTAAAAATAAAAAGGTCATTCCAGCTTAGGAACAACCTCTTTTATTATGAATTTTTGCTGTTTGATTTTACTCAACAATCTTAAAGTCTAATTGTTTTTGGATCAGATTCGCTTTTACTACTTTGATCTGAACCTGATCTCCCAATTGATATTTATTTCCATGTCTTGTTCCGTATACTGCGTGTGTTTTGGCATCATACATGTAAGAATCGTCTACTAAATCTCTTAATTTGATAAGACCTTCAGCTCCGTTTTCAGGAATTTCTACCCAGAATCCAAATTCTGCCACTCCGGAAATTACTCCTGTGAAAGTTTCACCAAGGTGTTTTTCCATAAATTTCACCTGCATAAACTTGATGGAATCTCTTTCTGCATCAGCAGCTAATCTTTCCATGGAACTGCAGTGTTTTGCTTTTTCTTCCAATTCTTGTCTGCTTGGAGATTTTCCTCCATCCAGATAGTGCTGAAGAAGACGGTGAGCAAGCAAATCAGGATAACGACGGATAGGAGAGGTAAAGTGACTATAATAGGCAAAACCAAGACCGTAGTGTCCGATAGGTTCTGTAGAATATACCGCTTTGCTCATACTTCTCATCGCAAGGGTTTCGATCATATTTTCTTCTCCTTTTCCTTTGACGTCATGAAGAAGTTTATTTAAAGACTCTGCAACCTTTTTGGTATTGGCAAGGTTCATTTTATATCCGAACGTAGAGACAAAATCTCTTAATGATTCTAACTTAGCAGGATCCGGATCATCATGGACCCTGTAAATGAAAGTATTATTAGTGATTTCTCCTTTTCTTGTTAAAGAAATAAATTCAGATACTTTTTTGTTGGCTAAAAGCATGAATTCCTCAATCAGGTGATTGGAGTCTTTACTGATTTTAAAGTACACCCCAATTGGCTCATTATTTTCATCCAGGTTGAATCTTACTTCACTTCTGTCAAATGTAATAGCTCCGTTTCTGATACGTTCGTTACGCATGATCTTCGCTAATTTGTCAAGAGTATTAATCTCTTCAGCCAAATCTCCCTGCCCGCTTTCAATACGTTCCTGAGCTTCTTCATAAGTAAATCTTCTGTCGGAATGAATAACCGTTCTTCCAAACCACTGCTTTTGGATTTCTGCCTGATCATTCAGTTCAAAAACTGCTGAAAAGGTATATTTATCTTCATGTGGACGAAGAGAACATACATCATTACTTAACACTTCCGGTAACATCGGTACAACTCTGTCCACCAAATAAACCGAAGTTGCTCTCTGATACGCTTCATCATCCAGAATTGTTCCCGGAACTACATAATGAGATACATCAGCAATATGAACCCCGATTTCCCAGTTTCCATTTTCCAGTTTTCTAATTGATAGGGCATCATCAAAATCTTTCGCATCCTTAGGGTCAATAGTAAACGTACAAATAGAACGCATATCCCAACGTTTTGCTACTTCTTCATCTGTAATGCTTCTGTCTATTTTATCTGCATCCAATTCTACTTCCTGAGGAAATTCATAAGGTAAACCATATTCAGCAAGAATAGAGTGGATCTCTGTTTCGTGTTCTCCCGGAGCACCCAATACCTGTGTGATTTTTCCTTCAGGATTTTTATCTCCGGGTTTCCATTCAGTCATCTTCACAATTACCTTATCACCATCCTGAGCATCATTGAAGTTTGCTTTCGAAATAAAGATATCTGTATTGATTGATTTTTTATCACAAACTACAAATCCAAAATCCTTGTGCGCTACTTTCTGAAAAGTCCCTACAAACTCTGTTCTGTTTCTTTCCAAAACTTCCAAAACAGACCCTTCCATTTTCTTTCCTTTATAATGATAAGTTATAATAAGAACCTTATCTCCCTGAAGGGCATCCTTTACATTTTTGGCATGAACGAAAACATCAGTCTCTAATCCTTCTACATTTACATAAGCATTTCCGCTTTGGTTGAAATCGATAATTCCTGTTAACGTCCCTTCTATTTTCAGATTGACGATATACTTTCCTTTTTCTACTTCTTTAATCTTTTCAGAACCCTGAAGTTTATGCAGTGCCTGAATGACAAGCTCCCTTTGTCTTGGGTTTTTGTAATCTATTCCGTCAGCGATCTGCTTATAATTATAAATTTTTGATGCATTTGCATTCATGAAACGAAGGATCAATCTTCCGATCTCCATCATTTTCAAATCATTTTTATGACTTATATATTTTCTTTTTTTTGGCATTTTAATTTTTTTTAATTGTTATATTCCGACTCTGTGATCTCTACTATTTTTGAACTTTTACATTTAAAATAAAAATCTTTTTTATTCAGAGAAATGGCAACCTTATTGTCTTGAACATATACAAAAAGATCCATTTTATCACTGTCTGGAATCATTTTCTCATTAGAATTCGGTATTCCTGCAAATTTTCCTTTTGCATTATAAACCGTTCCATATTTCGTTTCTAGTTTAGGTACTCCTTTGAGACCTTTTATATTTTCTATACTTTCATAATCAAAAATACGGGGTCTTCCTATTGGAAGAATCATTTTATCAGGAAAAAGATTGGCAAATTTCTTAAAATTTCTCTCATCCCAGAATGATTGAAATATCAATTGCTGTACCATATTCCCTGCTGAATTATCAGATCTGTCCATCCCACAACCCGCTTCAAATTTTCTATACATGGAAAGATAAAGCACTTTATTTTTTAGATCCTTTCCCTCTATTTTTTTGAAAATAAAATCTGCTAATGCATGATAATTAATATGTTTATTATTAGCTAAAAAATCACTCTTTATTTTTTGCAACTCTTCTTCAGTAAACCTTTTTGGAGTAGGAATCGTCTTACAGCCTTTGCTTTCCGCATCCCCGGGTATCGTAGGACAGTCATCATCTTTATCTAAAATTCCATCACCATCTGTATCCGGCCATGGGCATCCATTATTTTCCATGGGTCCTGCTACAGTAGGACAGGCATCATCTTTATCTATAATTCCATCATCGTCTGTATCCGGCCAGGGACAACCATTATTCAGTTCTGGTCCTGATATCTCAGGGCAGAGATCCATATAAAATGGTACTCTGTCTTCATCCTTATCAGAAAGGCACGTTTTTTTACTGAATTCTTCTCTGCATTTTTTAAAGGCATTACGATCCGTGATCTCTTGGGCATGGAAACAACTGATCGTAAAAAATAATACTGCAGATCCTTTTATTTTCATCAAACCTTAATGTTTAATTTAATCTTAATTTTTCTAAATCTACTTTATAACGGAAGCTTTAGTTTTGTATAAATTTAATACAAATTTGGAGAAGAAAAGAGAAAAACCTTCTATAAAATATCTTTTAAATATTACAAAGGTTCAGGAGAAGTATAGAATGTTATTTCTATTGAACACTGCAAATGTACAAATAAAAAATAAATAAGGCCTGCAATAAATTACAGGCCTCAGTATATTTAGCAAACAGCAATCTTATCAACTCTGTTTTGGTGTCTTCCACCTTCAAATTCTGTTGAAAGAAATTTATCTACAATTTCAATCGCCAGTTCTTTTGATATAAATCTTGCCGGCATAGAAATCATGTTGGCATCATTATGCAGTCTTGCCAGTGTTGCAATCTCAGGCATCCAGCAAAGTGCACATCTGATTTTCTGATGTTTGTTCGCCGTGATCTGAACCCCATTTCCGCTTCCGCAGATCAAAATTCCAAGCTCATTTTCTCCGTTTTCCACAGAGGTTGCAGCAGGGTGGACAAAGTCCGGATAATCCACACTGTTTGTGGAAAACGTTCCAAAATCCTGAACTTCAAACTTTTCTGAAAGGTAGTTCTTAACAATCTCCTTATATTCATAGCCTGCATGGTCCGCTGCAATAGCAATTTTTCTTTTCATAATACTCTTATTAAGCTTTTTTAGATTTTATTTCCTTACAAAGGTAAGAATAATAACAATTCGTGTTAGTAAACCGTGAGTTAATTGTGAAAAGGTATGTTAATAAGTGTGGAAAACTTTTTTCAACTTTCTATTTTCAAAGATAAATTTATTTCGTATTAGAAAATCTATCGTAAAGTTTTCCCCACAACTTTCCAGATCTTTTCTTCAGCTATCCCCAGGTTTTTCCATAATAAAATAACTAATAATGCTTTGTTGGCAAAGTTATCAACAATTGTGAATAAGTGTGTGAATATGCAGGTTTACAGAGATTTATATTGTGAGTTATTTATGAATTATGTACCAGTTGAGTATTATGAACTTTATGCTTAAAACTTATCCCCGTTACTAACAATACATAACAACAACAACCTTATTTTTTTTTTAAAAGAGATAAAGAATGTTGATTAGTGAGTGATTGGGTTCGGGGAAAGTTTTTGAAAACTTTTATTTCGATCAATCTGTTGAAAAAGTTTAAAACCTTACATTTGTGAAACGAAAAATCAAAGAAGTTAACGGAATTGTCCCTGCCGAAATTTGCAGCAATGTAACCTGGCCCGGAGAGGACGATTGTTCGAAACCGAAGAAAAAAATAAATCTAAAGATAAAAATGAAAACAATTAACGACTTCAATTTTAAAGATAAGAAAGCTCTTGTAAGAGTTGACTTCAATGTTCCACAGGATGACCAGTTGAATGTGACTGATAATACCAGAATTGTTGCGGTGAAACCTACCGTTGAAAAAATCCTTCAGGATGGCGGTTCTGTTATTTTAATGACACACCTTGGGAGACCGAAAGGAGAAGTGAAAGATGAGTTTTCCCTAAAACATATTATTGGCGAGGTTTCAAATGTTCTTGGAAAGGAAGTGAAGTTCGTTGATGAATGCATCGGAGAGAAAGCTGAACAGGCTGCTGCTGATTTGAAGCCGGGAGAAATTTTATTATTGGAAAATGTTCGTTTTCATAATGAAGAAGAAAAAGGTGATGAAGGTTTTGCTGAGAAACTTTCTAAATTAGGAGATGCTTATGTAAATGATGCTTTCGGAACTGCACACAGAGCTCATGCTTCTACAGCTGTAATTGCTCAATTCTTTCAATCAACTAAATTTTTCGGTTTACTGATGGCTAAAGAACTTCAGGCTATCGATAAAGTTTTGAAAAGTGGTGAGAAACCAATTACTGCAATTTTGGGTGGATCTAAGGTTTCAACTAAGATTACTATTATAGAAAATATTCTTCCTGCAATAGATAATCTGATCATAGGTGGAGGAATGGCGTTCACATTTATTAAAGCATTAGGAGGGAAAATCGGAAACTCATTGGTAGAAGATGATAAACTTCCTTTGGCATTGGAAATTTTAGCGAAAGCAAAAGAACATAAGGTAAAGGTATATCTTCCGTCTGATGCGATCATCGCTGAAAGTTTCAGTAATGATGTTGAAAGAAAAGAAGTAGATATTTATGCAATTCCTGAAGGATGGATGGGATTGGATGCCGGTCACAAATCAAGAGATCAGTTCAATGATGTGCTATTGAATTCAAGAACGATTCTTTGGAATGGCCCGATAGGTGTTTTTGAAATGTCACATTTTGCCGGAGGAACAATTGCACTTGGAGATAGTATTGCTGAAGCAACAAGATTGGGAGCTTTCTCTTTAGTAGGAGGTGGAGACAGTGTTGCGTTCGTAAAGCAATTTGGATATGCTGATAAAGTAAGTTATGTTTCTACAGGAGGGGGAGCAATGCTTGAAAGCCTTGAAGGATTAGAGCTTCCTGGAGTAGCCGCAATCAACAATTAATAGAGATTAAATTTCAATATTTTGAAGCCTGCTAATAATATTAGCAGGCTTTTTTATGCTTATATTTTCATTGAGAAATCCTGAATTGATCGATGTTTTTATAACTTTTAGATATAACTACAGGTTATATTTAAATAAGGTGTTTTGATTTAGTGTGAGTTACGTTTTTATAGCGATAAATAAAGGAAAAATTGAGATATAGATTCTCTTAAAATAGAGCAATAATCAATAGTTAATTACAAATTTATCTTTAATAATTATATCCTGTTTTGTTTGAATTTTATAATTTTTAGTTGGGTGACTCATTAGAATCTTTTGAATTAAAAATCATTTTATACGTCGACTTTTGACGCTGGTGAGGGATACATTTGCAGTACTAAATTACAATATTATGATGTATACAAATGAATTTTTTGCAGTAGGAAATACAGCTCTCAATGATGATCTTGTTCAGCTCATTGATAGTTTTACTGGAGAGAATGTTAATTTTAAAAAAGTAAGTACGTGGATTGATGAAACCTTACTTGTTGCTAATGATTCTAGAGTATTAAATGATGAAATTATTTATCGCTCCAGGGGAAATGATTACTATGTAAACACAGTAATTTTTTCTACAAAAAGAGTGTATGTAACAATGTTTGGAGCAAAGTCTTCATATACTGTAGATCAAAGAGCTTCTATTCAAAAGGCTTTTGATATTACTTCTCAATTAGGATTGAAACTTGTTTTTCCCAGTGGTCACTTTCTTGTTAATTCTTATACTGATAATGTAGCTACGCGAATACACTCAAATATTTTTGAATTAAGATCTTATTTAGACATAGAATTCGAGGACTACAGTGTTCTAAAAGTGGGAACATATTTTGATGATAAACCTTTTCTATTATTTTCTGGATTTAATGCTAAAGAAGTCATTGATTTTATGCCGATTTACAATATCACACTGAAAGGTAGGGGAGTAATAGATTTCAATGGTCAATTTTCGCAAATGAGAACCTCCTATATGCGTAGAATAGGGTTTGAGGGCGGAAATTGTACCAATGTTGATATCGATGGATTATACTGGACAAATGGTGATTTAAGTAATTGTATAGGAGCCGGTTGGGAAGGAAATGGAAATAAAGTAACCATTCAAAATTGTGTTTTTGAAGATCTGGCTAAAAGTATTGAAACAATCAATTATGATCATTCCACCATTTATGGAAATGCTAATTTTCTATCGGTTCACAACAATATTTTTATAGGAAATGAGCAGATGAGATTAATAGGTTGTGCCTGTGAGATCCATGCTAGTAACAGCTCCTTCTCGAACAATAAGGTTTATAATTACACCAGAATGAATTTTATTGCAGGGATTGGGACTGAAAAAGGAAATATTACCAATATTTCAATTTCAGATAATATTGCGGAAATTGTTAATTCCGGAGTATACATCTGGCCGGATAAAAACTGTACAATCTCAAACTTACTCATTACTTCTAACAACATTAAGCATAGCCATGTACAAGGTAAAAATAACATGTTGTATAATGGAGGTCAGGCTTTATTTGTTATTCAAGGAAAAGGTGGAAACTGCCAAAGGATTACTGTTAAAGGTAATACTTCACATATCCTTTATACGGAAGGAAATTACTCCAGGGTTGCAGCTGGTATTTTTGCAGATACAGAATCTCTTGAAATCTCTGATAATAACTTTATCGGCCATTATTTAGGAATTTTATTTGATTTGGACCAAGATGAGACTATTAAAAAACTTAATAATTATTCTTTTGTAAAAATTTCAGGAAACAATATTACAGCAGCTTCCCAATTAGTAAAGATGGTAGCAGAAAAAGTTAATTATTGCCTAATTGCCA
The DNA here is from genome assembly GCF_003815715.1 of Chryseobacterium sp. G0162. NCBI lineage: Bacteria > Pseudomonadati > Bacteroidota > Flavobacteriia > Flavobacteriales > Weeksellaceae > Chryseobacterium > Chryseobacterium sp. G0162. The sequence continues at coordinate 2,481,170 of NZ_CP033922.1, read as the reverse complement.
ATAATTCAACGGTTCTTGAACATAACGGGATGGCAGATCTTATTACAATTGAAAGTCCTAGTATCCAATCAACAACTGTGAGAGATAATATTTACATCTCTAATCAGCCAAAAATTGAATTTACACCCTCTTCTGTATTTTTGGCAGATCCATCCAATAAGGCTAAATACGTTTTATCACTTGTAAGTACTCCTGTGCCTAGTATCAATGCCGGAGCGTCAGTTTTGATCAGTCCTGTGCTTTCTAGTAACCATAAAAGGGTAGGAGGGATGTATACGATTCAGCCAACATATCCTTTTCCTGAACTTTTCTTCAATGCCCATACTTTTGGTGCTGGCGGAACAATGGATGTTAAGTTTAAAGTTGATAACATGACTTCATCTATTTTCTCAGATAACCCAAATTTAGTTAGTAATTTGATTATTAACTTATAAAAGACAAGACTGGATTTGTTCCAGTCTTTTTTATTGAGTGTTATTGTTACTTTGTTTTGTGTGTAATATATTTAATTTTAATTGATTGTTTTTCAGGTTTTAAACTATGTTATTGATTGATGTATTATGTGTTTTTTATCAGTTTTTTAATTGATTTTTAGATAAAATATATTTTCATACGTCTTATAGTAAATATTAAACTTTAATTTATTGTAAATCAATATTTAAGCTTATTTATTAGTTGGCTTTTGTTTCTAATTTTTTTAGAGCTCTTATTTTTTTAAATTTCACATGCCATGATTTCGTAACAACATCAAAATCTGTTTTATTTCAGATTAGTTTTTCTGTGCAAAGATTTTTAGTCTTGAGATTATTTCAATTTTGAATAATTGATGAAGAGTAAGCTCTTAATTTTTTTCTAAGCCTTATTTTTTATTAATGATAATTTTTTATAAGAAGGTGATGAGAGATTTTTTGTTTTTTTAAGATTAATTTGAATTTCTTGAAAAATTACTATTTACTTCTGATTGACGCCAAAATATTTTGCTGGCATTTTTTGGCTAAACGCGGAAAATCGGATTCCAGAAATGGCTCAAAAATCAAAAAACTTTAATTTATTGAGTTTATATATGTAAATCAAAAATAAAACCTTAAATAGTGTATTTATGAAAGTATTCATGTTCTGAAATTCATTTTTTTGTCTTTAGCATTAATTTTTCTCTTTTTCTAAATGTAAATTTTTAATAACTTGAATTTATTATGTTTTTTTATCTCGTACAAAAAAATATGAGTTCATGTAAAAATGGAGTAGGGGAGTTCAAAAAAATTGCCCGAAGAAATTTACTTTGAATTTTTGAAATGAAAACGAGAATAAAATATAGCTTAGTATTTTTATAAAAATAAAAAACCCAGAAAGTATTTTCTGAGTTTTTTAAAGTTTTTCGCTCAAAATGCTGAAAAATGGCTTTCAGAAATGGCTTAAAAATCGATTTTCTATCTTTTTTCGATAATATATATCAAACTTGAAAATTCATTCGAAAAAAGGGCTTTTATGTTCGAAATTGTTCCGTAAATGGTTGCTTTCAGCCAGAATAGAGGAGATTTTTTATATTTTTCGCTCAACATAGAGATATAATACGAATCAAGCACCAAAGGTTTGATCTTTCTCATTTTCCAGTTAGGTTTTTTTGATATCAGATTTTCCATTCCATTTTTGGAAAAATGATAAATGTGTCTTGGGACATCATACGCAGCCCAATACTCTTTATAATGTTTTGCATCATAAGAAGTAGGGTTGGGTACGGCAATAATAAGAAGTCCTTTATCTTTTAATTTCGAATGGAAAATATTGAGCATTTCGTCCTGGTTCTCTACATGTTCAAATACATGCCACAAGGTAATAGCATCTAAACTTTTATCTTCAATTTTTTGAACATCGTCCAGAATTTTTGCTTTTACAATTTTTCCTTGTGCTGCTTTTCTAGCATCGGTATCAGGTTCAAAACCTAAAGTTTCAAAATCATTTTCTATATACTTTACAAATTCTCCAGCGCCGCATCCATAGTCTAATACTCTGGATCCTTTTTTAATTCTGTCAACCAGAATATTTTTTTTGTATTGCAAATTAAAAGACTGAAGAAATTTATATAGTTTTTCTTTCAGGCTCCCGGAATCCTGATGATGGGAAATATAATCTTCGCTTTCGTAGTACCTGGAAATATTGGATGGGATAGGGGAAGTTTTATAAACTCCCTTTGTTTCTGTTTCTTTAATTTCAAATATTTCCTGTGAAAGAAAATGATCTTTTATTTTCATTGAAGTCGAAATCTGTTATATTAAAAAATTAAGATATTCATAAACTTTATAAGCTTTTAAACACCTTAATTTTCGTTTTTATTGTAAAAAATGTTTCACGTGAAACATTTTATTTTAACGTCCTAAATACACTAGCAAAACGTTAATATCAGCTGGAGAAACCCCACTTATCCTTCCTGCCTGTGCAATAGTCTTTGGACGTACATTAGACATTTTCTGTTTTGCTTCTGCCGAAAGGCTAGAAAGACTCATATAATCAAAGTCTTCCGGTATTTTAATGTTTTCCAGACGGTTTAGCTTGGCTACATTCTCCTTTTCTTTTTCAATATATCCTCTATATTTAATATTGATCTCAGCTTGTTCTCTTACTTCATCATTATATTGAGAAGAAGCTTCCTTAATGAAGTCAATTTCATCAAGTTTTTCTAAAGTAATATTAGGTCTTGTAAGAATCTGAGATGCTCTATAAGCTTGATCTACCGGATTGCTTTCTACTGACTCTAAAATAGGGTTAATGACACCTGGTTTTAAAGAAGTTTCACGTAAAAATTCTTCAAGTTGCTGACTTTCAGATATTTTAGCTTCTACTTTTCTTAATCTGTCTTCTTTTGCTAATCCAAGGTTATAGGCTTTCTCAGTTAATCTGATATCCGCATTATCTTGTCTTAATAAAAGTCTATATTCAGCACGTGAAGTAAACATTCTGTATGGTTCTTCAGTTCCTTTTGTGATCAGGTCGTCAATCAATACTCCGATATAGGCTTCATCTCTGTTTAAGATAAAGTCATCTTTTTCGTGAACTTTATTGTGAGCATTGATTCCGGCAATCAGACCTTGTCCTGCTGCTTCTTCATATCCTGTCGTTCCATTGATCTGTCCTGCGAAATATAAATTGTCAATTAATTTTGTTTCCAGAGTATGTTTCAATTGGGTAGGAGGGAAGTAATCATATTCAATAGCGTATCCCGGACGGAAAACTTTTACATTTTCAAATCCTGGAATATGTTTCATCGCTTTGATCTGTACATCTTCAGGAAGTGAAGAACTGAATCCGTTTACATAAATCTCAACAGTTTTCCATCCTTCCGGTTCTACGAAAAGTTGATGTCTGTTTCTTTCTGCAAAACGATTAATTTTATCTTCAATACTTGGGCAGTATCTTGGACCTAAACTTTGAATGGTACCATTGAACATTGGACTTCTATCAAAACCTTCACGAAGAATATCATGAACCGTTTCATTAGTATATACAATATGGCAACTTAATTGTTTCGTTAATTTTGGTGTATCAAGATAGCTGAACTTTTGAGGATTTTCATCTCCTTTCTGTTCTTCCATTTTTGAATAGTCCAAACTTCTTCCATCTACTCTTGGTGGAGTACCGGTTTTCATCCTTCCGGCTTCAAAACCTAAAGTGACTAATTGTTCTGTGATACCAAATGCTCTTGGTTCACCCATTCTTCCGCCACCTAGTTGTTTGTCTCCAACATGAATCAATCCATTAAGGAAAGTTCCATTCGTTAGAACTACAGATTTTGCTTTAATCTCAATTCCTAAAGAAGTGATGACTCCGGTAACTTTATTATTTTCAACAATCAGTTGTTTCACCATATCCTGAAAGAAATCAAGATTAGGAGTATTCTCTAAAGCTAGTCGCCATTCTTCGGCAAAAAGCATTCTGTCATTTTGGGTTCTTGGGGACCACATGGCAGGACCTTTTGAAAGATTAAGCATTTTGAATTGGATGGCAGATTTGTCTGCTACAATTCCGGAGTATCCTCCCATTGCGTCAATCTCTCTTACGATTTGTCCTTTTGCGATTCCACCCATTGCGGGGTTGCAACTCATCTGTCCGATGGTCTGCATATTCATTGTAATCAATAGTGTTTTTGAACCCAGGTTGGCTGCTGCTGCTGCTGCCTCACATCCTGCGTGTCCTGCACCTACTACGATCACATCATATATTTCTGAAATCATTTTTATCTCGCTTATTTAAGCTTAAACTTTATCTTTAATCACTAATGTTTCACGTGAAACATTTTTGAAGAATGCACTCTAAGTAAACTTGTATTGTTGCTATAATAGAGTGCTTTAGATATAGGACTTTAAGTGATTGTTTAATTTTAATTCTTTAAATCCCTATACTTAGCCAGGTATAAATCCTCCATTCTTCTCATCTCTTTTTCCTCTTCTTCCGTCTTGTCTTTATAGCCAATAAGGTGTAAAACTCCATGGGCTAAAACCCTTCTTAATTCATCTTCATAATCTCGGGAAAGGGTAGAGGCGTTATCAGAAATGCGTTGCAAAGATACGAAAATCTCAGCGCTTATTGTCTTGCCTTTTACATAATCAAAAGTGATGATATCGGTATAATAATCATGCTGTAAATAATCCTGATTGATCTTCAGAAGATATTCATCATCGCAGAAAATGTAGTTGATTTCTCCTAGTTTTTTTCCTTCTGAAAGAATTAAATCTTCCAGCCATTGTTTGTAATCTGTATCTACCGACTCCGGTAAATTTTCGTAAAAAAATTGTATCATTGTATTAAAACCAGTGTCCTAAAATAACACTGAATATGCCTTTTTGATTGTTTTTAAGTGAATGGCTGAAGTTAACTTTAATCTGCCCGAAAGGAGATTTGTATCCAGCCGTAATGCCAAGCGAGCTATAATTTACTTTAACTGCATCTTCAAATTTAATGTCATTGGATAGGTTGGCAAAGCTAAAGTTTCCACTGATAAAATAGTTTTTATTAAACCTGAATTGAAGATCATTGGATGCCAGGATTACGTTATTCGTATATAATTGGGCAAAATAAAATCCTCCAAAACGTTTAAAGTTGAGAACATTCTGTTCAAAAATTCCTCCCAATCTATATTGATAATAGGGTGGAAGATGTTCTCCAAGGGTAATCCCTCCAAATAAATTAAGCTTGTAAGTAAACTGTTTTCCCAATAGAATATTGATCTTTAAATCTGCCTTTATCTGAACAATTCTTTTTTCTACTTCAGATTTTAAAAGGTCAATTACTTTTCCCTCAGCAGCAAAATAAATTCCTTTTGTTGCAAATTCTTTGTCATCCTGAGTATCCGTCTTCAGGAATATATATGGATTTAAAAAGCGGCTGTAACGTCTGTTATCACCATTAATTTCAGCTTTAAAGTAGTCATGGCTTATACCACCCCCAATAGCGTATTTATCCTTCCATACAGATTGTATATACGCTTCGTTTCTCATCCATTCCCATTTATCAATAACATTGTTATCTACATTTTTAAGATCAAAGCTCATTCCCGATGAATAAATACCAAATCCGGGAATGTAACCGTTATCAATAAAGTAGTTCAGATAATATCTTAATTTATCACCTACCACTACATCTACCGAAAGGTTAGAATTTTTAAATAAAAGTCTTTTTGCCGAATAGTTCAGAAGCAGACCTGTTTTAAAAATTTCATCATAATGCAATCCGAATTTTACGAAATGTCTTGCATCATCTTCCGTGACATAAAGCTTTAAATAATTGGCATCATTCTCCTGAACAATATCATAGTTAATGAATTTATAGTTGTTGGTAGCAACCAATTTATCAACCATTTTATTGATGTTTCCATAGGTTTGTAAAGAAGGGAGACGCAGTCCCATTTTTCCAAGAGTATAGTTTTTACCATAAATCTTGCTTCCTTCTATGGAAATACTGTCTATCTTATAGACGTTGGAATATATTGGATTTACACGCTGTCTGAGACGGTCAAACGGACGTTTAGGCAGTTGATCCAATACCTGAGAATATTTTAAACCTTCCACATAACCGCTGTCAAGTATTTTTTTCTTTTCATCATAACTTGTAGCAGACATTCCTTTAAGGTTAGGTTTAATGTTAATATCCGTGTATTTATACTGTTTTCTTGTATCTTTCTTGATTCCGAAATCAATGACCTGGTTCAGAATTGATATAATATTGTTTAAATCCTCTCTTTTGGACAGATCCTGGTTCAGATCTACTCCAATAACGATATCAATTCCTCGATCTTTTAATGGCTTAGAAGGGTAATTGACCGTCATTGCTCCATCAATATAAATGCTATCCCCAATTTTAACGGGATCCATTAGAGATGGAAAAGCAGAACTGGCCATGATAGACTGTACCAAATCTCCTTTTTCGAAGATCTGCATATTTCCGCTTTCAAGGTTGGTAGCTACACATAAAAAAGGGATGGGCATTTTAGAAAAGTCTTCAATATTGGAGACGTTTTTTAAAAGTTCTTTGAGAAGATAAACGTTTCGCTGTCCCGTACTGATGGAAGAGGGAAGTGTAATTTTTCCGTTTTTTAATGGAATAGATAAAAGATATTTATCAACAGATTTATTGAAAAAGCTGGATTCCTGTCTTGATTTTGGATCCATAATTAAAGAATAGAAATCCGTATCCATCACGATTTTTTCTATTTCTTTACCGGAATATCCGGAAGCGTACAGACCACCAACAATGGCACCCATACTGGTTCCGGCAATATAATCTACTTTTACTCCTAATGAATCTAATACTTTAAGTACTCCTACATGTGAAAAACCTTTGGCACCACCACCGGCAAGCGACAGTCCTATTTTAGGGTTTTTCGGAATCACCAGGTCTTTTTTTACCTGTGATTGGATCCATAGCAATTGGAATAGGAAAAGAAGAATCAGGAGTTTTCTCATAGTTAATCTTTTATATAAATCCGTTTCACCCGAGGCGAAATGGATGTTAATACTTCATAGGTTATCGTTTTGCAGTATCCTGCGAATTCTTTTAAACTTGGTTTTGCATTAAAGACGGTTACCATGTCACCTTCCTTTACATTCGGAACATTTTCTACATTAATCATCATCATATCCATACAGATATTTCCAACAATTGGAACCAATACCTTATTGACTCCCAGACTTCCAACCTGGTTTCCGATCAGTCTTGGAATACCATCAGCATATCCAACCGGGATCGTAGCGATCTTTGTCAGATGATCTGGTTTAAATCTTCTGCTGTATCCAACAGATTCACCGTTTTCAACCATTGATATCTGTGAAATTACGGTTTTAAAACTTACCACAGACTGTAATTGTTTCTGAATTTCAATATCCGGAGATTCTCCAAGCATGCCAATACCAATTCTTACCATATCATATTGATGATCTGTATAGCTGGTTATTCCAGAAGAATTTAAAATATGTCGCAGGGGAGCATAGCCTAATTTTTCAATCAGATAGCTTGAATTTTTTTCAAAAACTTCCATTTGTCTTAAAGTAAATTCTTTCTCTTCCGGCATGTCTGAGGAAGATAAATGACTGAAGATACTTTGAATTGTAAGATTTTTCTGACTTAAAGTTTCACTTAATTGATCCAGTTCAAAATCTTTAAATCCAAGACGATGCATTCCTGTTTCCAGTTTAATATGGATAGGATATTTTTTATCATATCCGGATTTCTGTACTGCTTCATAAAATAATTCCAATACCCTGAAACTATAAATTTCAGGTTCCAGATTATATTCAATGATGGTCTGATAGCTATGTTGCTCCGGATTCATTACAATAATAGGAGTGGTAATTCCTTTTTTACGAAGTTCAACCCCTTCATCGGCGAAAGCTACTCCTAAATAATCAATGTGGTGATGTTGCAAAAACTCTGCAATTTCATAACTCCCCAAACCGTAAGCATTGGCTTTTACCATAGCCATCATTTTTGTTTGTGGCTTTAAAAGAGATTTGTGATAATTGATATTATGAAGAATAGCATTTAAATTAATTTCTAAAACCGTATCATGTTTTCTGAGCTCAAGAACATCTTTTAATTTTTCAATTTCAAATTTTCGGGCTCCTTTCAGAAGAATGATCTGGTTTTCGATTTCAGATAGATGTTTGCTTTCGATCAGTTCTTTGGTATCAATGAAAGTATAAGTTTTAGATTTAAATAATTCACTGAACTTTGATATTTCATCACCAATCAGGTATACTGAGTCAAAATTTTGTTCATTAACCAATTCTGAAACTTCTTCGTATAATTCCTGAGAATTGGTATTCACTCCTACAATATCAGTTAAGACCAAAGATTTTTTGGGTTTATTGTATTCCTTCAAAAATTGCAGGGCAGTTTTCAAAGAATCAAGATCCAGATTGAAAGAATCGTTGATGACAATATTGCCTTTAATTCCTTCAATTGCTTCAAGCCTCATTTCGACGGCCTTTAAAAGATTGATTTTTTCAACGATCTTTTTATTTTCTATCTGTAACACCTTAAGGACTGCGATAAGCGCCGTAGCATTGGTTAACGTTGATTCGTCTCTCTGATGAGCCGGAAAACTGATTTCTTCACCAAAATATTCAACAATGATGTTTTCATCCTTAATATTTTTTTTGATGAAGACATTATTTGTTTCTTTAAATCCGTAAGAGATTAATTTTTTATCAGCGTATAATTTTTTTATTTTCTGATCTACCAAAGAATGATCACCATTATAAATAATCACTTCAGAATCTTTGAAAAGTTTAATCTTTTCATCAATCAGTTCCTCTTCGGAAGAAAAGTTGGCAGCATGAGCTGTTCCGATATGCGTTAACAATCCGATCTGAGGATGGAAAATATTTTCAAGCTTTTCCATTTCATTCGGTTGAGAAATTCCTACTTCAAAAATTCCCAGCTGATGAGAATTGTTGATTTGAAGGAGTGAAAGGGGAAGTCCTATCTGAGAATTAAAACTCTTAGGACTTTTTACAGTAGGAAATTCATTCCATAAACATTGGTACAGCCACTCTTTTAAAATTGTTTTTCCATTACTTCCGGTGATTCCGATGGATCTTAAATGAGAATTTTCGAAGTGATACTTAGCTAATTGCTGCAGAAAACCCACAGAATTTTTAACAATAATCCATGTTATATTTTCAAACTGTGGATATTGATGTTCAGAAATAATAATATTAATTCCTCTGTCTATAGCAGCTTCAATGAACTTTTCACCAGAATTTTTATGGGTGTTGATTGCAATAAACGCAGCATTCTTAATTGAATAAATAATTCTGCTGTCATAGGCTATATTTTTAACCACTAAATTTTTGTCTCCAATAACCTCTGCATTGGTGATCTCTGCAATTTGTTGTACTGTATAGTTCATTGGTACCCTTTCTGCTTTATTTTTAAGGCGAAATTGCAAACAGGTAAAATTGCAAAGAGGTTAGAAGAGCTCATTATGGTAAGCAGATCTCCTTTTAGAATTTTACAATATTGCTTTTTCGTTTTTCATTTATATTATATGAAGTGAATATATTTTATGTTTTCGAGCTTTTATTGATACTCATTACTTTCTTTTTGAAAGCACTTCATCAATAAAAACACGACGGCTTACGGCTTCGTAGCTTTCCGTTTCACCCAGTTCTACCAGATTATCTCCTTGGGAGGTTCTCATAGAGTAGTTGGCAAGGTTACCTGTTCTCTTGCAAATAGCATGCACTTTTGTAACGTATTCTGCGGTAGCCATCAAATTGGGCATGGGTCCGAAAGGACGCCCCAGGAAATCCATGTCTAATCCTGCAATAACAACTCTTATGCCGCTGTTGGCCAGTTGGTTTGCTATCTCAACAATGCTTTCATCAAAAAACTGTGCTTCATCTATTCCTACTACATCACAATTGGATGCCAATAGAAGAATCTCATTCGGATTATCTACTGCGGTACTGCGGATTTTATTCTGATTATGAGAAACAACATCCTCTTCAGAATACCGGATATCCAGTTTCGGTTTAAAAATTTCCACATTCTGTCCTGCCATTTCCGCTCTACGTAATCTTCGGATCAACTCCTCGGTTTTACCCGAAAACATAGAGCCACAAATCACTTCCATCCAACCACTTTGTTTGGAATGATTAATTGTATTTTCTAAAAACATTTGTTAAATTAGCCGTATATTTTCAACATCAAAAGTAAGCAATTTTAATAAGAATCTTATCATGCAAAATATCCAAGATTTAAAGGAAAAGATTTTATTTGAGTCCAAGAATATCATCGATAATCTTGACAAAATAAATAACGTAGATGAATTACTTTCCAAGCAAGATCTTGTGGATGAGCTTGCTAACAGAATTTCTTTTTTGAAATTGCTGGAAAAGAACATAGAATATTTCGTGACAGAAGAGCCTGCTTTACACTCAGGCAGTCATCCTATTTCTTTTGTTTCTAGTGAAGGAGATCATCATCATCATGATACTGGAAATGAAGTAACAGAAGAAGAAGCTATTTTTAATAATGAGCTGAACGAAATTGATGAGCACGAAAATGACAACTTTATCATCGGATCTGATGAAGAGGAAGCAGTCTTTAACAATCAATTGAATGAGATTGTTGAAAATGAGTTCCATGAAAATATCATTAGCTTTGTGGCCGAAAATAATGAGGTAAGAACTGTTGGAAATATTCAACAATCAGCCAACTCTGATGAAGTAACGGAAGAGGAAGCTATTTTTAATAACCAGCTGAATGAAATAGATGAAAATGAACATTCAGTTGCTCATGAAGATGTGCTAAACTTTGTAGATGAAGAGAAAATTCTTGCTGATGCAAAACCGGATTCAGATGAAGATATCAATGAAGATATGTTTGAAGATGAAGTAACAGAAGAAGAAGCCATCTTTAATAACCAGCTGAATGAAATGGATGATGATGAAATTGAAAATAAAAAAGAGGTAGATTTTGCAGAAGTAAGCGATACCAAAGAAAATAAAGTCAGAGAGACCATTCCAAGTATTTTTGATACTGAAATGCTTGATGACGAAATGCTGATTGAAGAAAATGAAGAACAATTTGTGGCTTCCACGATCTCTTTAGAACAAGGAGAACTGGCCACCGAAACTTCCAATGTAGAAAATATTGTGAATGACATCAAAAATGATCATTCTGAAGAAAAAACACAGGACGAACAGATACTTGCTGAAGTATATGACAGAAGAAAAATTGTTGAAATAGATAAACCTGTTCCCGAAGAAACAGAAATACATCCTTCTGATGAGAGTTTTGAAAATTTAGATGAATATCATCAGGAGAAAAAAATAAAATTAGCCAATATCAAAGGGTTGAAAGCTGTTCAATCTCTGTTTGATGACGATCCGCTGGAAAGAGATTTTCCAAAGGAAATCCAACCTGAATCTTTAAAAGAAGATGCCGGAAGTCTCCTGAAATCTAATATTCCTACCAACTTTATGGAAGCTGAAAAGCCAAAACCGGAGTTTAAATTGGATTTGAATGACAGGATAGCTTTTTCAAAAATGTTATTTGAAGGAAGCCAGGCAGATCTTAATGATACAGTAGCACAATTGAATCATTTCAGAACACTGGAGGAAGCCAAAGAATATCTAAGCGACCTTTATTACGAAAGAAAATGGAGTAAAGTAGATGAATATGCTCAACGACTTTGGATATTGGTGGAAAATAAATTTTTATAATTTTGAGCGGAATCCTATATTTTGTTCCCACACCCGTTGGGAACCTGGAAGATATGACTTTCAGGGCAGTAAATGTCCTTAAAGATGTTGATTATATTTTATGTGAAGATACCAGAACTTCCGGAATACTTTTAAAACATTTTGAAATCTCTAAGCCTTTAAAATCTTATCATTTACATAATGAACATCAGGCCACAGAGAAAGTAATTACAGACCTTAAAAACGGTCAGAATATTGCCATCATTACTGATGCAGGAACCCCAGGAATTTCAGATCCGGGGTATTTATTGGCAAAAGCAGGAGCAGATAATACCATAGAAATGATCTGTCTTCCCGGTGCAACAGCCTTAATTCCGGCTTTGGTGGTTTCTGGGCTGCCGAACAATGAATTTCTATTTGCAGGATTTTTACCACAAAAAAAGGGAAGACAAACCAAGTTAAAGCAGCTTGCTGAAGAAAAGAAAACCATTGTGCTGTACGAAAGTCCACACAAGATCAACACGACATTAGAACAGATTAAGGAATTCTTTGGTGAAAACACAAAAGCAAGTTTAAGCCGTGAAATTTCCAAGAAGTTTGAAGAAACTAAACGAGGAACAATCAATGAATTAATTGAATTTTCCAAGAGTAAAACTTTAAAGGGGGAGATTGTTCTTATTGTCAATAATTCTATTTAAATTTTAATTGAAAAAACTGATTTTTGTATTGTGTTCTACAGTTTGTATGGGGCAAACTAACCAATACACTAAGGTTCTTCTTTCCAAAAAGACCGGGAAGGAGGTAAGTTCATATTCTGATGGATTCGGGGTTGCATTTGATCCTGTTTCCAAAAAGCAGGGCATTATAGATGCTAAAGGCAATATTACTTTTGAATCTTCATATAAAGGAGGTATTTCCCACATTTTCAAAAACAGGTTTATTCTTTATTCTGAAGAAGAAAACAGGAGGAAATCAGCAATTATTGACGAAAAAGGAAATGAATTGCTTCCTTTTGAAGATCAGGATTTCAATACACCCTGGTGGAGCAAAGAACGCATTATTGCTTCCAGACAAGGAAAAGAATCTGTTTATGATTATAACGGAAAACTTATTATTCCGGATTCAGATAAGATCCGTTTTGCCGGAAAGGACACTTTTTTTGTTTTAAAAGATAAAAAATGGTTCCTGTATGATTTCAGTGGAAAACAGCTTAGCGATAGAGAATTTAAGGATGATTACAGCTTTGAAAATGAAAGAGCCCTAATCACTAATGAAGACAACCAAAGAGAGATCATAGGGACCAAAGGCCAAACTTTGCATAAGTTTTCAAAGAATGTAGTCGATATAAATGCCTATCCTTATCTGATTACTCAGAATAAAGCCACTGGAAAATATGGGCTGATTGATACTGAAAACAATATTTTAGCTGATGAAATTTACAGTGATATCACTCCGGAGTACTTTGGTAAAAAAGAATATATTTATCTGAGAAAAAGCAATAAAACAGCAGTTTTTTATAAAAAAGACAGGAGTATTTATCCTAATAGTTTTAAATATTTATATTCATTATCCAACCATTTTTTCAGAGTGTATAGAGACAAGTCAGATCAATCAGGGATAGCAGACCTGCAGGGGAATATCGTGGTTCCTCAAGAATATGACTTTATTAAAAACTTTATAGTCTCTGGAAAGGATTTTATTTATCTTAAAAACAGAAATGAGGAAAAGCTTTTGGATCATGAACTCAAAAATATTCTGAATGAGGGTGATCAGATTGTTGGTTTTTATTCTGAAAATATAATTATTAAAAGGCAGGATCAATATTATCGATTTTCAGTAATGAATCAATCTGCAGTTGAAATTAAGGATGTGAAGCAGGTAAAGCACCAAGATGTTGAATACTTTAATATTCTTAATGAATATTCAAAACCCCTTGTCTGTATGAATAATGCTAATCTTTATGGCATTCTGGACGCTAAGGGTACAGAAATTGTTCCGTTTGTTTATGAAGATATTATTGCCTTTGAAAACTTTGAAAATGAAATCGTGGTAAAGAAAGAAGGAAAATATGGAGTTTTAAATTTTCAAAATGAGCCTTTAACAGAGATTATTTATGATAAATATATCTGGATGAAGGAAGCATTAAAATTGAATAAAGATAAAAAAACAGACGTAATTTATTTCACCAGATTTAGAAATGATGTAGCAAAATTATAGCTAAATCATAGAAAATTAACAAAAAAGTTCAGTATTTTGATGTTTTCAATGTGTTGAATAACAATTTATAATATCTTTGCACACCGTTTAATTCTGAAAAGGAATTATGATACTAAGTGAGTCAGCTTTCACTAGCTGAATGAGTTATAAAAAAATAATCGTCAAGAGATATGAAATTATTAGAAGGAAAGGTAGCGCTAATTACCGGAGCTACAAGAGGAATCGGGAAGGGGATTGCTGAAATGTATGCTCAGCAAGGAGCAAAAGTAGCATTTACTTATGCCGGTTCTGTAGACAAAGCTAAAGAATTAGAAGCAGCTTTAAGTTCTGTAACCCAAATTAAAGGATATCAGTCTGACGCATCAGATTATGATGCGGCTCAAAAATTAGTAGAAGAAGTAATGGCAGAGTTTGGGCAGATTGATATTTTGGTAAACAATGCAGGGATTACAAAAGATAACTTATTATTGAGAATGTCTAAAGAAGATTGGGATCAGGTAATCAAAGTAAACCTTGATTCAGTTTTCAACCTTACAAAAGCGGTGATCAAACCGATGATGAAGGCAAGATCAGGATCTATTATTAATATGACTTCTGTAGTAGGAATTCAGGGACACGCAGGACAGGCAAATTATGCAGCTTCTAAAGCAGGTGTAATTGGATTTACAAAATCTGTGGCATTAGAATTAGGTTCCAGAAATATCAGATGTAACGCTATTGCTCCAGGATTCATTGAAACAGAAATGACTGCTATTCTGGATGAAAAAATAGTTCAGGAATGGAGAGATGGAATTCCAATGAAAAAAGGAGGACAGCCTGCTGATGTAGCCAATGCTTGTGTTTTCTTAGGAAGCGAAATGGCATCATACATTACCGGACAGACCCTAAACGTTGACGGAGGAATGTTAACTTAAAATATAAAGGCTACACAAAATGTGTAGCCTATTTTTTTGTTTCTCTTTTACGCAAAATTATATTCAGGGGTCTGGGTAATCTGAAAAATCAGCGAGAAAAATTATTTATTAGTTAAAAACCTGATTTTCCTGTTCCTGAACCCTTATAAAAGTGGTTCTTTTGGAAAGTTCTTTAAGCTTGGAAGCTCCTACATAGGTACAGGTAGAACGTACTCCTCCTAAAATATCTTTCACGGTTTCAGCAACCGGGCCTTTATAAGCTACTTTTACAGTTTTCCCTTCTGAAGCACGGTATTCAGCTACTCCTCCTGAATGTTTATCCATTGCTGTTTTCGAACTCATTCCGTAGAATAAACGGTATTTCTTACCATTTTCTTCAATCATTTCACCACCACTTTCATCATGTCCGGCAAACATTCCGCCCAACATCACGAAATCGGCACCGCCACCAAAAGCTTTGGCAACATCTCCCGGAACTTTACAGCCTCCGTCTGCAATAATATGGCCTCCTAAGCCATGTGCGGCATCAGCACATTCTATGATCGCAGATAATTGCGGATAACCAACGCCTGTTTTTACACGAGTGGTACATACTGAACCAGGTCCAATTCCTACTTTAATGATGTCTGCCCCTACTAAAAGAAGCTCTTCTACCATTTCACCAGTTACAACGTTACCGGCTATGATAATCTTATCAGGAAAATTAGCCCTTGCCGTCTTCACAAATTGAACGAAATGCTCAGAATAACCATTGGCAACATCTATACATAGAAACTCAATTTTTGGATGCTTATCAAGAATCATTCTGATTTTTTCTTCATCTGCTTTCCCTGTTCCGGTACTTAAAGCGATATATTGATGAATACTTTCAGGCTGGCTTTGCAGAAATTGCGTCCATTCTTCAGGAGTATAATGTTTATGTACAGCGGTGATGATCTTATCTTTAGCCAGTTCTACTGCCATTTCAAAAGTTCCTACGGTATCCATATTGGCAGCGATAACAGGAACTCCACTCCATTTCTTTCGGGTATGTTTAAAGATAAATTCCCTTTCCAGATTTACTTCTGAGCGGGATTTCAATGTGGAACGCTTAGGGCGGAACATTACATCCTTAAACCCTAATTTTATGTCATATTCTATACGCATTTTGTAATTATTTGTCAGAATAAAGGTAGTAAATAATCTGAAATGGACTGTTTTTGAAGCGATGGATTTTCCTGTATTATTTCATATTTCCGGTAAGAATATTACTGTCTATCTTCTTTTTGAGGCGGTTAGAAGGTTGCCGGGGAAGCGATATTATTTTTATTTTTTACCACAGGTGATTGGGCATAAGTCACAGTTGCGAAGGGTAAATTTGCATCATCTGCTTAATATGCAGGATCTCAAAAATAAAAAGCGTGAAATCAAATTTCACGCTTTTTTTATCTTTAAATAACAGTATTATTTAGTTTCCTTTACGGTATCAAAAACCATTACTTCTTCCAATGTTTTTATATATTCATACGCGGTAAGGTCAAACTTTACAGGTACAATAGAAATATATCCGTTAGCCAAAGCTGTTTCATCAGCATCTTCAGAATCATCCATATTATTGAAGTACCCAGTTAGCCAGTAATACTTTTTCCCATGTGGATTTACTCTTTCATCAAAGCTTTCTTCCCATTTAGCATGAGCCTGTTTGCAGACCTTTACGCCTTTTATTTCTGATGCAGGAAGTTTCGGAATGTTCACATTCAGAACAATTCCTTTCGGCATTGGATTTTCAAGAGTTCTTCTTACAATACTCTGAATATATTCTTTAGCCTGACTAAAATCTGCTTCCCAACTGAAATCCAGTAATGAGAATCCGATCGCAGGAATTCCTTCAACACCTGCTTCAACAGCAGCAGACATTGTTCCGGAATAGATTACATTAATGGATGAATTAGCACCATGATTAATCCCTGAAACTACAATATCAGGTCTTCTTTTCAGAATTTTATCAAGAGCCATTTTTACACAATCTACAGGAGTTCCACTGCAGGAATAATCTGTTTGTGGGCCATCAAGGGTAACTTCTTCGTAACTAAGTGTAGAGTTAATCGTAATAGCGTGGCCTTTGCCACTTTGAGGAGAGTTGGGGGCTACCACAACTACTTCTCCGATTTCATTCATAAAACTGATCAAATTTCTGATACCCGGAGCTGTAATTCCATCATCATTAGTAACCAGAATAAGCGGTCTTTCCATATATTATCTTAATTTTTTATACAAATGCAGTACAATCTGTTCATTTTAGAATGGAACAAAAAGAATTTTCAACACATCAAATGTAGTTAAAAATAAGACGCAATAAAACAACAGGTTATCATTCATTGATTTAATTTCAGGAATATACACACTACATTTTAGTATGGAAAGGAGCCTGGATAAAGAATGAAATAAACTCCCAATGGGTTAAATTACTTTTGAAATTTAGCATAAGTTTATCATCTTCCAAAGAAAATTTAACAATGAAATTAAAACAGAATAATACTGTGCAGTATTATGTATGGTTTATCATTAATCCAGTGGTTTTCTCCCTGTAATAATGTTATAAAGAATAACAATAATAGCTATTATAAGCAAAACATGAATTAAATAACCTGTGCTTATTCCCGGAACAATTCCTAGCATTCCTAAAAGCCATACAACGATGCAGATGACTGCAACTAACCATAATAAACTTCTCATAATAATAAATTTTAGTGATTTGTTTAAATCTTAGCATATTTTATGCCTTTATGGGGCAAAAGTATTTTTTGTGGTATATATTTATGAATTTTTAAGAAAGCTTTTTTTAAGTTTAAACTTTTAAAAATGGAAGAAATAGTGTGGCTTCACTTTATATTTTCATCAGAGGAGAAGCCTTTGGAAAATAAAACATAAAGATCTCATTGAATAAAAATTCTTAAAACTGTGCGATATTTGTAAATAAGGTATTAAATTTGATCGTTTGTAACAGTCTGCAAATTATTGCTACTTATTACAATACTTATTTTTCAAAAAATTAATAAATAAAGACAGTTTATGTGGAAAAATTTCAAACTGAATAAATTTTTACTACTTATTCCATTAACCAGTCTAATGTTTTGCTTCAACTCGCCGAAGAACGATGATGAAAAGATGCAGACAATAATGGTGAGCGTAAAAAACACTCTTTCTTACCTGCATTATAGTCCGAAGCCTATCAATGATGCCTACTCAAAAGATGTTTATAAGCACTATTTCGAATTGGTAGACCCTGCCAAAAGATACTTCCTGCAATCTGATATGGATGAATTCAATAAGCATGAAACAAAGCTTGATGATTATATCAACCAGGGGGATTTGAGTTTCTATAAACTCACGATAGACAGGCTTTACCAAAGAGTAGATGAAATTGATAAAATTACTCAGGATATTTTCAGCAAGCCTATCAACCTTCAGGAAGATGAAACGCTTACCCTGGAGCCAAAGCTTAAAAAAGTACCCGCAAATAAGCAGGAACAATATAATGAGTGGAAAAAATTCATCAAATACAACATTCTTCAGGAAGTTGAATCGATGAACAGTAAGGAAGAAGCTCAGAAAGAGAAGAAAGACTCTGTTCAGAAGTATAAATTAAACGATACCATTAAGCTTAAAGTTCTTACTCAGGATGAAAAGATCAAAAAAGCTACAGATGAAGTAAAAGATCTTGTAAAAGAGACTTTTACCCGATTTAAAAAGAGAAAGAAAATGGATTGGTTTACGGTGTACATGAATGCTTATACTGAAGTATTCGATCCGCATACCAACTATTATTCTCCAAAAGATAAAGAAGATTTTGATACTCAGTTTACCGGTAAAGTAATTGGTATTGGAGCATTAATTCAGGAGAAAAAAGGAAATCTTTATCTTGGGGCTCTTACCATTGGTGCTCCTGCATGGAAATCCAAGCAGCTTTCAGAAGGAGATAAGATCCTGAAGGTAAAATCAAAACCAAAAGATGATGCTGTAAATGTAGTAGGAATGCTTTCTGATGAAGCTGTAAGATTAATCAGAGGAGAAAAAGGGACACCTGTTACCTTAACCGTTCAGAAAAAAGACGGAACTATTAAAGATGTAACCATGATCCGTGAAGAAGTTGCTATTGAAGATACTTTTGCAAGAAGTATTGTGGTAAATGCTCCGAATGGTAAGAAATATGGATTTATCAACCTTCCAAGCTTTAACGCTGATTTTGAAAATTCAAAAGGAAGAAATGCTTCTGATGATATCAAAAATGAGATTGTTAAACTTAAAGCTCAGAATATTGAAGGAATCATTCTAGATCTTAGAAACAATGGTGGTGGATCACTAACGGAAGTAGGGGATATTATGGGGCTTTTCATGGATGCAGGACCTTACGTACAGGTGAAGGACGGAAATGGAAAAATACAGACTCTAAAGAATAAATATGAAGCTCCAATCTGGACAGGTCCGCTTGTTATCATGCAAAACGAACTTTCAGCATCGGCTTCTGAGATCCTTGCAGGAGTAATGCAGGACTACGGAAGAGCTATGGTAATCGGATCTCCACAGTCTTTCGGAAAAGGAACCGTTCAGACTTTTGTTGACCTGAACAGATTCCTGAATACAGAAGATGATTTCGGATCTTTAAAACTGACGATTCAGAAGTTCTATAGAATCACAGGTGAGTCTACACAGAGAAAAGGAATTGTTTCGGATATTCAGATGAAAGATTTCTTTACCTATGCAGAAGTAGGAGAGCGTTATGACGACTTTGCCCTGGCTTGGGATAAAATTCCGGCTACAAAATTTGAGAAACTTAACTACTTTAATATCCAGGCTCTTGAAAAAGCAAGTTCAGACAGAATGGCCAAGAACAAAAATTACCAGCTTCTGTTAGAATCAGCTCAATGGAGAGAAAAACTGGATAAGGAGGAAAACATTACTTTGAACATCAATAAATTCAATGAAGTGATGAAACACAGAAAATCTCAGATTGAAAAGTTCAAAGTATTGACAAAATTTGAGAACGGATTACAGTTTATTATGTATCCAAGTGAAGTTGAAAGAGAGAAGAAAGACGAAGCTTTCAAAAAGAAATCTGAAATGTGGATCAAGAATCTGAAAAAAGATCTTTACCTGCAGGAAGCAATGAATATTGTATCAGAGATGGGAGTAAAATCATAAACATAAAAAAACCGATAATGAAAATTATCGGTTTTTTTATTGCGTAAATAATAGATTACTTAATTTCTACACATCCTACTCTTCCTCCGGCATTTCCGGTAGGCTGAGTATGGAAATCATCAGCTGCAGCGTGTACAATAAGACCTTTTCCGATGATGTTTTTAGATTCATCTGTACAGCCCAGGCACCATTTATCAGTCTTGAAGGTTAAAACGGCAGTTCCGTTCTGGTCAGCTACCAAATTTCCTATATCTCCCATGTGGAAGTGCTCAGCACCCCATTTTCCGTGATCGTTCTTGGATGGGTTCCAATGTCCGCCTGTAGAGGTTCCGTCTGCTGCAGAGCAGTCACCTTTTTCATGAATGTGTACTGCGTGGATTCCAGGGGTAAGGTTGGTTACATTCAGTTTCATGATAACATCATTTCCCTGCTGGGTAAACTTTGCCGTTCCACCTGTTTGAGTTCCGCTTTTGGCATTTACGGCATACGTTTTTGTAGTTCCGCATGAAGCTGCCAAAAATGCACATCCTGCCAATAATGCTAGTGTTTGTACTTTCATTTTTAAATGATTTATAGTGATATTTATGCTAAAATTAATAAAGATTTTCCAAAACGCTTTATGATTTCAGTTTTTTTTCTGAAGCTCTAGTGAGTATTGCGCTTTAATTAGTTTCCTTTAGTCTCAGAATGTGCATGTTTACCATCCTGATAATTCAGGTTGAAAAAACAACTTTAAAAATCCTTTTTCATTAAAGCATAGTGTTTATAAAGACTATGAAACAATATTATTTAGCAACAATAGACAACTGAAATATACTTAGGATCAATACCTTTGTGATTCTACACTTTTTATTTTGGAAGACTATAAAAAACGGATTGTAAAAACCATACAATATATTGATGCAAACTTTGACGCAGATCTCTCTCTGGAAAGGATAGCAGAGATCAGTGCCTATTCACCTTTTCATTTTCACAGGATTTTTAAGCTGGTTACAGGAGAAACTCTTCAAAATTATATCATCAGGAAAAAAACCGAGAAAAGTGCTTTTTTTCTGGCGGTAAAGAAAGAAATGGAAATCAAAGATATTTACTTTGATCTTGGCTTTTCAAATCACTCGGTTTTCAGCAAGACATTTAAAAAATATTACGGACTTCCTCCTTCAGAATTTCGAAAGAAAGCTCCCGAAACATTTCACAAGATTTTACAAACAGAGCGCAAGAACGGACAAGTTGATACGGTTTTCAGCCAATACATTTGCACTATCGAAAACCTATTAAATTGGGCAATAATGAACTTAAAAATCGAAGTGAAAGAAATGCCGGAAATGAATCTGGCTGCAGTAATGAGCCTGGGGATTGCTAATGTAGAACCCTCATTCAATGTATTGATAGATTGGGCAAAAAAGAATCATTTGTTTCCCCGGGAAAATATCAAAATGCTTTCTGTTTATCATGACAGTTTCAAAGTAACCCCTCCGGATAAAGTCAGAATTCATGCATGTATGCTTCTGGATCAAAAACTTGAGGACTCAAAAGGAGAGGTTTTTTCAGAAACTATTGAAGCTGGAAAGTTTATAGTCGGGAGTGGTGAAGTGACGCTCAACGACTTTGAACAGTGCTGGGTATCCTTATTTTTATGGATGAATGAACACCATTACTCAATGAGAAGAACATTTCCTTTTGAAATCTATCATTCTAATTTTAAAGAACATCCGGAAGGAAAAATGATCGTGGATTTTTGTATTCCTATCGGGTAATTTTAACAGGTAAGTCTTGGTATTTACCATTCGGTTACAAAAGAATGCCTTTCAGTAATTATTTTTTTACAAAAAGGCATTTTTCATATTATTTTTGAACCAGATATTAAAAACTATGAAAACTCAAGGACAAAAAATACTACTTCTGCTTTCCTTTTTTGCTTTTATACTGGGATATTCCCAGGTGAAAGTTTCAGGAAAAGTAACGTATAGAAACAAAGGAATAGGAGAAGTAAATGTCACTTTAAAAGATACATATGATGGTGCAACAACTGATGCTCAGGGGAACTTTTCTTTTGAAACGACTGAAAAAGGCAATCACATATTAACTTTTACTCATCCCAAGTATGAAGAAGTGGAAAGAAGCATTGTTATTGATAATCAGGAGGTAATGTTGAATATGCAGCTTAAAGAACAAATCAGTGAAATTGATGCCGTAGTGGTTTCTGCGGGTTCCATTGAGGCCAGTGATAAAAAAAGAGCAACCGCATTGCTTTCTCCTATCGATATCTATACTACAGCCGGTGCGGACGGACAAATTTCTTCAGCTTTAACATATCTTCCGGGAGTACAGAAAGTTGGAGGTACCGAAGGGTTATTCATCAGAGGAGGTACCGGAACTGAAACCAAAATCTTTATGGATGGCAGCCTTATCAACAATTATTTTTCCAATTCTATTCCGGGAATTGCAGGGAGAGATCAGTTCAATACTTCTTTGTTTAAAGGAAATATATTTTCCAGTGGCGGATACTCTGCATTATACGGACAGGCTCTTTCCGGGGCATTATTACTGGAAAGTGTTGACCTGCCGGATCAGAGTTCCTATGATTTTGGAATTTCACCGATCTTTTTAAGCGCAGGTTTCCAGAGGCTTAGTGAAGATAAAAACCATTCCTATGGAGCGACCCTTGGATATTCAATGTTGAATTTGATGCAAAAGGTTTTTAATTTCAATACAAATTTTATTGATGCTCCCAAAGGATTGAACAGTGACTTCAACTTTAGAATTAAAACAAAGTCAGGAGGATTTTTAAAATATTACGGAATGTATAATTCCAACAAAATGGGGGTGAAAACAGAGAGTTTGGAACCCGGATATGATTTTGCCCTGGTAAGATTAAATGGTGCAAATACGTATCATAACCTCTCTTTCAGGCAGAAATTCGGAAAATATCTTCTCAATGTGGGTGGTTCTTACTCATATAACAAATCAGATCTTAATTTCTCTACCGAAACCAATGAAGTAGAATCAGGTAAAACCAGATTGTTAACAGATGGAAATTATATTAATTTCAAGGCTGTTATGGAAAGAAAAATAAATAGGATCAGTGCATTGAGAGGAGGTTTAGAGTTCAATAATACGAATGAAAAGCTAGACTTTGAGCAGGTGAACAAACGATATAAAGATTTGATTTCTTCTGCTTTTGTAGAAACAGATTTAGGCTTCAGTAATGCATTGTCTGCTAAAGTAGGGGTGCGAGCAGAGCATTCATCCTATTTAAATAAAAGTAATATTGCTCCCCGGTTAGCATTGGCTTATCGTTTTGCAAAAGACTGGACAAGCTCTATTGCGTATGGACTTTTCTATCAAAATCCTGAAAGTAAATATATCAAGGGCCCGGCTAACCTGGGTTTTCAAAAATCACAACATTATATTTTTCAGATTCAGAGAGCTTCAGAAGGAAGAACCTTACGTTTTGAGGCATTTTATAAAAAATATGATCAGTTAATTAAAACATTTAATGTAACACCGGACAAAGAACAAAATCAACAGGTACAAACTGCAATGAATAATGACGGTTATGGTTATGCCAAAGGACTTGAATTGTTCTGGAGAGACAATAAAAAAACATTCAAAAATATAGATTACTGGATTACCTATTCATTCCTGGATTCTAAAAGAGATTTTCTCAATTATCCGGTGAGTCTCAAACCGAGTTTTGCAGCAGAACACACCCTTTCTGCTGTGGTAAAGAGATTCATTCCTGAATGGAAACTTGGGGTAAACCTGTCATACACTTATGCAAAAGGACGACCTTATTATGATATTGCCTCTACATTTGAGAATGGAAAGGCAGTTAATTATACCAGAAATGAAGGAAGACTGAAAGACTATAATGCCCTTAATTTCAGTATCAATTATCTTCCCAATCTTGGAAAAAAGGATGCACGGGCATTTACGGTATTTGTGTTAAGTATTTCCAACGTGCTGGGATCGAAAAATGTGTATGGCTATAATTTTTCAGTAGACGGGGCAAGAAGCTCAGCTGTGGTTCCACCTGTAAACACCTTTGTATTTGTGGGAGCTTTTATAAGTTTCGGAGCAGATAAAACACAAGACGCTATCAATAATAACCTATAAAAAACTAACTTCGAAGAACCTTATTACTAACTTTTAAAATTAATAGTATGAAAAAATACCTTTTAAGCTTTGCTTTAGCTTTTATGAGTTTAACTGCTTTTGCTCAGACAGATTATGAAAAAATAATGACTGAGAAAATTGCAAAAATTGAAACGTGCAAAACTGCAGAAGACTTTCAGACCCTTGCCAATGACTTTCAAAGAATAGGAAGTAAAGAAAGTTCACAATGGCTTCCTCAATACTATGCTGCTTTCGCTTCTATCCAAAAAGGAAGAATTATGATGCGAGGCGGACAGGTGCAGGATCTCGATGGGGTTGCTGCACAGGCTGAAAAATACCTGGGAATGGCTCAGAATCTCGCAGGGGCAGATAATGCTGAAATTCATTTATTGAGAAAAATGGCCTATTCTATGCGAATGATGGTGAATCCGCAGCAACGATATATGACCGATGGAGCAAGAGCCGGGGAAGAGCTTAATATTGCAGAGAAATTGGATCCGGGCAATCCGAGAATAGCCTTGATTAAAGCAGAAGACACTTATTTTACGCCTGAACAATATGGTGGGAGTAAAACTAAAGGAATAGAGCAGTTTAAGGCTGCATTGGCAAAATTTAATGCTTATAAGCCGAAAACTTCCTTAGATCCGAACTGGGGTAAATCTGAAGCCGAATACTTTCTAAGCTTACCGGCAGAAAATAAATAATAATCTAATCGAAGGGCCTCAAATATCAGGCTTAAAAAAGAAAAAGTACCACATCACTATGGTACTTTTTCTTTATATAAAAGTGAATTTTACTCACATAGACTCCAGTCTTTGGTACAAAATCCTGCTTTGTTTCTGCACATATTCCATGCGCAACCATCATCATTTCCTGGTTCTCTTGGAATTGTATCTCCGCCTGAAATATTCTTTTGTTCGTTTCTGGAAAGGCTCTTTAAACCTTTTAGTTTAATTTGTTTCTTCATTATTAGTTTGTTTCTTGATGTTCCTATTTTTTAACTTTTTTCGGAAATACAATATTATATTTTCCTAATGTTTAGATTAATTTTACTTGTTCGGGTATTAGCATGCAAATACTGAGCATCTTCCATACTGATTTCTGCACATATTCCATCCGCAGCCATCATCCTCAAAAGGATCTTTTGGAATTAAACCACCACCCACTTTCTTTTGCTCATCTCTAGTCAGTTTTTTTAGCTCTTTGAATTTAATTTGTTTTTTCATTTTTAGTTTGTTTTTTGATATTCCTACTCTTTAAGCTTTTCGGATAACGCTGTTTTTATATTTCTCCAATTTAGGATAAATATTGTTATTCGCAAAATTATTATTATTAAAATATTTGTTTTTCAATGAATATATTGCTGATTTATGTTTTTTTTGTGTGAAATTAATAATACTGTGTATGGGGCCTGATGAGGCACAATTCAATATTATTTATATGTACGGCTCAGCGATAAAAACTAACCTTTCGGTAAAAAATAATTTTTGATACCTTTAATAAAAGCTATTTTTGAATCAAGAAAACTCATCATGAAACGTAAGGATATTATCACCATGTTTTGGATTTCATTCATAGTCTCCATGTTTTTCTTTTTTGCCTTTACAGGAGAGAAAAATCTGGAAAACTTTGTACTGACCATACTCATTTCACTTCTGTATACATTTGTATTAGGTGGTGGAAACGGCTTGTTGAACAACTTTCTCAACAAAAAGTTTCCCTGGTCTGAGGAGACATCCAAAAGAGCGGTGATAAGCATTATTTCCGTTATCATTATCAACATTATATTAGTCTATTTTTGTAACTATATCAATTTTGTATTGATCCAGAAAGCGGCTACTACGGAAGAATATTTTTCAGGAAAATATAACCTTGCCAACTGGTTTACCATCAACATTGCATTGCTTATTTCTGCCTTTCTTCACGCCAAAGGTTTTATGCAGGAACTGAAGAAGACTTCCAGAAAAGAAGTGGTAGAGCAGAAGCTCATTGCCAAGTCTGCCAATGCACAGTTTGAAAGTTTAAAAAATCAGCTGGACCCTCACTTTCTTTTTAATTCTTTAAATGTTTTAAGTTCATTGATTGATGAGAACCCTAATCAGGCACAGAAGTTTACCGCTTCAATGTCAAAGATTTACCGTTATGTACTTGAACAGAAAGATAAAGAGCTGGTAACAGTGGAAGATGAAATAGAATTTGCCAGAACCTATTGTGATCTTTTAAAAACTAGGTTTGAAGACAGTGTTGATTTTACTTTTGATGTTAAGAAAGAAGACTACCGGAAATTTGTGGTACCCCTGTCATTACAGCTTCTGTTGGAAAACTGTATTAAACATAATTTTGCCACATCATCAAAGCCATTGGTCATTAGAATTTTTTCAGAAAATGATATTCTTTGTATTGAGAATAATTTACAGGTAAGGGAACAGATCAAAGAAAGCTCGGGCATTGGATTGGCGAATATTGTACAACGGTATTCTCTGCTTACTAAAAGAAATGTTTTCATTGAAAAATCTGAAGATTATTTTAAAGTAAAACTTCCGATGCTTATTAATAAGCCTCATATTGTCAGTGAAAAGTCTGATGATGATCTTAAAGCTTATAAGAAAGCTCAGAAGAGAATGAAAGAGATCAAGGATTTCTATATGAACCTGATTTCTTACTGTATTGTGATTCCCTTTTTGATCTTTATTAATCTTTTTACCAAAAGCTCGTTTCACTGGTTTTGGTTTCCGGTATTCGGATGGGGAATTGGAGTAGCTTCTCATGCTTTTCAGGTTTTCGGAGTGGGAGATTCATGGCAGGAAAAGAAGATCCGTGAAATTATGAACAATCAAAAAAATAATAATGATGGAAACATTTAACGAAAATGATATTCAATATCAGAAAGCAAAAAGATATGTTGAGAAACTAAGAGGTTTTTACGCTCATTTATTTGTCTATGTCATTATTAATGTGTTGATTGTCTTTTACAATTATAGCCATCTGAAGCCCGGAGAAAGTTATTTTGAGTTCAAGAATTTCTTTACCCTTACATTCTGGGGTATTGGGATATTGGCGCATGCCATGACAGTCTTCCTTTCAAAAAATGGCTACCTGCAGAATTGGGAGGAAAAGAAGATTCGTGAATTGATGGAAAAAGACAGGAAAAACCAATAGGATAGTGAAATAATAAGACAAAATTTTCATTAAGTCTTTTAATCTCCTTTTTACTTTTTATCTATAAAAACACCTTAAAACAGTAATAAAAATGAATGCTTTAGAAATTCTGTACATACTATCCATGATGGCTTGGTTTCTTAGTGAGTTTCTTTATAAAAACATGTTGAAATCCGGAAAAGATGATAAAAAAGGAAAGGACAAATCCACCCTTAATATTCTCTGGCTGGCGATCCCTTTTTCAATTGCAGCAGCAATAACGATTTCCAATCTTTCAACGTTACCGATTAGCCAAGGAAACTGGATAATGTATGGGGGAGAGGCCCTTATTCTTATCGGTATTATTTTCAGGTTTATCATTATCAGATCTTTAGGGAAATACTTTACGGTGGATGTTACCATTAAAGAAGATCACAAGATCAAAAGAGAAGGCTTTTATAAGTATTTGAGACATCCATCATATGCTTTTTCTCTGCTTACTTCTTTGGGACTTGGGTTATATCTCAATAATTGGCTGTCACTTGTTTTTGCTTTTTTACCTCCGTTTTTAGCCTTTGCTTATAGAATCAAAATAGAAGAACAGGCTCTCGTAGAACAATTCGGTGACGAATATATTCAATACAGAAAAACGACAAAAAAACTCATTCCGTTTATCTACTAAATTTCTTAAATATCCAGCTTATAAGACTATGTGGCTCTATGGCTTAATTTAGTGTAACCACGTAAAATATGCTTGCTGCAAATTCTGGATTTTCTTTCGCCTAAATGCAGAATATTACTTAAAAATTTTAGGACTTTACATTCCAACAAACAATATCAAAGAAATTTTGATTTTTGTATCCCTTTCAACTCTATACAATTCATTACTCCTTTATTTTTTACCATTCGGGAAGCATAATCTACCGTTCGGTCATATAAAATTGATTTGAGGATCATTTCCGCCATACATTTGACTCAAGAAAAGAACAAATTAACCTTAAAAAATAAAAAATATGGAAACTTTTAATAAAGATACAACCGCTTATGAAAGAGCATCAAGAAGAGTAAAAGAATTAAAAGAATTCTACGGAAATCTTACCTCATTCTGTATTGTAATTCCGTTTCTGGCTTTTTTAAATCTTATGACGGCTCCTGGCTATTTATGGTTCCTATGGCCAATGCTGGGCTGGGGAATCGGAATCACATTTCACGCTGTAAATGTATTTGGAATTGGAAAAAGCTGGGAAGAGAACAAGATTAAAGAACTGATGGCTGAAGAGAACAAAAAAACTAAAACATTATAATAACTTAAAAAAACAATATATCATGGATTATAACAGAGCATACAACAGAGTTCAGCAATTGAAAAAATTCTATAAAAACCTAATGTGGTTTGGGATTATATCAGTAATTGTTATTGGAGATGATTGGTTTAATGATGAATTGCATTACCAAATGTTTGGTGGGCACTTACTGTTAGGCATTTGGGCGCTGATTCTTATAGTGAAAGCTATTTCATTATTTATTTTTAATGATGAATGGGAGGCAGGAATCATTGAAAAAGAGGTGGGAAAAAATAAGAAAACGTTAGATTTTTAAATTTGATTATTTTGTCTAATTTTATTTCTCAATTTTAAAACTAAAACTATTAGCTCAATGATCAAGACTGTAATAATCGAAGACGAAAAACCCGCTTCAAGGAAATTAGAGAGAATGTTAAGTAATTTTCCTGATATTGAGGTAGTTGCTAAAATAGAATCTGTAGAAGAAGGAGTTGTCTGGTTTTCTGAAAATGAACATCCGCAGTTGATTTTTTCAGATATTGTTCTTGGAGACGGATTGTCATTCGATATCTTTGAAAAAGTTCCAACCAAAGGATTTATCATTTATACGACAGCATTTGATCAATATACCCTAAAAGCCTTTAAATTAAATAGTATAGATTACCTATTAAAACCAATTCTTGAAGAGGATCTTTCAGGCGCTATCGAGAAATTTAAATCTTTTATACCTTCCAATAATGATATTGGATCACAGGACATCAAGCAGCTGATAAAAAAAGAAAAATCTGTTCTTTCAAGAGTTTTAGTGAAAATAGGATACAACCTGAAAATTGTTCAGACTCACGAAATAAGTTGTTTTTTCAGTGAGAATAAGATTGTGTATCTTCAGACTGATGAACGTTCGTATCCTTCAGATTTTACATTGGATGAACTGGCTGAAATTCTGGATGAGAAAAAGTTTTTTCGTGTTAACAGACAGTTTATTATCAATTCTGAATACATTAAGAATATTCACACTTCACCTTATTACAAAGTAGAACTTGAATTTCAGCCTCAGGAAGAAATTACAATAAGCCGGGACCGTGTCAAAGACTTTAAAGACTGGCTCGTAAGCTAAAAAATACAAAACACCCCGAATCCTGTATCCCAATTTACACCTCACTCACCCAGCACCTCCTAATCCGCATTTCGAATCACCAAAAACATAACCATGGATCTCATTCTCTTACTTTTCAGACTTCTCCTTTCCATTTTTTCATCCTGATGACCGGGAATAAAAATCACTGGCAGATTTTGTAAACTGATGAAAGGCTTTTGTTATTTCTGTTTTGTGTTTATGCGTCAGTGGGAAAGGAACCATGTGAGAATAATCAAAAGGAAAATCCTTTATTTCAACATCTACATGGATGTTTCTGTAACCTCCTTGTAGTGTATTTAATGCTTCCATTGGCGGAGCTACCGTATCTTTTTCTAAGACATAAGCTTTTATTTGGGACTGGATTTCATGAATTCGGTCCTCTCTTTCTCTTTGGAAATAATTGTACCTGAGCATTTTTTTGAACCAGCTTTCCTGTGGATGAAGTTCATCATCCTGATAATGCTTCAGCCTGCTATCAAATTTAAAATCAGAACTTAATAATTCTGTAAAAACAGACTGCATTTTAATCGTAGCCTGGGAATCCATGATGTATTTTGAAATCGGAAACATCCGGTCAATGGTCATACCGCCGCAAAAACAAAATACTTTGGATTGCGTGAAGAAGCTATGTGGATCAGCCATTTTAATAATCATAGACAGAAATGAACCTATTGAATATCCAAACAGATCCAGGCTGGCATCCGAAGCGATGCTTTTAATTTTGTGACCTTTAATTTCCTTCACTACTTCAATGATATCCGAGTAGGTTTGTAATCCTGACCAGAAAATTCGTTGGGGATGAGCTTCCAATCTCGAACTTGTTGCGGCATTTACATAAGAAAAGTGAGTGTTTTCCGGATATTTCTCTTTTCTGAACTTGACGATTTCTGTCATTTGGTGCCGGTCGCTCCACATAGCTTCAGCGCGATCCATGTGAAAAGCAATAGGAAATAATAGGATTGCTTTACGGGTTTTCTGAGCCAATTCATAAGCCCACGGAAGGTACTTATCCCATTTTTTTTCATTCAGCCCGTGGAAAAAGATAATACAGCCGTCAGCCGTTTCTATATCAGCCCTTTTGAGAACATGATACTCAAACTTTTTATTGCATTCAATGTCAAAATCCTTTATATCTATTGAAGATTGTTGATATGCCAGATAAGCATTTTCATTGACTTGTAAAGGATGATGATGTTTAGGACAATCCAGATTATCAGAACCATAAAGCAGGTCCGAAACTTTGGATTCAAAAGGAATAGATTCAATGGTTACATTCAGATCTCTGATTTCCACAATGTCTTTTCTGGAATCAAAATGATTTTTCAATACTTCATACAATTCATAATATTCCATAACAAGATCATTGAGGGTTCATATTTAGAACAATTAATTTATGTATTTATTTCAGTAAAGTATTGATTTTTAAAGGGTAAAAGTATTCCAGACATAACATCAATAAGAATCCATCCAAAACAAAACTGTTTCGGGTGGATATGGTGAATAACTGTTGATGTTTATAGAGTGTTTTTCTTAGCAGTTTTGGTTCCCTATTTCTGAACCATCCTTGTATCTAGTTCCAAATTTCCCGTACCCAGCATATCGCGTCCTACCTGTAATCAATCCTGTTAGATTCAGTATCCTCAAGCTGTTTAAGTATGGACTCCGGAATCTCATCACTGTCAATTGGAAAACTGATGGAGTCCGAAATAAAGTTTTTACGATCTGCTTTCCGGAAAATTTCAAATAAGGCAATAGGTTCCTGATTGAAACTTATACATGTGCTGATGAAGTGTAATTCATGAAGCTTATAATCTGGATTTTTAAGTTTTTCTTTACTATCCTTTATTCTTGATATAAAATGTCTTTGACGGATAAAAGTATTGCTGTTCATGATGATAAAAACATAATCAGAGTAGGCTGTTACTTTTCCGAAATATTTGTGATGGTCTCCGCCGCTTCTTTCTATGAAATATTCCCCGGTGGTTTCAGATTTATAAATCTCCATGGCAGAGCGCCATATCCGGTCTTCCAGGGCTTGTGTAGGGTTCTCCGGAAGATTTCTGTTATATGAATACCAACAGCCTACAAGACGCTCTAAAAGGGCTGTATTCTGATTCACATTATTCATATCGATCTTAAGATCATTAAAATTGAATGATTCAGTATTGGAATTGATAAAATCAATATAATTGGAATACCCTAAGACTTTGACAATCAGGCTTAATTTGGCAAGGTTAGGTCTGCTTAAAACAGCATTTTCATTCTGTCTGAATCTTTTCAGCTTATTGATAATCAGATGTTCATAAAGATAATGGGGTCCCAGAAGATTAGGATTCTTCTTTATTTCTTTCTCTGAATGTTCATTGGTAATAAGTTCATTAAGTTCAGCACAGATGTATGACCATTCCGTTTTGGTAACATCTTCCCACTGGTTTTTCTTTAAAAAATGCTGACTTAAGAAATTCATCAACTTCTCAAGATGTAGAATATCTTCCTTTTTCATATTTTGATTTTGTAAGACTAATTTAAGATTTTTATCAAACCAAATAAGATTTTTGAAAGACTTTTATATTTTAAAATCCATTGATATTTGAGTAGAAAAACAAAAGAAAAAACAATGGAAACAAAAATGTTATTAAAAGATGAGTCCCTTTGGAATAGAATCCAAGGATTCTCACTGGACGCTTCCGATGCTGATTTCCCTTTTTCAAAAAAACTGGCAAAAGAAGAAAACTGGAGCATGGACTTTACCAGAAAAGCCATCGAAGAATATAAAAAATTTGTCTATCTCTGCTGTATTCTTCCCAAAGGAGCTTCACCAAGTGAAATCGTAGATAAAGTGTGGCATATGCATTTGATCTATACTCAGAGTTATTGGGAAGAATTTTGTCCTAATATTTTAAAAAGATCCTTACATCATCATCCTTCAAAAGGAGGATTTAATGAGAAAATAAAGCATTATAATTGGTTTTCAACAACTTTGAAAAACTATAAAGAGGTCTTTCATTGTGAGGCGCCTCAGGATATTTGGCTAAATGGGAATGTGATTAAAGACATAAAAAGGAATTCACCAATATGGAAATGGATTCCGTTTCTGATTGTAATCTTAACGCTTAGTTCCTGCCTTGGAGAAGTGATAACGACTGTTGGTTCTATCTTCTTTTCCTTCGTAGGAATTATCATTTTTGGAGGAATAATATCTGCCATTACAAACACTAAAGATAAAAAAGACGGCAATTCCGACTTAAATGATAGTGGAGGCAGTAGTTGTAGTGGCGGAAGTAGCTGTGGCGGAGGCTGTGGTGGAGGTTGTGGCGGCTGCGGAGGTTGTGGCGGATAAGACAAATAATTAAAATATAATGAATCATGAAAAAGCTGATTATTCATGCTATACCGGTTGCAATAAGTTATATATGGCTTATTAGTGAATGTCAGACATTCAATCCGATTGCAATCAAAGGCCCTGACTTTTTAAAGTTCTATCTGATCCTGGTCATTGGATTTTACCTGTCTGTCTTTATTCTAAAATCAGTAGGGGAAATGATTTCACAGACAACTTTTTATTTTTTAATGCTTATTGGTGGCTTGGGAATTATCAAACTAATTCGCGGAGTCATGTTGGGAAAACCTATTGGATTCTTGACCATGATTTTGATCCTGGAGTTGATTATAATATTCTTGTTGGCCGCAATTAAACCTAAGGATGAATTCAGAAAATAAATCCAAAACAAACCCGAAACAAAAATGCTTCGGGCGTTATATATTGAGATTAATTATTTTCTTTTTTATCCCTGACCTGTTTGTATCCATATTTTCTGACCATAATGGACGTAAGAACCACCAAAATAAGGCTTAGAGCAATATTGGATTGGGCTGGATGTACAATCAACTGATAGAGATTATATCCAAAAACAGCTGATACCAAAACGATTAAAATGCTGTTGGCATAAGCATATTGATTTCTTGTAGTTGTTTTCATAATGATATTTTTTATTGTTATTTACTCAGTAAGTATGACAATTTAAAATACGTTACAAAAAAAATCAAAAAATATTTCTTTTAAAAAAACAAACCCGAAACAAAATGCTTCGGGCTTTATGATATCGTTAAGTAATGATATTAATATAATCCGGTTTTTACGAAATTACACCACTTCCAATCAGTTCTTCATCAATATACCATGAAGCGAACTGCCCTTCAGCAATGGCAGATTGTGGTTCTTCAAACTCAACATAAAAATCGTTTTCAAACTGATAGAGAGTCGCTTTTTGTAAAGACTGTCTGTATCTGAATCTGGCCATTACCTCCATAGATTCTCCATTTTGAAGTCTCATATCCTCACGAACCCAATGAAGTTCAGCATTATCTATTTTTAAAGCCTTCTTGTAAAGACCTGGAAAATGACTTCCTTCTCCCACAAAAATAATATTGTTTTCCATGTCTCTTGAAACGATGAAACAACTTTCTTTATGTCCGCCAATTCCTAATCCTCTACTTTGGCCGATCGTGAAAAATTGAGCACCCTGATGCTTTCCGATAACCTTTCCGTCAGCTTTTTTATAATTGATTTTTCTGGATAAGAAGCTAAGTTCTTCTTCTTTATTAGAAAATTCAGGAGTTTCTTCTGCAAATAAAGGGGAATCTTTGAAGATCTCTACAATTTCTCCTTCATTCGGTTTCAATTGCTGTTGCAAAAACTGTGGTAAACTCACTTTTCCGATGAAACATAACCCTTGAGAATCCTTTTTATCAGCGGTAACCAACCCGATTTCTTTGGCGATCTCTCTTACCTGAGGTTTGGTAAGTTCTCCGATAGGGAATAAAGCTTTTGACAACTGATCCTGGCTTAGCTGGCAAAGGAAATAAGACTGGTCCTTATTGTTATCTTTTCCTGCTAAAAGATGAAAGATTTCCTTTCCGTTTTCATCAATAGTAGAATCCACTCTGGCATAATGTCCTGTAGCTACCTTATCAGCACCTAAAGACATGGCCGTTTTCATAAAAACATCGAATTTAACTTCTCTGTTGCATAAAACATCAGGATTCGGAGTTCTTCCTTTTTGATATTCATCGAACATATAATCTACAATACGTTCCTTATAAAGCTCGCTCATATCAATCACCTGGAAAGGAATTCCAAGTTTTTGTGCCACCATAAGGGCATCATTACTGTCCTCAATCCAGGGACATTCATCTTCTAATGTTACAGAAGCATCATTCCAGTTTCTCATAAACAAAGCCACTACTTCATGACCTTGCTGTTGTAGCAAATGTGCTGTAACACTTGAATCTACACCTCCGGAGAGGCCTACTACTACTTTCATTGTATTTCAATTTTACGAAACTCTTAACGGGAGTTCTTAGTTTGACGTGGCAAAAATACAACTAAATAAATTCGTAAAAAAACCATAATTTTAAACATTGATAAAAACGATGTTAAAATAAAAACACCATTAATAAAGTTTTTTAAGTGATAAACACAGATGAAAATGTGATTATTTATCCCTTACTTTAGAACAAAATAAAATATTTACATATGAAAAAGTTTATTATTTCTATGATGCTGATGATCTCAGGACTCTCATTTTCCCAGGTTTCAATAGGTGCTCCGGTGCAGGAAAATAACAAATGGACTTTTGGAGGAGGAATAGGCCTTGGGTTCGGGAGCAATAGTTCGTTTTATCTGCAGGCCTCTCCAAGAGTAGGATACCGCCTTACTGAAGATCTTGAAGGAGGAGTGGTAGGAAGTATTTCCTGGCAGACTTCAGATTATTTTAGATCCACCATGTTTGGAGTAGGACCTTTTGTGAATTATTATTTTGCCCGTTCTTTTTATTTAAGCGCTAACTTCCAGCATTATTTCATCAATTACAATGATAAATATTACGATTATAAGTATAACAGAGAAGAAAATGCCTTGTACCTTGGTGGAGGATATATGCAGAGAATCGGAAATAATTCTTTTATGCAGATCGGTTTGATGTACAATGTACTTTGGAAAGAGAAATCAAGTGTATTTGCAAATGGGTTGGTTCCGAATATCGGATTTGTGGTGGGACTTTAAAATCTGACTGAATCTGTTTTCAAATGTAGAGAAAGGACTTTGGGTCTGGTGTTGAGGATGAAGTATTTGAGATTCTTTCTTCTTCAGAATGACATTAGACGGATTAAATATCATCTCACAGATTTTCCAGATTATACAGAGGATTTATTCTAGTATAAATATTCAATTAGCCATTCGATAAAAATTAAAAAAATCAATTGGTTGCAGCCAAAACCTATTGATGATAAAAGCAAAAAGCACCGGGATTTCCCGGTGCTTTTCTATTGAAATTAAATTATTTATTTAAGATTGAGAAGATTTCTCAGCAGCTGAAGACTTCTTAGGTTTTGAAGTTTTTCCTACTAATCCATCTTTCGCCTCATTAAGGTCAAGAACTACAGTTTCACCTTCGTTCAGTTGTTTATTGACCAGCATTTCAGCCAATAAATCCTCAATGTATTTCTGAATGGCTCTCTTCAATGGTCTTGCACCGAAGTCTTTATCCCATCCTTTTTCAGAAATAAAGTCTTTTGCTTCTTCAGTTAATTCCACTTTATATCCTAATTTTTCAAGTCTGCCATACAGCTTATTCAGTTCAATATCAATGATTTTCTTGATATCATCCTGTACAAGAGAGTTGAAGATCACAATGTCGTCAATTCTGTTTAAGAATTCTGGAGCAAATGCCTTTTTAAGGGCATTTTCAATTGTACTTCTTGCTCTTGAATCTGAAGTTGTTTTTTTCGCTGAGGTACCAAATCCTACACCGTCTCCGAAATCTTTAAGATCTCTTGTTCCGATATTAGAAGTAAGGATGATGATCGTATTTCTAAAGTCGATTTTTCTACCTAAACTATCGGTAACATGACCTTCATCAAGAATCTGTAACAGGATATTGAATACGTCCGGGTGGGCTTTTTCAATCTCATCGAGAAGAACCACAGCATAAGGCTTTCTTCTTACAGCTTCGGTTAACTGACCACCTTCTTCGTATCCAACGTATCCCGGAGGCGCTCCAACCAAT
Organism: Chryseobacterium sp. G0162; assembly: GCF_003815715.1. Lineage (NCBI taxonomy): Bacteria > Pseudomonadati > Bacteroidota > Flavobacteriia > Flavobacteriales > Weeksellaceae > Chryseobacterium > Chryseobacterium sp. G0162. The sequence continues at coordinate 2,444,414 of NZ_CP033922.1, read as the reverse complement.
CTTGAAACAGCGAATTTCTCCATGTATTCACTCATGTCAATTCGGATAAGAGACTCATCGGATTCAAAAAGCTCTCTGGCCATTACCTTTGCCAACTCAGTTTTACCAACCCCTGTGGTTCCAAGGAAAATAAATGTACCGATAGGGCGGTTAGGGTCTTTAAGACCAGCTCTGTTTCTTTGAATAGCCTTTACGACTTTCTTCACAGCATCTTCCTGACCGATAACTTTTCCATTCAGTTTTTCATCCATCTGAGCTAATTTATCAAGCTCATTTTTGCCAACTTTCGTTACTGGAACTCCACTCATCATAGAAACCACTTCAGCTACATTTTCTTCACTTACGGTTTCTTTTTTCTCTTTTACATCTTTATCCCATTTTTCCTGAGCGGCATTCAGTTCCATCTGAAGACGTTCCTCCTCATCCTTAAGCTTTCTGGCCTCAAGATAATCCTGAGCTTTTACAGCTTTTTGTTTCATTTCCTTGATCTCTTCAATTTTCTTTTCAAAATCAATGATCTCAGTAGGAACTTTCATGTTCTTGATGTAAACTCTTGACCCTGCTTCATCCATCGCATCAATTGCTTTGTCTGGTAAGAAACGGTCTGTAATATATCTTGATGTCAGGTTGACACACGCATTAATTGCTTCAGGTGTATAAATTACATTGTGGTGTTCTTCATACTTATCCTTAATCTGGTTCAAAATCTGAATGGTTTCCTCAATAGAAGTAGGTTCCACCATTACTTTCTGGAATCTTCTTTCTAAAGCTCCGTCTTTTTCAATATACTGACGGTATTCATCCAGAGTAGTAGCCCCGATGCATTGAATCTCACCTCTTGCTAATGCCGGTTTGAACATATTGGATGCATCTAAGCTTCCTGTAGAACTTCCTGCCCCTACAATCGTGTGTAGCTCATCAATAAATAAGATGACATCTCTGTTTTTTTCCAGTTCAGTCATGATAGCCTTCATTCTTTCTTCAAACTGACCACGGTATTTCGTTCCGGCCACTAAACTAGCCAGATCTAATGTGATGACACGTTTTCCGTAAAGAACTCTTGACACCTTTTTCTGTTGAATTCTTAAAGCTAGCCCTTCCGCAATGGCAGATTTACCAACCCCAGGTTCTCCAATAAGAAGCGGGTTGTTTTTCTTTCTACGGGATAAGATCTGAGAGACTCTCTCAATTTCTTTTTCACGTCCAATTACCGGGTCTAATTTTCCATCTCTGGCCAAAGACGTTAAATCTCTACCAAAGTTGTCTAATGTAGGGGTTTTGCTTTTTGCAGAGCCTAAATTGCCTGTAGGCTTTCTCATTTGCTCGAATTCCTCTCTTTCATCATCATCATCATACGCACTCATTTGTGGTGACTGCCCGGAATTTTTAAGCATAGTCTGGTACTCTCTTGAAACACCTTCATAGTCGATGTCGTAAGCTCCCAAAATATTTGAAGTAGGGTCCTCATATTTATATAGAATACCTAAAAGCAGATGAACGGTATTAATTTCATTGCTTTTGTATTGACGGCATTCTAACTCCGCACGTTTAATAGCATGATCTGCCATTTTGGTGAAAGAAATATTGGTAACCTCCTCAGAAATAGGATTAAGACTTGCTGTATTTAGAGTTTCAATTTTTCTTCTGATTTGTGTTAAATCCGCATTGAGGTTTTGAAGGATTTCTTTAGCAGAGTTTTCCGTTTTTATAATACCTAAAAGTAGATGTTCTGTATTAAGAAATTCACTTTTCAGCCTTTTAGCTTCGCTTTTGCTTTGTTTGAACACCTGGCTCAAACCTTGTGAAAACTTATAATCCATAATATATCTCATTAGAACAAAGGCAACATTACCTTTTATTCATTATCTAAATTACAAATATTTTACCAAAAATCAATTAATGACTTTATGGCAGTAAAAAATTTTATTATCTTCTTGAAAATGATTAAGTTTGTTATCCTTAAAAATCTCTCATGAATCCCGAAATTACTACTTACATCGGATACTCAGCCTCAGTTTTTATCGTATTGAGTTTCATACTGAAAGATGTAAGAAAAATCAGAGTTGTTAACATGATCGGTTGTATCTGTTTTGTCATTTATGGTTTCTTTAGTGGACCGTTATGGCCGGTTATTATTCCGAATGGGCTTATTTGCTTTATCCAAATCTATCATTTGCTGTTTGGAAAAAAAGCATAATGAAGAAAAAAATAATTACATCTGCCTTCAGTAATTTGTATACAGACCAGCGTATTGAAAAGGTATGCCGGACTTTACATGAAAACGGTTATGAAATTGATCTGATCGGAAATGACTGGAATGGAGCTGAAGAAATGCAGCGTCCTTATCCATTCTCACGGATTCATTTGGATTCAAAAAGTTTGAAAACAGCTTACTTTGAATTTAACTGGAAACTGTACCATGAGCTTAAAAGAAAGGCAGATCAAAATACAATTCTTCATGCCAATGATATTGATGCACTATACCCAAACTATCTTATTGCCCAAAAATTAAATATTCCACTGGTTTTTGACAGCCATGAAATTTTTTCAGAGATGCCAGCTGTTCAAGGCAAAATGTCACAAAAACTGTGGCGTTATGTCGAAAAGACTGTCATTCCGAAGCTTACCTTGATGATTACAGCAAGCGGAAGTTATGCAAAATGGTTTCAGAAAAAGTATGGCATATATCCGGTGGTGGTTCAAAATGCACCCAGGAAATTAGAGTCTAGTGTTGAAATTCCAGAAAATAATCCTAAAATTCTTCTGTATCAGGGCGCTATTAATCCTTTCAGAGGAATTGATAAAGTGATTCTTTCCATGCATCATATCAACGATGTACAATTGAGAATTGCAGGAGATGGCCCCAGAAAAAAAGAATATGAAGAGCTTGTGAAGAGTGAAAAGCTTCAGCATAAAGTTGAATTTCTTGGAAAATTAAAACCTGAAGATCTAAGAAAAGTAACTGCCACTGCGGATTGTGGAATGAGCATTGAAGAAAATGGGGGAGACAGTTACCTGTATTCCTTACCTAATAAAGTTTTAGACTGTATCCAGGCCAAAGTTCCTTTAATTTTGTCCAATCTTCCAGAACTTCAGAATATTAAAGATCAGTTTGATATTGGTGAGTTAATTAAAGATCATCATCCCGAAAATATTGCAGCGGCGATCAAAAAGGTTTTAGCAAAAGGAAGAATAAACTATCAGCCGGAACTGGAAAAGGCATCTAAAGTCCTTTGCTGGGAAAATGAAGAAATAAAGCTATTACAGGTTTTTCAGAAAGCTTCTAATGCATTAGGTTTTAAGTGATAGACGCTTCTCATAATATAATACTTCCAAAATCAATCTGTGGTTTACCGCTTTAGGCCTAAAGCATAATTTACTATCTTTGCACAAAGAAATTTGTTTTAAAATGACCATTAAAGAAAAACAGCAGGAAATAATTGACGAATTTGCGTTTCTTGACGACTGGGAGCAGAAATATGAATATATCATTGACCTCGGAAAAGAATTGAAAGGGCTTCCTGAAGATAAGAAAATAGAAGAAAATCTGATCAAAGGCTGCCAGAGTAAAGTTTGGATTGATGCTGAATTTAAGGACGGTAAACTTTTCTTTAATGCAGATTCAGACGGAATTTTACCAAAAGGTATTGTTTCTCTTTTGGTGAGCATTTATAGTGGGCATTCTACTCAGGAAATTTTAGATTCTGACTTTGAGTTTATTTCAGAGATTGGATTACAGGAGTTTCTTTCGCCATCCAGAGCTAATGGTTTGATGGCCATGACTAAACAGATCAAATTTTACGCAGTCGCTTATCAGTTGAAATCATAATCGTGACCAGAATTTTAGCATATCGTTTTTCTGCATTTGGAGATGTTGCCATGACGGTTCCTGTTTTTAAGGAATTTTTGGAGCAAAATCCCGGTGTGGAGATTGTCATGGTTTCCAGAAAAAACTTCGAAGCTTTGTTTACAGGGATTCCTAATGTTATATTCAAAGGAATTAATGTAGATGATTATAAAGGGTTCTTTGGACTGAGAAGATTGGGGGATGAATTGATTAAAGAATTTAACCCGGATTATATTGCCAATCTTCATGATGTCATCAGAACCAAAATTTTAGATAGAATCTATAGAAGAAAGGGATTAAAGGTTTTCAAAATAAATAAAGGAAAAGAAGAAAAAGAACATCTTACAGATGTCTGGAATCTGGATAAAATTCAATTGAAAAAAACAGTTGAGCGTTATGCGGATGTCTTCCGGGATATGGGTTTTAAAGTAGAGCTTTCCCAAAAACTCAGACCCGTTTCAGAGCATAAATCCGGAATAGGCTTTGCACCTTTTGCTCAGCATAAAGGAAAAATGCTTCCGTTGGAAAAATCATTTGAGCTGGCCAGGATTTTGGCTCAGAAACATACGGTATACTTCTTTGGGGGCGGGAAAAAGGAGACTGAAACTCTTGAGTCCTGGGAAAGTCAGATCCCCAATACTAAAAGTCTTTCCGGAAAATTAAGTCTTACTGAAGAGCTTCAAAAGATTTCTGAACTGGAAGTAATGATCTCTATGGATTCTGCCAATATGCATTTAGCAAGCCTTATGGGAACCCGATGTGTTTCTATATGGTGTGCAACGCATCCTTATGCGGGATTTTTAGGATTCGGGCAGAGTGAAGATGATGTGGTGCAGGTGAAAGATCTTTCCTGCAGACCTTGTTCTGTTTTTGGAGATAAAGAATGTTATAGGGGAGATTGGGCTTGTCTCGAAGAGTTCAGTATTCAAAAAGTTGTTGAGAAAATCTGACATCATGAAGCTTTCGATCTGTATTCCTATCTATAATTTTGATGTCCGTGAATTGGTTTTTGATTTAAAAAAAGAGATTGATAGCCAGAAAATTGATGCTGAAATTATCTTGATAGATGATGCTTCGAAAGAAGAATGCAAGCAGATCAACAGAGAGCTTCAAAATAGCATTCATCATTTTATATTTCTTGAAAAAAATATCGGACGATCCCGGATTCGGAATCTTTTTCTGCAATATGCAGTGGGAGAATATCTTTTGTTTCTGGACTGCGATGGAAAAATCGTGGGAGAGGACTTCTTAAAAAATTACACACAGTTTTTACAGAAACATTCTAATACTCAAATTATCTATGGCGGGCGAATGGTTTTAGACGCGGCAACAGATTCTAATCATTATTTACGATGGAAGTTTGCTGTTGAGAGAGAAAATCTTCCGCTAGAACTACGTAAAGAAAACCCCTATTTAAGTTTTCAGACCAATAATTTTATAATTCAAAAGGATGTATTGGGAAAAGTTGGCTTTAATCCTGAATTTCAAAAATACGGATATGAAGATCTTCTTTTTGCAATGGATTTAAAAGCAGAAGGTATCAAAATTGATCATATTGATAATCCAATCCTTAATAATGATCTGGAAAGCAATACCGTTTATCTTGGTAAAGTAGAAGAATCTGTGGAAAGTTTATCCAACATGCTTAAAGATGAAACCCTGAGTTCAAAATTATCTGAAGTTAAACTTATTAAGCTGTATAATAAGCTTAAAAACACACCTTTTAAAATCATTTTAGGACCCTTATTCAAAATGGGAGAGGGAAGTATAAAAAGAAAGCTTTCCAAAGGAAATGTAAGCCTCCGTTATCTGGATATATATAAGCTTGGGCTTCTTTTCAGGAAGATGAGATAGATCCCTTTTCCGGTTATAATGAACTTATAATGCTCACTCCCAATATTTCATTTCAAAAAATAGTAATATTTGGAGGTGATCTAATTATTGAAATTGATGATAAGCTTAAATTATGACAGCAATATATTATACCCAATGCAAGCAGCTGCCCGATCATGCTTTTGAAGAAGCTGTTTTTTTGTTACCCATAGAGATGCAACAAAAAATACGAAAGTATAGCCGGTGGCAAGATGCCCATGCCTGCTTATATGGGAACCTATTACTAAAAGAAGCAATCTCTCAATTAGGATATGATTACTCTCTTGAGTTAATACAAAAAACTAAATATGGAAAACCTTATTTTAAGGATAGTGATTTTGGATTTAATATTTCTCATTCAGGCGAATATATCGTTTGTGTAATTAGTACGGATGAAAAACAAAACTTAGGAATTGATATTGAAGAAAACAAACCCATAGCACTGGAGGGTTTTATGAATATATTTACTGAGGAAGAGCAAAAAGAGATTGGTGAACAAAATAACTTTTACACTTTTTGGACTCGTAAAGAAGCGATCGCGAAAGCAGATGGGAGAGGAATGCTTATACCCTTTGATACGATAAATACTTTGAGTTTATCCGTACAATTAGACAATAAAGAATACAATTTGTACGAAGTGGATATCGATCAAAATTATACTATTTATATAGCCGCTTCCGTAAGTCTTGGGAATAATATAAAATACTTTTACAAAGATCCTGGCTCCCTCTATTGATATAAATGTATCTTGGGATGTCAGATAGAGTTATTCCATGTTTATATCCGCAAAAGTTTGTCTGGAATAACAAAGACGTTTTTTATATTATTTATAGACTGAAGAAAATGAACGAGTCAATATTTAAAATGTTAATAACTGTCAGATGAAATATTGACTCGTCCATTTTAAATGATCTTAAAAATTTGAAGATTGCTAAGTGAACCTCTATAGAGGTAAAATAAAAAAACTCTCAGATTTCTGAGAGTTTTTTGTGGGCCCTGAGGGATTCGAACCCCCGACCCTCTGGGTGTAAACCAGATGCTCTGAACCAACTGAGCTAAGAGCCCGAATTTTTTTGAAAGGTTTCGTTTCCTTTTCTGTGGGTCCTGAGGGATTCGAACCCCCGACCCTCTGGGTGTAAACCAGATGCTCTGAACCAACTGAGCTAAGAACCCTCTAGACTTTGTTATTGTTTCCTCGTTTAGAGTGGTGCAAATATACAACTTATTCTTTACACTCCAAATTTTTTTCTAAAAAATCTCCAACAACAAAGTTACTTCCGCCAATAAAAATCATTTCTTCATTTGTACACCGTTCTTTTGCAGATAGATATGCTTCCTGCACAGAATTAAAAATTTTATAAAAAATTTTTGCCTCCTGAAGTAAATTTTCATAATCTTCGGGATGTCTTCCCCTGTTGATGGATGGTTTGGCAAAATAAAACTCAGAATTTTCAGGAAGCAAATTCATCACTTCATCTATTTTTTTATCATTTACAAACCCCAAAATAACATGCTTGTGCCTGTCAATAGAATTTAATTGTGAAAAAACATATTCCAAACCTGCCTGATTGTGTCCCGTATCACAAATAGTGAGCGGATCTTTTGAGAATTCAAACCAACGACCAATGAACCCTGTATTCTGATGCACATTCAATAAGCCGTTCTCTATATCTTGAGAGGTAATCTTTACCCCTAGTTTTCTTAATTCTTCAACAATGGCCAGAACCACCCGAATGTTCTTTCGTTGATAATTTCCTTTCAAATCAGAAGACAGGTCAGTATGAAGAAGAGTAGCATCTATGAAAGGAGCATTTTCTTTCGTAGCCTTTTCTCTAATGATTGTTTTTACAGGTTCATTTTCATCTCCTGAAATGATTGGAGTATTCTTTTTAACGATTCCCGCTTTTTCCCTCGCAATCTCTTCAATAGTATCCCCTAATATATTCTGATGGTCAAGCTGAACATTCGTAATAGCAGAAACCATAGGATTTATAATATTTGTAGAATCCAGTCTTCCGCCTAACCCTACCTCAATAATGGCAAAATCTACCTGCTGCTGATAGAAATATTCAAAAGCCATAATGGTGGTAAACTCGAAAAACGAAGGGCGGATATCTTCCGGAATATTTTTAAGCTTTTGGATAAAATCAAAGACAAACTCTTTACTACAGTTTTTACCATTCACCTTAATACGTTCTGTAAAATCAATAAGATGGGGAGAATTGTATAAACCTACTTTGTAACCGGCTTCCTGAAGTACGGATGCCAGCATATTGCTTGATGATCCCTTTCCATTGGTACCACCAACGTGGATGCATTTTATTTTTTCCTGAGGATTTCCAAAGTAATTACAAAGCTTGGTGATATTGTCAAGACCCGGCTTATAAGCCTGCTGTCCATCTACCTGGTAGTTGGGCATTTGTACGAAAAGCCATTCGATAGCTTCCTGATATTGTTCGTTTGTCATGATACAAAATTCTCAAAAGTTTTATTAAAATAAAACTATTTTTTTCAATCTGTAACTTTTTTATATTTACTTCGTCTAATAGGGAAAAATCTTAATATGAAATCGTCATGATTTGCAGACACAAATACTGATGAAGATGACGTAGATTTCATATGACCATTAAAAACAAATAAACATTTATATATGAAAAAAGTTTGGATTATCGTTTTTGGATTAGGCTATCTGGGTTTAAGTGCTCAGAAGAAATGGTCCTTAAAAGAGTGTGTAAGCTATGCAGTGGAGCATAATCTTCAGGTTATCCAAAATCAATATACCAAGCAAAATCAAGAATACAACCTTAAAGCAGCCAGAAAAGATTATTTACCTTCTGTATCGGGAAGTATGATGAACGGAGTGAGTTTCGGACAAGGATCATTAGGAGCAGGTAGTTATAGAAACGATAGATTCAATAACAGTGTTGGAGTAAGTGCCGATGTTCTGGTCTACAATAATGGAAGATTAGAGAAGAATGTGAGAAAGCTTCAGTTTGATGTAGAAGCCAGCCAATACGATATCGAAGCCATCAAAAATGATATCTCTGTACAAATTGCCCAACAATACTTAACAGCTTTGCTAAACAAAGAAATTGTTAAGATTTCTCAAAGTGCTGTAGAAAATGCTAAAAAACAGTACGATAGAGCGAAGATAACAACCCAGGTTGGAACTACAGCCCAAACTGTTTTGGCAGAAGCCGAAGCAGCACTAGCCAGAGAAAAACAAAATCTAAAAACAGCAGAAGTTAATGTGGGAAGAGCTCTATTTGCAATCGCTCAGCTTTTACAGCTTTCAGATTATAAAGATTTTGATGTAGAAAATGTAGATGTCCCTGAAGCATTAGATTCACAGTTGGTAACTACTGATGAGGTTCTGACAAAAGCCTATGAAATTCAGCCTCAGATCAAAGCCGCCGAAAGCAGGATAAGATCTGCCGAAGCACAAACTGAGGTAAGTAAAACAGCATTCTGGCCTACATTAACAGCGAGTGCTGGGCTTAATACTTTCTACAACAGATCATTTAATGTTCCTCCCGGTATCGTACAGGGAACTTTTTTTGAACAATATAAAGATCAGTTTGGACAAAATGTAGGATTGTCATTGAACATCCCTATCTTCAATAAAGGGAAAACAAAATTACAGGTTGAGCAGTCTAAATTAAATGAAAGCGTTAGCAAAATTACCCTTGAACAACAAAAACAAACCGTAAGACAGAATATACAGAAGGCTCAGTTTGATGCTGATGCGAACTATGAATCATATTTAGCTGCATTAGAAGCAGAAAAAAGCTCTAAGCTGGCACTTGATTTTGCAGATAAGAGTTACGCGGCGGGAAAAACAACCATTTACGACGTTAATGTTGCAAGAAATAATTATGCAAATGCACAGGGATCAGTAGCGCAGGCGAAATATAATTATCTTTTCAGCCTTAAATTATTGAATTTCTATGCAGGAATTCCACTAAGTTTGTAGAATGTCTATCCAATCGTTAGAAAAATATTTACCACAAAACACGCTTAAGTATTTAAGAATTTGGTTTTCAGATTATTATATTCATATAAAAGTCACAAGAAACAGGAATTCTAAACTGGGAGATTATAGAAAGCTTCCGGATAATTCTCATGAAATTACAGTAAACTCTACGCTTACTCCACAACTTTTTTTCTTTGTGCTTACTCATGAACTTGCACACCTGATTGCTTTTGAAAAATACGGAAGAAGAATTTCTCCCCATGGTAATGAATGGAAAGAAACCTTTAGAAATATGCTGCTGGAAAGCCTTGAAATTTACGATGAAGAACTGAAACCTATCATTGTGAAATTTTCAAAATCACCAAAGGCTAATTTTATGGCGAGCCCTGATCTTGTAAGATATTTTCATACTGAAAAACAAGATGATAGCCTCCATTTTATCGAGCAGCTTCAAAAAGGAGAATTTTTTATATATCGCAACGAAAAGTATTTATTAGAAGGTCTGATTAAAAAAAACTATCTTTGTAAGAACCTGGCTACGGGAAGGAAGTATTCTTTCAAGCCTTTAGCAAGGGTAGAAAAATGTAGCTAAGAATGTTAAAATCAGATAGATACTGCGTAATAATGGCTGGAGGAATCGGGAGCAGATTCTGGCCAATGAGCACGCAGAAATTTCCCAAACAATTTCAGGATATTTTAGGAACAGGACGTACCATGATTCAGCAGACTTATGATAGAATCAGCAAGGTAATTCCAAAAGAACATATATTCGTTATTACAAATAAAGAATATATTGCGCTTTCCCATCAGCAACTTCCGGAAATTCCTGAGGAAAATATTGTGGGAGAGCCTCTGATGAAAAATACAGCAGCCTGTAATCTGTACATGGCTAATAAAATTGGTGAGATCAATCCGAATGCTACTATGATTGTTCTTCCGGCAGACCATCTGATCCTGAAGGAAGATGTATTTCTGGAAAAAGTAATGCTGGCATTTGACTTAGCTTCTAAAAATGACTACCTGGTAACACTGGGAATTACCCCAACAAGACCTGATACAGGCTATGGATACATCCAGTTTGTAGAAAAGAAAAATTCAGAATATTTCAAAGTAAAAACATTTACTGAAAAACCAATTCTTGAAATTGCCCAAAACTTTTTGGAAAGCGGTGATTTCCTTTGGAATGCAGGAATTTTTATCTGGAATATCAAAAGTATTCAACATGCCTTCGAGAGTTATCTTCCCGATATGACACAACATTTTATGGCTTGTGAATACAATTCTGAGAAAGAAAATAACTGTATAGAAATCATTTATCCTAAGGTTCAGAAAATTTCCATTGATAATGGAATTTTAGAGAAAGCCAAAAATGTATACGTTATTCCATCTGATCTGGGTTGGAGTGATCTTGGAACATGGACTTCTATCTATGAAAATACAGAAAAGGATAAGAACGAAAATGCAGTGAAAATAAAGCATTTACTCACTTATAATTCAAAAGGAAATATTATCCGTTTAAAAAATAACAACAAAGCAGTTATTATTGACGGTCTTGAAAACTATATCGTAGTAGATACAGACAAAGCTCTTCTTATTTGCCCCAGAGACAATGACCAATTCATCAAGGATTATGTTCTGGATCTGAAAAATTTCAAGAAAGGAGATAAATTTATGTAGTATTTGGTATCTTTTATGCTTATTTTTAGGCTATGATTAAATATACACTCCGATTCGCGACTTTAGCCCTTTTACTTTTTAGTATTCTGGGATATGCTCAGGAAAAGAAAAAGTTTTCTGGTATCTCCAATATATTACAGAGAATTGAACCTGATGCTAAGGTAGATTCCTGGGTTTTGGTATACAACAGCTATGGAAAAGGAGAGGAGATTAAAACTTCCGGAGGGAAGTTAAGCTATACACCCCAGTTTTCCGGATTTAATCTGTTTCCTAATGAAGACAGTTTTTATTATATAGCCTATTCTTCCGGAGGGAAAATTAATTACATTCTTGATACAGAAACTTTAAAGAATTTTGTAGGAAAAATTGATAATGCTCAGGAAGCTGCTATTATATTGGCTTCCGATGGTTATATGGTGGATGAGGAATTCAAAGATCTTGCAGGTAATTATCATGAAGATCAAAAGAACTACTACCTGGACCTTGGAAAACTAACTTCAAAGGAATGCCCTTATCAGAAAACCCATTACACATTAACGGTTAATAAAACAACCGGGCTTGTAACGAATGTAAAAGATAATGGGACCTATATTGAGCTTTACAATAAAAAATGTGCTAATAACCCAAGACTTCTAAAAGTCGAAAAAAAAGAAGAACCAAAGAAAAATGAGCCTCAAAAAACACCCAAACGCAGATAATACCTATCAAACTGAACGACTGATACTTCGTCCCATGTCTGGTGAAGACAGAGATTTTATTTTTGAACTTTATAATCGGCCTAAATTTGTTCAATATATCGGTAACCGAAATGTAAATACAATTGAAGATGCTGAAAACTATATCCTCAACAGATTTGCCCCACAGATCGAAAGACTGGGGTTCGGGAACTACCTTTTAATAACCAAGGATACTAACGAAAAAATAGGAGCCGTGGGAATCTTTGAAAGAGAAGGGCTTGACATTGTAGATATCGGTTATTCTTTATTGGAAGAATTTGAAGGTAAAGGGTATGCTTATGAAGCGGCTCAGAAGGTGAAATCGATCGGTATGGAAGAATTTGGACTGCCAAAAATATCTGCAATTATATCAAAAGATAACCTTTCTTCACAAAAACTGATCGAAAAATTAGGGTTGAAGTTTAAGAAACATGTTACCCTGCCCGGTGAAACAGAAGAACTGAATTATTACGAAACAGAATAATCATTACAATACAAAAAATCCACAAAGACTCTTGTGGATTTTTTTTCTTTTTATCAGTACTGGAAATTATCCTTCTAAGATCTGTTCAGCAGCTGTTTTTGAAGTTACTTTCTCAATAACTCTTGTACAAACGCCATTTTCATCAAAAATAAATGTGGTTCTTACAATTCCCATATACGTTTTTCCAAACGTCTTTTTCTCCTGCCAAACCCCAAATTTTTCAATAATATCACGGTTTTCATCCGCAATAAGATCATAAGGAAAAGCAAATTTACTATGGAAATTTTTCTGTTTTTTTACAGAGTCTCCACTTACTCCCAATAGCTGATATCCAGCTTTTTCAAGCTTTGAATAATTGTCACTCAGATTGCAAGCTTCAACAGTACATGTAGGAGTACTAGCCTGTGGATAAAAGAAAACAACTAATTTTTTTCCGATTAAGTTTGATGAAGATACTGCTTCTCCATCTTGATTCGTTCCTTCAAATTGAGGTAATTTATCTCCAACTTTCAACATAATGATTTAATTTTGTTCAAATTTAAGGGTAAAATGACAAAAAAGCAAAGAGCTGAGCTCGTTCAGATTGAACTGGATAAATTGTATCCTACTACGCCTATTCCTTTGGATCACACTGATCCTTATACTTTAATGGTTGCCGTTGCCCTTTCTGCACAGACGACAGATAAAAAAGTAAATGAAGTTACCCCAAACCTTTTCGAGGTTGCAGGAACTCCACAGAGAATGGCGAAATTGGAAGAATTTCAGATCAAGGAATTAATTAAAGAAATAGGATTATCCAATACCAAAGCCAAAAACTTAAAGAGAATGGCCGAACTGTTACTGGAGAGGCATAATGGTATTGTTCCGCAAACATACGAAGAATTAGAGGCGCTTCCGGGGGTTGGACATAAGACGGCTTCTGTAGTGATGAGCCAGGGATTTGGATTCCCAGCTTTTCCGGTAGATACCCATATTCACCGCCTGATGACACAATGGAAACTTACTTCAGGGAAAAATGTAGTGGAAACGGAAAAGGATGCCAAGAAATTATTTCCCGAAGAAGTATGGAACAAACTTCATCTTCAGATCATTTTCTATGGAAGGGAATATTCTCCGGCAAGAGGAAAGGGAGAGAAAGACTTTATTACCAAAATGATGTTTGAAAAATAGCCAACATTTCTAGTGTAATGTTCGCGAATTTTATAATAATTGCATTAAAATAGTTCGCAAGGATACTTCATTTAGTTGTGGAAATCAAATTCTTAGCTGAGTAAAGCGTCCTTGCGAACTTAAGATAAAGCGCAGCGTGATATCACCTTATTTCCTTTGTATTCAATAGACTGTAAAAAACTAAATATCCAATAACCGTCTATGATAATTAATCTGTCCTAAATGATAATCCAGATGAGAGAGCAGATGAATCAGAAAATAGCCTGTTGTCATTTTATCTTCAAAAACAACAAGTGGATATTCTTTTTCCATTTCGCTCTCCGGAAGTTGGCTTACAACAAAATCTATCATGGTTGCTGTTGCCCCTATTTTGTCAATAAGTTCTGCTCTTGGAACGTCTTTTAATGAAAACTCTAACTCACGATTCCTTACATAACCGGTGTTCCCAAGGTAGGTTCCGATGAAATGATTAAGGTTTCCTATCAGGTGCAGACATAGATTTCCTGCAGAATTGGAAATGTTTTTATCAACTTTCCAAAGGTTTTCTTCTTTTTGATAAGCTTCTATCTCTGTTTTCAGTTTATTTAAATCTCTGTTGTAAAGAGATCTGAGGCTTTCTGTGATCATGTTTTTATTTTTTTAATTATTCAATTTTTTGAATAAGAAAGACAAGAAAAAAGGTACTGTTTTTTTCAGCACCTTTTGTTTTTATTTTTGTTTTTTAGCCCAAAGCTCCATCTTTCTGTTCAGAACATCTAATGGAAGGCATCCTTGGCTTAATACTTCATCATGGAAGCTTGCCAGATTAAACTTATTACCCAGCTCTTTCTGATATTTTTCTCTCAATTCACGGATTCTTAAAGACCCTATTTTATATCCTAAAGCCTGCCCCGGCATAGCCATATATCTTTCCACTTCAGCTATTGCCGCTCCTTCATCATAAGAAATATTGCTCAGAAAATACTTTATAGCTTCTTCTCTGCTCATTTTTCCAGTGTGTAAGCCAGTATCTACTACTAATCTTACCGCTCTAAGCATCTGGTCACTTAAATAACCCATTTTCTGGTAAGGATCAGTATACAAACCAAATTCAGGACCTAAAGTCTCACAATAGTGTGCCCATCCTTCTCCATACGCTCCAAACCATCCGAATCTCATGAATTTTGGAAGTTTTGTGTTCTCCTGTTGCAGAGAAACCTGATAATGGTGACCCGGAATCGCTTCGTGTAAGAATAAAGATTCCATTCCTGAAGTGACATTGAACTTGGTAGGATCAGGAAGTGGAACATAGAAAATTCCAGCTCTTTTTCCATCAGGAGTTCCGGGAATATATTCTGCACTTGCACTGGCTTCTCTGAATTTTTCCGTTTGTCTGATCTCAAACTTTGTTTTAGGAGTAACGTTGAACATAGTCTTCAGCTTCGGAGTAATCTTTGTCAGAATGCTATTGAATCCATTTAAGACATCCTTAGACGTCTTATAAGGCATTGCTTTTGGATCTGTTTTCACATAAGTGATAAACTCTTCCAGGGTTCCTTTAAAACCAACCTGCTGCTTTACTTTCTCCATTTCTGCGCGAAGCATAGCAACCTGCTGTTGTCCGATTTTGTTGATCTCATCCGGAGATTTTTTCGTTGTTGTCCAGCTTTTTACATAATAACCATAGATTTCATTTCCGTTAGGAAGACTGTTGTATCCGTCAGTATCTCTGCCTTTTGGTAGATATTCTTTTTCAAGGAATGCTCCCATTTTAGTATAGGCCGGAATAATTTTTTTAGTAATAGCGTCCTTGTAAAGTGCTGAAAATTTATCTTTTTGAGCCTGAGTGAAATTCTTCGGGAAGTTTTTAATCGGGCCATAGAAAATATTTTTCTCCATATCCTGAGTCGTGATTTCCTCGGCTTTCATTTGAGGAATCATTTTCACAATCAGTTTTTTAGGAAGCACTATTTTATTATTAATCCCTTCACGGAAGTTATCTGCAGCTGCATCCATCCATTCCGGGAATTTTTCCATTCTTTTGAGCCAATCACTGTAATCTTTTTCAGTTTTGAAAGGCTGGCTTCCCTGTCCGCTTCCGTACAAAGGAAAGTTCAAAGGAAGACCTCCAAACTGAGTGAACGGGATATATTCCGGATGATAGGCATAGGCTTCAATTTTATCTTTTAAAGTATAATCCAATACATCGTATACCACTTTGTCTTCATCAGAAAGTGCCTTATAATCTACATTTTCCAGCTGTTTCTGTACCGAATTGTAAAAAGCAATTTCTCCTGAGATGAAATCTTTATCAATATTGATGGGAAGTTGGTCATTATATCTTAGATCTCCCTGAGAAGTTGCATCTAAAGGATAGAGTTTAAGATACTGTTCATAATAATTGGATGCAATAGAATCCAGATTGGTAGGAGTCACCTTTGTTAGGGGAGAATCGGTCTTTTTGCACGAGGCAAGGCCAATCAAGAGCCCCAGTCCCAGAATACTTTTCGATAAAATACTTTTCATTTTCAGAATCTTTATAACAACAAAAGTAAGTATTATTGGGAGATTCATACCATTCTATGAATTGATTTTAAAAAATAATATTCAAAATCCTTTTCACATTAAATCAATTTTTTATCTTTGTCTAAAACGTTTAACAATCATATTATTACAGCTCTTTTTTAAGAAAAAATGAAAGGGATTTTAAAAATTTACCATCCGGACGAAACGCTAAAATACAATATCAGAAATACTTATTGTAAAGCAGTTTACAGCAACCAGCAACATTTTTTAGAGGTTGAAATTATTACGGATGACGGTCTGGATCACGTAGACGATGATTCATTACAGTACAATTTTCCGCAGCTTTCACTTGAGGTCTTCGATTTTCCTATCGACTCTGCGGAAATAGAAGGAAAAACAATCAAAATCAATGACTCTGATGAAGAAACTTATACAGAGGTAGATCTCTTCGATGATGAAGAGGCCTATATCTATGATAATGAGCTTCTTTTTGAAAAAAATGAGGAGGGTGAGCTTCAGATGATATGGAAGGGAACCATTGATGATTTCTATACCGGATCAGATATTCCGATTCCGTTTAGGCTAAAATGCGAGTTCAAACAGGATGATATTGAAGTAGACGAAGATTAAACGCTGCTTATCATTCTTTATTAATACCAGATTTCTTTTCAAAATTTCTTTTGGAAAGAAATTTGCTATTTATAAATCATAACAAACTTTAAGTTGTTTTTAAGCAATTTTTAAGAGAGCAATTCATAATATTCCACTACATTTGTCGTTGAAACTTTAATAAAATTCACATTTAATGCTGTTAACGGAACTTTCTCAGATTTTATTTGCACAAATCACTACACCTGCAGTTGCCGCAGACAATTTAGAATTTTCATTCTGGAAAATCATGTTCCACGGAGGAGCCTTCGCTAAAATAGTGATGGCGACCGTATTACTGTTGGGCGTATTTTCCCTGTATCTGTTTTTTGAAAGATTTTTCTTTATTAAAAGGCTAACCTCAAAGACAGATTCCAACTTCATGAATAATATTGAAGACTTTATTAAGGCAGGAAAGATAGAAGCTGCAGCAGATTATTGTAAAACACAGAACTCTCCGGAAGGAAGAATTCTGGAAAAAGGGATCTCAAGACTGGGACGTCCTGTTTCTGATATCGTAAGTGCGATGGAGTCTCAGGCTCAGGTAGAAGTGGCCAATATGGAAAAAAACCTGAACCTTTTGGCGGTGGTGCCGAGTATTGCACCAATGTTGGGGCTTTTGGGAACAGTAATCGGGATGATTATTGCCTTCTTTAATCTATCACATGCAACCGGATCTTTCTCTCCGAAGACCCTTTCGGAAGGGATTTATACAGCCTTAGGACAAACGGCGGTGGGTCTTGCAGTGGCAATTCCTGCGAACTTCTGTTATAATATTCTTTTGACAAAAATTGACAAGTTTGTACTGAAAGCTCAGAATATGTCTGGAGAATTTTTAGATCTTATCAACAAACCTTTATAAGTCTTGTTATGAAATCGCTTTCAGAAAAAGTTCTTTATAAAGAGTTATCATTTGAGCGATTCCATCTGACCCTTAAAAATAATAGAATAAACAGATGAAAATTCAGAGAAGAAATAAAGCGAATCCGGAATTCAGTTTAGCAGCGATGACAGACGTTATCCTGTTAATGTTGATATTCTTTATGATTACCTCTTCTGCAGCCAATCAAAGTGCTATAGAGGTGAATCTGCCGAAAGCCGGAGCTGTTGAAGATAATATTCCCAATCCTGTAGTTGTAAGCATTAAACCGGATGGGGCTTATTTTGTAGATGACAATCCTGTGAACAGAGGTGATCTGGAGAAGATTATTGTGGATAAATTGACAAGCCAGACCAATAAGTCTTTTACGATCAGAGCAGATGAAAATACGATGCATAAAGATGTTGTTTTCGTAATGGAAATCGCTGAGAAACATAAATTTAACATTGCTATTGCCACCGTTAAAGATAAATAAATGCTAAGAATCATTTTTTAAGATGAGAAGCTATACTACAAACAAAAACGAGGAAAACCGGGACCGGATAAAGAGCGCATTACTTTCTATCCTGATTTGGTGTGCCATTCTGCTTTTTGTTTTTTATTATAAATTAAAGCCTGAACTGGATAAAGACCCTGAAGTAATTACAACAATGTTAGTGAACTTCGGAGACAACAGAAACGGAAATGGAGCTGAAGAACCTGCAGAACAACCGGGAAGTTTAGCTGCTGAGACAGAAGTGGTAACACCGGAACCTGTAGAAGTTCCTGTTCCTGAAACAAAAACAGAAGTAAAGCCTGAACCGGTAGTAAAACCTGAACCCAAGAAAATAGAAGCAAAGGATAAGGTTATTACTGGAAATAATTCAAAGAATACCGTTCCTAAAAAAGAGGAGTCTAAAAAAGCTGAGAAAAAAGAAGCAACAAGTACGAGTACCTCTAAAAATACTAAAAAATCAGGAGCTGCTAAAAGCAATTCAAAAACCGGAAACGGAGACGGACAAGGAAATGCTGCCATTGGTAAGTTTCTTGGAGGAAAAGGACAAAAAACTGGAGGACAGGGAGATGGAAATGGCCCAGGAAATGCAGGAGATCCACTAGGTGGAGAAGGAAATGGGGACAGTAAAGTAGGCATCGATAGAAAATTGGTAGGATATATTCCCGGAACCATGGGAAGAGGAGGTGCTCAACCTTCTCACAGTTGTACAGCCAGTGGATCTATTACCATTGCCTATACGGTAGATAAAGCAGGAAATGTAGTATCTGCAAGAAGGGCAGGAGGTATTTCAGATGCTTGTGTATCGTCTACATCCGTTGCCTGGGTGAAGAAATATGTAAAGGCTGAGAAAGCCAACGTATCCTCAAGCGGAACTTATAAAATAACATTCTAAAAATACAAAAGCACTTTATTCAAGTGCTTTTTTTAATTCGTTTATTCTGTTGATAACGGGAAGGGCAAAGATTCCACTGGTCTGAAGATATAGTTCATAGAATGTCTTTGCTTTATCCTGAAAATCTTTATCTTGATCACGTTTGCCTGTGAAATAAAAGAGGTTTCCAAGCATTTCATAATAATCTTTATGATCTCTTTCCTGTCTTTCATTGACAAGGGTAATCATTTCTTCTTTGGTCATTGAAGATACTTCTGCGAAGTTCATCTTAAAAATATCCCGCATCAAAGTATCAAAATCCAGTTCTTTCTGTAGTAAACTTTCTTCTGGTTTATCCAGTATGAGTTTTTCTAATGCCTGAGTGAGCTGGCGGATAAGTCTTAATGTGAATTCTTTATCTGTAATCATAAGGGGTAATTTAGTTGCTAGTTGCTAGTTATTGGATTATGTACGCCAGCTTAGCTGAACATATTTTATAAAATTATTTATTTTTCCTCCTAATAGTTTATATTGTTCAGATTTGTCTTTAAATTCTTGGCTTAATTCTGGGTAAAGTCTTGTGATTTTTGATAAGTGACATACAGTTTCATCACAACTTGCCTGAGAATAAGTGAGAAATCTGATAAAGTCTCCTTTGTAATTATTTCTTCCATAGCCTTCTGCAATATTTGTGACAACTGAGTCTGCTGAGCGTCTTAATTGACTACCAAGTTCATATAGTTCATACTTTGGTAGTTGAAGTGACAATTGATGTGTTTCAATAAACAATTCAAAAGCAATATTATAAATATCAAGTTTATTGTAGCTCATATATCATTTTTTAACGGTAAGAACCAGCAACTGACAACCAGCAACTATATTAAGCAAAGAATAAATAAGCAAGCGCTATAGAGGTAATAATACCTACCAAATCGGCCAGAAGCATAGCTATTACCGTATATCTTGTGTTTTTTATAGCTACGGCACCAAAGTATACTGCAATTACGTAAAATGTAGTATCTGAACTTCCCTGAAGAACGGCTGCTAACTTCCCTTGGAAACTGTCTGCTCCAAAAGTTGCCATCGTGTCTACCATCATTCCCCTTGCTCCGGAACCTGATAAAGGCTTGATTAATGCTGTAGGAAGTCCATCCACAAATCTCGGATCCAGGTTGGCTGCATTGGCGATCCATTTCATGCCGTCAATAAGAACATCGAAAACTCCGGAAGTTCTTAATAAGGAGATAGCGATCAGCATTCCAACCAGGTAAGGAATAATCTTTACACAGGTGGTAAATCCTTCTTTAGCACCTTCAATAAAGGCATCAAAAACGTTGATCTTTTTATACACAGCTCCAAGTACGATCGCAAGGAAAATAAACAGAATAAGCCCGTTGCTTAATACTTTGCTGAAGTCATCAAGCTCGTCTTTGCTCAATTGTACAAGATAGACAACTAATAATCCGATAATCGCTGAAATTCCCCCCACATAAGCAATAACTATTGGACGAAGAAGATTGATTTTTTGGTATAAAGAAACAATAATCATAGCTGCCATAGTTGCGGTAAAGGTGGCAATCATACAAGGAAGGAAGATATCAGTAGGTGTTTTGGAACCCATCGAAGCCCTGATGGCAATAATTGACACCGGAATAAGTGTCATTCCTCCTGCGTGAAGACACAGGAACATGATCTGAGAATTACTGGCAGTATCTTTATTGGGATTTAAGGTCTGTAGACTTTCCATTGCTTTCAGTCCGAATGGAGTAGCAGCATTATCCAATCCCAGAAGATTAGCACTGAAATTCATCAGCATATGGCCAAATGCCGGGTGATTTTTAGGGATGTCTGGAAATAGTTTCGAAAAGAAAGGTTGAATAAACCGGC
The DNA here is from genome assembly GCF_003815715.1 of Chryseobacterium sp. G0162. Lineage (NCBI taxonomy): Bacteria > Pseudomonadati > Bacteroidota > Flavobacteriia > Flavobacteriales > Weeksellaceae > Chryseobacterium > Chryseobacterium sp. G0162. The sequence continues at coordinate 2,423,388 of NZ_CP033922.1, read as the reverse complement.
TTAAAAGATTAATTCCGCCTGCTTTTTCAGCAATACTCATGAATCCCATAAAAAGGGTCATGATTCCAATCAAACCCAAACATATTTTTACTGCAGTTTCTGAAGTTCCAATAACTCCATCAGCTTCCTGAACACGGTAAACTTTTACATTTTGCTTTAAAGAATCTGTTTTATAATGAATTCTGCTGTCTGCAAAATCATTTTTTTTCATCAGGCTGTCCTTCACAATTGGAGACAGGGTATTCATAGGCTGGGAGGTGATCTTCACTGTGTCACCGCCTTTTCCTACCACCATATCATTAAAAATGGTTTTGTAATGGCTTGATGAAATGTATTTTATACTGGCAATGGCAATGGCAATGATAATAAAAGCCGACCAAATTCTGCTAAGAACCATTCGATTGATTTAATTGTTTAAACTTATCAAAAATACTTTAAACTACAAAAGTCACAAAAGAATTAAGTATTTAAGTTTTTAAAAAGTTGGTACTATATGGCTGAAAGGGTATTTAAGCTTTTGAAAATCTTTGATTTCGACTTATGTTTTTATACAGATTTATTTTAATGCAAAATTCACAAAGGTTTTTATTGGAAAATATAAGTTTTACGTTAGTATTCAGCAGAGATTATTATTAAAGACCATTGCTGAATGAAGTGGCCTTGTGAACGAAAAATACCCACAAGGTTTTATTGTTTATTTGCGCATTTTTAGCGTTTGAAATAAAAATAACAGGCACTCATCATTGTAATTCTGAGAAAGAAAGAATCTCAATGATACTTAGATTCTTCATTTGAATTCGTTACATTAAAAATGACAGAACATCATGACTACCCCATAAGAGCAATATAAAATTTTATATACTTATTAAAAATTACTCTTCCAGATAAACAAGATGCCCTTCAAAATCATCATCCAGATTTTTTAACACCTTGGCATCATCCATCTTTTTTACTAATCCGTCTATAAAAAAGCTTTTTTCAAAGAACTGGCGGTGGATTCCTGGCAATAGCTCCATAAAATAATCCATTCCGAACTTGTTATTATGAAGATCCATTTTGGTTTCCAGAGGTTGATTGGGGAAAAGTTCTTCGTGCATATCGGTCATTCTTTTACAGAAATCCAAAGCTTTTTTAGGCGAAGAAATTTTGCTGCAATACATCATAATGAAACAGCACCAGAGCGCATGTCTGAAAGCGTTTCCTATCCCATTATTAGAGGCAGTAGCGGGAAATTTTGTCTGTGCAATGGTATATGCTTTAACGGTAGCATGAAAGCTGAGTATGGCAAAAAGAGGATGGGGGAGAATCAGTGATAAGAGACGGATGATCTTCTTAAAACTCATACTCCTGATGGTATTGAAAAATATTTTAAAAGTCCTCATAAAATAAAAATCTCTCCCTAATTAGAGAGAGATTGTATTGTTTTTGTTACAGAAACTATGCTTTAGCAGCTAATAAATTAACAGTTTTAGCTACAGTATCCTGAATTTCAGTTCTTTTTACAATGAAGTCAACAAATCCTTTTTCCTGTAGGAATTCAGAGGTCTGGAATCCTTCCGGTAGGTCTCTACCGATGGTTTCACGGATTACTCTTGGACCTGCAAATCCGATTAATGCTCCCGGTTCAGCCATGATGATATCAGCAGTCATCGCGAAAGATGCTGTAATTCCACCAAAAGTTGGGTCACAAAGGTAAGCGATATATAAAAGACCAGCTTCTGAAAGCTGAGCCAATTTAGCCTGCACCTTAGCCAATTGCATCAAAGAATAAGTGGCTTCCTGCATTCTTGCACCTCCCGACTGACAGATAATCATATACGGAAGTTTGTGCTGGATACAGTAGTCTACTGCTCTTCTGATTTTTTCACCCATTACAGAACCTAAAGATCCTCCAATAAAAGCAAAGTCCATACAAGAAACTACCATTTCAGTTCCTTTTACAGTTCCTACAGCGTTTCTGATAGAATCTGTAAGTTTTGTTTTTGCTTTTACTTCTTTTAAACGGTCTTTATAAGGTTTTGTATCCTTGAAGTTTAAGATATCAATACTTTCAACATTGGCATCCAGTTCGGTAAATTTACCACCGTCAAAAAGGATGTCAAAAAATTCCGCACTTCCTATTCTTACATGAAATCCGTCTTCAGGAGAAACATAACTATTTCTCTTTAATTCATCATGTTCCACAACTTTTCCGGATGGAGTCTGATGCCATAGACCTTTGGGAACGTCCTTTTTCTCATCAGTAGAGGTGGTAATGTTTTTTGCTTTTCTTTTAAACCAGTCGAATGCCATTTTTAATTGTATTAATGTATAAATGTAAAATGTACCAATGTAATTATATTCATTAGGAATACGTATTACATTGATACAGATGTACAGTTCTTATTTTAAAGTATTTACGTTATTTAAATCTTCAAATGCTTGTACCAATCTTGTAGAGAAAGTTTCCTCACCTTTTCTTACCCAAACTCTTGGGTCATAGAATTTTTTGTTTGGTTTTTCTTCACCTTCAGGGTTTCCGATTTGAGCTCTTAAATAATCAATATTGTTTACCATATAATCTCTAACGCCTTCTGTATATGCAAACTGAAGGTCAGTATCGATATTCATTTTGATTACTCCGTAGTCGATTGCTTCTCTGATTTCTTCCAAAGTAGATCCTGAACCTCCGTGGAATACAAAGTTAATTGGCTTATCAGCAGTTCCGAATTTCTCCTGAACATATTTCTGAGAGTTGTCAAGGATTTTTGGGGTAAGAACCACGTTTCCTGGCTTGTAAACTCCATGTACGTTACCAAATGCAGCCGCAATCGTAAAGTTATCAGAAATAGCTTTTAATTTTTCATAAGTATAAGCTACATCTTCAGGTTGAGTATATAATTTAGAGTTATCAACGTCTGAGTTGTCAACACCATCTTCTTCACCACCCGTTACTCCGATTTCTACTTCAAGAGTCATCTGAAGTTTAGCCATTCTTTCAAAATATTGAGCTGAAATTTCAATGTTTTCTTCTAAAGGCTCTTCAGAAAGGTCTAACATGTGAGAAGAGTAAAGAGATTTTCCTGTCTGCTTGAAGAATTCTTCGTTAGCATCCATTAATCCGTCGATCCAAGGCAATAATTTCTTTGCACAGTGGTCTGTGTGAAGAATTACAGTTGCTCCGTAAGCTTCTGCAAGAGTATGAATATGTTTTGCTCCTGCGATAGCTCCTAAGATTGCAGACTTTTGTCCGTCATTGCTTAATCCTTTTCCTGCATTGAAAGCCGCTCCACCGTTTGAAAACTGAATAATTACAGGAGAGTTTAATTTCGCTGCAGTTTCCATTGTAGCGTTTATGTTGCTTGATCCAATTACGTTTACTGCAGGTAATGCAAATTTGTTTTCTTTAGCATACTGAAAAATATCAGTAACTAACTGACCTGTGGCAACTCCTGCCGGAAAAATTCTGCTCATGTTTTACTTTTTATTATAAATTTATTAGGTGCTTAATTTCGTGTAAAGGTAATCATTTTTAAGAAATCATTAATTTCTTTTGTCACGTCCCCAAAGCAGCTTCTGACGGATGGTTTCGTAAAAGCTCAAATTGTTCGGTTGTACCAGAAGGAGCTGAAAGTCTGCTTTTCTGATGATGATTTCCTTATCGGTTTCAATATGGATCAGTCTGGAGTCTAAAGACAATGAATATTGAGGGACTCTGCTTTCTACTCTGAATTTAATTTCCACTTTATCGTTTACTACTAAAGGTCTCACATTCAGGTTGTGAGGGGCAATAGGAGTGATGACGAAGTTTTCGTTATTCGGAGAAATGATGGGGCCGCCGCAGCTTAAAGAATAAGCCGTAGATCCGGTAGGAGTGGAGATAATCACTCCATCCCCCCAGAATACATTTAAAAATTCATTATTAATATAAGAATCTACCGTAATCATGGAGGTGGTCTCCTTTCTTGAAATCGTTACGTCATTTAAGGCATAAGGAAAAGATCCTTCCAGATTTGGAGAAACCACTTCAATGACTGAACGACGGCTTGTTTTTACATCTCCTTTTAAGATAGAATCCAGTTCTTTAAAGGCCTCTTCTTTGGTAAAAAAGGCAAGAAATCCTAATCTTCCGGTATTTACACCTACGACTGGGATCTCAAGATCTTCAATAAATGTAAGGGAATTTACAATGGTTCCATCTCCCCCGAAGGTAAAGAAAAGATCTACCTCTTTATCTAAAAGGTCCTGTTTATTATTGAACGTTTCGAAAATTTTTGAAAACTGAAGTGCTTCAGCCATTTCATCATACAGAACAGATTTTACACCTCTGGTTTCAAGTTCAGAGATAAACTTGCTTAAATATAAAAAAGTATCAAGATCTTTTTTCTGAGAATATATGGCTGCCTTCATGTTATATTTCTATAAATTTTTGGAAAAAACCGAAGCGGTCTTTAAACAGATCGGATTTCTCATCAGAATAGTATTTTTCAACAATTCTGTAGTCGTACCGGTCAAAAGTTGAGTCTATCGAGGCTAAGTTTTCATTGCTGATCTTGATGGTAATGTGAATGACCTCATCTGACATAAAGCTAATGAATCCCCCATAAAATTTCGAATTATTGCTTTCCACAATATTGGCAATTTCCGTCATTGAGTATTTTCTGGCAGGCGTCTCTATCGTAAGAATAGCTCCTGATTCTGAAAATAGGGGATAACGGGAAAGGTCCTGAAAAATATCATCACAGGTAATATAACCCAAATACTTTTCACTCTTATTAATTACCGGGATCACATTGGTGCTAAACGTATAAAACAGACGGATACTGTCCATAATATTATTATCATCCAAAATGGCAAATCGTTCGATTTGATGCTCAAGATCCTTCAAAGTTCCCCCTTCCTCTTCGTATAAAAAGTCCTTAGCAAGGGCTCCATAAAAGTGGTGGGATTTTTTGATGAAAATATGAGAATATCCGAAGGCTTCCAATGTATTTCTTGCCGACTCTATAGAGTCCGACAAGCTAAAACATGGAAAATCTTTTGAGATATAGTCCTTGATAAACATTGTGCTAATTTATAAAAAATTAAACGAAACTGTTTCTGAAAACACGACTTTTTTTAAGTTAAAACAAAAAAAATGCCGTTAAAATTTGTTTGTAAACAAAAAAAAGGTACCTTTGTCGCCTTTCATTTTTACTTTTTATTAGATTTATTTCAAACTGCACTGTCTACTAATGACATATGCAGTTTTTTTATTTTAGGGCTTTTGCAAACTCCCACATTACAATTCCACCACATACACTTACATTAAGAGAATGCTTGGTACCAAGCTGTGGAATCTCTAGAAATACATCTACATTAGGGAGTACCTCATCACTGATTCCTTCCACTTCATTTCCTAAAATCAAAGCATATTTTTTTGATTTGTCAATAGTGAAATCTGTAATCATCTGGCTGCCGGTAGTCTGTTCAATTCCTATGATTTCATATCCTTTGCTTTTCAGATCTGCAATAGCATTGTTGGTGTCTTCTTCATGAGACCAGTCCACACTTTCTGTTGCACCCAAAGCCGCTTTGTGAATTTCACGATGGGGCGGTTGTGGAGTAATTCCGCAAAGAATTATTTTTTCAATTAAAAAGGCATCTGCCGTTCTGAAGGCAGCACCTACGTTGTGCATACTTCTGATGTTATCTAAAATGACGACCAACGGAATTTTTTCAACTTTCTTAAATGTTTCTACATCTATTCTGTTCAGTTCCTCCAGTTTTAGTTTCTGTACCAATTGTATTATTTTGTTGAGATTAATTTTCCGTCTTTATAGACCTCTGTTTTTTCAATGCTTCCGTCTTCACGGTAATGGATTCTGTTGCCGTTCCATTTATCATTGACAAATTCTGTTTCACGCTGTAGCTTGCCTGATGGATAAAATACTTTCCATTTTCCGGTGGCAAGACCATTATCATACAATCCGGTCTGCTTTATGGATTTTCCATCTTCATGAAAAAGTTTGGTTTCTCCATTCAGTTTTGCAAATTTATAATTAGAAACTTCTTCTACAACTCCTTTGGGAGAATAAAAAGTAGCGGTAAAGCTGTTATCATAAACATTTTTATCACCATTTCTATATATTTCTTTAGCAGTAAGCGTTCCATTTTTATCATAGTAAACCCATTCTTTTACTTTGAAATCTTTTTTGAATTCACCTTTTGCGTTTACTTTTCCGTTATCGTAATAAAAAACAGCATCCCCTTCTTTTTTCCCTTTCTTCCATTCGACCGTATTTTTTACCTGTCCGTTGTCATAGAATTCCTTGCAGCTTCCTTCCTGCAATCCGTCTTTATATCCACAAGGTTTCTGTGCCAGTCCCATCATGGAAAAAGAAAAAAACAATAGAAAAATGTATTTCATAGCTATTTTTATTTCAAAAATAGTAAAATACTTATATTTGATTCAAAAATATACTATGAAAAAATTATTCACTTTATTTATACTGATGTTTGCTTTTTTGCATACACAAGCACAAAATACGTATTATCCACAAGCTTTCTTTGATAAAAAATTAGCCCGTGATATGCTGGCATTCGGAAATTCAACGATTGAAGGGGTTGCTTCTACCAAACAAAAAAATAATTGGGGAATCAAACCATTGCTAGGACAGAAACATTATGCTCCGAAAGGAACAGTCATCATGCTTTTTCCGGTAACTCCTTATTTTGAAGAGTTTTATAATATGAGAAAGAAGTATGAAAATAAAAAAACAACGGTGTATATGTCTGAAGAGGCCTTTAAATATAGAGTGGAGGCTTTAACGGATGACCACGGGAGATTTAAATTTGAAAAACTGAAGCCTGGCAAGTATTACCTCGAAACGATTGTGAACTTTACGGCAACGGGAAGCTATCAGCAGCAGACCGGAACAACAGATACTTATAATGGATTGGGTAACTATTTGTATTCATCCCCTATCTATTCCACATTTTTCTACGGTTACGATGCTGCCAACAGAGAAAGTAAGTTTGTAGAAATTAAACAAGACGGAGAACTCAAAGAAATCAACCTTTAAAGGTTGATTTCTTATTTTTTGCTCATGATCTGATGAACATTTTTCTCAATATTCTGGGCTATTGTCTCCATTGGGATATCATTTTCATCATTGTTGAAAGGATCTTCTATCTCTTCAGCAATCATTTCAAGACTCATCAGTACATAATAGACAAAAACAGTAAGAGGTATCATGAAAAGCCCTATCGTAATCACGTAAGCAATAGGAAGAGCAAGTACATATAGGATGATGAATTTTTTAATAAACGAGGAATAAGAATAGGGAATAGGAGTATTTTTAATCCTTTCACATCCACCACATACATCAAGAAACCCTGACAGCTGAGTGTCCAGATACAGCATTTCAATCTCTGAAATCTTGCCTTCTTTTTTTAATTGGCTAAGTTTATGACTTAAAAGAATAATAATTTCACTCGGCCCATGGTTTTTCAACGTTTTTTCAATCTCTGAATAATCTTCGTCCAATGCCAGTCGGGTAGACTCCTTAGAAAGGTGTTTGGCTAAAAAGTGAGGGAAATATTTTAAATATCTTGAAACCTGTTCTGCATCCTGACGGTTATCTCCAAGAATGGTATTGATTTTTATAGCAAAGTTTCGGGTATCATTCACCAGCTTTCCCCAAAGTTTTCTTCCTTCCCACCATCTGTCATACGCAGTATTGGTTCTGAAGACCAGTAAAAGAGACAATACAAATCCCAGCAGGGAATGAATCATCCCTACATTACTGATGCCTGATTTTGCAGTAAGGTGAAAATATCCTACTTCCAGATACTGAATTCCCCAGGAATATAATCCAACCATAATCATACTTGGAAAAAGAATCTTCAGGGTATCACTTTTGTGTAAACTGAAAAGTATTTTAAGGAAATGTTTCGTGTTATAGACTCTCATAAATTCGCTTAATACCACAAATATAAATTTTTCATCCGAGCTCTGCTAATAAAGTAAGGAAGTCTGAAGTTGGAAAAGGGAAGTAATTGAAGCAAAAGAACAGGGATATCACGCTTTTAATGTCTTTGACAAATCCCGTCAATTTTATTATAACCGAATTCTTTTTTGAACCAACATTAACCTCGGGCCTCCTTTTTCCGGCTTCCCACCTTTTATCTTAATTTTTACGGTTTTCAAAAAAACACTATTTTTAATTCACATTAAATACAAAGTATATGATCCTCGAAAACGTAGATGTAGTCAATGATATCAGTAAAGAAGATTTTCAGAAGAATTATTTCAAAAAGCAGAAACCTCTTTTAATCAAGAATTTTGCGAGCCGTTGGGATGCTTTTGATCAATGGAATCTTGCCTATATCCGAGAGAAGGCAGGCGACCAGGATGTTCCTTTGTATGACAATAAACCTGCTGATGCGGCTAAAAGTTCCGATGCTCCGGTAGCCAATATGAAAATGAGGGATTATATTGATACGATAAAAAGTAAACCTTCAGATCTCAGGATTTTCTTCTACATTATTACAGACAGACTTCCGGAACTGCTTAAAAATTTCACCTACCCTGATCTTGGGATAAAATTCTTTAAAAGGCTTCCTACGTTATTCTTTGGGGGAAGTGAAGCTCATGTTTTGATGCATTATGATGTAGATTTGGGGGACTTTATGCACATCCATTTTGAAGGGAAAAAGAGAATTTTGTTATTCGATCAGAAACAGTCGCCGTTTTTATATAAAGTTCCATTATCTGTTCATACTATCTATGAGGTAGATTATGAGAATCCTGATTATGAAAAATTCCCGGCACTGAAGTACGCGAAAGGATATGAAATCTTTATGGAACACGGAGATGCTCTTTTCATTCCTGGAGCATTCTGGCATTTCAACCGATATCTTGAACCTGGATTTTCATTATCATTAAGAGCACTTCCCAATAAACCCAATGTGTTTGCCAATATGCTGTATCATGTCTTTATCATGAGATATACAGATAAGATTATGCGTAAGCTGTTTAAATCAAAATGGGTAGATTATAAACAAAAGTGGGCCTATAAGAAGAGTTCAGAAGCTTTGGAAAAGCACTTGAGGGAAGGAAATTAGAAGTTTCAAACCTCCAGTAACTTCATTCAATTTCCAGCCTTATTTATTAATCAACCCGAAGATTTTAGCGTCTACAAATTTTCCTTTTTCGAAAAAATAGTCCTTGAGGGTTCCTTCTTCCTGAAAATTCAGTGAGGTCAGAAGCTTTTCGGAAGAAATATTAGCAGGATCAATAAAAGCATCTACACGATGTAATCTCATACGTTCAAAACCGAATGTAAGAATAGGAAGAATGGCTTCTTTCATATAAGCCTGTCTCCAGTAAAGAGGATTGAGTTCATATCCAATTTCAGCTTTGAAATGTTCTTTGTACCAGTTATGATAACCGCAGGTACCAATTACTTTACCATCTGATTTTAGCTGTAATGCCCAACGGTAACCTTTTTCTTTCTCAAATTCACTGTTGAAATGCTGAATAATTTGCTGGGCATCTTCAATAGATTTGAATGCTTCAAGATCATAATATTCCATGACTTCTTCCAAAGAAAAATATTCGAACAGATCTTGGGTATCATTAAGGGAAAGCTGTCGCAAAATAAGTCTTTCAGTTTCTAAAACAGGAAATTCCATGGATGTGATTTTATGGTGAAAATACAATTAATTCCTGATAAAGAAAAGTTATTCAGGGATAACCGTGAAACAATTCTGTAACCCTGGATTTATTTTTTTAAATTTGGGGCTCATTTTTTACTATGGCAAAATCGAAGAAGGAAACTCCACTCATGAATCAGTATAATACCATCAAGGGCAAATACCCGGATGCACTTTTGCTTTTCAGAGTAGGAGATTTTTATGAAACTTTTGGGCAAGATGCCGTGAAGACCTCTCAGATACTGGGAATTGTTCTTACCAAAAGGAATAACGGAGAAGGAAGTGTAGAATTGGCAGGATTTCCGCACCATTCAATAGATTCTTATCTTCCCAAATTGGTAAGAGCTGGAATGAGGGTGGCTATCTGCGATCAGCTGGAAGATCCCAAAATGGTTAAAGGCATTGTAAAAAGAGGCGTTACAGAATTGGTAACTCCAGGGGTTACTTTCAATGACCAGGTTTTAAATTCCAAAAAAAATAACTTCCTGCTTTCCCTTCATAAAGAAAAGGAAAAATATGGAATTGCTTTAGTAGATATCTCTACTGGTGAATTTTTAGTAAGTGAGGGTAATCTTGAAAAGCTATTGCATATTGTCAATACTTTTGATCCCAGTGAAATCATTTTCCAGAGAAGCGTACAGATTCCTGAGCAAATTAAGAATAAAAACGCCTTTAAGTTGGAAGACTGGGCTTTTCAATACAGTTTTGCCTACGAGAAATTAACCAATCATTTTAAAACGAATTCCTTAAAGGGATTTGGAGTGGAAGCTCTTCCGTTAGCTATTACTGCAGCAGGAGCTATTTTTGCATATCTTGTAGAAGATACTCACCATAATTTACTTTCTCATATCACCAAACTTCAGATCATTCCACAGGAAGATTATCTGATGATGGATAATTTTACATTAAGAAACCTGGAGATCGTTTATCCAAGCAACCCACAAGGAAAATCATTGCTGGATATTATTGATAAAACCTCAACCCCAATGGGAGGAAGGTTGCTAAGAAGAAGGATTATTCTTCCTTTAAAATCTGTTGATGAAATTTCGAGAAGACTTTCCCTGATTGATTTTTTAAACGAAAACGATCATCTTAAATATGAAATAGGGCAGCTATTAAAGTCAATTTCCGATCTTGACCGATTGATGGGGAAACTGGCTGCAGAGAAAATTTCGCCTAGGGAATTAGGGCATCTGCGTCAAAGTTTAATCAATATTCATAAAATTAAAGCATTATTGCATCCTCATGCGGATGTACTGGCATGGTTAGAGCCTCTGTTTGATCTTGAAGAACTGATCAAGTTCCTGCAAAATAACCTTAATGAAGAACTTCCGGTAAGTATTGCCAAAGGAAACGTAGTAAAAGATGGGGTTTCTGAAGAACTGGACCGATTGAGAAATCTTCAGAGCAAAGGACGTGGATTTCTGGATGAAATGTGCCAGAGAGAGATTGAAAGAACAGGTATTACAAGCCTTAAAATTGATTTTAATAATGTTTTCGGATACTATATTGAAGTCCGAAATACTCATAAAGACAAAGTTCCGGATGACTGGGTGAGAAAACAAACCCTTGTGAATGCGGAACGATACATCACTGAAGAGTTAAAGGAATATGAAAGCCAGATTCTGGGTGCCGAAGAAAAAATAGGCGCTTTGGAAAGCCAACTGTACAAAAATGTATGTGCTGAAACTATGGTTTACATTGATCAGATTCAAGGAAACTCTAGTATTATTGCCCAGATTGATGTTGCTGCAGGGCTATCTGAGTTAGCAGTGTCAGAAAGCTATACTAAGCCTATCTTAAATGACGGCTATGCTATTGATTTGAAAGAAGCAAGGCACCCGATCATTGAAAATGCGCTTCCGTTAGGAGAAAAATATATTCCGAACGATATCTTCCTGGATAAAGATTCCCAGCAGATTATCATGGTTACTGGTCCCAACATGGCCGGTAAATCTGCGATTTTGCGTCAGACAGCTATTGTGTGTCTTTTAGCTCAGATTGGAAGTTTTGTACCTGCTAAATATGCGGAAATCGGGCTGCTGGACAAGATCTTTACAAGAGTAGGAGCTACAGATAATATTTCTGCAGGAGAATCTACTTTCATGGTGGAAATGAATGAAGCAGCCAATATCTTGAATAATATATCAGAACGAAGCCTTATTCTTTTGGATGAAATTGGGCGTGGAACGTCTACGTATGATGGGGTTTCCATTGCATGGGCTATTGCGGAGTATCTTCATCAGCATGTTACACAGGCTAAAACTTTATTTGCGACTCATTACCATGAACTGAATGAGATGACTGTGAATTTTGAAAGAGTAAAAAATTTCCATGTTTCTATTCAGGAGAACAAAGGGAATATTATCTTCATGAGAAAATTGGTTCCAGGGGGCAGTGAGCATAGTTTTGGTATTCATGTGGCTAAATTAGCCGGGATGCCTGCCAAAGTAGTAAACAGAGCGAATGAAATTCTTAAAACCCTTGAGGCGAGTAGAAGCCAGGAAGGGGGAGCTTCAGAAAATATCAAAAGGGTAACCGAAGAAAATATGCAGCTTTCTTTCTTCCAGCTGGACGATCCGGTTTTGGAGAATATTCGGGAAGAGCTTACAAAGATAGATATCAATACTTTGACCCCGATTGAAGCTTTAATGAAGCTCAACGCCATAAAAAAAATGATTGGGGGATAATCCAATCATTTTTTATTTTTAATATTTAAACTTGATTAACAGCAGTATCCGTCTTTACCTCTAGGACCGATAATCATAAAATGGCTGCTTACTCCTCTAAGTTTGCATAGGTCTTCTGCACAGTTGGCCTTAGCCCCACCGCTAATCTCCTTGAGCTCAGCTTTGGTAAGCTTCTTTTTTTGAGTGAATGATTTTTTCATATTTCTTAATTGGGTATTATTAATCTGTAACTAGCAGCAAGGTCCATCCTGAATGCCATAAACTCCATATAATTCTTCTCCTGTATTTCTGTCAGTACAGCTGAATACTAACGGACAGATAGGCCCTGCTCCGTTAATTGATTTCATTTCTCTCTTAGTAAGCTTCTTTTTTTGAATGGTTGATTTTTTCATAATAATTTGTTTTGATTGTATTCAAATATACAAAATTATCCAAATAATTCTATTGATCGTGAAAAAGATGTCAATGTAAGATAATAAAAAAGAGAGACTTAAGCTTTGTTGTATGTTTTAGAGAGGGAAAGGAGATGTTTCGAAGTGATTATGTTTTGTATACTTTTGATTTACATTATTTTATTAAATTTGAAGATGAAGAATTTATTAACACTCCTTGCAATCTTTATGTTCTGCACACTATATAAAGCTCAGCAGACCGAAATTTCTGTTTTGAAATACGAAGATCTGGAAAAGAAAATCCAATCGGAGAAAAATAAGTTTCTGGTCGTTAATTTTTGGGCAACCACCTGTGCTCCTTGTGTGAAAGAGCTTCCTCATTTTATGGAAATCAATAATCAATATGCCGGTAATTCTAAGTTTAAGATGATTCTGGTTTCACTAGACAGGCTGGTAGATAAAGAAAGGGTTTTAAAATTCATTAAAAACAAAAATCTGACCGCTGAAGTTGTGCTTTTAGATGATATTAAAAGAATGAATACCTGGATTCCAAGATTTGAAAAAAAGTGGGATGGAAATATTCCTGTAACAATTTTTTATAAAAACGGAGAAAAAGTATATTTCAATGACGGAGAAATGAGTAAAGAGGATCTTGGGAAAACAATTACTGAAAATCTACAATAAATAATTGATTATGAAAAATCTGAAAATTTTAATGGCAGCTTTTATCGCTGGATTAGGCTTATTAAGCTTTACAACAATGAATCACGATAAAAATAAACCTCAAAAAGAAAGTATTTCAGCTGTAAAAGGCTACGAAGTGGGAGATGAGGCTACTGACTTTAAGCTTAAAAATATTGATGGAAAAATGGTTTCCCTGAGTGATTTTAAAACAGCCAAGGGGTTCATTGTTATTTTTACCTGTAACCATTGTCCGTATGCCAAGAAGTATGAAGACAGAATCATTGAGCTTGATAAGAAATATAAAGATCAGGGATATCCGGTCATAGCAATCAATCCAAATGATCCAAATGTACAGCCTGAAGACGGCTACAAGCAGATGATAGATAGAGCGAAACAGAAAGGATTTACTTTTCCATATCTGGTGGACGAAGGGCAGAAGATCTATCCGCAGTATGGAGCTACCAAAACTCCGCATGTTTTTATACTACAGAAGGAAAACGGGAAGAATATTGTAAAATATATAGGCGCTATTGATAACAATTATGATAATCCTAATGATGTATCAGAATACTATGCTCAGGACGCGGTAAATGCTCTAATAAAAAGTGAACCAGTAAAAATGACAAAAACGGTTGCTATTGGCTGTACAATCAAGGTAAAGAAATAATATATTTGTCAGAATAAAAATCGGTGTTTTTAATGAATGCCGATTTTTTATGTCCTAACTTTTAATAAAACATACACATGAAATTCCAATTTAGCCTGAAATATCTCCTTATCTCCATTTTTATTTTCCTTGTTGAGGTACTGATCGCAACAAGATTAAAGAATATTTTCTTTGTAAGAGCTTATCTTGGAGATGTCATTGTTGTCATACTTCTTTATACTTTGGTGAAAAGCTTTTTCAGAGTTAATAATGAAAAACTTATTCTTGGAATTTTAATTTTTTCTTGTTTCGTAGAGTTTGCCCAATATTTCAATATTGCGGAAAAACTAGGCTTCCGTCCTGGAAGCCTGATGTATATTGTGATTGGAAATTCTTTTTCCTGGATTGATATTCTGTGTTATGTCGCAGGTTGTGTATTCCTCTATGTGTTTGTAAAGCTGATAAAAAAAGAAAACTTAATCTCACCTTCAAACTCCTAGTTTTTTCTATCTTCCAAAGCTGTCATATTTATCTTCAGCATATTTAATAAATTTGTTCAGGAGTGCCACATTATCTTTTTCCATAGGGGAAAGCTCGTTATCTACATTATTGGAAACCGGAATATACCAATTGGTCTGTTCAAAGAAATCCCTGTAAGTTTCTTTTTTAAAGGAATATCCATGTCTTGCAAATACGGAGTTCTTGATAATTTCCAGATCCAGTTTTCTTAAGTTTTTAAGGTCTTTTTCATTGAGTTTTTGTTTAGAGGCATTCAGCTTAAAGACGGCATCAGAAGCTACCCGATTTTTTGATGTTGTATAGCTTTCGGTTTTCCCATCACTATCTGTGTACTTCTCAACAAAAGACTTAGGATTATTCCAGTCTACCAGGTTTGAATCCGGATCAAGCATAAAATTGGGGTTATAAACAAATTCCTTTTTAATGAGTTTGAGTGATTTTAGAGGAGCTTTTACTCCTTTTGTGTTGAAGGCATTCCATTTTCCAGTTAAGCTATCTCCACTCAGTTTTACCTCAAATCTGCCATCTGTTTTATCATTACCCGGCTCATCCAGTACAAAAGATTTTGACGTTTCATTAAAAACTCCTCTTACCGGGCGTTGGTTTCCATTCACAATGCTTTGTCCATACACACTGTCTTTGGTAATCCTGTTGATTTTTAGAGAAATTTTTTTGTAGACGCTCTCATTATATTCAGAGCCATCTACATCGTCAACCATTTTTTCCATTCCTGCAAAATCACCGGTGTAAATCCCGTAATATTCTTTATGGATCTCAGGAATGACCACAGAGTCTTTTTTTGCTGTTAGGGAATCTTTGTTTGATTCATTCGGTTTTCCATCTTTTTTACAGCTAATAAGCGCTGCTGCAAGAAGAGAAATAAAGGTGTAATTTAAAATTTTCATATCTGTTTTTTTGTGATTAAATATTCAATTAAAAGGATATTGGGAATCCATCCCAGCCATGCAATGATTTGGTAAACATCCATAGGATTGGGATGAAATAAATATACGATAATAACTTTCCACATCCGTAATGTGATGGCTGATAATGTAAAAGCAAAGCTCCGCCACATCCATTGCTTATGTTCTTTAAACCTTTTCTGTCTGGCCAGCTGATAAGCTTTGAAGGTAGAAAACCACCATAAAAAGCCCAGTATAACGAATGAAATCTTTGAAAAAAGTCCTCCATTGGCAAAAAATCCCATATAAATTCCAGAAGGGGCAGCCAAAAACAATATAAGAAGAATATAGAGCTTTCCTATATTTCTGTGGAAATTTTTTAGCCTGAAATCTTTTCGGAGTATTGCAAGAAACCCTGAAAGAAGTACAAAAATACTGGTGTACACATGAGCGTAGAAAAAATAGAGATATTCCGGCCTGTGCTCCACTTCAGTTTGTTTAATCATCAGGAAGCTAACGTTAGGATTCAAAGGAATATATTCCAGAGTAATCATAACCATCAGCCAAAAGAAATATATAAATCCCATGATGAGCAGGATTTTGAAAAAAGTGATATTTCTTTTGGCTGAAAGCATACCCATATTTTAATCAAAATCTATCGACATTGGAAGGGTATACCAATAATCTACAGGTTTGTTTTTATAAACTGCGGGCTCCCATTTTTTGTTTATGGTATTGATGACCCGTATCAATTCTTTATTAAAGCTTTCCTGCTCTCCGTTCGCTGTCACAGAGCTCAGTTCTCCCTTGGAATCAATTAGAAACCGTATCTCTG
This sequence comes from Chryseobacterium sp. G0162, assembly GCF_003815715.1. Taxonomy (NCBI): domain Bacteria; kingdom Pseudomonadati; phylum Bacteroidota; class Flavobacteriia; order Flavobacteriales; family Weeksellaceae; genus Chryseobacterium; species Chryseobacterium sp. G0162. The sequence goes on along the minus strand of NZ_CP033922.1, from coordinate 2,407,042 downwards.
AGTTTGCTGAGTCTGTAATGGTACTAAAATTTAATTTACTCATAATGAGTGTTTTGAATACAGCAATTCCTCCTGGAAATTCAGGTCTTATATCTGCTTTATTGGTGTAATCTTTTACAGGGGATTCTGCCGGGTCCTGTTTTGCCTGAGAAAAACACAATGTGAACCCAAACGTAAATAATAGAAATATTAATTTTTTCATGTGTCGTTATCCTTATTTTTAGTGATTTTTTATAGGGAATTTAAATCCTGTGCAATCAGCCAGCCTTCACTCCAGCATGCCTGGAAATTGAATCCACCTGTTACAGCATCTATATTCAATACCTCTCCGGCAATATAAAATTTGGGAAGAAGTTTTGAAGACATGTTCTTAAAGTTAATTTCCTTTAAATCAACACCTCCTGCCGTTACAAATTCGTCTTTAAATGTTGATTTTCCGGTTACCTGAAGCTTTTTCTTACATAAATTTTCAAGGATTTTCTGCATCTCCTTGCCTGAAATATTGGCTACCTGCTTATTGAGATCTACCTTTGAAATATCCAGAATTTTCTGCCAGAATCTGTTCGTAATATCAAAAATCTTCGATTGTCCGATGGTCTTTTTAGGATTGCTCTGTTTAAAGTTATGGAACATTTCCTCAGCATCTTCTAAATCAATCGAAATAAAATTAACCTCAATTTCAAAATTATATTTAAGCTTAGCCAAACTTATAGCCTCCCATGCAGAAATTTTCAAAACAGCAGGTCCGGAAAGTCCCCAATGGGTAATCAATAGAGGTCCGCTTTCTTCAGTTTTCAATTGAGGAATCGAAATTCCTGCATTTTCAAAACTGGTTCCTGGAAGATCTTTTAAAAGTTCATCCTTAATATTAAAAGTAAAAAGAGAAGGGACAAGGTCTACGATTTTATGGCCCAGATTTTCAATAATTTTTAAAGATTTGGGTGAACTTCCGGTAGTATATACAAGATAATCTGCTTCAAAATCTCCGGAATTGGTTTTTACAAGATATTTTTCATCCTGTTTTTCAATTTCCTTTACAGAGCATTTTGTCTGCACCACCACATTTTTCTTTTGAGCTTCATTCAAAAAGGTATTGATGATGGTCTGTGAAGAGTTGCTTTCAGGAAAAGTTCTGTTGTCATTTTCTATTTTCAACGGAACATTGCGCTGATCGAACCATTCCATGGTGTCACCCGGTTGAAATTTGGTGAAAACGCTCAATAATTCCTTGTTTCCACGAGGATAGAACTGTACCAGTTCTCTTGGATCGAAGCAGGCGTGGGTCACATTACAGCGTCCCCCTCCGGAAATTTTAACTTTCTGAAGGACATCTGAGTTCTGTTCTAAAATCGTAATTTTATATTTCTTTTCGTCAAGGTTGGATGCGCAGAAAAAGCCTGCAGCACCACCTCCGATAATAATGATCTGTTTCATGTATGGGTAATCCTATGCTGAAGATTATTTTTTCAAAAGTACAATTTTTATAAACCATCTTATTTGAGTATTTTTGAAGATTATAATTTTTTATTATACCCAAAACGATTTCAGTATGATTTTCTACCATAAATTTGAAGTGCGATGGAGCGACCTTGATGCCAATAAGCACTTAGCCAATTCATCATATGTACAATATTGTGCGCAAGCCAGGATGGCTTTTATGACCAAAGAGAAAATGGGGGTTACCCAATTAAGCAGATGGGGAATCGGTCCTGTTATCCTGCACGAAAGATATTCTTTCTTCAAGGAGATCTATGCTGATCAGGTAGTTATTGTAAGCGTAGAAATAGATGGATGTTCAGATGACTCTGCTATCTATCGTTTCGTTCATAAATTCTACACTCCGGATGGGGCACACTGTGCTACTGCCGAAGCTACGGGAGTTTGGATCGATATGATGTTAAGAAAAATGACAACACCACCAGATGATGTGGTGGAAGCAATGAATAAATACAAAACGCCGGAAACTGTGGTACTATCAAAAGAAGACTTTAAAAAGTTTCCTTTTCATCCACACAATGTTGATCCGGCAGAATTTACAAAGTAATTCAACGTTTAAAGTTCAGAGTTCAATGGTATAACAGACTTCCAAAGCTTTATACCATTTTGCCGTGAACATTGTACAAAAAAGAAATTTTATGTTTGAAGATAAATCCCAGGAGCTGACGCCCATTTCTAAATTAGGAGAATTCGGTCTTATTAAGCATTTGACTGAGCATTTTCCTCTATCCAATGAATCTTCGGAGCTTGGAGTAGGAGATGATGCAGCAGTGATTAACCCAGATAATAAAAAAGTAGTTCTTACTACGGATGTTCTGGCGGAAGGCGTGCATTTTAATTTAGGGTATGTTCCATTAAAGCATTTAGGTTATAAAGCAGTAGTTGTAAATCTGAGTGATATTGCCGCTATGAATGCGGTTCCTACACAGATTTTGGTCTCTTTAGCAGTTTCCAACCGTTTTCCGGTAGAGGCTTTGGAAGAAATCTATGCAGGAATTCAGGCTGCGTGTGTAAGATATAAAGTAGACCTGATTGGTGGAGATACCACAAGTTCCAACTCTGGATTGGTAATGAGCATTACAGCAGTAGGAATTGAAGCGGATGAAAATATCGTGAAGAGAAGTGGAGCAAAACCTAATGATCTTCTTGTGGTAACAGGAGACTTAGGAGGAGCTTATATGGGACTGCAAATTCTGGAAAGAGAGCATGCTGTTTACCTTGCAGATCCGAATATGCAGCCGGAAATGGAAGGGTATGATTATATCCTGGAAAGACAATTGAAACCTGAGGCAAGAACAGATGTTAAAGCAATTCTGGAAGAGTTGGATATTAAACCGACTTCCATGATTGATATTTCAGACGGTTTAGCTTCTGAAATCCTTCATCTTTCCGATCAGTCTAAAGTAGGATTCAGACTGTATGAAGAAAAGGTACCGTTGGATAACCTTACCATCTCTACCGCAGACGAAATGAACTTAAATCCTGTAATGACGGCATTAAGCGGCGGTGAAGATTATGAATTACTATTCACAATTTCACCAGACGATTTTGATAAAATTAAAAATCATCCTGACTTTACCATCATAGGACATGCTGTTGAAAAAGAAGAAGGGAACTTTATGGTAGCAAGAGGATCAAACCAATTGGTCGCTCTTACTGCTCAGGGATGGGATGCCTTTTTAGGAAACCAGAACGGATAAAATTATTTAATTTTAAATATTGTAGAAAACCGCAGCACTTTTTTTGCTGTGGTTTTTGTTTATAGCGTAACGATTAAAAAATACATTGATGATTATACCAGAAAAAGAAATACCAATGCATCATCTGACTTCTGAAAAATTTCAGATGAGCACTTTGAGTGCGGCTGGTCCAGAGAATTTTCATGATGTTCACCGGCATAATTTTTTTGAAATTATCTGGTTCAGAGAGGTGTATGACAATAGTTGTTTAGAACTGGATTTTGAAAGCTATACACTTGAAAACAATCAAATCTGTATTATTGCACCAGGGCAGGCTTTCAATATGAAAATAGAAGGAGAGGAAGGATATGCCATGGCCATAAGCCGCGAAATCTTCAACGAAGCCTGTGATATTGAATCTGTACTTACCGGAGGAGTGCTTCCGTTTTTTTTAGACCCTAAAAATGAGAAAACATGCAGTACAATCCTTTCATTGATTGAGCAGGAATACAAAGCAACGTCAAGGACAGAACTTTTAAAGGCCTATCTGAAAGCGTTTTGTATCATCATTGGAGAACAAATTAAGTCTCAGGAACCTTTATTGAATGACCGTCAGCGAATTCAGGACCTGGTAGGATTCATTGAGAAACATTATATAGAGCACAAAGAAACAAGTTTCTATGCTGAAAAATTGAAGATAAGTTCCCACCACCTTAATGACATTGTGCGTGTTCTTAGGGGAACAACAGTAAAAAAAATGATTGCCCAACGCCTTATCCTGGAAGCTAAAAGAGAACTAAGTTTTGGAGCGCTCACTGTAAAAGAGATTGCTTTTAAACTCGGTTTTAACGATGCTTCATATTTTTCAAGGTTTTTTAAGAAACATACCGGTCAAAACCCTGACTATTTTAAGAATAATGAAAAAAGATAATCTTCAGTATTTACAATTTTGATAAGCCTAAACTGATTGTTTTCATTTGTTTCTGTCTTTTAATCTTCAGTTTGTCCTATACTTCCTTCAGTTCTTTTATTGTAATTTTTTGCTTTTTAAGGCAATTTTGCATCCTGAAAAAAAAATCGCCTGTGAAGGCTTACAATTTATGAAGAAGTTAGGTATTGTAGTGTTTATTTTAGCATTACTCAACACGTTAGAATCCTTAAGTATAGATCTTTATCTTCCTGCTTTTCCGAGCATGGCTGAAATTTTTAAAACCGATATCGGGCATATTCAGATTTCTATTTCTGTTTTCTTTGCCGGATTTGCTTTTGGACAATTATTATGGGGACCTTTATCAGACAAAACAGGTCGTAAACCGATGTTATATTGCGGGCTTCTCCTTTTTATCATAGGAGCTACAGCCATCTATTTTACCTCAGACATTTACGTTTTATGGGCCATGCGTTTCTTACAGGCTTTTGGAGGAAGTGCAGGGATTGTTATTGGAAGAGCAATTATTATTGATCTTTATGATAAACAAAAATCAGTAACCATTTTCGCGCAGCAATCTCAGATCAGTGGAATTGCCCCTATTGTAGCACCCTTGATGGGAAGTGTATTTCTGAAATATTGGGGCTGGAACAGTTCATTTGCATTTTTATGTATCATGGGACTTATTACCTTCTTTATGGTATACAAATACGTACCGGAAACGAATACTAGAATCAACCTTCCTGATCATGAACGAGTTGATGAAAAAGGGTTAAAAGATCAGCTGAAAATGATTATTTCCAACAAAGAGTTTATCAACAGTACAATGGTTGGAAGTATTGCGTTTGCTTCTCTGATTATTTATATTTCAAATGCTCCGTTTTTATTTATGGAACTTCACGGGTTTTCCAGTGAGACTTTCAGTTTTATATTTGCATTTAATTCACTGGCCCTGATAACTGCGGCTTATATTACTCCGAGACTGATTAAAAGAATCAGTAATTCAGATCTTTTATTTGGAGCTACATTAATGTTGTTGCTGGTATGTGCGCTGCATATTCTGATTGCAGCAGGAAGTCTTTCTGTAGCATTGGAAATAGCAATGCTGTATTTATCATTGCTGGCCATAGGAATTCTGTTTCCTATTACTTCGGCACACGCTTTATCTCCTTTTAAAGAGGGAAGAGGGACTGCTGCAGCATTATTAGGATTCATGCAGCTTATGGTAACCTTTTTAATTTCGGGATTATTGGGTTTCCTGGAAGCAGATTCTATTATGCCGATGGTGGTTACACGCACCGGAATGGCGGTGGTGGCTGTATGGTTTGGATATCAGATTTTTAAAAGTAAAAAAACTACAATACAGCAATCTGTTGCTTAAATGAGTAGGGAAGGGGAAAGAATAGATATTATTGAAAACTGAGAATTGCTAAATTTCCCATTCCTCATTCCGAATGAAAATGTTTATCCTGCCATTGCTTCTATTGGTCATACTAATTAGACACTTAATCAAGTAATTTTTGTAAAAAATAGTCAAAAGGTTCTCTTTGCATAAAATTTAGAATATGAAAAGAAACCTTTTGACGGCTTTTTGCTGTCTGCTGCCGTTAGGGTATTGGGTAAATGCACAATCGGGAATCTCTGCAGAACTTAAAACAGAATACATTCCGTCCTCCAATTATATCCGCCCGGAAGACAGTGTGAAAACCAATTCCAAAAGTGATTTTAAAAGAGTAAATCTGAACCTCAGCATTCCATTATCAGTAAAAAAAGACAAAGAAGGGAAGGTAAAAGCATGGTCAATGCTGCTGAGTGGGTCTTATGCAAAAATGTCACACAAAAACTACGAAACTCCGTTATTTCCGGAGCAGATGCTGAACGCACAGGTCGGATTACAGCATGTAAGACCTTTAGGAAAAAAATGGAGTATGATGATGATGGCTTCAGTAGGAGTATATACTGATATGGAAAAAGTAAGCTTTGATGATGTGCTGGGGCAGGGAGGTATCGTATTTATCAGGCATTTTAGTCCGAATCTTGCTTTGGGTGGAGGTCCGGTGCTTACGACGGCATTTGGGGTTCCAATGGTTCTGCCATGGATTTATTTCGACTGGAAAACCAACGGGAAGGTCAAGTTCAGAATTAATTTCCCGGAAGGTGCGGAAGCCGGATATGAGTTTTCAGATGCTTTTACCTTAAAAGCAGTGGTTAACCTTAGTGGAATGACCGTAGAAAGAAAGAAAGACGGAGAATCTATAATGTTTGGTTATCAGCAGATCACAGCAGGACTAAGACCGGAAATAAAGCTCAATGATAAGCTGAGCATAGGAGTTACAGGAGGGTCAACCTTGGTAAGAAGCTTCACAGAAAGTGAGCGAAAAATCAAAAGTATCTTTAAAGAGAAAAAAATTGCAGATCCTAAGTTTGCCAGTACGTTTTATGTAGCTGTTTCTTTACGCTGGAATTTACCTTAAAATAGAAGAAAAGAGGCCGGAATGTATTTATTTGATCTTTTTTTTAACTTGAATAATTCCCCTATCATTTTCCGGCTTCTTCTTTTATTTACTAATCAGCTTTTTATACACCACCTGATTGAGCAATTCTTCTTTTCGGGTACGGGAAATAGGAAGCTCTGTTTTATTGATAAACAGGCGGCCTCCGGAGATCATATCAATATGGATGATGTTGATTAAAAACGATTTATGAATTCTGAAAAAATGTTCAGAAGGTAAGGATTCTTCAATGGCTTTCATCGTCTGATGAATGACCAGAGATTTATCCTTAAAATGAAGCTTGGTATAGTTCTGCATACTTTCAATATATAATATATCTACCCAGGAAACCTTGATAAAGGTATCAGACTGCCTCACATAAAGAAAAGGATCATCCAGAGGGGTATTTTTCCTTAATTTTTCATTAATGATAAACTGTTGCTGAGCCTTATTCACCGCCTGATAAAAACGGTTAAAGGCAATAGGTTTTAAAAGATAATCCACCACCTGAAGCCTGAATCCTTCCAATGCGTACTCGGAATAAGCGGTTGTGAAAATACATAATGGCGGGTTTTCAAGCTGCTCAAGGAAATCAATACCATTCAGATAGGGCATGTTGATATCCAGGAAAAGAAGGTCTATTTCACTTTCTTTTACTTTGGCATCTGCTTCCAGAGCGGTGGCACAGGTTCCTTCTACAGACACAAAATCAATCTTGTCTGCCAGCTCCTTAAGGTGGAATCTTGCCAGAGGCTCATCATCTACGATAAGGCATTTCATTTTAGGAATATTATTGCTCATTTTCAGATAGTTTTAAGGTTAAATTTACTTTATAGATCAGATTATCGGACTCAATTTTAAGATCATAAGCATCTGGATACTGCAATTTCAGACGTTTCTGTACATTTTGGAGCCCAATTCCGCCATCTTTCTTTTTATGAACTGCCATTTCTGAATATGAATTCTCGACATAAAAATAAAGAGTATTATTTTCCTCTTTGCAAGAAATTTTAACATAGCCGGTTTGCCCAGGCAGCCTGCAGACATATTTAAAGGCATTTTCAATAAAAGGAACCAATAATAGTGGAGCAATAAGAGCTTTTTTACTGTTCAGTTTAAAGGTTGATTTTACATCCAATTCATTTCCCCATCTTAATTTTTCTACCTCAATGAGATTTTGAAGATATTCAATTTCCTTGTCCAGAGGAACTAGATTTTGATTGCAATGATACAGCTGATACCGTAGAATATCTGAAAATTTCATTAATAAATAATCTGCAAGCTCTGTATCATGTTTCATCAGGATATGAATGTGGTTCAGAATATTGAATACCACATGTGGATTAATCTGATCCTGAAGAAGCTTAAGTTGATTTTCCAAATGTGCCTGTTGAAGAAGAATATGATCTCGCTCTATTTTTCCGAGCTCCTGATAGAACTTAATGCCACATGCGGAGCCATTAATTAAAAAAGAGGCTGGTAAACCCATATAAAAACCCCGCCATAAAAAAGAAAGGTGACCGGAAAAATTATCAGGAAGAGAGCCTTCAAATGCTACATCAACATAGGTATAGATACAAGAGTATATTAAACTCAGAATCAGTATTATAATTGAAATCTCAATAAGGAATCTCTTCATTTTTTTTAACCGTAAAGCCTTAGGAAGTAGCTTATTGGTGAGAAAATGGGTCAAAATAAAAGAGCTGATGATAATAAGAATAGACTGGATAAGGGCAGACAAAGCTCCTGCCGAAACCTGTATATTACACCATAATACAACAGCGAGGGCAAGCCAAAAAATAAATGAAAAAATATATTCTTTTAAAACAATGGGTTTTGTCATAGGACGATTGGAAGAATGGGTTTATAAAAAATTAGAAACTGTAGAGGGCACAGTTTCTAATAAGTAAAGATAATTCAAGTTTTTAGAATAAGAAATAACCGATCCCAAGACTAAAGCTGTGAGGCTTGGATTTAAATTCCTTACTGATGTTGGAAAGCCCGTTTTCGTATCTCAGGTCTACCGTGAAATTTTTATAGTCTACACCTACACCTCCAGTAATTCCAATATTTGACTTGTCAAATTTTTTAAAACCCTCCTGTATTGATTCAGAAGTGGATAATTTGTTATTTAAAGCATAGCTGTATACACCACCGGCAAATATTCTTACATTAAAATCATCATTTTTGACAAGTTTGTATCCAATTACTACAGGAATATCAATGGCGTTCCATGTTAGCTTGGCAGAACCGGAATCCTTTGCTTCGTAAGTTGTTTTTCTTTTGTTGAACAAGGTTTCTCCTTGTACATACAGGCTTCCAATATCCACTCTTGCCATTACACCTGCCTGATAACCGAAACCGTATTTCCCTTCCAAGGAAGAAGATTCCGTTGAGGTTTTTGTAAAATTTGTACCTCCCTTTATTCCGATGTGAATAGATGGAGTCTGCTGGGCCTGTGTATCCATAGAACAAGTGATACATAATAACAGTGAGCAGAATGCTAAAAATTGTTGCTTCATAAATTGATTGCTTTTAAAAATTTGATACAAAGCAAAGAATCTTAAAGAACGCTGGAAATTTTATTTGATGAATGGTAGAGATGCTTTGATAAGAATTCGGTTTTGGATGAATAAAAAAACGGAAGCCATTGTAGCTTCCGTAGATTGTTATTTGATTTATTTTTAATAAGGCTGTTCTGTGCAGTCATTTGGTGGAATACATCCACCGGTACCTCCACCACCAGGATTTCCACCGCCTCCGACGGCAATGCATTGTCCCGGGCTTCCGTCGTCATACATTTCGCAGGCTTTCCCCCAGGCACATTGGCAGTCACTCTGGCAGTTATAGGAATCTCCTCCCATATGGCAGTTGTCTATTCCATTACCAAGAATCGTTGAAAGATCCTTTCTCAAAAGTTTTTTCATGTTTTTCATAATGTAATCTGATATTAAAATTAATAGTTTTGTTAATCTGTCATCAGTAAATATAATGAAAAATGAGATTGGTTATGCTTTTAACTCTCCGTAAATGAATGGAATATAAGTTGGGTTGGGTAAGAGGTAAAAAATAAACCCACTGTGAAGCGGGTCTATTGTATTTATTTTTTAAATGTTAAAACTAGTGGTAGAGATACCGTAGATGATACCGGCTTCCCATTAATTTCTGCGGGTTTCCACTTGCCTTTTTCCTTAATACGATAAAAGGCAGCTTCAATAAATGCATTCACATCTTCGTTATTTCCCTTTGCTTGGGCATCCAAAGCATTTCCTTTAGAATCTACTACAAAGCTTAACGTTGCTTTATAAGAATTCGAAGCGTAGTTTAAGAAAACAAGATCAACTGCTTCATACAATGACTTTTGAAAAACTGTTTTTCCAGCTTCGTATTCCGCTTCTTTTGTCAATTTAGTTTTCACAGGAGGATCATTGGCCACTGCTTTCTTATCGTTTTCGGAAATCTTATCCAGAGCATTTTTATAAGATGTTATTTTGTCTTCTGTAAGAAGCCACTCTAGCTTAGTTCTCAAATCATTGGGCTTAGGGTATTTGTTGTACAATGCCGTTTTTTTTCTTTCATACTTAGAATCGGCCTTCTGAAATGCAGATATCTGAGCACTTCCGAAAGCAAAAGATAATATGAAGGCTAATGCTAAGAGTTTTTTCATCTCATTATGCTTTTACAATATTAATAATCACTTCTGTTGCCTTCTCCATACTTTCCAAGGCAACATATTCATACGGTCCGTGAAAGTTGATTCCTCCAGCAAAGATATTCGGACAAGGAAGTCCCATATAGGAAAGCTGAGCACCGTCTGTACCACCTCTGATGGCTTTGATTTTAGGCTCAATACCGGCTTCAGTCATTGCTTTGGCAGCAAGATCTACGATGTGCATTTTGCCTTCAAACTGCTGTTTCATGTTTCTGTATTGCTCCTTGATCTCCACTTCAGCGGTTCCTTCACCATGTTTTTGGTTGAATTCAGCCACTTTTTCTTCCATGAATTTCTTTCTTGCTTCAAATTTATCAGCATCGTGGTCACGGATGATGTATTGAAGTTTCGCTTCAGAAATATCAGCTGTAATGTCCATTAAGTGATAGAATCCTTCAAATCCTTTAGTGGTTGCTGGGGTTTCATTAGCAGGTAATGTTTGAGCGAACTCTGCAGCTAACAAAGCCGCATTAATCATTTTACCATAAGCATAACCAGGGTGTACACTTAATCCGTGGATTTTCACTACGGCTCCGGCAGCGTTAAAGTTTTCGTATTCAAGTTCTCCAACTTCTCCACCATCCATTGTATAGGCCCATTCAGCCCCGAATTTAGCCACATCAAATTTGTGGGCACCTCTTCCGATTTCTTCATCAGGAGTAAATCCTACAGCAATTCTTCCGTGCTTAATTTCAGGGTGAGCGATAAGATATTCCGCCGCAGTTACAATTTCGGCACAACCTGCTTTATCATCAGCTCCAAGAAGGGTATTTCCATCTGTAGTAATTAACGTCTGGCCAATATATTTTTTTAAACTTTCAAATCTTGAAGGTGATAAAGTAAATCCTGTGGTCTGGTTCAGTAAAAGATCATTTCCATCATAGTTTTTCCAAACCTGAGGTTTTACATTTTCTCCGTTGAAATCAGGAGATGTATCGTAGTGTGAAATGAACCCAATCGTAGGCCTGTCATCATTTTCAAGGTTAGAAGGAACATAGCCCATAATATAACCGTGTTCGTCAATTGAAACATCTTCCAAACCGATTGTTTTCAGCTCTTCTGTGATGTAATTGGCAATATCCCACTGGCGCTCAGTAGAAGGTGTTGATTCACTTTCAGCATCACTTGTTGAATATATTTTTACATAGCTAAGAAAACGGTTCAGTAATTTCTCTTTCCATAATGGATTGAATTCTATTGTACTCATCAGATTTATCATAAATTTTAACAAAGTTAGCAAATTTGATGCTCAGAATACATTATTTGCGAGTTAATATCAGTTATCGAAATTATAAATCAGATATAAAACTTTGAAAATCAAAATAATGTTAGATTTGTATGTACAGTATACTAAGTAGTTTAGTTTTATTATATTTGAGAAAATCAAAAAGTAAAAATGTTTCTTACCGAATGTCCTAGAGATGCAATGCAGGGATGGGGAGAGTTTATCCCTACTGATAAAAAGATAGATTATATAAACTCCTTAATGGATGTTGGTTTTGATGTATTGGATTGTCTGAGCTTTGTTTCTCCCAAAGCAATTCCCCAAATGGCTGACTCTGATGAGGTGGCTGAAAATATTGATAAATCCCACTCCAAGACCAAAGTTTCTGCTATTATCGGAAACTATAGAGGGGCTGAAAAAGCTTTAAAGCATGAGTCTGTAGATATCTTGGGGTTTCCCTTCTCTATTTCTGAAACATTTCAGCATAGAAATACCAATAAAAGTCAGGAAGAAGCTTTTGATGAGATCATTAAGATGCTTGAGTTGGTAAAAACTGAAGGAAAGCAGCTGAATATTTATTTCTCTATGGCCTTTGGAAATCCTTATGGAGAAATGTGGAAGTGGGAAGATGTAGACCAGTGGGCACAAAGATTCTCGGATATCGGCGTTAAAGATATTCTGCTTTCTGATACCACAGGAGTCGCAACACCTGAAACCATTGCTCTTCTATTTGAAAAAATTCCAGCAAAATACCCTGGAATTAATTTCGGTGGGCATTTCCATAACCGTTATGAAGAGTCATATTCAAAACTGAAGGCAGCTTATGATCAAGGTTGCAGAAGATTTGACAGTGCCATCAAAGGAATTGGCGGATGTCCTATGGCAAAAGATGATCTGGTAGGAAATATGCCTACAGAACAGGTGATTAATTTTATGAGTGTTGAAAAAGCAGATCACAAGCTGAATCTTTTAAACTTTGAAAGCTCTTATAATAAGGCTAAGGATATTTTTCATTTTTAAAATGACTTAGAATCTCTGGCAGATATAGCAAATTACGCAGATAAGACACTGGAAAATGAGGATCTGCTTGAAATCAAAATATAAACAGGAGCGGACTTTAGTCCGCTTTACTATATTCATTAATCCATTGGCTTTGGCCCAAACTTTATTACAATAACCTAAAATCAACACAATGTCTCCAATAGTTTCACCCTCTGATTTAAAAAAACTTCCAACGGAAAACCTCATCATTCTTGATGCAAGAGTAGGGAAAGATGTACAACAAAACTATCTTGAAAAGCATATCAAAGGAGCAAGGTTCATTGATTTGGATAAAGATCTGGCTGAAATAGGACCAGATGCTGCTTTTGGAGGAAGACATCCGCTTCCAACACCAGAAAAATTTGCAGAAACATTATCCGACCTTGGAATAGCTGAAAATTCTCATGTTGTTGTATATGATGATAAAAACGGTTCAAATGCTGCTGCCAGAGCATGGTGGATGCTCAGATCCTTTGGTTTTGAAAACATACAGGTTTTGGATGGCGGAATCCAGGCTGCTGAAAAGAACGCGATAGAACTTTCATCAGGAAAAGAGACTTTTGAAAAAGCTCCAACGATAAAAAAAGAAAATTGGACTCTTCCTATTTCAAGTTTGGAAGACGTTGAAAATGAATTAAAAAGCAATGTTTCCACCGTTGTTGATGTAAGAGATGCTTACCGGTACAGAGGGGAATCTGAACCTATTGACCTGGTTGCAGGACATATTCCGGGGGCAATCAATATTCCTTTTTCTGAAAATCTGGATGAAAATGGATTCTTCCTGAGCCCTGAAGTTCTTAAGGAAAAATATAGCCGATTACTGGAAAATAGACCTGGGAACCTGATTGTTCACTGTGGTTCAGGAGTTACGGCATGTCATACTATTTTAGCATTAGCTTATGCGGGGTTAAAAATCCCTAATCTTTATGTAGGTTCATGGAGTGAATGGAGCAGGAGAGAAGGAAAAACAATCGCAAAAGAAGTGTAAGAGCAACCCTGAATTTGAGGTTTAACAATACAAAAAAGGATGTCATATCATGACATCCTTTTATATTTTCATATTACTTTTTACCCAATTGCAGCAGTGAGATAATGATAAACCCTATGCCGGTTATAAAAGGAGGCTGAGCCTGCATTTTAGATCCCAGATAAAGCATATATATACCTAAGAAAGCAAGGAGTATTGCTCCTATCTTTTTTGCCATAATTACTGAATAAATAGTTAGTAATATTAATTTTATCTGAGTAGAAAATGCTTAAGGTTTATAGCATTCCCAATTCAAATTTTGCTTCTTCGCTCATCATATCCTTATTCCAGCTCGGTTCAAAAGTAAGTTCTAAGTCAACACTTTTTACATGTTCTACTTCTGCTACTTTATCTTTTACTTCCTGAGGAAGTGTTTCTGCCACCGGGCAGTTTGGAGTGGTAAGGGTCATTATTATTTTTACGTCAGCATCATCGGAGATCTGTACATCATAAATAAGCCCTAATTCGTAAATATCTACCGGAATTTCGGGATCATATACGGTTTTTAGCACGCTGATGATTTCTTCACCAATGTCTGCAATTTGATCGTCTGTAAATTTCATTTTTTAATCTAAATTGATATTCCTTTTCAACAAATCTTCCTGACGCATGCGTCGGAAAATATTTGCCAAAGTTAAGACATCTTTTTCACAATAATCAACAATTCGCTGCAAGTCTTTTTCTATGTAGTAAATTGATGAAACCATTGAGCCATCGATATCATCCTTGGGAGTGGGAATACCAAAGACATGAGCTAATAATTCCAGTGATACAAAACTTTTATAATCCCCGAATTTCCACAGTTCCATCGTATCTATATGAGGAATTTCCCACGGCTTTTTCCCAAACATCTGAAAAGGAGCAGGCGGCTGCATTCCATTGATGAGATACCTTCGTGCAATCCATGGAAAATCAAATTCTTTTCCGTTGTGGGCGCAAAGAATGACATTATAAAGCCTTGGACTGTTGAAAATTTCTCCAAATTCCTGGAGCATCTTTTTTTCATCATGCCCTGAGAAGCTTTTGATCTTTAAAGTTTCGTTCTTCTCCACCATTCCGATCGTGATGCAGATGATCTTACCGAATTCTGCCATAATTCCGGCTCTGTCATAAAATTCAGCTGCCGAAACATCTTCTTTTCTCTGAAATCTGGTTTTCTTATCCCAAAGATGCTGATCTGTTTCAGATAAATCGTCCCATGATCCGGCCTGTGGAACAGTTTCAATATCAAGGAATAAGACCTTTTCTAATGGTATGTTTTGTATCATTGTGTGTTTTTTATTTGCTATCCTACCTGCATTCCGTTTTTAGTAGGTAATGAAGGGGTTAAAAGAGTGACATCATTTTTATCTTCTCCATATAATCCGAGAACTAAACATTCGCTGAAGAAGTTGGCAATCTGTTTTTTAGGAAAGTTAACCACTGCCAGAATCTGTTTTCCTATCAATTCTTCTTTCTGATAAAGAGAAGTGATTTGTGCAGATGATTTCCTGATTCCTAAGTCACCAAAATCAATCTCCAATTGATAGGAAGGGTTTCTGGCTTTTTCAAAATCATTTACTGAAAGAATGGTTCCGCATCTGATGTCTATTTTTTCAAAATCTGCCCAGGTTATGTCTGGTTTTACGTTCATGGTAATGTATTAATTAAATGTTCTACTTCTATTTTCTGTTCTGCATATTTTTGTTGTAATTCCGAACCTTCGCCCATTCTTTTATAATATTCCAGGGCTTTTCCGCCAAAGAATTTTTTATGAAAAGCCGAAACCTCAGGAACTTGTGGGAAAACCTTGTGAAAAAGCATTTCATAGTAAGCCTGAAACTCTCTTTCATTTTTATTTTCAATTACCTGCCCCGGAGCCTTTTGTCTTACATGAAGCATTTCGTGGGCTACCATATTGAGGACAAGATTCAGATCAAAATCAAATAAATTTCTAGGAATCATCACAGTTTGAGGTCCTCCCAATTCTCCTTCTGCAGTAAGAAGTATCGAAGTAGGGGAAAGCTCTTCTCTGAAACCAAACCCTGCAAAATTGTCATGTTCCAGATCAAAAGAATGAATCAGATATTTTGCCGCATCCAGAATCTGATTATGTTCTTTATAGGCTTCAAGGTGTAGATTTACCTGCTCGAAATTCATTTGAAGTATGTTTTATAACAAATGTATTAAAATATTGAGAATTTAAGAGAGTGTTTGGGAATTAATGAATTCTAGGGTTGAATTTATAAATTTGACCTTTTAGATCTCCACATCATACAGTTTTTGAGCATGGGATGTGGGGTTTTGTGTCAATTTCAAAAGAAGATGATAATTTATAATTTAAATTGATAAAATAACAATTGTCGTTTAATTTATAATTAAAACTCTTATTACTTCAATTATTTTGAGGGCTATCTGAAATTATCGTAGGTAGCTAAAATATTTTCTAACTACTAAAAGCTTTAGAAATTCATTTTTCAAACAATTTACTTTTCCATTTTTTTATATATGGTCAGAGGTTACAATTGCCCAAAATACAGCTGTAATTGATATTGTTTTATGTTTCTGACAATGTGTTAAATAATATTCAGTTCATTGGATTTTTTGTTATCTTTAATTCTATAAAAACTAATAAAATGAGCGCAGAGATATTTATTCAATTACATAATATTCCTAAACATGAAATAGGGCTTGAAGAGTTTACTGGAATTGATCTTATTCCAGAAGAGATTCCAGAAGGAGCAATTGGGGAACCATTGACCTTTACTTTAGCCGTTACTGTTGGAGGGCTTGGTATTGTTGCTGCATATTTATTAAGAAAATCAAAATATAAGTCATTTGAAGAAAATATTGAGATTGTTAAGCCTGATGGAACCAAGATAAAGAAAGTTATTCGCTATAAGGAAAAACAAGCAGAAGCAGGTAAGGCTGAAGTAATAAATCAAATAGTAAAGTCTATTGAAGAACTTATGAATTTATAACAAGGCCATGTATACTCGATCTTTTACTCATCCTTTATCTAATACAATTGTATTGGATAAAATTGATGTATCAATAGTATTAGCAGACTTACTAACAGGGAAATTAAGTAAACACTTATTACCCTATGTCCTTCATGAAGTTACACATTATTGGACTTTTACTTCACTTGTAGGGCAGTCATTATCTATTATTGGCTTAGAAAGTAAAAGTAAATTAACTAAGATAAATGATGATGACCTATTATATGTTAAAGAGATGGCTAGCCTTGATATAATGTATAATTCTGTTTTTACTTTTCTACAACCTCTTTTAGAAGGAATGGCTGAATTTGCTGAGTTCGACTTAGCTCCAGGCTCTTCATCTCTTATTTCACAGGTAAGTAATATAATGGGAATCCTGTTTCTAATGAAAGATTTGAGGGAATTAGATATTCATAATATTAATGATGTAGATGTAAGTCAACTTTTAATTGAATCATTATATAGTAAACGATTAACAAATTTATTTATTGAACGAAAAAAAGCTCTTTACTATCATTCGATTGATCCATTGAAAAGTAGTTATTTAACAGGTTACCTCACTGTTAAAAACATGCAAAGAACGTTGATTCTGAACTGTAAAAGATTTACTGATTCTGAACTTTTTTTCATATACCTAAAAGCTTTTTTCTTTGAAGATCCAGAACTCGCTAAAATAATTCTTTCTGAATATAAAGATCCTTTTGAAATACCCTCAATTGTTATCAATTATTTCCATAAAAGAATTATGAAATTTTTTCAAATAGATCATTCAAAGTACATTGATGTATTTATTAATGAATTATTAAATAAAAAGAGCTCTATCTACAAAATTGATTCTTATGTTACGGGGAAAATTGAATCTTTTTCTGTTGATCAGCAAAAAACGGATGAATTAATTGAAGTATTAATGAATTCACGAATCAAATCAATGATTGATATTCATCCAGACAGTGATTCTAAAATAAGGAAACTGTTTATCTCATTACTTCTACAAAGAAATGTGATAACAATTGCAAATAATCAGGTATTAATTAAGACGGACAAAGCAGGTAGGTTGACATTATTTGATATTAATGGTAAACCAATGCTAAGTTTAGACACAGAACATACAATATGTAATAATTTTGAAGGCTTATTAGATGTTAATGTGTTCCTTCTTTTTGAACCTTTGGGATTACATGTTGTTATATCTGAACAAGATAAAGTTTTGAGTTCCTTTTGTCTAAATGGAAAAAAGATTCCTGATGATAAATTAGACTATTTTATAGGTAGAAATCAAACACTTGCCACAATAAAAGAATTAACAAAAGGATCTAGTTTCTTAAAAACAGACGAAGTATTTAATATTTATGTAAAATACATGGAAGAAAATATATTTCCAAACTTAAAAAATCTCTTTAATGGAGCTGCATTGTTCAATATACCTGACGATTTTTATTTGCAGACGTTAGAAAAAATGGAAATAGCAGGTTTGAGTAGTATTTTAGATGATGATGATTTGTTGTATGATTTTACTATCGCTTCTATTGTTTCTACACATTATCTTAATCCATATTCTTCAGAAATTAACTCTTTTGTTAGAGGCAAGTCACTTATTAATTCTATAAAAAAGATTAATTTTAAAATAGAAAAGATTTTAGGGTTCAAGAATTTTATTTTGGTTGGCAATGAAACTATACACACTTCTCTATAATTATCAATTTATAATACTAATTAATAAACTATATTTTATATTGTTACCAGAATGGAGCTATTTTAAAATATTGTGTAATTTAAAATCAAATTTATCTAATTTAATTTGTTTCTTTTTAAACTCCTTTTCGGCTTCTCTTAAATCATAAGCAGCTTGCAGTTTTATCCATAAATTAGCGCTTCCTCCGAAAACTTTGGAGATACGAATTGCCATTAAAGGGCTAATAGCACTTTTACCATTAACAACTTTAGATAAGGTCGGTTTTGTCACACCCAAAAGTTTAGCTGTTTTTTCAACAGATAATTTATTGGGTTTAATAATCTGATTGGAAAGAATTTCTCCAGGATGCGTGTTTTGCTTAATAGTACGAGCTAAAGGTTTCATATACTATAAATTTTATAAGAATTATGTAAATAGAATGATAGCATAATTAATTTATTTAGTCCATAAAGGAATTTCTTCTTTACAACCTACAATTATAAAACCTAGAATAAACTAATAATATTAGATTTAAAAATGCTTTGTTGCATCTCCAACTAGCTCTTCTGTAAATTCTTTTTTGATAATATTAAAAACTGTTTTTACATATCCATATCCCATAGGGCCTCTGCCTGTGGAATTAAAAGATGTGACAAACTGCCGGTAATCTTCAATTAATTCTGATTTAGGAAGATTGAATGCTTTATATGTTGTTGTAACTGCAGTTGGTATTTTTGTCCCATCAAAACTTTTTTCAATCTTATCTAATAATTTTGTAGATGTATTGGAAGTATGATGTGGGGTCTTTACATAGGATAATCCTTCAAAGTGATAGTCTGGAATTAAATTTATTGTTTGGTTTTCAATGTCTCCACTAAATAATAGACTTAATTCTCCAACTTTGAAAACAGTTGCTATTGAAAAGTCGTTTGCGTTCACATGAGTTGCTCCTGCTATTTTAGCCTGTTTCCTTCTTTTAATAATAGCAGATAAAGGAGCTATGCAAAAAACCTGAAAATTAAATTGTTTTGTTGTTTTTTCTTCTTTGATGATCCTTCGTACAATCTCTAGGTTTCCATCAACAGGTAGTGTTAAAGTATGAACGTTGTAATTTTGCTGCTTATTTAAAGAATTAATTTTTTCAAAACAATTTTTAACATCTTGATTATAGCTGAAAATATCTAATTCAGTTCCATCAATTCCTTCTGGAAGGTAAAAATTTGTCTTGGCTGAACAATAATTGTCAACTAATATATCAATTCCAACAGAATGGTCTTCATCAGTGTGTGTCCAAATGAAATAATCAATATTTGAAATTTTGTAATAATCTAGAATGTCTTTTGTTTTATGAAGCGTTGCAGTAGAATAACAGTCAATAACAAAACTGAATAAGACCTGATCTTTAACATTATCATAAAGCAAGATAACTTGACTTTCTCCTTTTTCGGAATAACCGATAGTAAAAACGTCAAGAGTTATCTCATTAATATCCTCAACATAATAAGTCACTTTTCTTTTCTAATTATAGGTTTACTAGTGCGGAGAAAATGAGAGACATTTACCTCTTTGGATATTGCACTTTTCCTAACAGATGGTTTAAATTCAAGTTTCTTAGGTTTGCCATCTTTTAAAGGGATGAAATTTTTATCAATAGATATTTTATTCATTTTGTGAATGATTTTTCAAATAATTTTCTGTTACGCTTAATTTAAAAATGTTAAATAAGTGATTGTGATTAATATTTTTTAAAATTGTTTCGACTTGTGTCTTATCAAAGTTAATTTTATTCAGAATATATTCTGGGTAGTATCCTTCAAGATCTAAAAGAATCTGAAATGCTGGAATGTCCTCCGATTTTTCATTTTTGTAGGCCCCATATTCAAAAGAACGGATTATATTAATAATTGGTTCATCGGAACCGCTTTGTAAAGTATCTTCGTATCTGTTTTGAATTGAATGATAACCATGATCTTTAAAGCCTGATTTAAAAAGATTGGGCTCAAAATCATCATAAATACTTTTAATATCGAAATATATATTACCACCTAGTTTACGCAATGCAATTTTTTTGATCTTTAGAAATTCATTTTCAGAATATAAAAACTCCAAATAATTAGTAAAAAAATTTAGATATGGATCTATATTTATATAATCCGTACATTCAATTGTTAAAGAAGAAAAATATTTATTAATGTCAAATGTTAGTTTATCTGTTCCAAAAGTATTTTCTGTAAATCTGAAAATTTCTTGGGACTGTATTTCGGTACGAGGTATTAACAAAGTATCAATAAGATCATCAATATTATTAAAGTCTAGTTCTAATCTATTATAGAAAGTTGTTTCAAATGATTTAAAATATTCTTTGAATCTTTCATAAAACCCTCTAATAATGTCTTCAGAATCAAGAATTCCTTGATAATATACGCGGAATATGATATTTTTCATCATATTCTTTTTTAAATCTTCACGCTGAATCTGGTCTTTATTCATTTGGTATATATCTGTATAACAAAGTTATTATAAATAATCGGTATTTTACACACACACAAGACTCTTAGTTTCGAATAGTATTAGTAAATTTCATATTTTATAGATGACCTCATTAAACTAATAAAAAAACAATTGTAAATTAATTTAAAAAATAAAACACCATAAATATATTATAGAAAAATAATGAATGAGATAAATATTGAAGATATAAAAAGACTTAAAGATCTACAGTTGTCACAACTATTACACCATTTAATTGGATTAGAAGCTGATAAATATCAACTTCAAGAATTTGAAAGATCCGTTCCCTTTAACATTACATCTGCTGATGGAGGATCTGATGGAAGAGCTATTTGGAATGGTAATCCTGAAACAACACGATGGCTCAAAAATAAATTTACAATCTTTCAAAATAAAGCAACAGATCTTATGCCATCTCTATGTGCAGATGAAATTTTAGAACCTGAAAAGAAAAATGTTAAAAGAAAGCTGAAGGAACAGATTGAAAAGCTAGTTAAGTCAAATGGGTGTTATATTTTATTTACTAATAAGCCTATTGTTGACAATGGTAAGGATAATAGAATAAAAGGTTTTAGAGATGCAATCAAGATTGCCGGAGAAGCAAATTATGCTACGTTTCATATAGAAGTATATGATGCTAACTCGATTAAGGACTGGGTTAATGAATATATATCAGCAGTAACTTTAGTACAAGGATTTAATGGAATACATAGACCGGATGGCTTTAGAACCTGGGAGGAATGGGAAATTTTTTCAAGGGCAAATCAGAATACATTTAAATTAGATGATATAGTAAGGAATAATATTTCACTTATAAATCTAATCGATGAAAAAAAATCTATTCGTATAACAGGACACTCTGGTCTTGGTAAAACAAGATTAGCTTTAGAAGCATTTAGAGAATCTTTAACACAGAAAGCTGTAGTTTATTATGATTTGGAAGGAAATGAAAATATTGCTGTAATTAAAAACTATATTATATCACATCAAGATAGTCAGAATGGAATTATAGTAATTGATAATTGTGATGCCAGAAGCCATAATATTTTGTCTAATACAATTAGCCCAACAAGTAAAATTAAGATTATTACTATAGGCCTAGACGATAATAATTCGATTGAGGATTTAAAAATTAAAATAGAAAGGGATAAACAACGTGATCTTGTAAGAGAAATTGTACAAAACAAAATTGGATACACTCATAATGTCTCAGATATAGAATATATAAATACTATATCAGAAGGTTATCCTTCTATGGCGATCAAATTTTGTGATATAGTTCTTAAGGATGGAATGTCAGAATTACATAAAATTCCGCTTGATGAGTTCACTAGAAAATTAATATTTGGTAATGGAGTTGAAAATGATATAGAATATGGTGTAGTTAGGGCATGTTCTGTCTTTTCCTCGTTTGGATTTTTAGATGATAGTTTTAGAGAAGTAATAAATACTGAAGTTAAAGAATCACTAAGAGCACAGATGGACTTTATTAGGACAAGAATATATGATGGAGATATTACATCTACGAAATTTAGAGAAATATGTACCAAATTTCTAAAACTTGATATTATTGAGAGAAGAGGAATCTATTATGTTGTAAAACCTACTTTATTAGCGATTAATTTAGCTGCTGATTGGTTATTGCATACAGATGCAGACCAAATTATTATAATTATTAAGGAACTCAAAAATGTTGGGCTTGATGAAAAATTTGTAGATAGGTTAAAAGATCTTGATCAAATTGATAAAGCTAAAGATATTGTTGCCGAGTTATGGGGCCCGAATAGCCCTTTTGGTTCAGCGGAGGTTCTTAATACTTCTTGGGGTTCACAACTCTTCCGCTATGTTGTAGAAGTGAACCCGATAATAACGGCTAAGGCTTTAGAATCTTCATTTGGTAAGATGTCTAAGCAAGAAATTTACTCTATAGATATTGGGAGAAGGAATTTAGTTTGGTCATTAGAAAAACTGTGTTTCAGAAAAGAATCATTTGATACTGCTGTAAAAATCTTATACTCATTCGCCGTATCAGAAAATGAAACATGGGGAAATAATTCAATAAGTCAATTTAAACAACTTTTTCAATTGTTTCTTTCAGGAACAGAAGTTTCATTAAATAATAGATTGAAAATTTTAAAGTGGGGGCTTGAAAAAAATGATGATGATTATACTAAAATTGCAATAGAAGCTATGGGACGGGCATTGATAGTAGATAATTTCATAAGATTAGGGGGATCAGAAAAACAAGGTAATAATGCTCCCTTACAAGATTATCATCCATCACAGGAAGAAATTCATATTTATTGGATACAAATTATGGAAATGCTCACAAGTGTTGCTTGTTCAAATAATATAAATGCCAATTTAGCAAAAGATAAAATTGCTAAATCAATTAGGGGGCTGTCGAGAATAGGAGAATTAACATTAATAATTAATTCTATTAGAGAAATTATAGAATTTAAAGATGAAATATGGTCTGAAGCCTTAAATAACTTAAAAATGACTTTGTCTTATGAAACGCATCTATCTCATATGGACAAAGAACAAATAAATTCATTGATTGATGATCTTTCTCCTAGAGATTTAAAAAATCAGTTGTTAATAAAAGTCATAAAACCTGAATGGGAGCCATTTGAAAGAGACGAAGAAGATGAATACCTTGATAAACCTAAGCTAAACGCCCAAAATTTGGCGTTAGAAATTATCAATAATAATCTGAAATGGGAATTATATTTAGATGATTTACTACAAGGAGATCAAAGACAAACATTTAATTTTGGTCAAAAAATTGGTGAATTAACAGTAGATAAGAAAAATTTAATTATTAATATCCTTGAAAGGTTAAAAGAAATACCACAAGAATCACAAAACTTAGACCTTTTAGCAGGAATTCTCTCTAATCCTGAGGATAAGCGTCTTGCAGAAAGTATTATTGATGATTTTCTTTTAGACTCGAATATGATGCGTCATGCTTTCTATCTTACTAGAGTAATAAATCCTTCTTTGATTGATATTGAAAAGCTTTTTATTTTGGTTGATAATCATAACTTTTCAATATATCAGTTTAAAAATTTTCAATATGGAATGATATTAGATCATCTCAATGTCGATGAGATGTTGAGGTTGTGTAAAAAGATAAGTCTATATGCAAATGCAGGTAAATGGACAGCTTTGTCTCTCGTTTATATGTATTGTCGTGGAGACAATCAAAGATGGGATAATTGTAAATCTTTTTTAAAAGATCTAATTTCAAGTGGAAATATGACAATAGATAATGATTCTACTGGTCAATTAGAGGGGTATTATTGGTCAGAAACCGTACGTAGAATATTGTCTGAGAATAAAGTAAAAGAATTTGCAGTAGTTATTACAAAGCAAATTATTGATTTTTGTTCTCAAAGAAATTTTAATTATTCATTTGACTCTTATATTTCAAATGTATTAAGTTTATTATTCGAGAAATATTTTAAAGATGTATGGGATTATATTGGTAATGGTATTATAGGGGATTACACTACTTATTTTCACTTAGAAAGTTTGGTAGGGTCTAAAAATGGATCATTAGCAGGAAGAGAGGGAATGTTATTTTTAAATCCCCAAAATTATGATTTTATTTTAGGATGGTGTAGACATTATCCAGATATTGCACCTAAAAGACTAGCGCGATTAATGCCTCTAAGTATTCTGAGAAATGAAGAAGTAGTATGGCACCCTTTTTCCAAAGCTATTTTAGATGAATTTGGGTATGACGAAAAAGTGCTTTCAGAATTATCAGCAAATATTGGAACCTTTGGAACTATTGGATCTCGAGTTCCATATTTTGAAACTATTAAATTGCTTTTGGAAGAATTAATTGATCATCCAATTCAGCAAGTTAAAGATTGGGCTGTTCAAATGTTAGAATATAATGCTCTTGATATTAAAAGAGAAAAACTAGATGACGAGCAATGGATTTAAACTAAAAATTTTAAGCTTTATTCTTTAATTGTAATAGCTACGATTGTTTTTGAAATAATGAAAAAACCTGTGTCTCTCACAGGTTTTTTCATTATTTCAAATTTCATTTATACAGTATCTAAATACATATAAGATTGAGGAGGAGAAACTTTAAAATCATCTTTTAACGATAAAGGTTCTGAATACTTTTTAACATCTTTGATTTTTATAGCATGAGCGACCTCTCTCTCTCCAAAATATTCATAAAAATATTTTTCAGTAATTCCCGATTGCTTTTTTGTCTTTTCCCATATATCTTCAGGGGCAGATGTTAAAATAGTATCAATTTCAAATTCTCCAATAACCTTTTGTACAGGTGATGATGCATAAACAACAACTGTTGTTACATCCATTTTTTTAAAAATAACTTTTCTGAATTCAAACTTTTTTTTACCCTCAAATATTTTAAAGGCAAACTCTGGTTTGATAGATAATAAAACTCTCATTATAATTTAATTCGTTATAATAACTTTAATAGTAAAAACTTAAATATATCATACAAAAAGCATCCCACTAATGATATACTTACCACAACTCCTAAATATTTTGCAATCGTTTTCCAATTATTTTTCTCATACTTAGATTTAATCAAAAGGGAACTGTTTTCTTGATTTGTCCATTTCCAATGATAGGCTAGGAAAATAGCATTCTCTATATCGGGTAAATCGACATAACCATTCCATCTATAATTTTCCAAATTACGGCAACTTAAATAAGGTGTATGATATCCTATAACATCTTCACTATTGCTGCAAATGTAAAAGAAATGTTGTTTTTCGATGTGACACATTTTGCCACAATATTCCATAAGATCTTTGTTTAGATCCCTTATTTCATTAACTCTAAAATCAATCATTTCTAGTTCAGAAAATGCACTTTCGAAAATTGAGTTAGACGGGCTCGTGATTGTAGAGAGTTGATTTAAAAAAGGGCCTGAAATTCTAAGTCTAATATATAATTTTTTGTTTATTTTCGGTACTTTTAAACTCACTATTGTCCCTCCATATTTATTTTCAAAGCTGATGTCATTATCAGAAAATTCATAAACAGTAAAAACTTCATCATCTTGATCACTGAGAATTTTATGCTGTTTACTTCCTTCAATGACAACTTTGTAGTTTTCATTAAATATTGCACTAACTAAATCAGGTTTCTTTATAAATTTGGAAACTATATCACAAAAGTCTTTTTTTTCTATCTTGGCTGGAAAATAGAAATTGATATACTCCGTATTCTGAGTCGATTTTAATTTAAGGCCAACATCTAAAAACTTGTGAAAATTTTTATCGTTATTAGGTATTTTCCAATAATTAAAATGTAATTCTATTTCTTGAAAGGGCTGCTTATCATTCCTTGACTCCCAAATAGCTATACTTTTCATTTTTTTAAATTAACTATTAATCAAGAATAAAGCTCTCATCACTTTTTGTATTTTTTAAAATATCGTTGAATTTTTTTTCGCTGATATGTTTAAATCCTCTTGGCGAATCATTTATGCCGTTAAGAACTTTTAAATCAATTAATTCCTTCATATTAATTCTGTGTGGAAAAGAATAGATATATAAAAAATTAACAACAAAAGGCTTATCATGAGAATGATTCCACATTTTCCGTAGGTCATATTCAGGAAATACTGTACTTTTTCTACAGTATAAAACGAAGTCGTCTTCGTCTTTAAAATCATATTTAACTTCTTGTACTATTCCTATTGTGGAAACTACACTCTTGTAATACCCCCCTGTCCTATAAAAAATAAGAATATCTCCACGTTCAGGGTGTGGTTCATAAGCTCGTGACACATATACTTTATTAATACCATTTCTGTGCGGAAAGTCTTCGATAAACTCCTCTGGAGATTCTGTGTTTAAAATTGAATCGGGTAATAGGTTAGTATGATAATCTGGGTAAATTGGTACTATGTAGCAATTTTGTGATCGTGAAATATAGGGATAATGTGCTTTTAGATTCTCTTTGTTAAAAGCTTTAGTAAAGTCTCTTACATATATTAACTCCTCATTTTTCTTCCCCCAGAAAATAAATCCCCATTGCTCCAACAGGTCGATGAGTCTTTTTTGTTCATCTCTTTTGTCAAATATAGTAACATATATCTCATCAACTTTATTTTTTAAAGCATTATCAAAAATAATTTTCATAAATCTTTCCCCAAGACGAAATCCATTATTAATTACCTTGAAAGTTCCAATTTTTAGTCTTTTCTTAGGAGTAAATAAAGGGATAATATCTTTATAATTTTCATCACTATCTTCAATCTTTAAATATAGGAAGGATAATAGTAAACCATTATTTGAGTTTACAGTAATATATGCTTCTTCATCAAATTTCTTTATAAACCACTTATCAAATCCATTATAATCTTCTTTAAGACTTTCGAAAAAATTATCATCTAAATTAATTCTACCGAACTTAAGCTTTTGAACATTAAGAACTTTATAATTGACAAGATCTGGATGTTCTGCAAATGTTTTTTCCAGAAAAGAATCTATAGTAAAGACTTTATCTTGAATTTTCAATTCAAGCGCTTTGCGATGCATTTTTTTATCTTCTGTAATTAATATATCCACTCTGCCAATATAAACTTCATTTAAAAGTTGAGTGTCATTTCTATCATTGTCATTAGCATCTATTATAGAAGATAACTCTATAACTTCCTTTTGTAAGGGAGATGGTAACTCGATTTGTTCATAACTGTCTAACTTTATATGAAAACTATTAACAGCTGTCTTATCCTTATATTTCTCAATTTCAACAATTGAAAGAGAATGTACGCATTTCGTATACTTGGCTCGTTCCAACCATCGATAAAGAATTCCAACATCTTGATTAATTACCCGAGAGGCCTCTCTATGTATAATAATGTTTGTATCTAATAATGCTTTCATGGTGTATTTAGTTTCTTATAAATTTTTTCTAATATTTCAGAATAATTATCTTGTGTTCCTATATTAAGATCTATGTTTAATTTTTTTGATAGTTCTTGTGCATATGATAGTTCGTAATTTTGAAATTTTTTTAGAAGCTCTATTGAATAAACTATGTTATCTCTATTTTGAAGTCTAGTACTAATTTCTGATACATTACCTAGAATAATGTTTAAGTTTATAGGATTAATTTGAATAAATGTGTCATGTGGAACGGGTTGCACTTTATTTTTTTTATTCAATAAACAATAATGCCCATCTAAAAGATAATTTTTATTAACATCAGTATTAAGTTTCAAACCAATTATTAATTTATTTTGCATTTGTAAAATGTTACTAACCTTTTTGTTTTTTGGGTCCTCAGATTCATCCCATTTCAAAAGTTGACTTGCTGATAAGTATTTTAGATTTAAATCCTTGCAGATGCTTTTACATATAGTACTTTTGCCAACTCCATGGATTCCTCCTATAAAAAATATTTTACCTGACATGATTTTACCTGTTATGAATATACAATTACTTCTTAAACAAAATTGGTAGAATGATTTATTACTATTTTTTGCAAAAATATATTTTAATACGACAAAATGTGACGTATTAAATATTAAGTTGTTTTTATTTTATCAATACGATAGAATGTTGCTTTGCTTATTGCTGCTTGCTGACAAGCTTTATTAATGGGAATATTTTTATTATCATACAGATGTTTAGCATATTGATATTTTTCTATACTTTTTTGGCTTGATCCTTTGGGTCTGCCTAAAAGTTTTTTTCTTTTTCGAGCACCTTCTAATCCAGATTTTGTTCTTTCACTAATTAGGCTTCTTTCAAACTCGGCTACAGCTCCAAAAATTTGAATAATAAACTTTCCATTGGCTGAAGTTGTATCAAAGGCTGGTTCGGTAATGCTTTTAAAAAGAATGCCCTTTTCATTGAATTTATCGATAAGTTCAATCATGTTTTTTAGTGATCTAAAAATTCGATCTGTTTTATATACTAGTATGATATCATCCTTTCGCAAATAGGAGAGCATTTCATTTAATCCTAATCTATCTTCTCGAACACCACTTGCAATGTCGGTGAATATTTTTTCACATCCATTATCTTTTAACATTTCAACTTGAGTAGAAATATTTTGTTCGGGAGTCGATACTCTGGCGTAACCTACAGTCATAATTTGGTTTTAAAAAACGATCGTTTTACTATGCAATATAAAAATTTAATTAGTCCATCCAAAATCAATTTTATTTTCCGTCTAATATAATTGTATTACAAATAAATGCTTTTTTGTTTGTTGTTCACTATTTAAAGGAAAATAATTGGTGTCAATATTTTATCATTTTCAATTGTACCCTTCCAAATATAAAAATCTGTGTCTGTGTTCATTCATAAGTTCTTTGCAACTTTACACCAAGAAAAACGTATAATAACAGACGCATGAAAATTACACTAGTAGGCTTTAAAAAAGAAGACCGTTTTTCGGTGGGAGTAACCAATGATGAAGATACGGAATTGATTAATTTTCTGAACAACAAAGGTGTGGATATTGTTCCCACCATTTGGAATGATGAAAATGTGGACTGGAGTCAGTTTGATGTGGCTATTATCAAGTCTCCGTGGGATTATCATAATCATTTGCATGAATTTCTGAACTGGCTGGATCATCTTGAAAGATTAGGAATTAAAGTGTTAAATCCAGTGGAAATCATCAAATGGAATTCAGATAAACATTACCTGAAAGATATTGCGGACAAGCAACTTCCGGTCATTGCCTCAGAATATGTGGAAAAAGGATCTTCTTTTGGTAAACATTTTTTTGAAGTTTTTGGAGCTGATCAATTGGTTGTAAAGCCTTGTGTGAGTGCTGGAGCTCAAAATACGGTAACCATAAACCGAGATAATTTTGATAAACGATCTAAAGAAATTAATGAGTTTCTGAAAGAACAGGATTATATGGTACAGCCTTTTGTAGAGGAAATTAAAAATGGAGAATGGTCATTCCTGTTTTTCAACGGAAAATATAGCCATTGTTCATTAAAAACGCCTAAACAAGGTGATTTCAGAGTGCAGCATTATCATGGCGGAAGTATTAGTTATCCAACCCCGGATCCGGTGCATATAGAACAGGCTGGGACGTATTTAAAAACTTTACCCCAATCAACATTGTATGCGAGGGTAGATGGTGTATTAATCAATAATTCATTTCACTTAATGGAACTGGAGCTTATTGAGCCTTATTTGTTCCTTAATGGCAGCAGTGAATTGCAAGAAAATTATTATCAGACATTAATGACTTTGATTTCCTGATAATTTTATATTATTATATTAAGGATGATCTTCTACGTTGATAGCGTAGAAGATTTTTATTATTAGAGCTTTATGATCTTGAACAGTAAATAATTTACAGCGAGTGAGGTTAAAATCAAAATAAGACCGAAGAAAACTCCGGTCTTATTAAACAAGATTAAGTGTAAAATTTAACCTTAAAAAGGCAAAAAAGGATAATTCAAATATGATTTTTATTGATTGAGTCTTAATCTATGTTTAGGGGGATTGATAGTAATGGAACTTTATTTTTATAGGCCATGATGGCTGTTTTGCTTCGATGGAAAAGAGATTCTACAAGATTATACCGGTAAGGAACCATTGTCAGGAGATCTGCATTGGCTAATTTTACTTCCTCCTCAATCGCTTTGATGATTTCAATAGATTTTATCATCTTAAAGCTGTATTTAATATCATCAAGATCATAACCGGAATTCAGATCGATATCA
The DNA here is from genome assembly GCF_003815715.1 of Chryseobacterium sp. G0162. Taxonomy (NCBI): domain Bacteria; kingdom Pseudomonadati; phylum Bacteroidota; class Flavobacteriia; order Flavobacteriales; family Weeksellaceae; genus Chryseobacterium; species Chryseobacterium sp. G0162. The sequence goes on along the minus strand of NZ_CP033922.1, from coordinate 2,376,568 downwards.
TGAATGACTTCCGTAAAATCCTCTACACCCTCACTTACATTAAATACTTCAATTTCTGCATTGAACTCATTAATGAAAGAATAAATGTCATTCATGGCAGACCAGGTAATGGATTTATGAGTATCATAGGCAAAGAGAACCTTTTGGATTCCTGTATATTCTATATGTCCCGGAATAATTAATATCGGTTTTTTGATCCTGTGAATAGCCTTGATCACATTGTTCCCTAAAAGCCTCTGTTCAAGCGTTTTTTCTCCCATCCCCATCACAACAAAATCCCCATTTGTGGCTTGTATACAGTTATTCAGCTCATCAATAAAATTTCCTGAAGCTAGATAATACTCTGTTTTTACAGCATATAAAAGATTTATCTCCATGGATTTATCAGTAAGCTTTTGTTGGTTTTTAAGGGTCTGTTCATAGAAAAAATCAGCAGAAATCTGAGCATTCAGGGCATGGATAGAAATGCTCTGTAAATTGAACAGTATAATAATATGATATTGGTTTTCTTTAGCCATAGAAGCTGCATAATGAATTGCATTTTCAGCTTCCTGGGAAAAATCTGTGCAGACAATTATTGTTTTCATTGTACCGATTTTAATACTGCAAAACTAGGGTAGAAGCCCGTGGCCTTTTATTAAAAATATGGTGATGTTGCATAAAATGATGATGAAATGTATTTTTCAGGTGATGAAACGTCAGGTTTCATTTGAACTTGTTTATTTTACGTTTCAGGGACGGTTTTGGCGGTCTCGTTAAAAATAGGGCATGGGCTTCTAAAATCTATTTTTATATTTACATTCACAAAGTCCCGGATATGAATAGGGTTTCTACGATTAGAAAAAATTTAGTACGAAGTAAAAAGATCCTTTCCGCTATGAAAAGGAGGCTGGTAATTTGGGCCGTAGCAGTAATTGCTTTCTGCGGATTTTCCTATCTTATTGATCCTTTTGATCCGGTTTGGCAAAGGTATTGGGAAACTCCATTGAAAATGTTTATTGAAGATGCTTTGTGGGTATTCTTTTTTTCAATCATCATTTCAGAGGTTAGTATTTTTATAGATTCTACTCTCAATAAGCTGCTTCCGTGGAAAGATAGGACGGTTAAGCGATTACTCATCCAGGGATTTCTTCAGATTGTAGGAAGTGTTTTGATTGTAATGATTATTAATGCCATTGTAGACTGTACCTCTGATAATTTACCGGAAATGGATTCCCGAAAAGAATATACACTATTAGGACAATGGGTTGCTACGAATATTGTGATTTCGTTGATTATAAGTGGTTTTAATACAGTGGATTATCTGCTTCAAAATTGGAAAAGGACCGCTGTAGAAGCAGCTCAGCATAAACTTAGAGCCTCCAAGCATAAACAGGCAGCTATGGCCGCTGAACTTCAGGTTCTTAAATTACAAATAGATCCCCATTTTATCTTTAACAACCTGAGTGTTCTTTCCGAACTAATTCTGGAAGATCAACAGTTAGGATATGAATATTCAGAAAAATTTGCCCGTGTATACCGGTATTTGTTGGTGAACTCTAAAAAAGATATCATAGCCGTAGAAGAAGAACTGAAATTTTTAGATTCCTATATTTTCCTGATTGAAAAAAGAATTGGCGAGGGAGTATTATTTAAAATTGACATCCAAGAAGAATACAGATCTATGTATACGCTTCCATTATCCCTGCAGCTGTTGGTTGAAAATGCTATTAAGCATAATCAGACCTCAAAGGCGAACCCACTGGAAATTCATGTGTATACAAACTCAGAAAAAGAGCTGGTAGTTGCTAATACCTTTTTGCCATTACTCAATAAGCCGGATTCTTCAGGAGTTGGGCTTACCAATATCATTGCAAGGTATGAGATTCTGGGCTATACAAAACCGATTATAGAAAAAACTGAAGATAAATTTATTGTAAAACTCCCGTTGATATGAAGATTAATAAAATTTTAATAGTTGAGGATGAAAGACCCAATGCAGACCGGTTAAAAAGGCTGTTGCTAAAGTTAAGACCCCATATTGAAATTCTTTCCGTAGAAGATTCCATAACCTCTACTGTTAATTGGCTGGAAAACAATGTTGTTCCGGATGTCATTATGATGGATATTCGCCTGGCAGATGGTTTAAGCTTTGAAATTTTTAATAAACATGAGGTCAAAAGCGCCGTAATCTTTACAACAGCGTATGATGAATATGCCGTACAGGCTTTTAAATACAATAGCATAGATTACCTTCTGAAACCCATAGAAGAGGAAGAACTGGATGCCGCATTGAAGCGCTATGAGACCTTTATGGAAGCAGTTCCTGTTGTAGGATCAGCCATTGAGGGGCTTCTCAATTATATCCAGCCCAAAGACTATAGAAAACGATTCCTTATCGTTCATCGTGATGGATATAAAACAGTATTGGCAGAAGACATTTTATACTTTTATACAGAATTGGGAATCAGTAAGGCCATGCTGAACACTGGTGTAGTAGAAAATATTCCTCAAACATTGGAGGAGCTTGAAAAACAATTGGATCCGAAGTTCTTCTTCCGGGCCAATAGACAGTTTATCATTCATATTGATTCTGTAAAGCAGATTTTCAATCATTTCAATGGAAAACTGAAACTGGAGCTGAGAAAACAACCTGAGATGGAAGTGATCGTAAGCCGGGAAAAGGCATCAATTTTTAAATCCTGGATGGATTATTAATGGTAGGATGCTGGAGGTTATTGAAGACTGAAAAACAAAAGAAAAATCAATTTAATTAACGCTTTTCAGAGAGCCTCAAACCTTTCTGTAGCTATTAGATTTTGTCTGCACAATAGTAACTTCCAGCTTCCAATCTTATAAATAAAAATCCCCCCAAGAATTGCTCATGAAGGGATCATATGAAGAAAAAGCTATGAATTAAAGATTACAATGGAATAGCATATCCTAGAGAGATCGCAAAACCTCTGTTTTTTACATCTACTCCTTTCTCATCGGAGATATTATTTAATCCTAAATTATATCTGCCATCTACAATTACTTTTCCGGGTCCTGCAGGAATGGCTACACCTGCTCCCATCTGTAATCCAAAATCTATGGATTTGGTTTTACCATATGCTGCTTTTACCTTATCATTCTTTCCCATCAGGAAGCCTATAGAAGGTCCTGCATTTACATACACCGGACCAAAGCTGTATTTGGCTAACACCGGAACTTCTAAATAATTAAAGTTGTATGTTTCACTTCCAAAGCTGTTTTTAAACTTTGTTCCCTTGCTGATAAAGTTAACTTCAGGCTGTACAGAAAAGTTTTTTATTCCTGTTTGAATATTTACCCCTAAGCCGGCCTGAAAGGATGTTTTTGATTTCTCACCATTTACATTTTTAATAGATTGATTGGCAATATTGATTCCGGCCTTTGGAATTAATTCTATCCCTGATTCCTTTTTCGGTGTTGTAGTTTGAGCCTGTACTCCTACTCCTAATACGATCGCTGTGATTGCTAAAAACTTTTTCATTTGATAAAAATTTAAATTATTGACTTATTTTTTGATGTTTTGATACTGCGAAATTAGAAGGGAAAATAACCTGAACGATGAGTTTTAAAAGTGAAACGTATAAATTGAAACCTCAACCGTATTTTTGAAATACTAAAGTGATAAAGCCGTTTTTTATCGATCTGAATGGTAGAAATAACCACTTTTCCTTTCATTTTTGGTATCATACGTTTCACCTGCGATTAACTACGTTTCACCGGATTTTTACATGCACATCCTTATTATATGAACTTATTTTGCTGTTGTAAAATTTAAAAACAAATGTTATGAACTACAGAAAAGGATATCTGGCACTTTCACTTATAACTGCAGCAATATTGTACTCCTGCGGTTCGGGAAACGCGCAGGAAAATGCGCAGCAGGTACAGGCACTTCCTACTGACTTTATCCAGGTGAAGTCAGGAAATGAAGACGTTGCAACGGGGTATCCCGGAAGTATAGAAGGGCAGGACAATGTAGAAATAAAAGCTCAGGTAACAGGATACCTGGAAGCTGTATACATAAAAGAAGGACAATATGTGAGCAAAGGGCAAACATTGTTTAGAATTAATCCATCGGTATACAATGAACAGGTAAATACCAATGCAGCCGCTTTGAAATCCGCTTTAGCAGCTCAGGAATCGGCAAAACTGGAAGTTGAAAAGCTGAAACCTCTTGTAGAAGGAAAAGTAGTTTCTGATATGCAGCTGAAAACAGCACAGGCAAGTTTAAAGGCAGCATCAGCACAAGTGGCTCAGGCACAATCTTCTTTAGGTTCTTCAAAGATCAATGCTAATTTCGCATACATTAAGGCACCGGTGAGCGGTTATATAGGAAGAATCCCAAACAGGGTAGGAAACCTCATCAGCCCGTCTGATGCATCACCATTAACAACACTTTCTAATATAAGCAGTGTAAATGTCTATTTCTCAATGAATGAGGCAGACTTTATTGCTCATAGCAGAGCTGCTGCTTCAGGTGAAAACACAGAGAATGTAGAGCTTATTTTAGCAGACGGTTCTACCTATGGTTTTAAAGGAAGGTTGGAAAATGCCAGTGGGAACTTTGACAGAAATACAGGAAGTATCCAGATGAAAGCTGTGTTCCAGAATCCGGATAAACTTCTAAGATCCGGAGGAACAGGACGTGTGATGATACACAATGCATTAGATGGTGTAGTAAAGCTTCCGAAAACGTCTGTAAAAGATATTCAGGATAAGTTCTTCGTCTATAAATTAGAAGGAAAAGATAAAGTGAAAATGATGCAGATTGAAGTATCTGGAAGCACTTCTCAAGATTACTTTGTGAAAAATGGAGTGAATGCAGGAGACAAAATCGCCATCAACAGAATAGATGCCCTTGCAGATGGGGCACAGGTTGTGGCAAAAGTATCTCCTTCAAAATAATTTTATAATCATTCTTAGAAAATTCGAAAATGTTAAAAAAGATAATAGACCGTCCGGTACTGGCGACGGTAATATCCCTTATCATTGTCATTTTAGGGATCATCGGGTTAAACCAGCTGGCAGTGACCAGGTTCCCGGACATTTCTCCACCCACCATTACCGTTTCAGGTTCGTACCCAGGAGGAAACAGTGAAACGGTAATCCGTTCTGTGGTAACCCCTTTGGAAGAGCAGATCAACGGGGTAGAAGACATGAGCTACATGAAGTCTACGGCAAGTAATGACGGAACATTTACCATTTCTGTAATATTTAAGCAGGGAGTAAATGCCGACCAGGCGGCGGTAAATGTACAGAACAGAGTACAGCAGGCCACACCGATATTACCTCAGGAAGTGGTAAGAATGGGATTAACGACCTCAAAGCAACAGAATAGTATGGTATTGATTTTCAATATTTATACTGAAGATAATAAACAATATGATGAAACTTTCCTGCAGAACTTTGCCAACATCAACCTTATCCCACAAATTAAAAGGGTAAAAGGAGTAGGACAAGCACAGATTTTTGGAATTAAAGATTATTCCATGAGAATCTGGCTGAACCCTCAGAAAATGGCATCTTATGGATTGGAACCAACGGATGTTTCGAATGCAATTGCCGATCACAGTTTAGAATCTGCTCCTGGTAAATTGGGGGAAGAATCAGATGCTGCATTGGAATATGTGATCCGATACAAAGGAAAGAAGAATAAGCCGGAACAATACGAAAATATCGTGGTTAAAAATGATGGAACCAATGTAATCAGGCTTAAAGATGTTGCCAGGGTAGAATTTGGTTCCATTAATAACAGTGGAGATAACCTTTCCAATGGTAAAAATGCGGTTACCGTAGCCATTATGCAGACCACAGGGTCTAATGCCAATGAAATTGAAATAGGAGTCAATAAAGCGATTGACCAGCTTTCAAAATCCTTCCCTCCAGGTATTAAATATACCAAGGTAATGAGTACCAAGGAAAGATTGGATGAAGCAACAGGACAGGTGAAATCTACCCTGATAGAAGCATTTATCCTTGTGTTTATTGTTGTATTTATTTTCTTACAGGATTTCAGGTCTACCATTATTCCGGCGATTGCGGTTCCGGTAGCCATTATCGGTACTTTTTTCTTCCTCTTGGTATTAGGATTTACAATTAACGTATTGACATTGTTCGCTCTTGTACTGGCGATCGGTATTGTCGTAGATGATGCAATTGTCGTTGTAGAGGCGGTTCACAGTAATATGGAAGGGACAGACCTTTCAGGAAGAGATGCTACACACAAAGCGATGGGTGAAATTACAGGGGCTGTTATTTCCATTACATTGGTGATGTCTGCGGTGTTTATTCCCATTGGGTTTATGTCAGGTTCTGCCGGGTTATTCTATAAGCAGTTTGCCTATACTTTAGCGATTGCGATTATTATCTCGGCGGTAAACGCTCTTACTTTAACACCAGCCTTATGTGCGGTATTTTTGAAAAACCACCATGCAGAAGAAGGCGGAAAGAAAAAAGGCTTCGGACAAAGATTCGCCGTTGCTTTTAATGCAGGCTTCAATAATATGACAGAACGTTATGCAAAAGGTGTAAGATTTTTAATTGGTCGTAAATGGATTGCAGCAGGATTAGTAGCCGGAATTATAGGACTTTCGGCATGGTTGATGACAAGTACTACCAAGAGTTTTGTTCCAATGGAAGATGACGGATTCTTTATTTATTCATTGAGCATGCCTCCGGGAACCGGATTGACAAAAACTACAGAAGTTTCCAATAAGATCAATTCCATTTTAAAAACGGTAGATGCTGTTCAGGAGAATACTTCCATTACAGGATTTAACTTGTTAAGTAACAGTGCCGGACCAGCTTATGCCATGGGGTTTGTGAAATTAAAACCTAAGAAAGAAAGGGGAGCCGTTCAGGATATTGATGAAATCATGAATATCGTTAATGATAAGCTGTCTGTTATCAAAGAAGGAAGTGTAATGAGCTTCAGAATGCCTCCGGTTGAAGGATATGGAGTAACGAATGATGCAGAGATCGTTCTTCAGGACCGTATGGGTAGAGATCCACAGGTTCTTAAGGCAAAAGCAGATGATGTGATCGGACAATTGATGCAGGTACCGGAAGTAGCTTATGCCTACACGATGTTCAGAGCAGATTATCCACAGCTTGAACTTGAAGTAAACGAAGATAAAGCCAAACAGTTAGGAGTAAGTATCGCTAATTTATTAGGATCTATTCAGACGTATTTCTCAGGAGATCAGTCTCAGAACTTCTCAAGATTTGGAAAATTTTACAGAGTAAATATCAAGGCTGATGGTGTTTTTAGAATGGATGAACAGGCGTTTAATGATATTTTCGTGAAAAATAATAAAGGAGAAATGGTTCCTGCCAATACCTTAATCACCTTGAAAAAAGTCTATGGTCCGGAATCCGTTCAACGTTATAACCTATATAATTCATTGAACATTAATGTGGTACCAAAACCAGGGATCAGTAACGGAGCTTTGATGGATAAAATTGAACCAACCTTGAATAAACTTCCTTCTGATTATAGTTATGAATGGACCGGATTAAGTTTAGAAGAAAAATCAGCAGGAAACCAGACGGCTGTAATCCTCGGATTATGTTTACTGTTCGTATATCTGCTTCTTGCAGCACAATATGAAAGTTACATCCTTCCATTGGCAGTAATGCTTTCTATCCCAACGGGAATTGTAGGAGCATTCCTTGGAATCAAAGCTATTGGATTGGATAATAATATCTATGTACAGGTAGGATTGATTATGCTTATCGGATTGCTGGCTAAAAATGCAATTCTTATTGTGGAGTTTGCTGTCCAGAGGAGAAAAACGGGGCTTTCCATTCTGGATTCTGCATTGGAAGGAGCGAAGGCAAGATTACGTCCGATCATTATGACATCATTAGCCTTTATTGTGGGGATGATTCCATTAATGATCTCTACAGGAGGAATGGCTTCAGGAAATAAATCTATCAGTGTGAGTGCGGCCATAGGAATGCTGAGTGGAGTGGTGTTAGGGGTATTTGTAATTCCTATCCTGTATATGTTTTTCCAATATCTGGATGAGAAATTTTCATCTAAAAAGAAGTATCCCATAATCCAAAATCAATTGACAAATGAGAATATTTAATATAAAGAATTTCCTTATTTCAGGGGCAATGGCAGCGATACTGGTGTCCTGCACTGTAGGGAAACCTTATGCAAGAACAGAGCTTCAGGTGCCGGAATCCTACAAAGAATCTATGCAGGTAACAGGAGATACTGTAGTGCTACCGTGGAAAACGTTCTTCAAAGATCCTAAACTGATTGGTTTAATAGATAAAGCTTTAACAAGAAATAATGAAGTAAACGTTGCGCTGAAAAATATAGAACAGCTTGATCTGATGTATAAGCAAGCGAAGTTATCTCTTCTTCCAACATTGGATCTCAATGCCGGAGCCAACAGAAGCTGGGCTTCTAAAAATACACTTAACGGATCGCTTAATGAGCAGTTTGTAGGAACAACGCACATGGATGATTTCAGTGCCAATCTGAGACTTTCATGGGAGGTTGATATCTGGGGAAAAGCGAAAATGCAGAAAGAATCGGCGGCAGCGGAATACTTTGCTCAAAAAGAAAATTTAAATGCTGTAAAAAGCAGAATTATTGTTCAGGTGGCCCAGGCGTATTATAATCTGATAAGTTTAGATGAGCAGATGAAAATCGCGGAGCAGAATATTGAATTAAGTAATAATACCCTGAAAATGATGGATCTTCAGTTTAAGGCAGGACAGATCAACTCATTAGCGGTACAGCAATCAGAAGCGCAGAAGAAAACAGCAGAACTTTTGATTCCTTTAGCCAAACAGAATATATCCATTCAGGAGAATGCTTTGAGTATTCTTTGTGGAGAGTATCCAGCGAAGATTGAAAGATCAGGAGATTTGAAAATGATGATCCCGGGAAATAAGCTTTCAGAAGGACTTCCTGCACAATTATTAAGCCGCAGACCGGATCTTAAGATGGCTGAATTTAATGTGATAAGCCTGAATTCAAAAACAGGATTGGCAAAAGCAGCGATGTACCCAAGCATTAGTTTGAGTCCGCAGATTGGGGTAAATTCAAATAAATTCAGTTCATGGTTTGATATTCCGGGTTCTATTACTAAAGCAATTGCGGCGAACCTGGCAGCACCAATTTTTCAGAAAAAACAACTGAAAACAGCTTATGAAACGGCATTAATTGAACAGGAAAAAGCAGCAATCAACTTTAAACAGTCAGTAATGACGGCTGTTGGAGAAGTTTCTGATGCCATGGCGAAATCCCAGGGCACTTCAGAAAGATTACAGCTTTTAGAACAGAGAACAGCCATTTTAGATAAAGGAATCGGCGATGCGCTGAAGCTGTATAAAAGCGGAATGGCAACCTATCTTGAAGTGATTACAGCTCAGAATAATAAGCTTCAGAACGATCTGGAAGCGATCAACGTAACGTTGGAAAGATTAAATGCTGAGGTAGATCTATACCGTGCCCTAGGTGGTGGTGTAGAGTAAAATGCAGATGAAAACATAGGAAAGGAAGTTACACAATGTAGCTTCCTTTTTTGATTACAGAGATCATATACTAAAGGGATAAGTGGATCGAAAACCTAAACATGACAATATGAATTCCAGAATAATTATCATTTTTTATTGAAAAACTAATCATTTGAATTGATTTTTTTTATTCATGAAATCAATGAGTTACGTAAAAATTTGATAGTTTTTGAAAAAAACATGCAAGATTTCCGGGAAATGAGATTTATATCAATGAGTACTCAAAATAATTAATGTTTAATGAAAAAAAATAATGGAATGAAAAAATTTACAGTAACTCAATTTTTAACAGCTATTTTAATCGTATTAACAGGATTTTCTTTGTATTCATGCAGTGTTGATGGTCCGGAAATAAGACCCGTAAAACTGGAAGATGTGAATGGAAATTATAAAGGAAGACTTATTACCATACAAGGAGATAGCAAGTCAGAAAAAATAAAAAATTTTAAAGCAAAAAAAGATACGATTATGTTTTCAGAATTTCCGGTGGATGAAATTGTGAAAACAGTGGTGAAAGATCCGTTAAAAGCAGAAGCAGCGATTAAAGCAGTAGGAAAGGTAAAATATGATATTAAATATACAGCGTCTATAAATGCAGGCAATAATGTGATTGAATTATCCTTGAGCCCTAAACCATTGATGATTCTGATTCCTGTAGATGGTGTGAACAAAAAGACAGAAGTGGTATTGAATGCAAAGCAGAAAGGGTTTTATGTGGGAATGGATGGCTCACTGCGATTTGCTTTAACAGCAGAGAAAATTACCGTAGACGGTACAGTACTTGCCCCTTATGAAGCTATTAATTATAATTTTCCGTTCTGTGTAAAATATTAATTAACGGTTATTACTATAAATAGATTGTATTTATACGATGCAATCTATTTTAGCTTTAAAATTTTAATCAAAATATCGTATACTGGAGCAGTACATGGGAGAAAGTAAAGAACAGATGTTGGTAAACCGCCTTCTGCAGAAGGAGGAAACCGCCTGGAAGGAGCTTTTTGGAGCTTATTCAGGTAATCTGTCCTATGTGTGCTCCCGGTATATAACAGAAAAAGAAGATGTGCATGATGTCCTTCAGAACAGTTTTATCAAAATGTTTCGCTCCATAGAATCATTTGAATATAGAGGTGATGGTTCTCTTAGAGCATGGACTACCCGTATTACCGTAAATGAATCTCTGAAGCATATCAGGCAGAAAGGAGACTTTAAATCTTCCGTTGAAGTAGAGGAGCTTCCTGATCTTCCCAATGAAGAAGAACCTGATTTTGAGGAAATTCCGAAAGAAGACATTATGAAGTTAATTCATTCTCTTCCAGATGGATATAGAACTGTTTTCAACCTATACGTGTTTGAAAAGAAAAGTCATAAAGAAATTGCATTGTTGCTGGGAATTGCAGAAAATTCTTCAGCATCACAGTTTCACCGTGCAAAAGGGCTGTTGGTTCAGAAAGTAAAGGAATTTAAAATGTCAAAAAAAGCACAATATGAATAACGAATGGCTCAATAACCTGCGAAGCAGAATGGAGAACCATGAAGAAGAGGTTCCGGAAGGATTGTGGGATGACATCAAGGATGAATTGTTCTCAGGAGAAGAGGAAAATAAGCTGGTGACAGGAATTATTCCTGCAACCGACACTGAAAATGAAGAAAAGAAGACCGATAGAGGAGGTGTTGGAAGTACAATCTGGCTTTATCATATCGGAAGTGTAGCTGCAGCAGCTGTTCTGATTTTTATGATGATAAAGATGTGGCCGGAAGAAAATCAAAAAAAACTTACACAAAATTTGTCAGATCCTCATAAAGAAACAGATAGAAAGCTGCCTTTGAAAAATGAACAACAGCAGGAGAATATAAAGATTGAGGAGAAATCAAAGGCGGATTTTTCTTTAGCACAAAATGATTTTAATACAATAGATTCTCCTGTCAAAAATATAAAATACACAAAGGCTGAAGAGAAAGGGAAAAGAGGCGCTGAAAATCAAGGAAATAATCAGGTTATTATCAAAATACCTGTAACAAAGGAATCAGTATCCATTTATGATAATAAACCGCAGGAAATGCCTCTGGCGAATGATAAACTAGAGTATAAAGAGGCTGAAAAAGAAATAAATAAGGTGGAAAATGAGCTGTCTGAAAAATATGCAGATAATGCTAAAGTGAAGAATATAAAGGCTCGTTCTGAGAGGAAATGGATGCTCAGTATGCTTACAGGGAATGCCTCCTCCAATTCTGCAGAGCAGCAGTTTCATGGTTATGCTTCTGTCAGCGGAAAACCAATGAATTTTGAGCAGGTATGGAGCGCTTCCGAGTATGTAGATGATCCTTTGACACAAATACTATTGGCCAACCAAAGTAAGCCGATAGAAGCCAGGATCAGACATAAAGTTCCGGTAACATTCGGGCTATCGGTGTATTATAATCTGGGAAAAAGATGGGGAATTGGGACAGGTTTGAATTATACCAAACTGGCTTCAGAACTTCATTCAGGAAGCAATGATAATTATATTAAAGGAGAGCAGAAAGTTCACTATCTCGGAATTCCTGTTCAGGTTAATTATAATGTTATTCAGAAAGGAAGGTTTACAGGGTATATTACAGGAGGTGCACTGGTAGAGAAACCAATAGCAGGGAGTATTACAACAAGTTATGTAGTACATGATGAAGTAAAGGAGACTTCTAAGGAAAATCTGGATCATAAACCGCTGTCATTTTCAGTGAATACGGCAGTAGGGCTCCAGGTGAAAGTGGTTAATAGACTAGGAATTTATGCGGAGCCGGGGATTGGTTATCATTTCAAAGATGAGAATTCTCCCAACACCATTTATAAAGAAAAACCCCTGCATTTTAATGTGAAATTCGGGATCAGATTGTTGATTGATTAATGATGATGACTTTTAAAACAGAAATCAACTTAAATGTCAATATATATGAAAACAAAACTGATTTTTTTAACATTTTTATTATTTAACCTTCTGATTGTAAAGGCGCAGTGTAACCCTACCATTACCAGTCCAAGGCTGGGGGCTATCTTTGCAGATAAGATCCTGTTTTGTGAAAGTGAAGATGAAATTCTTTCTACTACACAGACGTACTCTTCTTATCAGTGGTACAAACAGGAATGGACCTGGCAAAGTCCTAATAATAATCCTTGGGAAGTCATTCCCGGAGCCACATCACAGCAGTTAACCATCAATGGGAATGATCAATTGTATTATTTCAAAGTAAAAGTTACACAAGGAGATTGTATTGAAGAAAGCCCTGCAGTAATGGCAGATGGGTATGTTTATGGTCTTCCTGCCATGATGTCTACCTTTGTTCCCGGAACTTATGAGATTGTAGATGGTGGAATAGCCCATGTATGCAATGAGGCTCCTGTAAAGTTTGATGATGTATTTCCTGTAGTGTATGGCCCTCATACATGGTTCAAATGTGTTCCGACAACTACGGCCCCATTTACCGGAGATCCTTGTGCAATTCCTAATCAGACCGGGGATAGCTATACCACTTCTGAACCTGGAGAATATGGTTTCTATGCCTGTACAGAATATTGTCCCAATCAATGCCAAATGTTAGATCCTTTTGCCTTTGTAAAATTAGAATATGGTAATTGGGAGTTCTGTGGAAAATTAGGAACAGGAGAAGTAAAACCTAAAGAAAATAAATTAAATATATACCCCAATCCTACAGCACAGTTCCTTTATATTGGCAAAGAATCAGAAGAATATAAAGAGATTAACATTATGGATATGTCCGGGAAACTGATTTTGAAGAAAAATGACCATCAATACAGACAAGCCATTGATGTAAGCCATTTGGTTCCCGGAAATTATATCATCGTTTCTAAAAGTAGTAAAGGAGAAGTCTATAGAAATAAATTCATAAAAAAATAAAGGATTAAATAATCTTTTCGTTAGTTTTTAATAGTGGTTAAATCGGTACATGTATTTGTGCCGATTTTATTTTGATACAGATTATCTATAATTCTGTGATGAGTATCTTATAAAAAACAGCTATAAATTGAAAGATTTATCTATATATCTGCTTTGTATGTAGGGATAAAGACTTTGTTATTTGAACTTGATTTTATATAATATTGTGTTTCTGTTTGATTATCAATGATATTGAAATATGGCCTGATGAAATGAGAAATAATAGACTTTTTATGTTTCACATGAAACAATGAGTATGTTTTTTTGTTATTATGAATCATTTTTTATTGTAAGGTATTTTATTTTAATAAGTTATCCGAAGTGTGTTTTTGCCGTGTTTGATAATATCTTCTATGAATAAAGCAAAAATCATCAAATAATACTTTATCCAACAACTAAAATTTGCAAGAATCCGGAGATTGTTCTGCCATTATTCATCATTCACATAAAACTACCATAGGCTTTACCCTTTCCAAACGAATCAGATCCATGTATTTCATGATACTTTGTATGGTTATAAAAGTCTAGTTTACAATCATTTTTTTAGATCAATTCAAGTGAAAATTCACCTTTATGAAAATTTTTTAGAGTTCTGCCGTGAGATTTTTACGATATTTATCAAAATGTTTAATGATGGAATTGAATCTTAATAAACTGCTTTTGCCTTTGATGGTATTCTGTACCGTGTTGGTATATGCTCAAAAAAATGAAGAAAACATCGATGGGGTGTATAAAGCAAAGGGCGCGGCCTTCGTTATTAATAAAAATAAAACATTTGTGATCATTGCCTATGCAACCTTGATAAAAGGAACATGGACTGTTGAAAAAGATCTTCTCTATCTGAAGCCTATAAATCCAGAAGCTAAATTTTATATGTATGCCCGCAAAAACCCTGACATAAAAGAAGGAATGAGAGTCAATTTTACTGGTGATGGTATAGGAAATAGCAATATTGTAGTGGGTGAATTTCCAAACAAAATGCAATCTCTTTTCAACAATGGAGCTAACTGCCTGGATTATCCCAATGTCCATATTTTCAAAGAAAAATTTTCTGCTATTACCTTATTGGAAGAAAAAAACTCTGAAAATAGGATAGAGGCAGATATTCCAAAATTGATGTATCAATTTTCAACCGGTGATTATAATGATTTTATTGTTCAGCATATGCAGGATAGCTTATATCACCATGATTTTATTTTTAAAATTACAAAAAAAGGGTTGTCAGATGTGAATAGAGATTCAGATGAAGTTATTAAAAAACATTCTGTTAAAGAGGTGTTTTCCAATGAAAAAGAATTAGAATTTTTGAATCAATCTTTCAATATGGCTTTTGCCGCAGATTATAAGTTGGTGAACAATTCCTATAATACAAATGATGATATGAACGGCACAATAGATTTGATGACTATAAATATGACAAATTAAGGAATGTATATGTAAATCCTGCTGTACCAGTCAAACAACTGAATTTTAAAAGTAAAGACTATCATTATAATGATGTATTGATGAAATTTGATAGAATTACGGGCACTTCACAGCCTCGGGTTGCTGTAAAAAAGTTAGGGAAACCTCTGTTTGTTGCCAATTGTAATAACTAAGAATTAAATAGATTTTAAACATTCACTTTTCTTAAAATCATTTTCAAAATTTTATTTTCTATAGAAAATTATCAGTATAACTATCAGATTTTTAAAATAGTATATTAATTACATTTACTTCAAAAACACATTATGCTGATCAAAATTTATGGCAGTGCTATTCATGGCGTTGCGGCCCAGACGATAACGATTGAAGTAAATGTAGATACTGGTGGAGTAGGATACCATCTGGTAGGGCTTCCTGATAATGCCATCAAAGAAAGCAGTTACAGGATTTCTGCTGCATTGAAAAATGTAGGGTATAAAATTCCCGGAAAAAAAATTACAATTAATATGGCTCCGGCTGATCTGAGAAAAGAAGGTTCCGCTTATGATCTAAGTATAGCTATTGGCATTTTAGCCGCATCAGATCAGATTCTGGCCGAAGAAATTCAAAACTATATCATTATGGGTGAGCTTTCGCTGGACGGAAGCCTACAGCCTATCAAAGGAGTTTTACCAATCGCAATTCAGGCTAGGGAAGAGGGTTTTAAAGGAATTATTCTTCCCATACAAAATGCAAGGGAGGCGGCGATTGTTAACGATCTTGAGGTTTATGGGGTAGAAAATATAAAGACAGTTATTGATTTTTTTAATGAAGGAAAACCTATTGAGAAGGTGATACTGGATACCCAAAAAGAATTTCATGAAAGAATTAATAATTTTCCATTTGATTTCTCAGAAGTTAAGGGCCAGGAAACGGCAAAAAGAGCCATGGAAGTGGCTGCTGCCGGTGGTCATAATATCATTCTGATCGGCCCTCCAGGAAGTGGAAAAACAATGTTGGCCAAAAGAGTTCCGAGTATTTTACCTCCCTTAACATTAAAAGAGGCTCTGGAAACTACAAAAATACATTCCGTGGCAGGGAAAATAGGAACAGAAGCTTCATTAATGACGGTTCGCCCTTTTAGATCTCCCCACCACACGATTTCAGATGTTGCCCTTGTAGGTGGAGGGAGTTACCCTCAGCCAGGAGAAATTTCACTGGCTCATAATGGAGTTCTGTTTCTGGATGAAATGCCAGAATTTAAACGGACAGTGCTGGAAGTGATGAGGCAACCTTTAGAAGATCGGGAAGTGACCATTTCAAGAGCTAGGTTTACTGTCAATTATCCTGCAAGTTTTATGCTGGTCGCTTCAATGAACCCCAGTCCAAGTGGCTTTTTTCCGGATGACCCCAATAATACCTCATCTGTATATGAAATGCAGCGGTATATGAATAAGCTTTCCGGACCGCTTTTAGACAGGATTGATATCCATATTGAAGTTCAGAAAGTAGAATTTGAACAGCTTTCAGAAAAGAGAAAAGGAGAGAAAAGTAAAGATATCCGGGAAAGGGTTCTGAAAGCAAGAGAGATTCAGAATGAACGATATAAAAATCTTAATATCAGCAGCAATGCCCAGATTGGTCCAAAGGAAATTGAAGCATTCTGTGAATTGGATGAAGCGTCTTTCAAACTTATTAAGTTGGCTATGGAAAAACTGAACCTTTCCGCCAGAGCATATGACAGGATCCTTAAGGTTGCCCGTACCATTGCTGATCTTGAAGCATCCGAAAAAATACTCTCCCATCATATTTCTGAAGCCATACAGTACAGGAGTTTAGACCGGGAATTTTGGAATGCTTAGTGACAATTAGAATGTTGTCTTTGTAATTTAACCTCCTAACATAAAAATACCAGACAGAAAGCTGCCTGGTATTTTTTATTTCATCATATGAATTTAGTTCACCGTGACCTTAATTACATTTTGTACAGCAGGAACAGGATACTGGTTTCCAACTTTTGAAATAACCATGGATTCACTTTGTGGGTTCCTCCAAATAACGCCTGGCGGTTTCCAGCTCCAGGGTATTGATCTACTCCAGTACCGGAATCAAATAAAGCTGTTTTGGAGCTCAGCTCACCCTTTACTGTTGCGTCAATACTTACTTCATTTGCATAGAACCAATCATTGGAAAAACCAAACATGGTAACGTAAGCAATTTTATCCCCCGGATCTGCTTTGAAATTAGTCATAATTTTATTTCCCGGTGGAACAGGAGCATTTCCGGCAACATAGATTCCTTTAATCCCTGGTAAAGATTGTAAGCTGCTTTGAAGTTTACTTACATTTCCAAATTGGGCAATCTCCTTTAATCCCATTCCATTATCCATTTTTCCCAATTCATAGATTGGATTTTTATCTCCGCGATAAATTACAACCAAAGCAGGGGAAAGGCCTGTTATAATCCCAGTATTGGCGCTAAGCTTTGCTGTCATCTTACCAATACTTCCCATCTGGGCTATGTCCGTAATTTCGGGATTAGATAAAGCATTCGGAGTAAAGAACGGTGCGTTGTTTAGCAGCTGAGAGCCGTTGTAATTAGAAACAGCCCAGACTCCAGGTGAAAAAGGCGTTTCATTGGCTGTTCCACCAGAAGTATTGGTAATTGTTAATGTGAATTCCGACGTCATCTCATTGTAGTCAAGATTAAGTTTCATCAGCTGTGAGGCATTCACATTAGGAACCTGAGCAATAGGCTTGCTTTCCACTTGTCCGGTCATATTATCCTTCGTTCCGTTGTCCCACAGCAATACGCTGGAAGAAACATCGCCGGTAATGGCTTTCCCGTTGGTGTCAAACAATTTGATGCCTGGCTGTTGAGAAGCAAAGAACCAATCTTTTGAAGCGCCATACATCGTTGCGAACATCAATGCCTGTGTTTTCCCCGCACTGAACTTGACGGATACGGATTGTCCGGGTAAAATGACAGGAACGGCTCCGGTTCCCTGAAAGCTCCCACTTTCTACAAAATCTTTTGGGGTAATGACATTTTCAAAAATGATGGTTCTTTGAGAAGATAAATCCATCATATTATTGTCTGAATCATTGCAGGAAGAAAGAGTAAATGCTGTCATAATTCCTGCTACAGCCACCGTAATTTTTAAAAAGGTCCTTTTCATAATAGTGATTTTTTTAAGTTGTATTTAAAAGGATAGTCGGGGACTTTTTCTAATCCTGACAAAAAAATTTTTTAATAATGGAAATAAAGGGGGGTAGGAGGATTTTTTTAGAAATAATACGTCAAGTTTTGGCGTTGGGTAGGACTAAATTTGCTTGAGAACAAAAGATGAATAGTTACCTAAGATAATCTTTGTTTCAAAACTAACCAACAAAAAATATTTTTATGAGTTTTCCATGTATTGTAAAGAACACTATGGCTGAGATGAAAAACCTATCGGCTTCAGAAGTAACAGATCTTCAAAATGGTGTTTATAAGGGAGTCTGTCTTTTAGGATATTATGAAAAAAGAGATACTCCCAACCCTATTGTTTATCACTTGTCTGCCACACTAGATGCAGATGATGCTGGGAGTATCGTTGAGACCGGAGGGATCAAGCTGGAACATAATTTTGCCCATGATTTGGATATCAGATACTTTGGGGTAAAAGGGAATGGAATGTATGATGATTCTCAATCTGTAATATCCTATTTTAAGTATGTAAATGCTAATAACCTCTTTTGGGTGATTCCGGGAAAATGTAAAGTGGTTGTAAAGCAGTCTTTTGAAATTAAAACAAGTGGGAGATGTGATGGGAAATTTATCCTGATTAATGAAAATACAGAGGTTGCCATAAAGATTACCCGAAAATTTAATGAGGAAATAGTGGATATAAGTTCATGGA
This sequence comes from Chryseobacterium sp. G0162, assembly GCF_003815715.1. Taxonomy (NCBI): domain Bacteria; kingdom Pseudomonadati; phylum Bacteroidota; class Flavobacteriia; order Flavobacteriales; family Weeksellaceae; genus Chryseobacterium; species Chryseobacterium sp. G0162. Next base: position 2,357,782 of record NZ_CP033922.1, on the reverse strand, counting down.
TTCCTGGAAAAATGAAAAGAGGAAGTGTTGATGTAGGCTTTAGTAATATTGGAGCTGTTAACTTATTCTTTCAATCTGAGGAGATTTTAACTGATCGTGATAATTCTTTAGAAACAGCTTATAAAAAGAGTGAGTTTATTAGAAGTTTAGATGGTAGATTGACAACGCCTTTAGTTTGTTCTTATCTGCAAGAAGCTAATTCACCCCCGCTAAATGTGAAGAAATTTGTTCCGGAGGAACATATCACTATAGATAATCTAACAATTGAAATAGCAGAGTCTTTAAATAAAGAAGCATATTTATTTGTATATAGGGATAATGTTACTCTTAATAGTCCACAAATTCTTAATAAGCTTAATAATTTTGGTGCCGTAGCACTGGAAGTGAATGCTTGCGCTGATGTTATCATAAATAGTCCTTTTATACATGGATTCAGGAAAGATGGTAGTGGTTATGGTATTGCAAATTATTATTCAATAGGACTTGTTATTAATGATGGAAACGTAATAGAATGCAGACATGGTTATACCGGTAGAAATAGTGTAGATGTTACGATCAACAGAGGTGTTTGGGAAGATGGGATAGATGACCATTGGACAGATAGATTTATAGCTAATCATACTATAGTAAAAACAGGTCTAGGGGCGGCGGCATTTCAATTTGCAGGCAATGATATTACTCTAAATTCTCCCGTAGTAAATGGGAGTGCTACTATATTCTTTGGAATCAGATTGGATACTCCCAGCTTAGGAGGAATTGTAAAGATAAATACCCCTGTTTTTAATAGCGAAAATCCTAATGACCAATCAGGCAAAAGAGATATCTATATGTTCTCGTATACTACTCCTGGGGGTAATGTTGGAGATAAAATGCTGGATAAATATAAGGTAACTCCAAAACTTCCTGAAAGTCTTCATATAATCAATCCAATTATTAATACAGATGCAGGTAAAGTATATGGATTTTTTTTAGGTGTGTTGAATAGGGAGTATGTTAACATTAAACACCTGAGAATTACAGATACGATTCTCAATGCGAAGTCTACGACAAGTTATGCTGCTGTACAAATTATTAAAGATGATATCAAACAGTTGATCTACGATACAAATATAGAAATTAGCGGGAGGTTGACAACAAATGCACTTGATACAACATGTGTCTATTTAAATTCTATAGATCACAAAGTTAATAGCCGCCGAGCTAATATATATTTAACTGACTGTTTTGGGTATGGTAGAATTGTGTTTAGTGGCGCAAATTTAGGAGAACTGATTATGGATGGAGGATCGATTAATAGTTTCAATACCGATTACGCAAGTGCATCGTTTTCTACTTCTAATATCCAGTTTAAAAATGTAGAATGGAAAGGCGGAGTTATTGACATGTTGAGTCATGCTCTTTTTCAAAACTGTGTCTTTACCGGAGATTATACATTTCCTTCAGCAGACAGTGTGTCTTTTGTAAATAATGTAAAACATGCCAATGTTTCAGGGTTGCCAACAAATATTGTAAATGATTTAAAGGCTCCATTTGTATAAAATAGATCTAAATGATCCAAATGAGATAAAGGCTGCCCGGAATTTTTCGGGCAACCTTTTTATATATTCCTTTTTTTTAAATAAGTTGATTATCTGTCAGGTTATTTTTGATAGCTCATTTTTAATAAATAATACGTCGAGTTCTGTCGCTACAGATCAAGATTTTTGTTTCAGGATAAAAAATATAATCAAAAATAATAGAAAATGAATAATTGTATGGTAATAGCTAAGGAATTTGTAGCCTATGAAAGTGTAGTGATAGATCTTAAATCATCTGGCGTTGCAAGCAGGCTCAATTCATTGATCTTTAAGAACCAAAGAGGAAAATCTGCACAGTTTTTATGGCAACCTGATAATATACAAAAGAGAGGATATTTTAAAGAGGTGATAAACGATCTTGGTGTGAAGATTGCTCATTATGACGGATTTCTAACAGTTACCAACGGCGGTGGGCAACAATATTTAGAAGCAGAAGTGAAAATGTAATAGGTAAAGAAAGGAGTCTATATCCCCTTTTTTCCTTCAAGAATCATCTGAATCATTTTTATCTTTCTGTTTTCTCTTGTTTCAGGCTTCTTAGCCTCTTCAATCCAGCGGATATATTCTTTTTTATGAGTATAACTCATCTTATCAAATAATACTTTTGCATCCAGATTTTCATTAAATATAAAAGCAATATCATTGGCAATCTCAACAATTCGTTCTTCCTTATCTTCAATAAGAGAAACGGAAATTTCATCTCCAAATGTTTTTCCAAGCTGTTTTCTGATTTCCTGAGTCAGCCCTAATATAGGGCAATCGGATTTCATTTTAGCTAGACTTCCGCGATATTCAACCTTCCCATCTAATGTGGCTTTAATTTTTATCTGGCCTTTTTTGTTGAATAGCTCTTCTGTTGAAAAAGGAAACTCTACAAAAGCAGCATTCATTGTTCCGTTTTGTTTAATGATAGCATTGAATAATATAGGTTGAGAACTCATGATCAGTATTTTAATATTCAAAAATAAAAAAACCGTGAAAATTACTTCCACGGTTTTAAAAATATATCAGATAAGATTATTTTTTCTTTGTTTTCTTAGGCATTGTTGTAGTACCTGAGTTTTTAGTTTTTGTATCAGCCGGAGTGTTTGCATCTCTCACAAGCTTTAATTCATCAACTAATCTTCTTGCCCCAGCAAATTTATCAATCGTCCAAAGAACGAAACGAACATCTACGTTGATTGTTTTCTGCCATTCAGGCTCGAATACGATATCTCCGCTTAATGCTTCGCTGTTTCCGTCAAATGCAATACCGATAAGGTTTCCGTCTCCATCAATTACCGGAGAACCAGAGTTACCTCCTGTAATGTCATTGTTAGAAAGGAAATTTACAGGCATATAACCTTTTGCGTCAGCATACTGTCCAAAATCTTTAAGGTTATAAAGATCGATTACTCTTTGAGGAAGGTCGAATTCTTCATCACCTTTCTTGTATTTTCCAACAAGACCAGACATGTCTGTATAGTAGTTATCTGTAACACCAAAATAGTTTCTGTCTTCTCTGATAGGAAGTTTATCTACAGTACCATAAGTTAATCTCATCGTAGAGTTCGCATCCGGATAGAATTTCTTCTCAGGCATAGCTTTTACTAACCCAGCTAAGAATAGACGGCTGTTTTTAGCGAAATTATCATCTATTTTAACAAATCTTTCATTATTCATTTTCTGATCTGCAACGATACCGTTTGCTGCTTTCCAAAGTGGATCAGCATCAAGTTTTAAAGCATCAGGATTTAATAAGAAGTTTGTAACAGAAGTTTTGTTTGCAAAAATAGAAGAGTAAGCTAAGTTAGAAACTGTTTTAGCATCTAATGCTAAGATGGTAGCAGAAGCAACATCTTTATTTACTCTTGCCTGATAAAGGCTGGTCATTGCAGCAAGCATTTCTCCTTCTAGTGGAGTGCTGAAGTTTTCATAAGCAGCTTTAATTGCAGCTTCAGTTTTAGCCTTCATAGCCAATCTTCCTTGCATATCTTGAGCAGCATAAGCTTTTAAAGCAGAACCTACCTGTAACGCAAGGGAAATATATTTAGCATTTCTAGTGAACTGAGCAGCATAGTTTCTTTCAACACTTCTGTCAGAAGTTTGTTTGTAATAGATACTGATATCATCTAAAATACCATCATACATAGTATTTCCTGGTTGAGCCGCCCATGTTTTGAACTTGTCCTCAATACCTATCTTATCAGTGATCGTTCCGTTTTTCATCACGGCATCAATGGTTCCCTGTCTGTTTTTCCAATAGTTAGCAACAGAAGCATATTGAGAAGCATAGTTAAGCTGAGTCGCTTTATCTTTATCCATGTACTTCTTCATTACGTCCATTGCCGTTTTAGAAGCTTCAACCCAAGCCGGATAGTCTTTGTTTACCATCTGCTGAATTCCGTAAGAAGTAAGGTAACGGTTTGTTCTGCCAGGATATCCAAGAATCATAGAGAAATCACCAGGCTTAATTCCTTTAAGAGAAACCGGTAAGAAATGCTTAGGCTTCATAGGAACGTTGCTAGGAGAATATTCAGCAGGATTTCCAGCAGCATCAGCATACACTCTGAAAACAGTAAAGTCCGCAGTGTGTCTTGGCCACTCCCAGTTATCCGTATCACCACCGAATTTTCCTAATGATGAAGGAGGTGCACCTACTAATCTAACATCTTTATAGTCTTGATATACAAAATAGTAGAATTCATTTCCGTTGAAGAAATCTTTTACCACTACAGTATATTTTCCGTTTTCAGAGTTTTCTGTTTGGATGGCTTTAGTTTCAGCATCAATTACAGCTTTTCTCTCTGCTCCGGTCATGTTGTTGTTTAGCTTGGATGTGATTCTTTGGGTAGCATCATCCATTCTTACTAAAAATCTTACGTAAAGATCCTTTGCATTGAATTCATCCTTCTGTTTCATGGCCCAGAAACCATTCTTCAGATAATCTTTTTCAGGAGTAGAAGCCGCAGCTACAGCTCCGTAACCACAGTGGTGGTTTGTGAATAAAAGTCCTTTATCAGAAACAATCTCTCCAGTACAGAATCCGCCAAAACTTACAATAGCGTCTTTTAAGCTGGAATTGTTAACTGAATAAATTTCTTCAGGCGTCAGATGTAAACCTTCTTTTTGCATATCAACACCGTTAAGTCTTTTGACAAGCATAAGAAGCCACATCCCCTCATCCGCCCTCATCTGAGCAAAACTCAGCAAGAAAGTGAATAGTAGAAATAGTCTTTTCATTTTATAAAATAATTTTTGTGTCGCTAATTTACTAATTTTTATGAGATTCTGCCCCGGATTGGTACGAAAATGGGATGATAATCAGCATGAAAAAAATATTATTCTCCCTTTTGGCTGTCTTATTCTTAGGACTTATGTTCAATTGTTCCGTTGTCCCGGATAAAAATCCTTATTTACAAAGACAATGGATGTTGGTTTCTTTCGATGGTTTTTCTAAAGATCAGTTGATCGCTCATAAAGCAGAGATGAACCTGACCGGAAAGATGGAAAAAGATAAGATTTATGGAACTGCATATATGGGTTGTAATCAGATGTCTTTTACTTCCGAATTTAAAAAAGGCGGAGCTGTGAAGATTTCCCAAGGAGTAAGTACGATGAAAGCCTGTCAGGATATGAATCTGGAAAGCTCTTTTCAGAAGAAGCTTGAGACTATGACAAGGTATTCTGTTGAAGGACATTTTCTTACGTTGTCTGACAACCAAGGGAATACTATGAAATTTGTAGCAGCTGATTGGGATTGATAATCTCAATGCTTACATATAAAAGTCCGCTAATGAGCGGACTTCTTTTGTTTGAAAAATCTAGTTTGGTTATCAGCTTTTCTGGGCTATTAGTTTTTAAGGGTCATTAGTTTTTAGAAATTGTTTTTTTATTTCTGCCAAAGAGGCAGTAGTGGATAGCCCGATCATTGTTTTTGTGTTCCTAGAATTTATTGTATTATGATTTGCCTGTCTGTTGGGAATTGTTTTGTAATCTCCTGAAATAAATGTTTTTTCATGGGTAACTGTTTTAAGATGATGAATTCAATTTTTTTTCCATAAGAAAATTGGGAAGACTAAATTACTACCTATCATAACCAGATTGCTGGAAAATAGACCAACTGCAAAAATAATCGACCAATGGCATTTTGATAATTATTGTTGATTTGTAATCGATTTTTAAGGCTCAAAGAAAGACAGGTTATTTTTATACGTTCTGCCGATAGGAAGCTTGATATGATGAATTAACTCTATTTCATGACAGCTTTTCCCACGGATGAGATGTTTGGGTACCGCATAGCTTCTGTGTATCCTCACAAAAGAATCGAAAAAACTTTTATGTAAAAGGTTTCCCAGAGAATCAAGAATACAGTGTTTTTTTTCAAGTGTAATGATTCGGGTGTAATCTTTGAGTGCCTCCAGGTAAAGAATATCCGTCTTTCTGATCTGAAAGATGTTTCCACTTTCCTTAATTTTAATAAAATCATGCCCCAATATAGCATCATAGTGTTCACATTTTTCTTTTACCTTGAAAAACTCGAAGAGCCTCTGCATGGAGTAATGAAAACGTTCTGAAGTGAGGGGTTTGGTGATAAAATCCAGGGTGTTGATCTCAAAAACACAGGCGGCCACTTCCGGATGGGAGCTTACAAAGATACAAGCAGGAATTCGATGCGCTAGTTTGCGAAACTCCAGGCCGCTCATCCCTTTTAAATTGGTTTCGGCGATCAGAAGATCAATGGGAAGTTCGAGATAAGGAATTGCTTTTTCAGCCGAATCAAAAGAAGCGACAATTTCTATATTCTCATACTGTTTAATATAATGCTGAAGAACCAGCCTGTCCAGTTCATCATCATCAATAATCATACATTTAATATGGGTAATCATGATTTTCTGGAAATTAATTTTTAAGTTAAACGTTTAAAAATCAGAAAATTATTATATAAAGTTATTGATTTTTTATAAAATAATAAATAATTGAGATTAAATTTATATTAAAAAATGTTATTAACGAAAAATTGATTTTGTTTTTTTTCTGAAAAATATTATCTTGTAAAAATCATAAACATAGACAGAACTTTAATGTTAGAAAAGAAAGAACATAATTATGAGAAGGCAGTCCTGGTGGGTATTATTACTCAAAATCAGGATGAAGAAAAACTGGTGGAATATATGGATGAACTGGAGTTTTTGGCTTTCACAGCTGGGGCAACCGTACAAAAGCGGTTCACTCAAAAATTAACACAGCCTGACTCCAAAACCTTTATTGGAAGCGGAAAAGCACTCGAAATAAAAGAATATGTAAAGGAAAACGAAATCGGAACAGTAATTTTTGACGACGAACTTTCTCCTTCACAGCTTAAAAATCTGGAAAGAGAAATGGAGGTTAAAATCTTAGACCGTACCAATCTTATTCTCGATATTTTTGCCCAAAGAGCACAGACTTCTTATGCAAGAACTCAGGTAGAATTGGCTCAATACCAATATCTTTTACCTCGATTGACCAGAATGTGGACTCACTTGGAACGTCAGAAGGGAGGTATCGGGATGAGAGGTCCCGGTGAAACGGAGATTGAAACTGACCGTCGTATCATTCGTGACAGAATTACTTTATTGAAGGATAAACTGAAAATCATCGATAAGCAAATGGCTACTCAGCGTAACAATCGCGGAAAAGTGGTGCGAGCAGCTTTGGTAGGATACACGAACGTTGGAAAATCTACCTTGATGAATTCTATTTCAAAATCTGAGGTATTTGCTGAAAATAAATTATTTGCGACCCTGGATACCACAGTACGAAAAGTTGTAATCGGAAATCTTCCGTTTCTGCTTACGGATACTGTAGGTTTTATCAGAAAATTGCCTACTCAGCTGGTAGAGTCATTTAAATCTACGTTGGATGAGGTTCGTGAAGCAGATCTTTTGATTCATGTGGTTGATATTTCTCACGAAAGTTTTGAAGATCACATTGACTCTGTTAATCAGATATTAATGGATATTAATGCTCATCAGAAGCCAATGATTATGGTGTTCAACAAAATTGATGGCTTTAGCTATGAGAAAAAAGATGAAGATGATCTGACCCCTGGTACAAAGAAGAATATTTCTCTTGATGAATGGAAAAAAACGTGGATGGCCAAATCAAAGCACCCCACCGTTTTCATTTCTGCTTTGACCAAGGAGAACTTCCCTGAAATGAAAAAAATGATCTACGATGAGGTTATGAAAATTCATATCTCCAGATTCCCATACAATGATTTCCTTTTCGAATACTTTGATGACGAAGAGGAAGAAAACAACAATTAATGAAATATCATTTTTTCCTTTTATTCATTCTGCTTTCGGTTTTTGGGTTCAGCCAGAAATCAAAAGTAGACTTTAAAGCCATTGAAAAGAGCCTTAAAAGTTCTGATTCTCCATATAATTACGAGAAACTTATTTTTAAGTACAAAGGATATCCGAAATCTCTGGATAGTATAGAAGCACAATATCTTTACTATGGAAGGAGTTTTAGAGAAGATAAGATAAGTACTTCAGACGAAGGTTTCAAAAATCTGGCAGAAGCTTTTAAGCAAAATAATTTTGAAGAATGTATCAAACAGGGAAAGGCTTTGTATGAGAAAGACCCTACCAATCTGGACATTTTGCTAATCTTGCTCAGAGCATATGATTCTCTAAAGGATGGGAATAATTTTATACATCACCTGAGTCAGTTTCGGGCTTTGGCAGATGGAATAAAAAGTTCCGGAGACGGAAAGTCTGAGAAAACGGCTTACCTGGTGAATTCGGTGGGAGACGAATACATTCTGCTGAATATTCTGAATATAGGAAATGATTACACCAGAGGATCAAAGCCATCGAAGGATGGCATGTTTGATATCTGGGAAAAAGGCGGTCAGAAGATATACATCAAGGTCCTTTACTTAGACTTATAAATTAATTTTAAAAAGAACACTGAGTGGAATTATATTATTCATTTTCAGCATTAATCGTATTAGCATCCATATTTGCCTATCTTAATTACAGATTCTTAAAACTTCCGAGTACCATCGGGATTATGGTAATTGCCATTGTGGTTTCCATTTTTCTGGTATTATTTGGAGAAACGATACTTCCAAGAACTTTTGGACATCTTCATAATCTGATGAACAGCATCGACTTTACGGAGGTTCTGATGGGAGCGATGCTTAATTTTCTTCTTTTTGCAGGAGGAATTCACATTAATATCAACGATCTTAAAGAACAATTCAGGCCTGTACTGATATTTTCTACTGTAGGCGTTGTGATTTCTACATTTGTAGTAGGTTTTGGGATGTTCTATTTACTCCCATATGTAGGTATTCAGCTTCCATTTATCTACTGTCTTGTTTTTGGAGCACTGATTTCACCTACCGATCCGGTGGCAGTTCTGAGTGTACTGAAACAGGCGAAAGTTTCCAAATCGCTGGAAACAAAGGTTGCCGGTGAATCTCTTTTCAATGATGGTATGGCCGTTGTGGTCTTTACAGTTGTATTACAGCTTGCTGTTGGTAAAGAAGTAGATCTTGGAGTAGAAAGTATTGGACTGCTATTGCTTCATGAAGCCGGTGGTGGTCTTTTATTGGGTGTTTTATTAGGATGGGTTACTTCCAGATTAATGCGTGAAGTGGATGATTATATTATTTCCGTACTGGTAACACTTTCTGTTGTGATGGGAGGTTATCTTATTGCAAGACAGATGCATATTTCAGGACCATTAACGATGGTAGCTGCAGGGTTATTTATGGGGAACTTTAATAGGAACTTTAAAATGAAATCTGTTACTCAGGATTACTTAATCAAATTTTGGGAGCTTATTGATGAAATTCTGAATGCAGTATTATTCTTATTCATTGGATTTGAACTTCTAATGATTAAAGATTTGAAACACTTCATGATCCCAGGCTTATTGGCCATTTTTGTAGTTCTGTTTGCAAGGTTTATTTCCATCTGGGGACCTACGAAGTTTACTTCTCTGAGAAGGAGTTTTAGCCCACAAACGGTAAAAGTTTTAGTTTGGGGAGGAATTCGTGGTGGTGTTTCCATTGCATTGGCGATGTCTATTCCTAAAAGTGAATATAGTGAGACAATCTTAAGTATTACGTATTGTGTAGTGGTATTTTCTATTATTGTTCAGGGGCTTACCATAGCGAAGGTTGCCAATCCTAAACAGATTGTAAAAGAAGAAGAGGAGCAGGAAAATAGTGTTTTAGAGAAGAATGCTTAGTTTTTAAAATTAGATGATCCATGCATACGGGTATTGTTAAAGAAATACAGGTGGCTCTTGCAGTTTTATCCATTCCTGAAAAAGCTGAATTCTTTCCAAGATTTTTCAAAACAGGAAAGGGAGAATACGGTGAGGGAGATCTGTTTTTAGGGGTAAAAGTTCCTGATCAGAGAACTGTTGCTAAAGAATATTACTCAAAAATCAGTTTGAAAGAATTGAGTGAAGTACTTTCTTCAGCATATCATGAACACCGGTTAACAGCTCTTTTTATGCTGATTTCAAAGTTTGAAAAGGCAAAAGACATAGTCGTAAAAGATGAAATCGTGGAGTTTTATCTTAAACATCTTCAGTATGTTAATAATTGGGATCTGGTAGATTCCAGCTGTTATAAGATTCTTGGCAGATATGCTTATGAAAATAAGAAAGAAATCCTATTGAGAGATCTTTCTAAGGCGGATGAGATGTGGCATAAGAGAATTGCGGTTGTGGGAACCATGCATTACATTAAAAAGGGATCTTTTGACCTCACCAAAGAATTTGTTACAAGAAATCTAAAGCATCCCCATGATCTGATGCACAAAGCCAATGGCTGGCTGTTGCGGGAAATGGGAAATAAAAATGAACAGGAACTCATTGGCTATCTGAATGAGTTCTATAAAGAAATGCCAAGAACCTGTCTGCGCTATGCTATCGAAAAACTGGACGAGGATCTTCGCCAGGATTATTTGAAAGGACGTATTTAAAAATAAAAAGTAGTAGAGTTTCCGGTCTTAAAAAGTACCGGAAAACAGCTATTTATGCTCAAAAAAATAAAGATTGTAAGGATTTAAGGCCAGAATTAAGTAATTTTGTGGTTTTAAACCAATCATGAAAAATTTCCTTAAATTATTTCTTCTATTTTTCCCCTTGCTATTCCTGACAAGTTGTTTTGATATTCTTGATAAAGTGAATGTAAAAGCAGATGGTACAGGAGAATACACCATCATTCTTAATGCCAGCAAGAGCAAGACAAGATTAGCTTCAATCTCCAAGATGGAAACCATCAATGGGAAAAAAGTTCCCAAAAAAGCTGAAATTGAAAACAAAATCAATGAAGCGGCTAAGATTTTTAAAGGAACTCCGGGAATCAGCAATGTAAAAACGTCCCTGGATTTTGATAATTATATCATCAAACTGAGCTGTAATTTCAAAAAAATTGAAAACATCAATGCAGGGCTGGAAAAACTAAAAGCTCAGAAAATATTGGGCAAAATGATTCCAACACAAGTCTACAGCCAGAATCTTGAGAAAAAGACATTGACAAGAAATAAAGTCAATACCTTCAAAGAAGATTATGATAAGATGAGTAAGGCAGATAAAGAAGTTTTTAATGATGCGCGATACACTTCCATCATGCAATTCGAAAATGCCGTGAAATCACAAACAAACAATACTTATGTGCTTTCTCCTAACAAAAAAGCACTTAAACTGGATGCTGATATCCTGGATTTGATTCTTCAGAAAAAACAAATACAAAACACAATTCTTTTTCAATAAATTTCTAAACTATAGTCATGAAATCTATCTTATTAAAAACGCAAAAAATTATTTTCATACTTTTTGGCTTTACATTGATTTTTGCTCAAAACAGCATGAAAATTCCGTCTGATGCTGTATTTTATATGGAAGTCAATGGAAAACAGCTTAATAATAAAATAAACTGGGATAAACTGAATCCTTTGCTGCATGAACTGAGCAAGAAGAGTAAAGAAAAACCTTCATGGACAGATTATTCCAAAACAGGAATCAAATACGATGCTGTTCAGTATCACTATGCAAGTTTTAATGATTCTATTAAGACTTACAATACTCATTTTATCATTGATAATAACGAGAAATTCCAGGATTTTGTCAATTCTATGAAGAAAAAGGGACAGGAAGTTTTCAAGAAAAAGAACTATTCTTATGTAGATATTGATGATGATATCTTTGTTGCCTGGAATGGAAGTAGAGCCGTTCTGAGCATGATAAGTTATACCAAACCTTACAAAGATTTGTGGGCTGCAGAAGCCGTTGCAGACAGTACGGCAGTTGCCGTTGATGCTGTTGCGGTTGATTCTGTTGCAGTAGATGCCACCACAGATGGTGTTTATACTGATGAACCGGAAAAACCTTTTAATTATAAAGAGGAAATTAAAAGTCTGAAGGAAGATATTAAGTATCTGAAAGAAAGTATTAAAGACAATAACAACGAGATCGCAAGAATTCAGAAAGATATTAAATACCTGCAAAAGCATCATCAATATCCTAAAGAAAAAGAAAGTGCAGAGAATCCTGAAAACGGAGAGGAGATGCCTAACGAAGCTTATGATGAGGAATATGAAAAAGCCTACCAGAAAGAACAGGATTCTATCCGCAAAGAAAACTTCAAAGTTGTTCAAAAGAATGCTGAGGACAGGTTTGATCTATATTTCAATTCAAATTTAGAGATTGAAGTTCCTAAAGAAATGCTTTCATTCAGAGATGCTAATTCTGATGTTTTTGTTTACACAGATTACGGAAGAATTGTAAATGAGGGCATCTATGGTAAAATGACGAAGTATTATACCTACGGGCAATTCTTCAAAAATATGTACAATTCTAACTATGCATACAACCTGTATTTTGATAAAGACAAAGTAAGGCTGGTTAATAATTATCAGCACAAAAATACTGAGATTCAGAAGAATATTTCTGCCATTTATAAAGGAAAGAAAAACAAAAAACTTCTACAGCTTATCAATGAAAAAAGTGTTGGTTACTATGCGATGAACGTAAATGGAGCGAAATGTTTTGACATGATGTACAGCTTACTTCAGAATTCAGGAGAAAATGAGTACAAAAAAGAAATGGAGCTTATTATGGAAACCATGAAAATTGTTCTGGATGAAGAAGCCATTACGAAAATCGCTCCAGGAAACGGAATTTTTGTTTTGAATGAATTGAAATCCAAAAAAGTAGAGTACACTGATTATGAATATGATGCTGATTTCAATGAAAAAGAGGTAAAGAAAACTAAGGAGATCGCTGTTCCGAATTTCACTTTTGCCTTTGCAACGGAGAACGAAGGATATTGGACCCGTATTTTTGATTTGCTGACTACCAATAAGAAACTGTCTAAAAGATTTTCTAAAAAAGGAAACCTATACACTTTTAAAGAAGATAAAAATGGAGGGTATATTGACCAGCTGTTCTTTACTGTAAAAGATGGAATTGTCTATCTGATGAGCTCTGCAGACAATATCTTACCTGTTAATCAGTCTGATATTTCCAGAAAATGGGCGAAAGATTCTGCCAAATATCCTTTATCCGGAAGATTGGATATCCAAAAACTTTTAACCGGTTTAGATAAAGAATTCAAAAGTCCTAAAGAAAGAAAAGCATTGGATGCGATCAGAAAAAGTGTAGGAGAATTGTATTATAAAACTGAAGTTAAAGGAGAAAGTATCCAGACAGAAATGAATTATAATATCAAAGGTTCTTCGGAGAATAGCTTAATGTATTTCTTTGATGTGTTCGATCAGGTTTTTAAAACAAAAGAAATAGAAAAGAAACCACAAATCTTATAGATGAAAAAAAAGAAGATTATTGTCCCGTTGCTTTTGTTGCTTGCTGTTGCTGTGTATTTTGTAGGTTTCTATAAAGACAAAAACCTTAAATATATTCCTGAACATGCAGATGCAGTTGTTTTAATTGATACTAAGAAATTAACGGGACAATATCTCTTCAGTTTTGTAACGCACCCTTCAAAGTGGTCTGGAAATAAAACAAAAAACAAAACCGGTTCGGTGAGAGATTCGGGAATCAAAATTCCGGATTTTTTGCAGATTTTTCATATTAAAGATACCAAATTCTCCGAGTGGTACAGTGTTTTAGAACTTAAAGATCCACAAAGGCTTATTGCCTTTTTAAAAAAGCAAAAGTTTACTGTTAAAGGGAATAATCACTTTCAAAAGGACCAGATTTTCTTAATGATAGAAGGTAGTCATTGCATTGTAGGAACTTCTGATCTTGCTTTTGAAACAATTAAGAAGGGACTTCTCCAATCTCCTGCAAATCCGGTTTGGGAGGCAGATCAGTTTATTCAAAATACATTGGGGAGTATTTCTGTTATTTCAGGACAGAAAATTCAAAACTTTTCTATCGAATTACATGATGATGAAATTGAAATAAAAAATAATTCAAACCCTGAAGCTTTTCACTCCATCGCTTCAAAACTTGAGAAAAGAAATCAGTTTCTGGAACTTGAATTAGATAAAGAGAACCTCAGAAATTTCAGCCTTTTTTTCCATAAGAGTATCGTAGATTCCTCGCAGGCAACTTCTTTAAAGGCTACTGCAAATATTGAACAGGTCAATGATACCATTATCAGTTATGAATATGATGATAATTTTAATGAGGTTGAAAAAAAGAGCTTCCAAAAGATTACACAACCTAATTATATCATTGATATTCAAAGTAAAAATCCTGAGAAAACATGGGGGTATTTCCAATCTAAAAAGTGGATTAATGGAGAAAGCCAATTCACAGCAATTCCTTTTCAGCCCAATGAGATCACCCGAAATAATAATGGGGTTATCATAAAATCGACCAGAAAACCTGTAATATTATCCCCTCAATTAAAAGAAAATTACATCCTGATCAGAAACAATGCTTTGTTGTATTCATCTTTGAAAGCATTGAGCAACACGGAGAAAAGGATTATTTCTGACATCGATTATGTGCTGTATGGAAATAAATCACAGAATTATTGGGTGAAAATAAAAGCGAAGAAAGGAGATTTACCCTTAATTTTACGGTGGTAACTGAAAAATATCCATTAATGGCTCCGTCAGAAATTGCTTTGCTCAAAACCTGTACACATTATTTTTTACATTTTGTATTTCCAGTCTTTATAGCACTGGTCTTTTATCCTAAAAACTGGAAGAAGGTATATCTTATTTTATTGGCGACCATGCTGGTAGATCTGGACCACCTTTTTGCCAATCCCATTTTTGATCCGTCACGGGAAAGTATAGGTTTTCACTTTTTACATTCCTATTATGCCATTGCGGTGTATTTTTTGATGTTATTTTTTAGAGGAAATGTCAGAATTATAGGAATTGGATTATTATTTCATATGTTGACGGATTATCAGGACTTTAACTTCTGGCCTCATTAAAATATTATTAATATTTTCTTTTGATATTTAAAATATTATAGATTTTTTGTATTTTGTAGTCACTTTATGAGACCAAAAGAATTTTTACACTACACTTATATTTTTCCTGTCCTTGCGGTAGGTTACTACTTTTCCGGACTAATGGGAAGTGGTGTTATTTATGATGTTATTGCCGGTATTTTACTTATTGGAAGTGTTTTATCTGCAGTACATCATGCAGAAATGGTGGCTCATAAAGTAGGAGAACCCTTTGGAACAATTATCCTTGCCCTTTGTATTACGATTATTGAAGTAGCGCTAATCATCTCACTGATGATTGCCGGCGGGGATCAGGCGATCACGCTGGCCAGAGATACCGTTTTTGCTGCTGTTATGCTTATTCTTAATGGTATTTTGGGAATCTGTATATTGGTGGGTGGTGTTAAATATCATGAACAGTTTTTTGCCAGAACTTCCGCTACAACCTATTTGGTGAGTACGGTTTCAATTCTTATTCTTACCCTGGTTCTTCCTAACTTTACATCAAGCGTTAACGGACCGTTTTACAACCAGGCACAGCTTATTTTTGTATCGATTGCCTGTCTGATCATCTATGGTGTTTTCCTGATGGTACAGACCGTGAGACACAGAAGCTATTTTATTGTTCCCGATGAACATCCTGAAGAACATTATATTCCTACATTAACTAAAACACTGATCAGTTTTGGCTTTTTAGTCGTTTGTCTGGTTATCGTTGTTTTGATGGCTAAAGGTCTATCTGATACCATTGAAGGAATGGTACAGAGTGTAGGGGCTCCTAAATCTTTAGTAGGAGTAATCATTGCTGCTGTTGTTCTTCTTCCCGAAGGTGTTGCAGCAATACGTGCCGCGAGAGCCAATCAAATCCAATCCAGTTTAAATCTTGCACTAGGTTCAGCGCTGGCAAGTATCGGATTGACGATTCCTGCAGTTTCTGTAGTGTGTATTACCTATGATATTCCGTTAGTTCTGGGATTGGATAAAAAAGATATTATTTTACTTTCTTTATCGGTATTTATCGTAATGCTTTCATTAAGCCGGGGAAAAACAAATATCCTGTATGGAACTGTACTATTAGTGAATCTGGCTGCCTATATCTTTACGGTAATTGTTCCTTAAAGAGAGCTGCCTCGTAGTATGAATTTCATCTCCCGGAACCCGAACTCCGAAAAGCCCGGAACTTACTAAAGTCTTCTCGCCAATTCCATTTTAAAAGCCATCAGTTTGGCAATATTCTCGGATTTGTATATCGCCATATCAGCGTTTTCACCTACGAAGTTCTCTTCAATAGTTGTTCTCCATAGCTCAAGCCATTTGTCGAAGTGCTTTTGCTCCATAGCCTGTATTTCATTAATCGGAAAATGGACGCCCATCGGATTTCCTTTGTAGGTCATCTGTCCAAAAAGAATAGATTCCCAAAACGAATACATTTTTGGAAGGTGTTTATCCCAGTCAACTTTAGCAATATCATTGAAGAAGAAACTAATGGTTTCATCCTTTATTACTTTGGCATAAAATGCGTTCACCAGATGTTCAATATCTTCTCTTGATTCAAGCTTTTTCATATTCCAAATTTACTGTAAAATCAAATTGAATGAGTAAAGGTTTCAATTGATAAAATTCATGAAAACAATATTTTATCTTTGTATCCGGAAACGCGATAAGGTGAATGATAAGTAATTAAGTTATTGAAAAACAAATAATATAAGATGACAAGAGGATTCAGAAAAAAGATCCGCCAGAAAAACACTGAGAATAGTGGTTTCGGAAGCAATGCCTCAGGAAGATTCATCAATAAAGATGGTCTCCCGAATGTGAAGAGAACAGGGGTGAATGTTTTCAACAGTCTTAGTTGGTATCATACCATGCTGAATTTGTCCTCATTTCGTTTTATTTCGTATCTCGTCGTAGCATATATTGTGATTAACCTCATATTTGCCATGATATATTACCTGATTGGAGTAGAGCATCTTACAGGAATAGATAAAAGTGACCCATTGAATGAGTTTATTGACGTTTTCTTTTTCAGTTCACAGACCTTTACTACTGTAGGATATGGAAGAATTGCTCCTGTTGGTTTTTTGGCGAGTTTAGTGGCCACTTTTGAAGCTTTTCTGGGATTGCTTACCTTTGCCATTGCAACGGGACTCTTCTATGGGAGATTTTCAAGGCCGAGAGCTTATTTAAGGTTCTCAGATATTGCAGTAATTGCACCTTTTGAAGAAAGTACGGCTCTCATGTTCAGATTAGCTCCTTATAAAAACAATGCACTGACAGATGCTGATGTGATTGTGTCTACAGCTATCGAAGTGATTGAGAACGATGTTCCTAAAAGTAATTTTTACAGGTTGGAAACACATTTAAGTAAAATCAATACGCTGGCTCTGAATTGGACGGTTGTTCATAAAATAAATGAAAGTTCACCGTTTTTCGGTTTCTCTGAGGACGATTTTAAAAGCACAGATATCGAGATCATTGTTCAGGTACGGGCATTTGATGAAGTGTTTTCAAATACTGTTGTTCAGCGATCTTCGTATGTGACGGGTGAGATTGTATACGGGGCGAAATTTGTTCCTATGTATTATCCTGATAAAAAGAATCTTGCTACCATTTTAGATCTGGATAAGATCAATGAATATCAAAGAGCTGATCTCCCGGTGCAGGTAGGAAATAAAGAATAAATGAATTTAGATTTTTATAAAAAGCAAGCTTTACAAAAGCAGAAAGAACATAAAAAATTTCTGGACGGATTAAAGAAAAAGCCGCCCAAAAATCTTGATTATATCGTACAGGAAACCCATGATGAAGTTTTTGACGAAATAGATTGTTTACAGTGTGCCAATTGCTGTAAAACCACAGGCCCGTTATATACTGAGAAGGATATTGAGCGTATTGCCAAACACCTCCGTATGAAATCAGCTGATTTTGAAGCTAAATTCCTGAGAGTGGACGAAGATAATGATAAGGTGTTACAGAACCTTCCGTGCTTTTTTCTGAATGGTGACAATACTTGTTCCATCTATGAAGTAAGACCAAAAGCCTGCAGAGAATATCCTCATACTGACCGTAAAAAGATCTACCAGATCAATAATCTGATGCTGAAAAATACAGTGATTTGTCCTGCCGCTTTTGAGTTTGTAGAAAAGATGATGAAGAATATAACGAAGTGATTTTGAAGGGAGAACGGGAATCTTTGTTAAGATTTTAAACCTTGTCAAGGATGAAGAAAAAAAGCCTCCTATAACTAAGACATATTTTCATATCCAGCTTCGGTTTTCCTTAAAATTTCAACTGAAATATTTTTGTAAATTCTTCTTAAAAAATGATAAAGTACGTTAAATAAGTAACTTACATATAATTTTTATAAATGATGTCTCGTTTAGTTTAAACAATCATTTAAATATTACATTATGAAAAAGTTATTTTTAACGGCAGCATTTGCATTAGTCGGAGTCACCGCAGTATCGGCTCAAACACAAACTCAGAAGCCAGCTGAAAGCACGACTAATACCCAAACAACAACGCAAACTCAACCACAGACATCGGAAACCAAAACAGATTGGAGTTCTACCACTACTAATGGGAAGAATCAAAGTACCACTACAACGGAAGCTTCAACAGCAACACCTGTCGCTGAAGCCACTGTTAGTACAGGAACTACGATGGAAGCTACAAAGCCTGCGGAAGCAACAAAAGAAGAAAAGAAATCTAAAAAGAAAAAGTGATAGTATTTTAGCAAACACTAGTCTGAATCCTGGAATCTTGTATTTCAGGATTTTTTTTGATCAATTTCTCTGATTTTGAATGCTACAATCCGGTTAATCAGATCCCGTGGGGTATCTTCATCTATCGGAAACTGTACTGCTCCTTTAGAGAACTTGTAATTCATTTCTTCAAAATCTTTTTCAAAATTTTTGATTCCTTCAGCACCGGGATAGAACCCGATGTGTTTTTTATATCCTGCAAAATAAACTAAAGGTTTTCCTTTATATTTAAAAGCTGGCATCTGATAGCCAATATATTCTTCAAGATCGGAAACCTCTGAATGAATGGACTTTCTCAGTTCAAGAAGTTTCTCCTGAACATTAATAGGAAAAAAGAGGATGTAATCATCAATATTTTTAAAGGTGCTTTTCATACTTATAAAAATAAAAAAAGCGCTGCATATAGCAGCGCTTTCTCCTTTCACTTTTTACTTTTTTCCCATTATCCCGGGAACAGGCTATATCAAAAAAGGTCGGGAGTTTTTCCCAACCTTTATCTTTTTATGCTACACAACTCCTTGAGCTAACATTGCTTCTGCTACTTTTACGAAGCCGGCAATATTGGCACCTTTTACGTAGTTTACATAACCGTCTTCGTCTTTTCCGTAGTCTCTACAAGCTTTGTGGATACCGATCATGATTTCCTTTAATCTTGCGTCAACTTCTTCAGAAGTCCAGTTAAGACGGATAGAGTTCTGAGTCATTTCTAATCCTGATGTAGCAACACCTCCAGCGTTGGAAGCTTTACCAGGAGAGAATAATACTTTATTGTCTAAGAAATAGTTGATTGCGTCAAGTGTAGAAGGCATGTTAGCCGCTTCAGTTACACAAAGACATCCGTTTTCAACTAATTTTCTTGCATCATCTAAATCTAATTCGTTTTGAGTTGCAGAAGGGAATGCTACGTCACACTTCACTTCCCAAGGACGTTTTCCAGCGTGGAATTCAGCAGATGGATATTTTTTAGCATAGTCCTCAGCTCTGTTGTTTCCAGAAGCTCTAAGTTCTAATAAATAGTCAATTTTTTCTCCGCTGATACCATCTTTATCATAGATATATCCATCAGGACCAGAAAGTGTTACAACTTTTGCTCCAAGCTCAGTTGCTTTTTTGATAACTCCCCAAGCTACGTTTCCGAAACCTGAAACAGTTACTATTTTTCCTTGGAAATTCTGTCCGATCGTTTTAAGCATTTGCTCAGCGAAGTATACCACTCCGTATCCTGTAGCTTCAGGACGGATTAATGAACCTCCGTAAGCAAGACCTTTTCCTGTAAGAACTCCGGTAAATTCGTTTCTGATTTTCTTGTATTGTCCGAATAAGTAACCGATTTCTCTTGCTCCTACACCAATATCTCCTGCAGGTACATCTGTTTCAGGACCAATGTGCTTACATAATTCCGTCATGAAAGCCTGGCAGAAACGCATCACTTCCATATCAGATTTTCCTTGTGGATCAAAATCTGAACCTCCTTTACCTCCACCCATTGGAAGAGTCGTTAAAGAGTTTTTAAACACTTGTTCGAAAGCTAAGAATTTAAGAACTGATAAGTTTACAGTAGGGTGGAAACGGATTCCTCCTTTGTATGGTCCAATAGCAGAGTTCATTTGGATTCTGAAACCTCTGTTAACCTGAATTTCTCCTTTATCGTCAACCCATGGAACTCTGAAGATAATAATTCTTTCAGCTTCAGCCATTCTTTCAAGCAGCTTCATTCCGGTATATTCTTTTCTCGTAGCAATGAATGGAATTACAGTTACGGCAACTTCTTTTACAGCCTGTAAGAATTCCGGTTCGTTAGGATTTTTTGCTTCAATTTTTGCAATAAACTCTTGGATTTTCTGGTCAATATTATATTGTTCCATATATTAAGGTTGAATATTATTGTCAACAAATTTAATTTTTTTTTCAAGATTCACAACACTCTATTTTAAGATTGTTAAAAATTAAATAATAATGTTTGGAAATATTATTAAATTAATAATTTATGATTAAAATTTATTAAAAATGAAATGTTATGTGTGAAATAATGCAGTATTAAGAAATCGTTAATTCTTAATTTGCTATAAATTGCCTCCCGGAAAATGATTTTACTTTCCCTAAAAGTTCTAATTCCAAAATAATCGGTAAGATTTTATGCGAAGAAAGGTCAATTTCCTGTGCAAGATCGTCCAGAGAAATCTGTGGATTTTGTTTAATAAATTGATAGACATTTTTCTGATTGTCAGTTAATTGTATTGTTGTTTCGCTATAAGGAAAAAGCTCAGCAATTTTTTCTTTTGGATTATGGAGGCCAAGCATACTGATAAGATCTTTGAGGGTAGAAATAGCAGTGGCTTTATTGTGTAAAATCAATTGATTACAGCCTTGGCTATGAACATCGGTAATCTTTCCCGGAAGAGCAAAGACCTCTCTGTTATAATCATTGGCGAAAGTTGCTGTACTTACAGATCCGCCACCAAATCCCGTTTCAACTACAATGGTTGCAGGAGAAAGTCCTGCCACAATTCTGTTCCTCTGAATAAAGTTTTCACGGTCCGGCTTTCTTGCCGAACAAAATTCTGTTAATAAAACACCCCCTTCCTGGAGAATTTTTTCTGAAAGTTTTCTGTTTTTGGCAGGATATAAAAACTCAAAACCATGGGCAAGAACTGCGATGGTTGGTTTCTGACTACAGATAGACTGCTCATGAACCTCTTTGTCTACTCCTAAAGCAAGACCACTCACAGAAACATATTTTGAAGATTGGGTGGCTTCAAAAAAATCTATGATAAACTGTTTTCCATAAGAAGTCATATTGCGGGTTCCGACCAAGCTAATCTTTTGAAGGGATTCATCAATGTTTCCTTTTTGGTAGAGAATAGCAGGAGCGTCTATGCATTCATTAAGAAGGGAGGGAGCTTCATCCAGATGCCTTAATCTGACCTGGATACTATTTTTTTCGCAAAATAACAGTTCTTTTTCTGCAAATTTCAGATGGGTTTCATTCCCAATATCAGCAACTGTTTTTTGTCCTATACCTTCAAGCTTTTTGTATTCTCTTTTTGCTTTTTTCCATGCATTTTCTGCACTACCAAAGGTTTTTACAAGTTTATGGAAATTGATGTCGCCAATCTGACTGCTTTCGCGCAAGGCGATGGCATATAAATATTCTTCGGAGATCATGTGTGTTTTTTATCAAATGTAATGAAATAAGTTTTATTTTCCTCTTAATTCATCCAAATGATCCCATATATCATCTCTTTTTTTATACGGGAGTTCCATGAAATCTTCCGGGTGGTTTTCTTTATATTCCTGCCAAAGTTTATCATCTTTTTCACTGTAATAATTAGGATATTCCCAGATGAATTTTTTCTTTTTCTCCCCTACATTTTTAAAAGCAAAAGCGATGATACTTCCTACAATCGCTCCGGAAAGGTGAGCCTGCCATGATATTTTACTAGGTTCCTGCATATTATAGAACAGTTCCTCGGGAAGCATTCCCCATACTAAACTTCCATAATATAAAACAACCAGTAAGGAAATAGTCAGAAATTTCATATTCCATTTAAAAACCCCACTGAAGAAGAGGAAAAAGGCTAATACATATACTACACCACTGGCTCCGATGGTACAGGTATACATATATTCACCAGTCATGATGTCAATAGGAGGGAGCAGCCATACCAAAAGTCCTGTTGCAATCCATCCGATAAAGAATACTTTATTGGCCACTAGGGGATAGAATTGATACAACAGAAACATCAATGCTGCTATGGGGATAGAGTTTCCAATAATATGGTCTATATTTCCATGTAATAGAGGAGAGGTTAGGATTCCCAGCAGCCCTTCCGGTACCAATGGAATAATGGCTCCGAAGCAACTTCCAAAAAAGCCATGCATTTGTAAAAAATATCCGAACCACATTGCAGAGAGCATCAGCAAAGGGTATATAATCGCTTTTTTGGAAATTACATTTTTAAACATGGAGATTGTATGTCAAATCAAAAGCCAATGATAAATTTCGGAAAATTTGTCGATGAAATTATTTATACTTCCCTGATTTTAAGACAAAAGGTATTAAATTTACCTTTTAAACCTTTTATTTTGGCATTTGTTTCATTGAAGTATTTTGTTGTCAATGGGTTGAAAATTAGAAAAAGTATATTGTTTAAGGCTAAATTTACCTTTAAAAAAAATTATATTAATACTTTTGCATTGAAATTATTAGAGTAATGAAGAAGTTTTTATTGATTCTTTCCATATTTATGGGGGTTTATGCAAGTGCACAAGAAGAGTTGAAAAAAGATTCCGTGAAGGTAGATACAGTAAAATACTGGTCAGTATTAGGAAAAAACACTGTAATGATTAATCAGGCAGCCTTTTCAAATTGGGTAGGAGGAGGAGCCAATAACGTTGGTTGGTTGGCTGGTGCTAATTATAATATTACCTATGAAAAAGACAATGATCTTTGGGAAAATATTATTGTCCTAGGATATGGACAGAATGATACTAAAGGGCTGGGAATAAGAAAAACCCAAGACGTCATCAACGTTTCTACAAACTACGGGCGAAAGTTTTCCAAGAGTTGGTACTTTTCTTTAGGAGCAGGCTTTCAGTCTCAATTTGCTCCGGGATATGAGGATGGAAATAATCCGGAAGCAAAGAAAATTTCAAACTTTATGGCTCCGGGCTATATGAACCTCGGGATGGGTATCACTTACAGGCCTAATGACAATCTTACGGTCACTCTACGTCCTACCAACGCCAGATGGACGTTTGTCTTGGATAAAGAACTTCAGTTTGCAGGCAGTTATGGTTTGAAAAGTGACGGTGATTCTTCTCTTTTCCAGTTCGGTTTCCTGGGAACAGCAATGTATAAGCTGAAAATCATGGAAGATGTTCATTTAACAAATACAGCTTCAATCTTTTCCAATTACCTGGATCGACCGGATAGACTGGTGTTGGCTTATGGAGCGCTTCTGAATCTAAAAGTTAACAAATATATCTCATCCAATATCTCATTAGATTTACTGTATGACCATAATCAGATTGAAAAAACACAGTTAAAGCAGACGCTGGGAATTGGATTTGCCTATACATTGGATAATGGGGTAAAACGTTCTGATCGTAAAGACAGCCAATGGTGGATTAAAAAATAAATCAACAATCAGAATTCAATCATAAAAGCACTTCAGCAACGAGGTGCTTTTTTCTTGTTTAAATGTTAAGATTTTAAGTTGTTTTAAGTTTGCTGTGTGTGGGATGATTATTTAAGTGGTTTATTTTCATTTTGTTATCACCGTGTTTTTAATTAAGAGCAATTCATTTTAATGTGAGTTTTATCTTGGCGTAAATTATTATTTATACATTTGTAGGAAATCGTTAATTATGAAAAAAGTTTTATTGATCGCTTCCGTTTCTTTTGGAGCTATGGCCATGGCTCAGGAAACAAAAACCGATGCTCCTGCAGCAGACACTGTTAAGGCCTGGTCTATTCAGGGACAAAATACTTTAATGCTTAACCAGGCTGCCTTTTCAAACTGGGTAGGTGGTGGAGCCAACAACGTAGGATGGCTTGCCGGTGTCAATTACAATCTTACTTATGAAAAAGGCAAAGACCTTTGGGAAAACATCATTATTCTTGGTTACGGACAAAACAACACACAAGGTACCGGAGTAAGAAAAACTCAGGATGTTATTAACTTATCTACAAACTATGGTAGAGAGTTTGCCAAACATTGGTATATTTCCGGAGGTATGGGTATTCAGACCCAATTTGCTCCAGGTTATGAAGATGGTAACAATCCTGATGCAAAGAAAATTTCAAACTTTATGGCACCTGGTTACTTGAGCGTTGGGGCAGGGGTTACTTATCGTCCGGATGATAATCTTACCGTGACACTACGTCCTGCAAATGCCAGATGGACCTTTGTTTTGGATAAAGATCTTCAAAAAGCAGGAACTTATGGACTTAAAAATGATGGTGATTCTTCTCTTTTCCAGTTCGGTTTCTTGGGAACAGCCATGTATAAGCTGAAAATTATGGAGAACATCACTTTGCTTAACACAGCTTCCGTATTTTCAAACTACCTGGACCACCCGGAAAGGTTAGTGCTTGGATATAGCGGAATTTTAAGTATGAAGATCAATAAATATATCTCTACGAATGTGACACTGGATCTGTTGTATGACCATAACCAGATATGGAAAACCCAGTTGAAACAAACGTTAGGAGTAGGTTTAGCTTATAATTTTGATAACGGAAAGAAACGCTCAGAAAATAAGGATAACCAAAGCTGGTTAAAGAAATAGCCCAAAAGGGTATAAATATAAAAAGCACTTCGTAAGAAGTGCTTTTTTATTGTCAATTATATAAGAATTAAAATTCTATATCTACTTCCAATTTCTCAGCTAAAAGCTTTGAAATTTTCTCTTTTAGAGGTTCAATATCGATATTTTGCATGGCATCATTGGCAAAGGCATATAAAAGTAGTGCCTGTGCTTCTTTTTTAGAGATTCCTCTCGCTCTCAGATAAAATAGGGCATCTTCATTAAGCTGACCTACTGTACATCCGTGAGAACATTTTACATCATCCGCAAAGATCTCCAATTGAGGTTTGGTATCAATACTTGCTCCCTCGCTTAGCAATACGTTATTATTCTGTTGATAAGCATTGGTTTTCTGAGCGATTTTATCAACAAAAACTTTTCCGTTGAAAACTCCGTGGGCATTACCATCGAAGATTCCTTTGTAGTTCTGGTAACTTTCACAGTTCGGGAAATTGTGGTGAACAGCAGTATGATGATCTACCAACTGATCTTTTCCGATAATTGTGATTCCGTTCATGAATGAATTGATATTTGATCCATTATGAATAAAATCGAGGTTATTTCTTACCAATTTTCCTCCAAAAGAGAATGTATTCACAGTGGTTAAGCTGTCTTTCTCCTGTTTTGCGAAGGTATGATCTACAAGGTAAGAAGTATTATTGTCGTTCTGAAGTTTGTGCCAGTCTGCTTTTGCATTTGGATAAGTGAAGATTTCCGTCACAGAGTTCGTTAAGACATAAGTGTCATCAAAATTGTGGTGACTTTCAATAACTTCAACTTTCGCTCCATCTTCTACAATTAGTAAGTTTCTTGTATTGTAGAATGTGTTTTCTTCTTGATTTTGAGAAATATAGAAAACATGAATAGGCTTTTCAATCACTACATTTTTAGGCACCTTCAGGAAGAAACCATACTTGCAGTACGCAAGATTTAAGTTGGTGAAAGCTAAATCTTTGGAAGCAATTGTATTGAAATATTTTTCAAATACCTCTTTATGTTTGTCATCATTCAATGCATAATTGAATGACAGAAATTCTACATTTTCAATAGAAACTTTTGAAAGTTCTTTGTGAAGTTTACCGTTTACAAAAACAATCCAATCAAAATTTTCTTCTCCAAGATGCAATTCATCAAACTGCTCTTTAGTGATATTGTGGCTTTCTTTCGGGAAGAAGTTGTAGCTTTTTTCCGTGATCTCCTTTAGATTGGTATATTTATATTCTTCGTCTTTTTTTGTCGGAAAACCCATGTTTTCAAACTTTTGAAGAGCAGCTTTTCTATTGTCATCCAGAAATCTGTGACGAAGACTCTCCAAAAACTCATGATGGTTTTCGATGATTTGTTCTTTTAATGCCATTACTGGTATATCTGTGGTTTGCACCATTTTTTCTTTTTATTTTGAACTAAAAATATTGCTGTTCCGAGAAACAGTGAAATCCAATTTTTAATATTAGAGATTCTTTTTTTGCTACATTTATGAATGACCGCGAAAGTTTTTAATCTCTGAAATAATGTTTCTTCTTAGTTAAGAAGCCAGTCGTACCCTTTTTCTTCAAGCTCTAATGCTAAAGACTTATCACCTGTTTTGATGATTTTTCCATTAGCTAAAACGTGAACGAAATCAGGTTGAATATAGTTAAGCAATCTTTGATAGTGAGTAATCAAAAGGACTGCGTTTCCTTCATTTTTAAAGTGGTTTACCCCATCCGCTACAATTCTTAATGCATCGATGTCTAATCCTGAATCCGTTTCATCAAGGATAGCCAATTTAGGGTTCAGCATCATCATCTGGAAGATCTCATTTCTTTTCTTCTCCCCTCCGGAGAATCCTTCGTTCAATGATCTTGAAAGGAAGTCTTTTTTGATGCCTAATTTTTCAGATTTTTCACGGATTAATGCAAGCATTTCTTTTGCCGGCATTTCTTCCAATCCATTTGCTTTTCTTGTTTCGTTTAAAGCAGCTTTGATGAAGTTCGTTACAGAAACTCCCGGAATTTCCACTGGATATTGGAAAGATAGGAAGATTCCTTTGTGTGCTCTGTCTTCCGGAGCATCTTCGATGATATCTTCTCCCTGGAACAAGATTTCTCCACCTGTCACTTCGTAATCCTCTTTTCCTGCGATTACAGAAGAAAGGGTAGACTTACCAGCTCCGTTTGGCCCCATAATAGCGTGAACTTCTCCTGGTTTTATTTCAAGGTTAATCCCTTTTAATATTTCTGCGCCATCTTCAATTTTGGCGTGAAGGTTTTTAATTTCTAACATTTTATTTGCTTAAACAAATTATTTTTGAATTCTATATACTAAACTTTCAGGTTGACCAGGAACATCATTTAGAGTCCCGATTTTGATCATACCTGCCTTTTCCAAAACTTTAACAGAAGCTAGATTACTGGGACGGACAATGGCAAATATTTCTTCTTTATTGTCTTCATTCAATCCAAAATCTATAGCTTTCTTTGTGAATTCTGTAGCATATCCTTTCCCCCATGCCTGGGAAGCAAAACGATAGCCTAAATTCAATTTTTCTTGTTCTCCGTAGAGTCTGTAGCTCAGTCCGCCAAAACCAATTATATTTTCAGGATTATCCTTTTCAACAATTGCCCAGCTTCCAAAACGATGGTTTTCCCAATGATCAAGCATTCTGGTAAATGTACTTTCTGCTTTTTCAAAACTCATCGGTCCGCCTGGGTTATGAATATTGGTTTCAGGGTCATGATTAATTTCGAAGAATCTTTCAAAATCTTCTTTTGCAGGTTTTCTTAAAATTAATCTTTCTGTAGCTACCATGTTTTGTTATCCTACTGATCCTTCTAGTGAAATTTCAAGTAGTTTTTGCGCTTCAATAGCAAATTCCATTGGAAGCTTATTTAAAACTTCTTTACTGAATCCGTTTACGATCAACGCAATCGCTCTTTCTGTATCAATACCTCTCTGGTTACAGTAGAAAATCTGATCTTCTCCAATTTTCGAAGTGGTTGCTTCGTGTTCCAACTGTGCAGTAGGATCTTTAATTTCAATATAAGGGAATGTGTGTGCTCCACATTCATTACCCATCAATAAAGAGTCACACTGAGAGAAGTTTCTTGCTCCTTTTGCAGAAGGCATTACTTTTACCTGTCCTCTGTATGAGTTTTGAGATTTTCCTGCAGAAATCCCTTTAGAAATGATCGTTGACTTGGTATTTTTCCCAATGTGGATCATTTTTGTTCCTGTATCTGCATATTGGTGATTGTTGGTTACAGCGATAGAGTAGAACTCTCCGATGGAGTTGTCACCTTTCAGAATACAAGAAGGATATTTCCATGTTACAGCAGAACCTGTTTCAACCTGCGTCCAAGAGATTTTTGCATTTCTTTCACAAAGACCTCTTTTCGTTACAAAGTTGAATACCCCTCCTTTTCCTTCTTCATTACCAGGGTACCAGTTCTGTACCGTTGAATATTTAATTTCAGCATTGTCTAACGCAATCAATTCTACAACCGCTGCGTGAAGCTGGTTTTCATCTCTTGACGGAGCTGTACATCCTTCAAGATAAGAAACATAACTTCCTTCATCAGCAATAACAAGCGTTCTTTCAAACTGTCCTGTTCCTGCCTGGTTGATACGGAAGTAAGTGGAAAGCTCCATTGGACATTTTACCCCTTTAGGAATATAGCAGAAACTTCCGTCAGAGAATACTGCGGAATTCAATGCTGCATAGAAGTTATCTCCTCTAGGAACTACTTTTCCAAGATATTTTCTTACTAAATCAGGATGGTTTTTAATAGCCTCAGAAATAGAACAGAAAATAATTCCTTTTTCTGCCAAGGTCTCCTGGAATGTTGTTTTCACAGAAACAGAGTCTATTACAATATCTACAGCAACTCCTGAAAGTCTTTTTTGCTCCTCAATATTAATCCCTAGCTTTTCGAAAGTTTTCAATAATTCAGGATCTACCTGATCAAGGCTTTCCAATTCAGGTTTTGCTTTTGGAGCTGCGTAGTAACGGATCGCTTGAAAATCAGGTTTTTCATATTTGATGTTGGCCCAGGTAGGTTCCACCATTTTTAACCAGATTTTGAAAGATTCCAAACGCCATTCAGTCATCCATTCCGGCTCCTCTTTTTTGGCGGAGATGGCACGGACGATATCCTCATTTAAACCAATCGGGAAATCTTCATAATCAATTTTGGTTTCCCAACCGAATTCATATTTTTTATTTTCTAGATCGACTCTTAAATCGTCTTCAGTATATTTACTCATTATAATTTTTTAGATTTCAGATTTTAGGCTTCAATTTTGCTTGAGGCCTAGTATCTTATGTCTTTTCTCTAAAGACTAAATGATTCTCCACATCCACATGTTCTGGATGCGTTCGGGTTGTTGAAAACAAACCCTTTTCCGTTCAATCCTCCTGAATATTCAAGAGTTGTTCCTGCTAAATAAAGGATGGATTTTTTGTCTATAATAATTTTAATGTTATTATCTTCAAAAATCTGATCTGTGTCTGTTTTTTGGTTGTCAAACTTTAAAACATACTCTAAACCAGAGCATCCGCCGCTTTTTACCCCAACTCTTATATAATCTTCAGCAGGGTTAAAACCATCTTCCGTCATTAACTGGATGGCTTTCTCCTTTGCATAGTCTGATACCTTTATCATTGTATTTATTTAGAATGATTTAATGATGCAAAAATACGAACTAATTTCCGCAATCTCAAATCGAAGATATCTATTTTAATGATTCTGATCTTCATAGACAATTTTAATGTCTCGTGATTTATGTTAAAGTTCCATAATTTTCTCCTTTAAACCTAAGGATCTGCTTTTTGATTTTAACCTTGAATTCTATTTTTTATCTATAAAGAAAATGAATCATGAAACAAAAACTGCTGGTCTTTTGTGTATTGTTTTCGGCCATAATGTCTAATGGACAAACCATAAGATACGTATATGCAACACTGGTGAATCCAGACTCCATTAATCTGGTAAGTATGAAAAGTGAAAGAACTTTTCTGGATATTAAAAACAATAGGTCTTTGTTTATCAGTGAAAATAAATTAATACGGGATTCTCTTTTGGCTTCTTTTAAATCGCAGGTAAAAGAAACTCATAAAAAAGAAGAAAAAGATTTTTCAAAACTGGAGGGAAGAAGATCTGCTGAACCTACTTTTTTTGAATATTTTATTATTAAGAATGTTCCGGAACAAAAAGTGTACTATTATGATAAAGTAGTCGGGAAACAAATTTATTATCAGGAAGACAGACCTGTAAAATGGACTGTTTCCAATATTGTAGAAAAACAAAACGGATATACAGTGCAAAAAGCGGAGGTTAATTTTGGAGGCAGAATCTGGACTGCCTGGTTTACAAAAGATATTCCTGTTTCTGATGGACCTTATAAGTTTTCAGGATTACCGGGACTGATTGTGAAACTGGAAGACGATAAGGGAGATTATAAGTTTGATCTGGTCCAAAAAGTAACCATTAATAATGCATTTGAGGAATCAATCAGTACAGAGGCGAAGCAAAGTACAAGAGTAAATTTTCATGGAGATAAAGCGGCATTAGAATTGGAATTTGGAAAAAACCGTAAAATAATGGCCGGGAATATGAATACTGGGGAAAAGCCTGCGGATTTTAATGGAGGTGGAAGACACGGAGGCGGAATGAATGGAGGTGGCATGAGAGGTGGCGGTCATTCAGGCGGAGGAATGCACCGGGGAATGGGCAATAATGGACAGGATTTTCCGATGTCAACTGCCAATATGAGTGATCTTTCTTTTAAAAACGGGATAGGGCAGAACCAAAACCCGATTGAGTTGAATTAAATAAAAAATATAAATGAAAAAATTAAGTATTATTGCTCTGGCATTGTTTATACAACAGGTTTCTGCACAAGCCAACCGATTTGTGTATCAGGTAACGATGAAGCCGGATGCTGAAAATAAAGCAGATATAAAAACTGAAAATGCATATCTTGATATTTCTCAGGATAAATCTGTTTTTTACTCTGAAAACAGAATTAAAAGAGATTCCATTATGCAGAAAGCCTTTCAAGGCGGCGGTGGAAGAGGAAGTATTAACAGGGATCAGATGGAAGGTCTGAGGTCCAATATCAATTATTCTGTAGAAAAAGATAAAGCTAACCAAAAAACTTATTTTAAAGACAGAATAGGAAGGGATATTTATTCTTATGAAGAAGACAGACCTTTAAATTGGAAAATTTCCTCAGAAACCAGAAAAATAGGAGAGTATAAGGTTCAGAAGGCAGAAGCAGATTTTGCAGGAAGAAAATGGACTGCCTGGTTTACTACAGATCTACCCTATCAAGATGGACCTTATAAATTTGGCGGACTTCCGGGACTGATTGTAAAAGTTGAGGATGATAAAGGAGATTATTCCTTTGATCTGATGAAGAATTACAAGATTGCTGAACTTCCTTCCTTAAACCAGTTTGGAAATACCTTAAAAGTAAAAAGAAGTGATTTTATAAAACAACAGCAAAAGTTTAAAACAGATCCGATGTCTTTTATGACTCAGGGATCTGGAGGAATTTCTTCTCCAATGCGAATTGGCGGTGGTGGAAGAGGTCAAGGGGGAGGTAATCAGGATCCTGCTGAGATGAGAAAACGAATGGAAGAAAGGGTAAAAGAAGAAGCTAAGAAAAATACAAATCCAATCGAATTGCAATAAATAAAATCGCCAGTGAAATCATTCGCTGGCGATTATTTTATAATGTAAGTCTATTGACTATTTTAAAAGTTGATTGAAAGTATCCCCTTGTCTGATATCTCCGGTATTATACCCTTTCATAAACCATTCTTTACGCTGAGCAGATGACCCGTGGGTAAAGCTTTCCTGATTGACATATCCCTGTCCTCTTCTTTGGATATTGTCATCACCTACAGCTTCTGCAGCATCTATAGCAGACTGAATATCTCCTGGTTCCAGAATTTTTTTAGTATCATCAGTACGTTTAGCCCAAACTCCGGCATAAAAATCTGCCTGTAGCTCCGTAGCTACAGATACCCTGTTCATTTCAGCTTCAGAATATCTTCCGCTTCTTCTTAAGGCATCTACTTTTTGTGTAGTCCCTAAAAGCGTTTGTATATGATGTCCCATCTCATGAGCAAGAACATAGGCTACAGTAAACTCAGTGACTTTAGCTCCAAATCTTTGTTGGAGTTCTCCGAAAAATTCCATGTCCATATAGATTTTCTGGTCAGCAGGGCAATAAAATGGTCCCATGGCAGACTGCGCTGTACCACATCCGGAATTCGTTGTACTTTCGAAAAGAACAATTTTAGGATCAGTATAGTTCATTCCATTTTCTTTAAAAATCTGGCTCCAGGTTTGGGAGTTCCATCCGGCCATCATATCAACCATTTCCCCGATCTTTTTTTCCTGTACAGAAAGTTCTCTTCTTTCTCCTGTATTTCCTGAAGATTGTATGCTCCCGGAATTCAATATCCCAGAAGGGTCACCTCCCAAAAAGAAAACAATGGCTGCTATAATTAAAGTTCCGAGTCCGCCACCTACAATCATACCGCCACCTCCGCCTCCGGAGCCACGGCGATCCTCAACGTTGCCGCCTCTGTCGTCTGTCCATCTCATAATAATATGTTTTTGTGTCGTAAATTTATAAAATTAAAGTTTACAACCGTTTATTAAGTTGTGAATGCTTCTATTTATTATTCATTGAATTTTTCCCTCAGGATTCTTTTGTAATATTCTTTATTGTGTCCCTCAATATGATTAAGGTAGTTATATTTCTCCTGAAAATATTGTTTTTGACAGTTTTGTGGCAGATACTGGTTAATTGTGTCATCATCAGTATGCTCAACAATAGGGTAAGTAGGGAGTTCTGCCGGCAATAGAGATTTATTTTTTGCTATAACCTCAATGACACGATATTGTAAAGATGTCGCACAGCTGAATTTTGGGATATCTGTTTCTATATATTTTTTGTAATAATAATTAAGCGCTTCTTTTTTGAAGTGTTTATCCTGATGATTGATCGTTGTAAATAAGGTATAAAGCCAATTATATTTAATATAATTTTTTAATCTTCTTATGGAGGTTGTATCCTCCGGAGAAATAATAATATTAGGTAATTGGGTTTTCCTTAAAATGTCTACAAGCAGCAATTCTGAGACATTTTTTAATTCACCGTTATTTCTTCTCTGACCTATTTGTTCGTAAGTACTTATTTTTCCAAAAGTATCTACATTTAATTGTTGGATAAGATATTCATGGCGTTCAGCCTGATCTCCTGTATAAACAAATTTGTTATCCTTTTCTATGGTGATATTTAATTTTTCTTTGGGCTCAAGAAACAGAGTAATATTTTGAACAAATTCATTGAGGATATTTATGGAAACGTTATTAGTTTCTGTAAACTCTTTTTTATCACGGTTGTTGAGAGTAACTTCCTTTTTGCCATTTTTTATAATGATAAGGTTACCTGAGTTATTAATGATGGTAAGTTTCTGGGCTCCCACTCCTGAAAATAAAAATAAGAGGATGAACACCATCCTCTTATTTAAAAATGAATAATAATTCATAATATCTTAAAGTATAAAACTCAATACGTTAATAAGCGCTGCATTCGTTTACAGTTTCTTTATTCTCTTCTTGAATTTTTTGATTTTGGTTAATGTTTTATTCTTTCAAATATAATAAAATATCCAATATTGGTGATTTTAAGAAAGAATTATTTTATCGGTTAAGTTGTTTAGTTTTCAACCAATAAGATGTTGATTGATAGGCTGAAATAGCATCATCTACGAGTTTCTGATCTGTGTTTTTCAACAACTTTTCATTATAATACAACTTAAACTCTGGAGCCAAATCACTTTTTTCCAGCTCAAGAGAATATTGTTTTGCTTTCTTTACTGGAGAAATAATGGTTAAACGATTGTCTTTTACAAAGCCAAGATCCTGGTAAGTAGCAATATAAGCTTTAGGCTGGAATTCCGGTTTGAAAACATCTTGTCCTAAAAATTTAGATTGGTAGCTGAAATTTAGCAATCCGAAAAGAGTAGGCATAAGGTCAATCTGCGACATCAATGTATCAAACTTCTGAGGCTGTATAAATCCTTCTGAAAAGATCATCGCAGGAATTCTGTATTTATCCATTGGAAGTTCCGTTTTTCCGGCACTGGAAGCGCAGTGGTCTGCAACGATCACAAAGACTGTATTCTTATACCAATCCTGTTTCTTTGCCATGTCGAAAAACAGTTTTAGAGAATAATCCGTGTACTTCACACCCCCTTCACGGGATTTTGAAGTTCCGGGAATATCAATTCTTCCATCAGGATAGGTAAAAGGTCTGTGGTTGGAAACCGTCATCCAATGGTTAAAGAATGGTTTTCCTGATTTCGCTTCAGCATTCATGACCTGAATGGCTTTTCTGGCCATATCTTCATCTGCAACCCCCCAAACATTGGCAAAAGTAATTTCTTCCGGTTTAAAGTTGTTTCTGTCTACAATATCATATCCGTTTCCTGCGAAGAAATCCTGCATATTATCAAAATAGCTGTAACCGCCGTATAGGAATTTAACATCATATCCTTTTGATTTGAATACATTTCCCGTAGTGAACTTGTTTTTATTATCATTTCTTTTGATGATACTTTCTCCTGCGGTAGGAGGAATACAAAGAGTCAAAGCTTCCAATCCACGAACGGTTCTGTTTCCTGTAGCATATAGATTCGTAAACATCATAGATTTATCTGCAAGACTATCCAGGAAAGGAGTAATTTTTTGAGTGTTGCCATAATGTTCTAAGAAATCTGCGGAAAGACTTTCGATAGAGATCAGGACTACATTTTTCTTTGCTTCCGGCTGTTCTGCCACAATATTTCTTGCTAACGTATGTTGTGGAAATTGGCTTAGGAAGTTTTTTTCTGCCTGCTGTTGATTAAGCTGTGAATAAAACTGGAAATAGTCAAGTTCATTATGGGTAAAAGCCCAGTAAAATTTAGGAAGTCCATTTGCTTCAATTTCATCAGCAAAAACATTGTCTGATTTGATCTCCATTAATGATGGAAGAGTCAGTAAACTAATGGCACAAAGTACAGCAAAAGACCCTAATAAGATCAGTTTCTGTTTAAAATCAGGTAACTCCAGTAATTCATCTTTTGTCTTTTTATAGATAAACCAGGTAATGGTTAATGTAACAATCATTATCCCTGAAAATAAAGGAATAACAGGGTAGCTTTCCATGATATTTCCAATAACCTCGTTGGTATATATTAAGTAATCTACTGCAATAAAATTGTAACGTACTCCAAATTCATTATAAAAGAAGTATTCACTTACTCCATTGAAGATGATAAGCAGCACATACAGTAATAATGTGATAAAATATAAAACATTACGGATTTTAATTCTTTGAGTAGGAAGGAAAAGCATTAAACCAAATAAGAATGTCTTTACTCCTACAAAGGAAAGCGCTACTTCGGTTACAGAGCCTCCGTATTGTTTGAAAATATTATTAGGAATAAGCCAGATATACAGGAAAAATGCTACCAAGGCTCCAAAAATAATATACCCATAGGGCTTTTTATATTTCGAATTGGAGAGGAATAAAAAGTAGAGCGCAAGGATGGAACTGGCGAGGATAAAAACAAAGATATCGTTGATAAGGCCTACAAACAGTACTTTAATAATCTCAAAAAATCCAAAACTGGCTGTGGTGATAGGATGGAAAAAGAATACTGTCCTTATTATCAATGAAATAATCAGATAAAAAACTCCTAAATATAGGAAAGGTTTTATTTTTTTTAGAAACATGGATTTATGGTCTATACGATTTTCACAAAGATAGTTGTTGTATACAACTTTTAAGTCAAAAAAAGCAAAACCTGACATTTATTAATAAGATTTTAAGACTTATTCCATGTGATTTAAACAGATGTTTAATGAATTTGTCTTTATTCTGAAATCTTCCAACAAAAAAGGACTATTAAAAAATAGTCCAATTATATTGTTAAAGGGGTCAACGAATTAAGAATGTCCAAAACCGATGTTTCCTTTTTTATCAGATAATTTCTTTTTGAAATCAATCATTCTTAAAGCTGTTACTGCTGCTTCTACTCCTTTGTTTCCAAGGTCTCCGCCGCTTCTTGCAATAGATTGCTCTTTGGTATCATCTGTCAGTACACAGAAGATCGTAGGGGTATCGGTCATGATGTTACAATCCTTGATTCCTTGTGCTACAGCAGAACAAACATAATCGAAGTGAGGGGTTTCTCCACGAATCACACATCCGATAGAAATTACAGCGTCGTATTTTCTTTCTTTGCAAAGCTGCATGCTTGCATAGCTTAATTCAAAAGCTCCGGGAACAGGGAAAAGCTTAATGTTTTCTGCCTTTACACCTTCTTTTTCAAGAATTTCTAAAGCTGCATCACGAAGATTGTATGTTACAAAATCATTCCACTCAGAAAAAACAATGCCGATAGAAAAATCTTCGGCATTAGTTATATGAAGTGGCTTGTAATCGGAAAGATTAACTGTTGCCATTTTTTAGTAATATTTAGTCATTTCAATGTAAGAATCAGACATTCCGTTGTCATAATCCTG
Organism: Chryseobacterium sp. G0162; assembly: GCF_003815715.1. NCBI lineage: Bacteria > Pseudomonadati > Bacteroidota > Flavobacteriia > Flavobacteriales > Weeksellaceae > Chryseobacterium > Chryseobacterium sp. G0162. Next base: position 2,321,133 of record NZ_CP033922.1, on the reverse strand, counting down.
GTATTTCTCGTCAATTGCAGAGAAGTATTTCTTAGCATCTGCATTTTTCTTTAATCCTAATGCTACAATACCTGCTTTTCTTGTGAAGAAATAAGTAGTATAAGGATCATCAGAAGCAGTCGCTGCTTTGTCTAATAACGATAAAGCTTCGTCGTTTTTGTTCAATCCTGATTTTGCATCAGCCATAGCTCCATATTTCATAGCCATTAGCGTTTTGTTGTCAGAAGAGAATTTATCTAAAAGATCGTAAGCTTCCTGGAATTTTCCCTCTTTGAATTTCAATAAACCAGCATTGTAAGCAGATAGCTGTCCGATGCTTGTTCCTGAATATTCATTAGAAGTTCCGATGAAACCTGGGTTTGCAGCAGATTTTCCTCCTAAAGCTTCTGCGTTTTTATTTTCTGTAAGATTTTTCTGAGCAGCAAGGAAGCTTTTTACAGCTTCAGCATTTTTAGGCGCAACTACAAATTGCTTATATCCAAAGAATCCTAAAACTCCTAAAACTAAAACTCCAAATACAATCCCTAAAGGTTTTGAATATTTTTCAAGAAATCTCTCAGTGTTTAAGGCCTCTCTGTCAAGGTCTTTGAAGAACTCAACTGTTTCTTTACCTTCTTGCTCATTCTGAGCATTCTTTCCCAATTTTGCCATAAGTTTTTAAAAATTGAATTGCAAATTTAATTGTTTCTTAGAGATTTACAAAATACTTTTAGAGCATTGTTATATAAATGTTATGAATTATCAACTGTTACTATAGAAAATGCCCCGAAAACATAGTTTTCGAGGCATTATTTTTTATTGATATAGATTAATATTCTAAAATGTGGTAGACTTCTGCACCAAACTTTTTAAGTTTTTCATCGCCATTCAAACCTGTTAAACCAATAAGGAAACTGAATTGAGAAACAGTAGCACCTTGTTTTTCTACTAATTTAGCAGCAGCTTCGGTTGTTCCTCCTGTTGCTAAAAGATCATCATGGATTAGTACTCTTTGTCCTGGTTTTATCTGTCCTTCACGGGTTTCGATAATTGCGCTTCCATATTCCAGGTCATATTTTTCTGAAATGATTGGCGGGGGAAGCTTTCCAGCTTTTCTGATTAAGATAAAAGGAACTTCTAATGCTACAGCAATCGCAATTCCAAAAAGATAACCACGGCTTTCTATTCCACATACTGCATCTACTTTTCCTTTACTGAAAGCAGCAAGGTCTGCAATGACATCTTCATAAAGTTTCGGATCTAAAAAAATGGGCGATATATCCTTAAACTGAATTCCCGGAATAGGAAAGTCAGGAATATTTTCAATTGTTTCTTCTAGTCTTTTGATTAATTCTGCTGAAGCCATTATTTATGGGTTGATTTTATAGCTGGAAATTTTCCAGTCTCCGTTTACATTTTTAAGTCCGAAAGTTACCTTTAATGAGGTTGTCTTACCATTTTTATCCGTTACATCATAAGTAGCATTTACACTCGCTCCGTTAGGATTAGAGGCACTTGTTGTAATATTTTTAACACTTACATTTTTAACGGCTCCAAAACCAGAGTTAGGGTTAGAGAATGATTCATAACTTCCCCAGCTTGGGTTATTGGACGTTTCATAAGCCGCTTTTAAATTCTGAGAACTTACACTATTCAGGAACTTGCTTACTGTATTTTTAGGATCTGCAGTCGGCTGTTTTGGAGTAGCCGGAGCTGTAGGGGTTACTGTACTTGGATCCGTTGTAGCAGGTGGAGTAGTGGTACCCGGATTATTAGGGTCTACTACCGCACTTGGTTGTTGCGGAACTGCCGTTGTATCTGTTTTTGGAACGGCAGGAACTTTCAGGGCTGCTGCATTTACATCCAATCCGATTTTAGACATTTTGAATGTCTTTGCCGTTGTTTTTACAGAAACAGTGATATCAATTTTGTTATCTACTACTTTTGAAGCAGGAATAGAGGAGAACTTAAGATTGAATCCTTTAAAGTTATTATCCTGCATCAGGTTTTTAGCAGTAGAAAGTCTTACTCCATTGCTGAAAACTTCTAATGTAGCTTCCAGACCTGCTCCGGTAAATGATACAGGATTTCCTGCTGCATCTACTAATCTTGGAACGATCTGGATGGATGTTGGTGCACCGCTTCCATCGTCTCCTGTTGGTCTGGTCACAAGGCTTAATGCTCCTGCTTTCACGTCATTAGGATCACTTTCCTTGGCTTTATCATCACCAAAGATATTCATTTCACCTAATGATGGTGGGGCAGAACTAGCCCATTCAATTCCATTTTTCTGTGCAACTTCGTCAGCTAAAGTCATGATTTCAGGAACTTTTTTCCCGTTAATCAGTTTTCCAAGAGCTTTTAGCTCATTTACATCCCCATCTGCTTCCACGCCAAATGTTTTAAGGATATAAAGAGCTTCATTAAACTTAATCTGTTTAATGGTTGGTAGGCTGGAAGTCATATCATTAATACTTGACTGCAGCGTTTTAGTATTCGTAGCATCTACATGATCTTTCTTACATGCTGTAAAAAGCAACAGACTGAAAACAAGTAGAAAAGAAAACTTTTTCATTTTTATTTGGTTTGTTGCAAATTTACTAAAACCTTTATTAATAGTGGATTTTATTTTTTGTTTTGTTTTTTCTGGAGTTTTCATTTGAAATTGTTGGAGAAAAATAACCGTCATATTTTGAACATAAAAAAAGACTGATTGCTTAAACAATCAGTCTTTTAGAGTTTATTGTGTTACAAGTCCTTAGAAAGGATACTCATAAATTTCAGATTCATGTAAGTATGGGTTTCCTGTAGGAATCAACTTTAATTTTGATAAAGCTGTTAATACAGTAAACATAAATAGTCCTGCAACAAATAAAACCGCTCCCGCTATTAATAGGAATACCTCAGGAGTGTTCCAGTAAGGTCCTACCGTTCCTGGCATTACCATATTGAAATAATCTAAAAGGTGACCTAAAATAACTACAACAGCCATTGTTGTTACTACTTTATAGTTTCTCTTGATGCTGCTACTTACTAATACCAATAAAGGTAATAAGAAGTTAACGATTAGCATTGGAAGGAACGTTGTTCCATAGTGTTGGAATCTTCCGAAGAAGTAGTTAACCTCTTCTGGTACGTTTGCATACCAGTAAAGCATGAACTGTGCGAACCATGTATATGTCCAAAGCATACTTGTAGCGAAAAGGAATACTCCTAAATCGTGTAAGTGGTTGTCATTGAACTGTGGTAAGAAACCATTTTTCTTAAGATAAACACTTAATAAAATGATAACAGCAATACCACTTGAAAGGCAGCTAACCATTGAATACCAGATATACATTGTAGAATACCAGTGAGGGTCAATAGACATCAACCAGTCCCAAGCCCAAGCTGCAGAAGCAAATCCGAAGAATGCAATATATCCTACCGCCCATCTGTAAAGCATTTGATACTCTACTTTTGAGTTCGTGTCATCTACTTTCTTAGATTGAGCTTTCAGTTTCCATGCGAAGAATGAAGCACCTATCACATAAATAAGAGTTCTGATAGCATAGAAAGGAATATTTAAGAATCTTTTCTTTTCAAATAAAATCACATCGAAATGTGCAGATTCTGGATCTGTTAAATCCGGATCCATCCAGTGGAATAAGTGACCTTGGTGGAAAATATTCAATAGCATAATTATTACTAGAATAGCACCTCCGTAAGGAATATAAGAAGCAATAGCCTCCATTACTCTTGTAATGATAATTGGCCATCCTGCATGTGCTGCATGCTGAATACAGTAGAAAAATAATACTGCACAACTTACTCCGAAGAAGAATACAGCTACGAAATGTATGGATGCTAAAGGCGAATTATGAACCTGCATTGTTGCATGCTCTAAATGAGCATTGTGATCCTGAGGTCCTACCATTTCACTTGAGTGTGTAGGAGCAGTATGACCAGAAGCATGAACAGCCTCCATCATGTGTTCTATTTTCTCAGTAGAAATTCCTTTGTTCAAAAAGAAACCAATACCGAAAAGAACTAAACCTACAACAAGAAGTATTATAGAAGTTGATTTTAATTTTGGTGAAAAACTATACATTTCTTTTCTTATTTTTTAGTTTCAGTAGTCGTTTCAGTTGCTGGTGCTGCGGCTGCCGGTGCTGCTGCGCCTTTTTTGAAAGCACTCATCACATACATTGCCACTCTCCATCTATCACCAGGGTTTAGCTGTCCAGCGTAAGATCCCATCGCGTTTCTACCGTTTGTTAATACATAATGAACAGACCCTACAGTAATTTCTCTGTCAGCATAGTTTGGTACTCCAGAGAATGCACCTGTTTGTACAATTGGTCCTTGTCCATCACCTCCTGTTCCGTGACATGCGGCACAAGTGTGGTCAAACAATACTTTTCCTCTTTCAATATCCTTAGCAGCATTAGCTGGGTTTAGAGGAGAAGCTGTTAATTTTTTAGAAGCATCATAACCTGCGTTGTACTCGTCAACATTCTTTGGCTTTAAACCTTCTTCAAAAATACCATCTTTATTTTGTGCTACTGATCCTTCTACTGGAGAAAGACCTGTTGCACCATTATTTTTAACAAAAGCAGGAATTTCATTTTCATGATCTGAATATGCATCCTGAGCTTTCATCAATGGATCATAAGCTACCGGAAAATACATGTCCGGGAAGTATACCAACGGAGTGTTCTCCTTTGGTCCGCAAGAGTTAAGCAAAACTGTTGTTAAACCTAAAACTGCTATAATTCTTAATACATTCTTTTTCATTTTAAGCGTCTTTAACAGTTATTTCTTCAACTCCAGTTTCAATTAGCAACTGCTTTACAGATTCTACATCTTCAGTTACGAATTCCATCATGAATTTATCATCAGTAGTTCTTGGATCTGGATTCTGAGCTGGAGCTCCTGGATACATTTTGTTTCTAACTAAGAAAGTTAAAGACATCATGTGAGCAGCACAGAATACCATTAATTCAAACATTGGAACTACGAATGCCGGCATATTGTGTGCCCAGTCAAAAGCTGGTTTACCACCAATATTCTGAGGCCAGTCATGGTTCATTACATACCAGGTAACCGTAGCACCGATAGTAACACCATAAAGAGCATATAGGAAAGCAGCATCAGAAATTCTGGTTTTCTTTAAACCTAAAGCTTTGTCTAGTCCGTGAACCGGAAACGGAGTATAAACTTCGTTTATTGCGATTCCTTTATCGTTGAATGCTTTAACGCCGTTCATTAAATCGTCGTCGTCAGCATAAAGTCCGTATACAATTTTAGTGGTGCTCATCTCCTTCTTTTGCTTTATAAGTTTCACCTGAAATTTTCAGAATCGATTTTAATTCAGCCTGTGCAATTACAGGGAATGTTCTTGCGTATAGTAAGAATAATACAGAGAAGAATCCGATTGTTCCTAAGTATACACCCACATCAATGATCGTTGGCTTAAACATAGTCCAAGATCCTGGTAAGTAGTCTCTAGAAAGGTTGATAACGATGATATCAAAACGCTCAAACCACATACCGATGTTGATGATTAATGCAACAATGAATGTCCAGATAATGTTTGTTCTTGCTTTCTTGAACCAGAACGATGCAGGAACAACAAGGTTACAGATAATCAATGACCAGAATGCCCACCAGTAAGGTCCTACTGCTGCACCCGGTGAAAGGTATGTAAAGTCTTCAAATCTTGATCCTGAATACCATCCGATGAAATATTCAGTAGCATAAGCTACCGTTACCATACCACCTGTTAAAACGATTACAATGTTCATAATTTCGATATGATACATCGTAATATATTCTTCTAAGTGACAAACTTTTCTAGCGATTAACAATAGAGTTTGTACCATTGCAAATCCTGAGAAGATCGCACCAGCAACGAAGTAAGGAGGGTAGATAGTTGAGTGCCATCCTTTAATTACTGAAGTCGCGAAGTCAAAAGATACGGTTGTGTGTACTGAGAATACAAGTGGAGTTGCCAAACCTGCAAGAACCAAAGAAAGTTCTTCGAATCTTTGCCAGTGTTTTGCTTTACCACCCCAACCGAATGCAAGGAATGTATAAATCTTTTTAGTCCAAGGAGTTTTTGCTCTATCTCTGATCATTGCAAAGTCAGGGATTAGTCCCATGAACCAGAATACAGTTGATACTGAGAAATACGTAGAGATCGCAAATACGTCCCAAAGTAGAGGAGAGTTGAAGTTCCCCCAAAGAGAACCGAATTGGTTTGGTAATGGGAATACCCAGTATCCAACCCAAACTCTACCCATGTGAATTACAGGGAAGATTGCTGCCTGTACAACCGCAAAGATCGTCATCGCCTCTGCAGATCTGTTTACAGACATTCTCCATCTCTGTCTAAATAATAATAATACTGCTGAGATTAGGGTTCCGGCGTGACCGATACCTACCCACCATACGAAGTTGGTAATATCCCAACCCCAGTTAATAGTTCTGTTAAGCCCCCATGAGCCAATACCTGTTCCGATAGTATAAGCGATACATCCGAATCCATAGATGAATAGAACTAAGGCTGCATATAATGAGATCCACCATAATTTACCTGCTCTTTCTTCGATAGGTCGTGCAATATCCTCTGTGATATCGTGATAAGTTTTGTGACCAATAATTAGAGGTTCCCTTATCGGAGCTTCGTAATGTCCTGACATTTTTTACCTATTTATTATTTAAACTTTATTTTTCTACTCTGTTTCTTACTTTAGTGTGATAGAACACATTTGGTTTTGTTCCGATCTCCTCTAGTAAATAATATCTTCTGTTGCTAGAATATAAATCTCTAACTTCAGATTCTTTATCATTCATGTCTCCGAAAGTCATTGATCCTGTAGAACAAGCAGCAGCACAAGCACAAGAGTTTTTGAACTCAGCATCTGTTACTTTTCTGTTCTCTCTCTTCGCTGCTAAAATAGTAGCTTGAGTTTCTTGGATACACAATGAACATTTCTCCATTACCCCTCTAGTTCTTACAACTACATCTGGGTTAAGTACCATTCTTCCTAAATCGTTGTTCATGTTGAAATCGAACTTATCGTTTAGGTTATAAGTAAACCAGTTAAAACGTCTTACTTTATAAGGACAGTTGTTTGCACAATATCTTGTACCGATACATCTGTTGTAAGCCATGTGGTTTTGACCTTGCTTACCGTGTGAAGTAGCCGCTACCGGACATACTGTTTCACATGGAGCGTGGTTACAGTGCTGACACATTACTGGTTGGAAGATTACATCTGGATTATCAGCTGGGTGATTTAATGCTCCTCCGTCTCCGAATGCAGTACCATACAATTCAGGTACAGCCATTCCTTCTTTTAATCCTTCGTATACTTCTACTTTCTGTCTTGAAGAATAGTAACGGTCAATTCTTAACCAATACATATCTCTAGACATTCTTACTTCTTCTTTACCTACTACAGGAACGTTGTTCTCAGCCTGACAAGCAATTACACAAGCTCCACAACCTGTACAAGAGTTCAAGTCGATAGATAAGTTGAAGTGAGGACCGTCAGTATCATCAAATGCATCCCAAAGGTCAATTTTTCTTGCTGGAAGAGCTCCACTGATCGTGTGGTATTCCAAAGGCTTGTTCCATCCTTTGTGCTCATCATCGAAAGGAACATTAATGAATTCAGCTAAAGGAACTTCCTTCGCGATTTCATAACGACCCATCAATGTATTTTGAAGCTGGATACCTGCAAATTCGTGGTCTTCTCCTGTCTTTTCAATTTTAACCCCTGAAAGAGCAAGGTTAGAACCGTCAAATAAAGGATAAGCATTTACCCCTGTATCTGCAGTTGCTCCTGAATTCTTTTTACCATAACCAAGGGCAAGACCTACAGATCCTTCTGCCTGACCAGGTTGAATAAATACAGGAACATCTTTTATTGTTACTCCATTTACAGTAAGGTTTACAATAGAACCATCCAGCTGCATTCTCGCGTTAAGATCGTTGTCAATTGCAAATTTCTCTGCATCTTTAGGAGAAATTGTCAAGTAGTTATCCCAAGACATTCTTGTCAATGGATCTGGCAATTCTTGTAACCAAGGGTTGTTTGCCTGAGTACCATCTCCCATTGAAGTCTTAGTATATAATACCAATTCTAATTCAGAAGCTTTGAAGTTTCCTAGTTCAGCAACAGCTTGAGCGGCGTTTCCACCTGTGTAAGCTAATGTTGTTGAATTATTAGAAGTACTGATACCATTATACAATGCTTTGTTGAAAGAAGTACCCCCTAGGATAGAAGCTGAGCTAGCTTTTAAATAATCGTAGTAATTGTTTGCCGCATTGTTTTTACCATTCTTCCAAACCAATAGAGACTCTTCAATCTGTCTTGATTTGTAGATTTTTTGGATAGTAGGCTGCATCAATGAATATACTCCAGTCTGAGGCTCAATATCTCCCCAAGACTCTAACCAGTTTGCAACTGGAATTACAGCTTTCGCTGCTTTGTACATTTCATTTTTCTTATCAGCTACAGCAACTACATAAGAAACTTTAGATAAAGATTTTTTGAAATCTTCTCCTTTTGGATGAGAGTAGATAGGGTCTACGTTGTTTGTAATTAATACTCCAACCTGACCTGCATTTACCCATCCTAAAAATTCCTGGTATCTTGCTTTATCAAATTCTTTTAGGAAGTTTGCTTTACCAGTGAAAGCTACTGAACCTAATTTTTGGTTGATTAAGTGTGCTAAAACCTGTGCTCCTTTAGAACCATCAGCTAAAACAACAGCTTTGCTGCCTTTTGCTTTCAATTCGTTAGCAATTTCTGTAGCGGTCTTATCAGAAGTACCACCACCTACAATTGCATTATAAACTTCAACTAAAGTTTTGTTTACAGCACTTGGTTTTAATCTATATCTTGAATCAGAGTTAGCTCCGGTTAATGACATGTTTGATTCCACCTGAATGTGTCTCAACATGTTTGGACCTGGTTTTCTAGCCGCAGCGTAAGATGTTTCTAAGCTTGAAGCGTTGTAATCTCCTAAGAAATCAGCGTGGAAAGAAACTACCAATTCAGAACCTTTAAGGTCATAAACAGGTAATGCTCTCTGTCCGAATACTTCCTGTGCTGCATCTAATGCTGCAGAGTATGGGAAAGCATCGTAAGTTACTAATTCTGCTGTAGGATATTTTGCTTTAAATTCACCAAATAACTTTTTGAAAGTAGGTGAAGCAAAAGAGTGTGATAAAAGCACAATCTTTTTACCTGAAGCTTTAGCTTCCTCTAAACCTTTAAGAACAAAGCTGTCTACTTTATCGAAAGTTTCATCCTTACCGTCTAATTTAGGCTGCTTTACTTTATCATTATCATAAAGAGAAAGTACACTTGCCTGAGCTCTTGCGTTAGTTTTACCTAAATCACCAGCAGCTGGGTTTGGATCAATTTTGATAGGTCTACCTTCACGGGTTTTTACTAAAACACTAGCGAAATCGAAACCGTCAAAATATGTTGATGCATAATAATTAGGAACCCCTGGAATAATATCGTGTGGTTTTACCACGTAAGGGATTGTTTTGATTACCGGAGCTTCGCAGGCAGCTAAAGTTACTGCTGCTGTAGAGAATCCTAGTAATTTAAGGAAATCTCTTCTTGAAGTACTTGATCCGTTTGTCTCAGCATCTCCAAGGAAATCTTCTACCGGAATTTCTTCCTGAAACTCTTTCTGAGCCAGCTTATTATTTAAAGCTGGATCTTTAAGTTCATGAATACTTCTGAATTGTATTTTGTTTGAAGCCATTTATACTTCTAATTTTTTAGTTATTAATAATGACATTTACCACACTCAAGACCTCCAATTGCATCTACAGTGATCTTACCTCCATCTTGTGGATATTGTTTTTTCAACTTGTCGTGTAGATTTTTGAAGTACTCTTTATTATAACCGTTGTTCATATCAACCTCAGTCGTTCTGTGACATTCAATACACCATCCCATAGTAAAGTCGTTAGCCATTTGAACAACATTCATCGTATCAATTTTACCGTGACAAGCCTTACATACAACATCAATTTTGTTGTTAGGATTCTTTTTGTTGAAAGAATTGATGATCGCTTGTTCACCCGCTACTACGTGCTGAGAGTGGTTGAAGTAAACGAAATCTGGCATGTTGTGGATTCTTGTCCATTCAACCGGCTGTGTTTTTCCTGTGTACTGTTGTTTAGCAGGATCCCAACCTGTTGCAGCGTAGATCTTCTGGATTTCTCCGTCATAGAATGCCTTGTCTTTTCCTGGCTCCATGTAGTGATCTGCGTTGTATTCAGAAATTGTTCTGTGACAGTTCATACAAACGTTCATAGAAGGAATTTCAGATACTTTTCCGTATTTAGCACTAGAGTGACATAATTGACAGTCAATTTTCTGTTCTCCAGCGTGGATTTTGTGAGAGAAGTAGATAGGCTGCTCAGGCTTATACCCTTTGTAAACCCCGATCCACATTAACCAGTTCCAAACTCCGTAAGCAGCAAGAATAGCAAGAATAGCTATTATACCTTTTCCTACATAGTGGAACTTCTCATACATTTCCTTAAACGAACGAACTCTCGTTTCGTTAAGCCCTGTTAATTCCTCAGATTGGCCTAGTTTTACTAATTGTCTTAGCTTAACCAAGATCCAAACTAATAGACCAGCAATGGCTAAAAGTGAAATGATGACAATGTTTGTTGTGCTTTTGTCTGCAGGAGCTGCCGCATCAGCGCCAGGTGCAGGAGTGGCTTCCGTTTTTTTCTCTTCCGGAGCCGGAGGATTAGTAGTGAAAGCTAAAATGTCATCAATATCCTTCTCCGTAAGGTTAGGAAACTGTAACATTTCAGTTTTATTATACTTTTCAAAAATTTCATTGGCGTATTTATCCCCAGAAGCTCTAAGAGCTTTGTTGTCTTTAATCCACTTGTGAAGCCAATCTCTGTCTACACCACCTTCTGTCTTTACACGTTCTACAACCCCCTTTAATGGTGGTCCTATTACTTGCTTGTCCAGCGCGTGACATGCAGTACAATTCGCTTTGAAAAGTTTCTCTCCGTTTTTAGGATCGCCGTCTTGCCCGTAAAATGAAGCACTGGTTGATAGCAATAAGCCTATTGCGATCAACGTTTTTTTATAATGCTTTCTCCAACTAATCATTTAAATTATCTTATGTTAGTAAATTATTGAAACATATCAATTCGGCAAAAATAATATTTTTAACAGAAATTTAACGGCATATATAAAGGGGAAAATATCATTTACGTTTAATTTGTATTGATTCTAAATAACTCGTTTGGTATAGTTTTTTAATTTGTATAAATTTGCGGAAACAAGTTTAAATGAGAAATTTGATCAAAATATTTTCGATATTATCATTGTTTGGTTTTTATAGTATTGAAGCCCAGCAGGTTGTTAAAAAAGATACGCTTTCAGGAACAGAGCTTGTCATCACTATGGATTCCAAAATAAATGCTGCTTTGGAAGGAGTTGAAGATAAATGTTCAAAGGTTGCTGTCAATAATCCCACTAAAGATTATAGTAATAACGACTATGGTATTTCTTCAGGAACAAGTACAAAACCTAATAAGATTTATGTGCCGAATAGGGAATTGACTAATGCAGAAATTTGTAGAAAAAATCCTAGAATTTTAGGATATAAAATTCAGATCACAACGGTTAAAAGCAATGAGGAAGCTAATGAGGTGAAGTCTTATTTCAGAAAAAGATTTCCTAATCTTAAAGTGGAAACAGATGCTTCTTTAAGACCAAATTATAAAATCTTGGCCGGAAGTTATTTCAGTAAGCAAAGTGCTGCAAGTGATCTTTCAAGAGTGAGAGAGTATTTTAAATCAGCAGTTGCTGTACAGTACAGAATTTTCTGTTCAGAAGCAAAATAATGTTCAAAATTTCAAAATATAAAAGCCGAGAATATTCTCGGCTTTTTTTATTGATAATAGGTTTCTAAAAACCAAAAGAATTCTGACATTCTGAATAGGTTATTAAGGAATAAATAGGTGATTAATAAACTGGTGACCAGCGTTAAAAAAGCAATGGTTTTTGCGGAGAATTTATAGGCGTAAAATAGCCAGCCAATAAGCAGTGGATACACAAAAACAAAGTGCCCGCCGTAGATGTATGAGGTATGAAGACCAAATCTCATTATGCAATGAATGAAAATATCAAAGAAGAAAGAGATCATGATGACCTGTACCCATTTGTTTTTAAAATTCTTTAGATAACTCCAACTTATCAGTATCAATAATATAATGATAAAAATATAGGAAAATACTGATGAGTAAAGATCCATATAAAGGCCTTTAAAGTTAAAACCTTTCATATTGTGTTTATCCGAAAGGATGAAGCTGGGAAGCAAAATATTGCCTCCGAAAAAGAAGGAGAGTATCATATCCCAAGTCGGCATAGATTCTACATTGGAAAACTTCTCGTATTGCTGATTTGTTTTTGAAAAAATATTCTGGTATTTGAAATCTATCCTATAAAGATAAAGCAGTACATATATGAGAATGGCGATTGTTCCTCTTAAAATAGCACCTCCTAATCTTTTCCAGCTTTTAAAAAGGTCTTTTTCAAAGAATACCGGAATGAAAACTTTTACAATGTTTGTAATGGTGAGTCCACCAATGGTAATGCTTGCTAGTGAAAGGGCTGCTGCGGGTATTTTTTCTTCCTTTTTAAGTTTTATCGCTGCATAATGGTTGTACAATGAAAGTAAAAAGAGAGTGTATGTAAAGTTTTCAGGGGTGAAAGAAAGAATAATGTTGGTAGAAAAGATTCCAAAAAATAACGTAATCAAAAGACTGTAAGGTAACGGAAGCCTGATAATGTTCTTGAGGTATTTGAAAATTTGAACAACATTTAAGGTAATGATGATATTACTGAGCCATGCCAAGGTAAGTCTGAAGGTCATGTCCATTTTTCCACCTGATATGAATAGGCAAAATTCTCTTATCCAATTGAAAAAATAATAGGATAGGGGATGTCTTTCAAAACTGCCTCCTGTCATTAGGATAGATTTGTTGTCAAAACTGAAATAGGCATCCCAAGGAATTCTGCTGTCGAAAATGATTCTGTAGTGTATCGCAATATAAGAACCAAGAATTCCGTAGCAGGTGATGAAGAACAGGAATACACTTAGTTCTGTATAAGAAGATGGAAAAACCAACCTTAAAAAGTTGACAAATTTTGTTTTGATAAATGACACGTGTCTTTTTTTTTGCAAAAGTAAAATAAAAAACCACCAGAATTGGTGGTTTTATGAAGATTGTATAACGTTATGGTTATTGTTTGATAATTTTTTCCGTAGTAGAAGTTCCATCAGTAAATTCTACCTTCATCAGATAGATTCCTTTTGGAAGACTTGAAATATCTGTATTTCCTGATTCTGCTCTACTAAGGGTTTTTCCTGACATGTCAACCACAGAAGTTGCTTTTATTTTTTTGTCAGTTTTAATATTGACTTCTCCTTTTGTAGGGTTAGGGTAGATAGATGTATTTGTTTTTGATTTTAAAGCTTCGGATGTACCAAGAGATCCATTCGCTACAATTTGTACATCATCTATTGAAACGGCATCAGCATTATCTGCTACATATTGGAATCTTATTTTGACATTTGCCTGCCCTACATAAGCTGCTAAATCTCTTTGTACAGTCACTGTATTGTATAGATCGGTATCTACGTCTCCATCTCCATCATCAATGAAGCCTGGTTCGTTGTCTTCATTCCATATTGTTGTCCAGGTTGTTCCTCCGTTAGTTGAAATTTGTGCAAGAAGGTTGCCCTCATTTAAGCTTATCATATATGACCAGCCTAATTTTACTTTGAAGCTGAGTACTGGATTCGTTACGCCAACTAAACTAAAAGAGGGGCTTATCAAGCTAGCGTCATTTGCTCCGTCCACCCAGTCAATGGTTGCAGAATTGCTTCCGTTAATGGTAAATCTATTTCTTAATTCAGTAGAAATAGGAGTGATACCGGCAAAAACAACACTGGTAGAGTTCCACTCTCTTTGAGAATTGGTATTTGATTTCGTCCAACCAGTTGGAGGAAATGTTGTACCATCAAAATTTTGTGAAAGTATCGTCTGTGCATTACTGTAAAAGCATGATACTACTGCTAAAGAAAGTATAATTTTTTTCATATTAAAAGATTTCTCTAAAATTAGTGAAAATATTTAATATGATGTCAATAATTTAATATTTGATACCTTTTTATGGTATATTTGTTAAGAACTACACGAAAGTGTAGAACATCCGGCAGTGTCGTCATATCCTGATGGCCTTTTATTGGAAAATTCCGGAAATATTTCTTTATAGGGATTTTCTAATGCTTCAGTAAGCTTATTTAGCATTTCTGTTCGTCCATTGTTGATCTCCTCAATACATTCGTAAAGTAAATAATTTCTGAGGATGAATTTTGGATTTGATTTTGCCATCATTTGTAAAGACTCTTCTCTTGAAATGGAGTTTGAATTCAATCGGAATTCATATTTTTCAATAAAATTCTTAAGTTTCCCAAGCTTTTCATCCGTTAAAAAAGAGTAGGATATACTACTGAAGTGTTCTTTTAAGTCAATACCAGTGGCTAACTTTTCCAATTGATTAAAAAATAAAGTATAATCGAACTCCAGTTCCTGCATTAATCCCTGCCAGTTGGTAAAAAATTCTTCGTCATCTTTTTTCAGTTCATCAAATCCGAATTTTTGGCAAAGCATTTTATCATGAGCTTCCCAGAAATAAGTACCATAGCTGTTTAATGTATTTTCTAAAAATTTTTCATCCTTGATTAACGGGTGAAGTGCATTGGCTAGTTGCCAAAGGTTCCATTGAGAGATCTGCCCCTGTTTTCCAAAAGCATATCTTCTTCCCGGAAGATCTGTAGTATTGGGAGTGAAATTTAAATCATATTCATCCATCATGGAATAAGGCCCATAATCGATAGTGAGCCCTAAAATTGACATATTATCAGTATTCATTACTCCATGTACAAAGCCGACCCTGAACCATTCAACCATAAGATTTGCGGTACGGGTGCAAATGCTTTCAAAGAAGTCTTTATATTTTTGAGTGTCTGATGATGTGATTTCAGGATAATAATTTTCAATAGTGAAGTCTAATAACTCCTGTAAGGTTTTATATTCCTGCTGGGCAGACATCAGTTCAAAGTGACCAAACCGAAGGAAACTTTCAGCGGTTCTGATGACTACCGCACCTTTTTCCAATTGTGGATTTCCATTATACATGATATCACGAACGACATCTTCGCCGGTGAAAGCCAGGCTTAAAGCTCTGGTTGTAGGAACGCCTAAATGATACATCGCCTCACTCATCAAATATTCTCTTACGGAAGATCTGAGCACAGCTCTTCCATCAGCGTGTCTGGAATAAGGGGTTGCTCCAGCACCTTTCCATTGAATTTCTGTTCTTTTTCCTGAGGTGTTGGTAATTTCTCCTGCAAGGATGGCTCTTCCATCTCCAAGCTGCCCAGCCCAGTTTCCAAACTGATGCCCCGCATAGGCTGTGGCATAGGTCTGAACATTATCAGGTAAATGATTTCCCACTAAAAAATCAAGGTCTTTCTCTTCAAACGTACCTAATCCTATTTCTTCAGATAAAGTTTCATTAAAGGCTATTAACTGTGGTTTGTCAAAGCCCGCAGGTTGGATGGTTGAGAATAAAACCTTAGGAGTATTTCTCTGCATAGGGTTGTTGGAAAAATCTCCAGGAAATTTCTTGAGAAAAGATTGGCTGATGCGTTCGATATTCATCCTTCAAAGGTATTAATTATAAAAGAAAAGACCTTCCAAATTATTGAAAGGTCTTATGTATTTCTAAAAGAGAAATTATTTATTAAAATCTACCTCATCATTTGAGTGAAGGTTTTCGTTGATGTTTTCCTCTTTCTTTTCTGTCGTTTTCTTAGGCGTTGGGTCTACCGGTCTTGGATTCTTGATTTCGTCAATGGTCTGAAGACTTCCGTCATCTCCATATCCGCCACCTAATCCTTTAAGATTTGAACAGCCGTCTTTCCAGTCTGAAGGTTTGATAAACTTGTCATCAGGACTCACTCCTAATGTTTTGTCTGCCCATACCTTTTTCATGAAGATGGCCCATATTGGTAACGCCATTCTCGCACCCTGTCCCTCACCGGTTCCGAAGAAGTGGGTGGCTCTGTCTTCCCATCCTACCCAGGCTCCGGTTGCCAGTTTTGGAGTGATCCCCATGAACCAACCATCGGAGTTATTTTGTGTAGTACCTGTTTTAGCAGCAATTTCAACACCTTTTGAGATTCCTCTTCTTCCTAATTCTCCTGATGCGGTACCATATTGTGCAACACCTTTCATCAATTCAATCATGGTGTAGGCGTACATTGGATTCATTACTTCCTTAGGTTCTACATTTACTTCTTTAATAACCCTACCGTTGGCGTCTTCAATTCTCCAGATCATTTCCGGTTTATTGTGATTTCCGTAGTTGGCGAAAGTACTGTAGGCCCCTAACATCTCATAGATGGTAATGTCTGATGAACCTAATGCGATGGTATTATTTCTTGGAATATCTTCTGTTACCCCCAGGTCTCTTGCAGTCTGGATAACAGCGTCTACACCCGTCATTTCAATAAGTCTTGCTGCAATCGGGTTTTGAGAGTGTGCTAAACCATCTTTTAAAGTAAGCATTCCTCCTCTTCCCGGAACGTGCCATCCATTGTGATCGTAAGTTCCGTTAGAAACAGTTGAACAAGGAGTCATTCCCAGTTTCATAATTGCAGTTGCATATACGAAAGGCTTGAAGGTAGATCCTACCTGTCTCTTACCTTGCTTAATATGGTCATATTGGAAGTGCTGCCAGTCAATACCTCCTACCCAGGCTTTGATTTCTCCCGTTCCCGGAACCATAGACATAAGTCCAGCCTGTGCAATTTGTTTGTGGTATCTGATAGAGTCCCAAGGTGACATTTCAACCTCTTCTTCTCCATTCCATGTGAATCTTGAAGTTTTGATTGGTTTTTTGAATTCCATCATAATGGAGTCATCTGGCATGCCGTCAGCTTTTAACAACTTGTACCGGCCGGTTCTCTTCATAGCCTGAAGCATCACATCGTTGATTTGTTTATCAGTAAGATAATAGAAAGGTCTGTTCTTTCTTCCTCTCTGCTCAGCATCAAATCTTTTCTGAAGATCAGTTAAATGTTCCTTAATCGCTTCCTCTGCATACTTCTGCATTTTAGAATCAAGGGTAACATAGATTTTTAAACCGTCTTTGTATAGATTAAGCTTTTTACCGGTTTCCTTTTCGTGAGACTCAAGATATTTATCAATCTCTTTTCTCAGATAGAATTTGTAATAAGCAGAATATCCGTCAGTAATACTCTTAATGGGATGGAAATCTACTTCTACAGGAGTATTGATTGCTTTTTCATAAGTAGCAGCGTCAATATATCCCGTTTTTTGCATCTGATCCAATACAACATTTCTTCTCTCTTTTGCTTTCTCAGGATATCTGTAAGGATTGTTTTTTCTTGGGTTTTCAAGCATGGCCACAAAAGTTGCAGCTTCCGGAAGCGTAAGCTCAGAGGTCTTTTTGTTGAAATAAACTCTGGATGCCATTTCAACACCGTTTGCATTGAATAAGAAATCAAACTTATTGAAGTAAAGAGTGATAATCTCTTCTTTAGTATATCTTTTTTCAAGACTTACAGCCACTACCCATTCTTTCAGTTTCTGGAATGCTCTTTCAAATTTATTCTGAGATGCAGTTCCTGTGAAAAGAAGTTTTGCTAACTGTTGGGTAATGGTAGAACCACCACCACGTCCTCCACCATAAGCAACGGCTCTGGCGATAGAGTATAAGTCGATTCCTGAATGTTCCTTAAAACGTTCATCTTCTTTTGCCTGAAGGGCATAGATAAGGTAAGGTGGAAGATCCTTGTACACAATAGGCTGAGTTTTTTCTTTCTCAAATTTACCTAGTGTGACCCCATCTGAAGATATGATTTCAGAAGCGACGAAGATATCCGGGTTTTCAAGTTCTTTTACATCCGGCATCTCTCCAAGGAACCCTTGGGAAACCGCAAAGAAAAGTCCTGAAATCCCTAAAACTACCGCAATGAGTCCAATCCAAATAAATGAGACCCATTTCTTCCAAGAGGTGTTCTTTTTTTTGGGAGGCAGAGGAAATGTTTTCCCCTTGTTTCCTGCATTTTTATTGTTTACTTCCATTTATGGTTACGGTTTAGCCGTTTCTATTTTTATTCCAATATCCTCAATTCCAGGAAGGTTGTCATTTCTCATTGCCTGGGTCAGGCCGATTTCATATTTTCCTTTCGCTGGGAATTTGTAATTTAATTTATACTGAAACAATGTTTCCTTTGTGTCACCAAAGCCTGTACCAAGCCATTCGCCATTTGGTTTTGCCAAAACATAATTCAGGGTATCGGTTTCCTTTTTCTTGTTCTGAAGGTTGGTGAAATTCACAATAAACCTTATATTACTGTAAGGATAATTGTTGTTATTTCTTACGACAAATATAATATTTTTAGGATTTTGCGGATCTGAAATTTCAAGATTAAATTTTTGCTCACTTTTCTTATTCCATTTATTGTCAACGGAATTCATAATAACATCTTCTCCCGAAGAAGAGTTACAGCTAAAGAAAAGGATAAAGGTGAATAATCCTAAAATTTTACGCATTTTTATCTTTTTTTGGAGGATATTTTTTTTTAAATTTTTTCTTGTTTGGGTTGCTTTGTTGCACTTTATCCACATCAGGATTGGCTGTAGCTTTTACATTTTCCTTTTCCACAGGTGCTTTTTGTTGCTGTTGCTGTTGCTGTTGTGGTTTTTGTTGCCTTGGCTGGTTTCCGGAATTTGTATTAGGATTTTCAGATTTCTCAGGCCTGTTAGCTCTTTCCTGTCTTTCTGGCCTGTTTTTCTTTTGTCCCTGAACTTGCCCTTGCCCTTGTCCTTGATTTTGATTTTGATTGTTGCTTTGCTTATTCTGATTGTTTCTGTTTCTGTTGTTTCTGTTCTTCTTCTCGAAGCGGTCTACATTGTTTTCCTGAATCAGGTCAATGCTTTGAGATGGTGTCTCAGGCTGTTTCAGATCTTCTAAAGGGAGTATTCTCTCTCCTCTCTTGTTCTTTGAAATCAGTTTTTTAACGAGATCAATATCAAAATCATACCATGCAATAGAATGGTCTACATAAGCAAACCACATTTTCTTTTTGAAAACATCTATTTTGATACAAAATGCCTTTCCTTTTTCTGTTTCCAGTGTAGTAGAAGAAGATGGGAAATTGCTTAATGCATCCAAATAGCTGTCAAGCTCATAGTTAAGGCAGCATTTAAGCTTACCGCACTGTCCTGCAAGTTTCTGAGGGTTAATACTTAATTGCTGATATCTTGCTACGTTAGTGTTTACAGATCTGAAGTCTGTTAACCATGTGGAACAGCAAAGCTCACGTCCACAAGATCCAATTCCTCCTACTTTTGCAGCTTCCTGTCTGAACCCGATTTGTTTCATATCAATCTTGGTTCTGAAAGCTCCTGCGTAATCTTTAATCAGCTGTCTAAAGTCTATACGGTTATCAGCTGTATAATAAAAAGTTATCTTTGATGAATCACCCTGATATTCTACATCAGTTACCTTCATTTCAAGACCTAATCTTTGAGCAATTTTTCTTGCTTCAAGTTTTACTCCGTCTTCTTTTTTTCTTGCTTCCTGCCATACCTCAAGATCCTTTTGGTTGGCCTGTCTGTATATTTTAAGTGCTGATTCTTCAGAAAACTTTTTCTTTTTCATCTGAATCTTTACTAATTCTCCCGTAAGGCTTACTACGCCTACATCGTGTCCCGGACTAGATTCTACTGTAATTACGCTACCTATATGTAAAGGGATATTATTTACATTCTTATAAAACGATTTTCTGTCATTTTTAAATCTAACTTCTACAAAATCACACCTGTTTGGTGCCGGATTGTTGATGTTAGAAAGCCAGTCAAAAACACTTAATTTATAACTATTCCCGCAGGTATTTACATTTTCACAGCCATTTGCGGTTTTTTTAGGACCACAAGAATGTGCAGAATCGCCGGATGTTTTGCATCCACAACTCATATTTCTATTATTTATAATCTTGCAAATTTATGTATTTTTATCTTTATGCAATTCTAAAATACTCAAATAACCTGAATTCCGGGTAAAACATTTCCATATTTTGATAAGGAGATAATTTGAGAATTGTAAAGAAGATGAGTTTAGCAGGTTTTGTGAGCTTCTTTTTGAATCATTCTAAAATTCAGAATCGTTGAAAAATAATCCAACGGAAAATTTTAACATTTTTTCAGATTTACCTTAATCGTAGTTTATAATAGGGTCAAAACTATCTTGTGTTAAACAATTGTTTAATATTAAACAGATATTATAGTCTCTGTAATGTGTTTTTATAATCAATTGCTAACTACAGTTTTGTGCTTTATTATGTCTAGAATGTTATTTTAAACATAATTTTCTTTTTGTATAATGTTTAAAATGTTGGGAAATATTAACAGGTGTATTCAAAATAATTTTATATTTGGATTATATAATAATAGTCTATGAAAAAAATATTAGTATCAACTGCTTTATTGGCGGGCGTTTTATCTTACGCAGGAGGCTTCAGAGTTTCTTTGCAGGGGGTAAAGCAATTGGCAATGGCGCATACTAGTGCTCATGCTGAAGATGCAAGTGTGACATTCTTCAACCCGGCAGGTATGTCATTTATTCCTTCCAAGCTGAGCGTGGTAGCGGGAGGGTTTGGTGCAAGTAATAAAGTTACTTTTCAAAACTTAAATACTTTGCAGAGTACGGAAACGGATAACCCTCTAGGGACCCCGATCTATGCAGCGATTACTTATAAACCAATAGAAAATTTATCTGTAGGGTTTAGTTTCTCGACCCCTTTCGGAAGTACGGTTAAGTGGCCAGATAATTGGGAAGGAAAGGAAATGGTGCAGAAATTAGAACTAAAGAGTTATTATTTCCAACCAATGGTTTCTGTAAAGTTAGCTCCTTGGTTGGCTTTCGGAGCGAGCTATATCTATGCAAGAGGAAAAGTAGATTGGGATAAAGCTGTGACACAATTTAATGGACAGGTCAATATCAATGACGATAAAGCAAGCGGACACGGATATGGGTTCGGTTTCTATTTCAGACCTGATCCGAAATTGGATGTAAGTATTGCTTACCGTTCAGCGATTGATATGAAAGCTAGTAACGGAACTGCTACATTCAAGTTCCCGTCTCAGACTCCTTATTCATTATTGAAACTGAATGCTGCAGGACAAGATGGTTTTACAGCAACACTTCCATTAGTTGAAGAATATACCATTGGTTTAACCTATAAGGTGACACCTAAATGGCAGGTTTCTGCAGACTTCAACTATCATGGATGGGAGAGATACAGCAAACTTGTATTGGATTTTGATAATGCACCGATCGGAAATCAGGCAGATCCTACTGTTCTTGTGAGTCCTAAGAACTTTAGAAACTCCAAGACATTTAGATTGGGAACTCAGTATGCATTCTCTAATATAATTTACGGACGTTTAGGAGCTTATTATGATGAATCTCCTTATACGAATGAGAACTTTATACCAGAAACTCCTTCATTTAATACTTATGTAATTACAGGCGGAGTAGGATTTAAACTAAAGCAGTTTGGGGTTGATATTGCAGGAGGATATGCAATGCCTCAATATAGAAATGTAAATAATGCTAATCTTGGATTCTACGGACAAGCGAAAGCAAAAGCGTTCTATTTTGGTCTAGGTTTATCTTACAATCCTTTTTAATTTAAAAGACTATGAAAAAAATTATAATATCAACAATAGCAGTTTCTGCACTTCTTTTTACTGTAACAAGCTGTAAAACTGACTTTGATACTGATGTAAAAGACATACAGGCATCAAAGGGAAGTGCTGATTTCTCAAAATATGTTGCTTTAGGGAACTCTCTGACTTCTGGATACAGAGATGGGGCTCTTTATATAGATGGCCAGAACGAATCTTATCCGTCAATGATTGCTCAGCAAATGAAACTTGTTGGCGGTGGAGAGTTTAAACAGCCTTTAATGGGAGATAATAACGGAGGATTGCTTCTCCCTCTAGGAGGAACTGCTACACTTCAGATTCAGGATACAAAGCTTTATATAAAAGGTTTTGTTGATGGAGCTCCTGATATTGGTCCGGTTAATGATAATAAGGCAGCCAATCTAGTAACCAATTTTGTGAAAGGTCCTTTTAATAATATGGGAGTTCCGGGAGCAAAGGTGGCTCATTTATTAGCGCCGAAATACGGTGATGTTGCTGGGTTAGTGACAAAAACGGCAAACCCTTACTTTGTGAGATTTGCTTCTTCTCCTAATGTAGCAGTAATTGATGACTTTGTTAGCCAAAATCCTACATTCTTCTCCTTGTGGATAGGAAATAATGATGCTTTATTATACGCATTGGCAGGTGCAGATAGTTCTGTTGAAACATTGACGCCTCCTGCTCAGTTTAAGCAATATTATGATTTGTTGATTTCTAAAATTGAAGCAACAAAAGCTAAAGGTGTTATTGCGAATATTCCAAGTGTAACCTCTATTCCTTCTTTGACAACAATTCCAACAAATCCTTTGACTTCTGCAGTTTTAGGAAAGGGTAATGTTGCTGTGGGGGAGGCCACAATTGATGACCTAAATAAAAATGTATATGGTCCTTTAAACCAGATCTTAACCGCATTAGGAGCTGGAGACAGAATTAAACCTCTTTCTAAAACAGCATCCAATCCATTATTGATTAAGGATGAAAGTATTGCAAACTTAGGAGCGCAGATCACTGCTGCTGCTACAGCGTCCGGAAATCCAACTTTAATGGCACTTGCTGGTTATTTCGGTGTTACTTATGGGCAAGCAAGACAGGCGAAATCCGGGGATCTTATTCCTTTGACAACAAAAGCCGCTATTGGTACACTTGAGACGCTTCCTACGGGAGTTCCGCCAACTCTTGGAGCTAGAGGAATAGCGTATCCATTTGCAGACAAGTATGTTCTGATTCCATCTGAAATTAAGGAAATCAATGATGCTATTGATGCTTATAACGTAACCATTAAAGCAGCTGCCACCGCAAAAGGATACGCTTTTGTAGATGCAAATGCTAAACTTAAGCAATTAGCTGCAGATTCTGGTATTTCTTGGGATGGAGTAAAATATACGGCTAAATTTGTATCCGGAGGTGCATTCTCATTGGATGGAGTGCATTTAACGGGTAGAGGATATGGTGTTATTGCCAATGAATTTATTATGGCAATTAACGCAACTTATAACTCATCGTTACCTCTTGTAAACCCTAATAATTACTCAGGAGTTACACTACCATAATTATTGATTAAATAAAAACTTAAAAACCACAGGAGTAAATCTTGTGGTTTTTTTTTAAATTTGCAAAATCTTTTAAAAAGTAAAAATGGCCGATCAGTTAAGTTATCTATTTTGTACAAGAACCAGCAGGGACTTGGCAGAGAAAATTGCCCAGAGTTATGGGAAAGAATTAGGAAAAATCAACTTTCAGGAGTTCAGTGATGGGGAATTTGAACCTGTTTTGGATGAATCTGTAAGAGGAGGAAGGGTTTTCCTAATCGGATCTACATTCCCGCCTGCAGACAATCTTTTAGAACTTCTTCTAATGATTGATGCAGCAAAAAGAGCTTCTGCAAAGAGCATTACCGTTGTAATTCCTTACTTCGGACTTGCCAGACAGGACAGAAAAGACAAGCCAAGAGCGCCGATCGGTGCTAAGTTAGTTGCGAACCTTCTTACAGCAGCGGGAGCAACAAGAATAATGACAATGGACCTTCATGCAGATCAGATTCAAGGATTTTTCGAAATCCCGGTAGATCACCTTTATGCTTCGTCCATCTTTGTTGATTACATTAAATCTTTAAATCTTGATAACCTTACCATCGCTTCTCCTGATATGGGAGGTGCAAAAAGAGCAAAAAACTATGCAGGTCACTTAGGGGCAGAAGTAGTAATTGCTTACAAGGAAAGAAAGAAAGCAAACGTTGTAGAAGAAATGTTCCTAATTGGAGATGTTACCGGTAAGAATGTAATTCTTATTGATGACATGATTGATACTGCAGGGACCCTTTGCAAAGCAGCAGATATTCTGATTGAGAAAGGAGCAAAAACGGTAAGAGCTATGGCTACGCATGGAGTGCTTTCAGGAAAGGCTTATGAGAATATTGAGAACTCAAAACTTTTGGAAGTTATTGTAACTGACTCAATTCCTGTTAAAAATAATTTGTCATCTAAAATAAAAGTGCTATCTTGCGCCCCATTATTTGCAGACGTTATGACGATGGTTCATGAGCACAAATCAATCAGTAGCAAGTTTGTTATTTAATTGATTTTAAATAGTTTGCAGATTAAATAAGAACAATTTTTTAAATTTTTTATAAATGAAATCTATTACAATTCAAGGTACAAAAAGAGAAAGCGTGGGCAAAAAGTCTACAAAAGCTTTACGTGATGCTGAATTAGTTCCTTGTGTTGTTTATGGAGGTGAGACACCTTTAAACTTCTCTGCTGAAGAGAGAGCTTTCAAAGGTTTAGTATACACTCCTGAAGCACACACGGTATCTATTGAAGTTGACGGAAAAACAATTCCAGCAGTTCTTCAAGATATTCAGTTCCACCCAATTACTGACAAAATTCTTCACATTGACTTCTATCAATTATCTGACGATAAGCCAGTTGTTATGGAAGTTCCGGTAAGAATTACAGGACGTTCAAAAGGTGTTGTAGCTGGTGGTGTTTTACGTCAGTCTTTCAGAAAGCTAAAAGTAAAAGCTATTCCTGCTAACTTACCTGACGAAATCGTTGTAGATGTTACTCCATTAAAAATCGGTAACAAACTTTACATCGGTGGTATCAAAACTGAAGGATATTCTTTCATGCACCCAGACAATGCAGTAGTAGTTGCTGTTAAGATGTCTAGAAATGCAATGAAAGGTGGTGCAGCAGCAATGGATGATGAGGATGAAGAAGAAGCAGCAGAAGTTGCTACTCAATCTCCTGATGTTCCAACAACAGAAGAAAAATCTGCAGAATAAGAATTGCTTATTTAAACCATATAAGACCCGTCATTTTTTGACGGGTTTTTTATTGGGAACAAGAGAAAAAGATTTCAATTTATCCTTTCGTCTTTTCTCTTATCGGTTTTCTTAGCGATCTCTCATTGAATATTTCTATCAACTGACAAGTATCACCTCTTCATCCCATACCTCCTTTCGGAAAAAAAGCCGTAAATTTGAAGTGTTCTAAATAAGAACGCTTTAATTTAAAAAATAAATAAATGTTTGACATTCAGGAAATAAGAAGCCAGTTTTCTATATTGGACAGAGAAGTGAATGGTAAGCCGTTGGTTTATCTGGATAATGCTGCTACATCTCAAAAGCCAAATTCGGTTTTAGAAGTCTGTCACGCATATTATACAGAACTTAATGCGAATGTTCACAGAGGAATTCATACATTAAGTCAACTTGCAACAGAAGAAATGGAACTTTCAAGAAGAAAGATCCAAAAGTTCATTAATGCAGAACATGATTTTGAAGTTATTTTCACCAAAGGAACAACAGAAGGATTGAACCTTATCTCTTATATTTTAACTCAAAAACTTAAAAAAGACGATGAGATTATCATTTCCTACCTGGAGCATCACTCCAATATTGTTCCATGGCAATTGCTTTGTGAAAGAACCGGCGCAAAACTTCGAGTGATTCCTATTGACGAAAATGGAATTCTTCAGTTAGATTATTTTGATGAGTTTTTAAGTGAAAAAACGAAAGTGGTTTCTGTTAATCAGGTTTCTAATGCATTGGGAATTGTAAATCCTATTGAAGAAATTATTGCAAAAACAAGAAAGAATACAGATGCTTATGTTGTTATTGATGGGGCGCAGTCTGCTCCTCACTTCAATATTGATGTTCAGAAGATGGATTGTGATTTCTTTGTTTTCTCAGGGCATAAAATGTATGCTCCGATGGGAACGGGAGTTTTATATGGTAAACGAGAGATACTGGAAGCTTTACCCCCATTCCATGGAGGAGGAGAAATGATTGCAACATGTTCTTTTGATGGGACAACCTATGCAGGGCTTCCATTTAAATATGAAGCAGGAACACCAAATGTTGGAGGGAATATTGCTTTAGGTGCAGCGGTTGATTTTATGAATAGAGTGGGGCGTGAGAATATTCAGAACCATGAAAATGCTTTGTTGGAATATGCTCAAAGACATCTTTTAGAAATTGAAGGGTTGAAAGTATATGGTGAAAAAGCGAAGAGGGTAGGAGTTGTTTCCTTTAATCTGGAAGGAGTAGGGATTTCTTCCGATGTAGGGATGATCCTTGACAAAATGAGTATTGCTGTAAGAACAGGACATCACTGTACGCAGCCTATTATGGAATTCTTTAATATTGCCGGAACAGTAAGAGCCAGTTTTGCTGTTTATAATACTTTTGAAGAGATTGATCTTTTGGTAGAAGGAGTGAAAAAAGCACAACGAATGCTGAGTTAATAATGAATTCTATTAAACATATAAAAAGCCCTGTCAGTAATGATAGGGCTTCTTTTGTTATCTTAAACCTTAAACCTTTAGAGTGAAGGTTTTTAATTCTTATAGATTAGGTTTCCAGTCAACAACCGCTCTGATGAATGCCTCAGCATTTTCTACAGGAACGTTTGGCAGAATACCGTGTCCTAGATTAGCGATATATCTGTCCTTTCCGAAACGGTTAATCATTTCAGTTACCATTTTCTTGATGGTTTCAGGTGTAGAGTGTAATCTTGCAGGATCAAAATTTCCTTGTAAGGTCATGGTGTGGTTTGTCAGAGTTCTTGCAAATTCCGGTTTAATTGTCCAGTCAACACCAAGAGCAGAAGCTTTAGACATGGTCATATCTTCCAATGCAAACCAGCATCCTTTTCCGAATACGACTACATGGGTAAGAGGACTTAATGCCTCAACGATTTGGTTGATATATTGCCAAGAGAATTCCTGATAATCAGTTGGAGAAAGCATTCCCCCCCAAGAATCAAAAATCTGTATAGCAGAAACACCTTTTTCAACTTTTCTCTTTAGATAAGCAATAGTAGTATCGGTGATCTTCTGAAGCAATAAATGAGCGGCTTCAGGTTGTTGGAAACAGAAAGATTTTGCAATATCAAAAGCTTTACTTCCTTTTCCTTCCACACAATAGCAAAGAATTGTCCATGGAGAGCCGGCAAAACCGATCAATGGAATTTCATTATCTAATTTCTGAAGCGTTAATTCGATAGCATCAAAAACGTATCCTAACGTATCATTCACATCCGGAGTTTCGATATTCTGAACCTGTTCCATAGTTCTGATAGGAGTATCTAACCAAGGGCCAACAGATTCTTTCATTTTGAAATCAATTCCCATAGCCTGTGGAACTACCAAAATATCAGAAAACAGGATCGCTGCGTCTAAAGGAAATCTGCGGATAGGCTGTAAAGTGATCTCAGCAGCAAGCTCAGGGGTCTGACATCTTGTAAAGAAATCATATTGGTCTCTTAAAGCAATGAATTCCGGCAGATATCTTCCAGCCTGCCTCATCATCCAGACAGGAGGTCTTTCAACGGTTTCTCCGCGAAGTGCTTTTAAATATAGGTCGTTTTTTATCATAATCTATTTAAACTAATATCACCGTTTAAATCCGGTAACAGATATTCTAAAGTTTGTTCACAATTTCCAGTCTTATCAGCTCAAAAATAGAGCTCAAGGTGTTCTCTTCGGACGTGAAAATGTTTTCGTGAGTATAATTTCTTAATTCTCCTGATGTAGTTTCTCCAATAGAAAACAGCTTCATATCTTTCAGGGAATTTTGCTTTGCAAAACTACGAACTCCGCTTGGACTAAAAAATACTGCGGCATGATATTTTTCAGGAATTAAAGGATTGGTTTCCTCTGTATTGTAGATCGTAATCTTTTTATACTTAATATTTTGAAGAGGAAGCTCCTTATCAAGAACATTAATGGCAAGATTGCCACAGAAGTGAAGAAACTGTTCATGCTGACAGTTCCCGATGATAAATCTTGAAAGTGCATCTGCATTCCTTAAGACCTTAAATGTCCCAAAGCCGTGCTTCCTTAATGCTTTTTTTGTCTTTTCACCCACGCAGTAGATCTTATTGTAGTTTTTAGCCGTGAAATTTTCATTAGGCTTAAATCTGTTTTTAAAAAACGAAGCTACGCCATTTACACTGGTGAAGATCAAAGAGTAGTTTTTCAGTTCAAACGGACTGATGAGAATAGGCTTGGTCTTAATTACCTCAACACAATCAACCAAGATATCCTCTCCTAATTCTTTGGATATAATAGCTTGGTCTATATTTTTGGTAAATAAGATTTTCATGTCTGTTGGATTAGAAAATGAAAAGAGTTTAAAGGAAATTAGAAATCTAAAATTGAACTAAATAATCTTAGATCTGGCTTTTGATTTCTGCCATCAATTCTTTTCCTCCGTTTTCCAGGACTACCTTGGCGAACTTTTCTCCAAAATTTTCTTCCAGGTTATACTCGAAGTTCTCATCAATTGCAATACAGTTTTTACCATCAAGAGAGCAAAGTGCAGCTGTAAAGCGGATCTGATCCTCAATAATTTCTGCAAAAGCTCCGATAGGTGCTGTGCATCCTCCTTCCAGCGTACTTAGGAAGTTTCTTTCGATTTCTACACAGATCTGAGTAGGATTGTGGTTGATCTGCTTCAGGATTTCATTGATCTCCGGTTTATCGGAATGTCCTGCAACCGCAATAACGCCCTGGGATGGGGCAGAAATCATTACCGGAAGCATTTCATAATCAATTTCCATTTTCATTCTTTTGATTCCGGCCAAAGATAGAATGGTGGCATCAAAATCTCCATCTTCAAGTTTTTGAAGACGCGTCTGAATATTTCCACGGATATCAGAAAACTCAGTATTCGGGAAATGTCTTAACCAGAACGCTCTTCTTCTCAAACTGCTTGTTGCAAGCTTCAGTTCATGAAGTTCTTTGTTTTTAGCCGATTCTTTTCTGATCAGAATGTCTTGTGGGAAATCTCTTTCCAAATAGGCAATCATCTCAATATTTTGAGGTAACAGGGTAGGGACATCTTTTAAAGAGTGAACCGCAATATCTATTTCATCATTCAATAGGGCAATATCAAGGTCTCTTGTGAAAACCCCGGTAATTCCTAATGAATATAAAGGTTGATTAAGGTTCTTATCGCCAGAAGAAACGATAGGAACAATCTCCGTTAAATAATTGTTGTTCTGAAGGTGCCTCGCAACCTCTCTAGCCTGCCAAAGTGCAAGTGCGGAACTTCTTGTTCCGATTCTAATGCTTTTCATTGAATTCGTTGTTTGGTTGTTCAACTAATATTTCGTGCATTAATTTACTAATTTCTTCGGCTTTTAAAGGATTATCGATGATATATTTTGCAAAACGGTTGGTGATCTTCTGGATCATTTTATCAGAAAGTTCCATGTCCGTGATGTCTATATATTTATTTTTCTTGTAAAAATTATGCATTTCATTGCGTTCCATGTTCTTTAAAACCGCTTTGAAATGGTGAATGTTTGGTGCTAGTTTTCTTTTTTTCTCCCACTCAATAAAGTCTTTCATCAGTTCCTTAATGATCTTTTCAGCTTTAGGGATTTCTTTTTCCCTTTGTTGAATGGTTTCCTGGATCTGTTTTGAAAGCTCATCCACATCAATTAACGTTACATTTTCATTTTCTGTAACATTCTTTTCAACGTTATGAGGAATGGAAAGGTCTATCACCAATGTTTCTTTTCCGTTCGGGAAATGTGATTGGTTGATAATCGGGTGCTTGGCTCCCGTAGCCACGATAAGAATATCGGTGTTTTTTAATTCCTTGTCAAAATCAGAATAATCAACGTGAGGAATATTATATTTCTGAGAAATCTTTTCAGCTTTCTCCTGAGTTCTGTTAGCGATTTTAATTTTCGGCTGATAAACATGTTTTACCAGATTCTCAACCGTGTTTTGTCCGATTTCACCCACTCCTAAAAGAAGAATATTCTTTTCAGTAATTTTCTTTTGACTGTTTAGGATATAATGAACGGCTGCATAAGATACAGAAGCAGCGCCATTGGAAATTCCGGTTTCGTTCTTTATCCTTTTAGAAATCTGAATAGCTGCATTAATGGCTCTTTCCAGATACGGGTTAGAATTCTGTCTTTCCTTTTTAAAACGGCTGTATGCTTTTTTGATCTGACCGATAATCTCAAAATCTCCAATAATCTGGCTTTCAAGTCCGGCAGCAACTCTGAAAAGGTGTATTAAAGCCTCTTCTTTAGTTAAAATATTAGCAAACTGAAGAAAATCAGTAATGTTTACCCCAATGGTTTTGCAATATTCTTCTGCTACTAAAAGATAATTGGAAGAAGTGGTGTAGATCTCTGTCCTGTTACATGTGGAAACCACAAATGCATCCCCAAGATCTTCCTGATGGACGCGGGAAACAAAATTTTTGATGTTTTCATCAAAGAATGCAAATTTTCCTCTCGTTTCTACATCAGCCTTTTCGTAGCTTATAGAAAGCACGGCAAAATTCGATGTTCGATGGATGTTGGAATACTGTAACATAAGCAACGGCAAATTTACGCTTTTTTTAATTAATCATCCTCTGAAAGTGTATATGATAATTATCGTAAAAAACTATAGCGTTAAGTTGAAAAAGGTCAAGAAAGGAGATCAGTTAATTTTTTCTATTTTCTTTGATCTTTTCCCGGTCTTTTTTAGCCTTTTGATGTTCCATTAATTTTGGTTGAAATCAAACTCTGTAATTATCTAAACAGAAAGTTAATAAAGAATTATAAATTTTAATAAAATTTTAACCAAATTATGTTGTGTTGAAATTTCTTTCGTAGTGTTAAATTTATATCTTTGTAAACTTAAAATCAGAAGAAAAATATGAGTTTATTTGATATGTTTACGCAAGAAATTGCGATAGACCTGGGAACAGCCAATACCCTTATCATCCATAATAATAAAATTGTTATAGATCAACCGTCAATTGTTGCAATTGAACGTTCTTCGGGTAAACCGATTGCTGTAGGCGAACAGGCGAAACATATGCAAGGTAAAACTCACGAGGATATCAAGACAATCCGTCCATTGAAAGATGGGGTGATCGCAGATTTCCACGCTTCTGAACATATGATTAAGGAATTTATTAAGAAAATTCCTGGAATCAAAGGTAAATTCATACAGCCTGCATTAAGAATTGTAATCTGTATTCCTTCTGGTATTACTGAAGTTGAAAAAAGAGCGGTAAGAGACTCTGCTCAGAAAGTAAACGCAAAAGAAGTACGATTGATCTACGAACCAATGGCAGCCGCTATAGGAGTTGGAATTGACGTACAGAAACCTGAAGGGAACATGATTATCGATATAGGTGGAGGGACTACGGAAATTGCTGTAGTAGCTTTAGGAGGTATTGTATGTGATAAATCTGTGAAAATTGCTGGAGATGTATTTACCAATGATATTGCATATTACTTAAGAACTCACCATAACCTTTACATTGGAGAAAGAACTGCTGAAAGAATTAAAATTGAAGTAGGTTCTGCAGTGGAAGATCTTGATGTAGACATCGAAGATATTCCGGTACAAGGTAGAGACCTTATTACAGGTAAACCAAAAGAAATTATGGTTGGGTATAAAGAAATTGCCCGTGCATTAGACAAATCGATCATCAGAATAGAGGATGCTGTAATGGAAACGCTTTCCCTTACGCCACCGGAATTGGCTGCTGATATTTATAAAACGGGTATTTATCTTGCCGGAGGTGGTGCATTGTTAAGAGGTCTTGCGGACAGAATCCACAAAAAAACAGGTCTTCCTGTATTTGTAGCTGAAGATCCGTTGAGAGCTGTAGTTCGTGGAACCGGTATTGCTCTTAAGAATATGGATAAATTCAATTTCTTAATTAAATAATTTTAACTTTTTACGACTGTATATCTGAATGGGATTTTTGCTGAGATTATTTTCGAAGAACACACTTTTTGTCTTCTTTATATTCCTGCAAATCATTGCTCTGGTTCTGATATTCTCTAGAAATGCCATGCAGAGATCCTGGATTGCAGGCCAAACGGCTGCGTTAAATTCATGGATTTCCGGGTATATCGATGAGGGAGTTTCTTATCTGAAGCTAAAACAGATCAATGAAGATCTTGTGGTTCAGAATAAAGCCCTTATGGCAGAATTGTATGGAAAAGATGGTACAAAGAACCCTGTTTTCAAAAGAGTACATGATACCATCGGAGGCGGTCAGATCTATACTTTTGTTGATGGTGAAATTGTTTTCAACAGCATCAACAGAAGAAATAACTATTTTACAATCAATCGTGGCCGAAGAGATGGAGTATTTCCTCAAATGGGAGTAATGGCACCTAGAGGTATCGCGGGGATTGTTATCAATTCTACAGACAGTTATGCATTGGTTCAATCCGTATTAAGTGTAAACAGGATCAGAATTAATGCCGCTCTGAAAAATTCCGGATACTTTGGAACGTTAACATGGAACGGAGATAACTCCAGGGTGATGCACCTTGCAGATATTCCGAAATATGTTGCTTTAAAAGTTGGAGATACCGTTGTTACAGACGGGAAATCTGCAATTTTTCCAAAAGGGGTAACCATCGGAACTATTGCCGGATATTCAGTAGATAATAAAACCGGTTTCTGGGATATCTCAGTAGAACTGAGTGAAAAAATGGGTGCGTTGAATAAAGTGTATGTCGTGAAGAACCTGAAGAAAGCAGAAGTGCAGAAAATTCAGGACACGATGCAGGCTGTAATAAAAAAGGAAAATGATTAGCAGAACTTTATTTACGGACATATTAATCATGATATTTCTTGTTGCATTACAGATTTTTGTATTGAACAGGATTACTATTTTCGGGAAGTATACTCCGGTATTATATCCTGTGTTCGTCATGTTCTATCCTTTCTTCAGAAACAAATTTCAATTCCTTGCTTTAAGTTTTTTGATAGGGCTGTCTATTGATGGTTTCCTCTATTCTTGGGGGATCAATGCCTTTGCTACAACGCTGATAGCCTATTTCAGAACCTTGATATTCAGAACATCTACAGATACGTCTACAGACTTTTTCTCTTTTCAGTCCCTGCAATGGGCGCAGTTTTTGCTGTTTTTATTTTCAAGTATTTTCCTGCATCAGCTTTTAGTACAATATATAGAGTTCTTTAAGTTTAGCAGATTTTTTGAAATATTATTTAATGTGTTGGTGACAAGTGTAATTTCATTTATATTTATAGTGGTCTATGCATTAATATTTAAAATCAAACAAAAAGTTTGAACACACGTTATTTAAAAATTTTTTCCATCCTTGTTGTTATCGCCCTTATTTTTGTGGCGAGACTTGCGTATTTACAGTTGTTTACAGATCGTTATGCCCTGAATGCAGCCAATACTTCCATCAAAATTGAATATGTAATTCCTCAGCGTGGAGTTATTTTTGATCGAAACGGAAAGATCATGGTAGGAAACCAGCCTGCTTATGAAATTTCCTTTACCCAAGGTTTAATGAAACCGGATTTTGATACATTAGGCTTTTGCAGTCTGATGAAGATCAGTAAAACGGATTTCATCAACAAAATCAATGTTATTAAGAAAGAAAAATATTATTCTAAGCTGACTCCTATGACATTTCTAAAGGACCTCAGCAGGGAAGATATTGCGAGAGTACAGGAAATTATTTTTAAATATCCTGCATTTAATATCGTACAGAGACCTCAGCGTCAATATGAAGTTTCTACTTCAGGAAACCTTTTAGGGTATACCAGTGAAGTAAATGAAAGAGAAATTAAAAAAGATTCTATCTATTATTTACCGGGAGATTTTATTGGGAAAACAGGAGTTGAAAAGTCTTATGAAAAGGAACTTCGTGGAGTAAAAGGAATGAAGTACATCCAAAAAGATATCAGGCTCAGAAATATTGGTTCTTATAAAAACGGATCTTTGGATAAAGATGTAATTACGGGTAAAGACATTACTCTTACTATTGATTATGACCTTCAGAGAACCGCTGAAGAAATGCTTGTCAACAAGCATGGGGCAATTGTAGCTATTGATCCTAATAATGGAGAAGTATTAGTGGCAGCAACCGGACCGGATATTGACCCGAACCTCTTCACCGGACCTTATAAATCCAAAAATTTATATGCTCTGTCAAAAGATACGCTTTATGAAAATAAACCTACTTTCGATCGTTCTTTGCAAGCAGGATATCCTCCAGGATCAACTTTCAAATTATTGACAGCCTTAGCAGCAATGCAAATGGGAGTAATGGATGAAAAAACGGTTTTCCCTTGTGGAGGTGGATTTTTCTATAAAGGTAAAAGAATTAAAGGGCATGGTGGAGCTGATCCGTTAATTCCTTCTATTCAGGTTTCCAGTAACTGCTTCTTTACTTATGCATTTATTGCAATTATTAAAAAGTATCCGGGAAATCCCTCAAAAGGTGTTGATGAGTGGAAAAAAATCATGAGCAGCTTTGGAGTAGGAGAATTTTTAAATAATGACTTTGCAGTGGGTGCAAAGGGTAGAATACCTTCCGGAGATTTTTACGAAAAAAGGTTTAAAGCCATCATGAAGGCAAGTGGTTCCAAGAGAACAGATTTCCAAAATTGGGATGAAATGTCAACCGGAGCTATCTATAATGGAATGGGGCAGGGAGATGTTTTGGTAACTCCTATTCAGCTGGCAAATTATGTAGCTGCTATTGCCAACAAAGGATGGTATTATACTCCTCATATCGTAAAAGCAATTGATGGAAAGGCTAATCCCGATCCAAGATTTAAGGTTAAGCACAAAACATTAGTTGATCCAAAGCATTTTGAACCTGTTTTAAAAGGTATGGAAGCCGTAGTTTTGAGAGGAACGGCAAGAGGATTGAAATCCAATGACTTTACACAATTAGCCAAAACAGGTACAGCACAGGTTCCACAAGGAAAAGATAATTCTATCTTTGTATTGATTGCTCCTGCAGATAAGCCAAAAATTGTTGTAGTTGCGGTAATGGAGCATGCTGGATTTGGAGCTACTTGGGCAGGTCCGGCTTGTACAGTGATTGCTGAAAAATATATTACCGGTGATTTGAAAAGAGAAAATCTGTATAAAAAAATGATTACCTCGAGTTTCATGCCGGAATACAAAAGGCAATGGATTGCAGATTTGAAGCGCAAGGGACTTTATAAAGACCCTAAACCGGATTCAATTAAACAAAAAAGAATAAAAGATAGCCTGGAACTTGTTAAACAACAAAAAGCCAAGCTCCAGAAAAAAATAGAAGAGGATAAAAAGAATACTAACGCTGCTAAAAAACCTGTTAAGCAATGAAATGGACAGAAGGAATAGATAAATTGGGTCTAGGACTGTATTTCATGCTTTGCATTTTTGCCATTGCTAATATTTACAGTGTTGACCAGAAATTAGGAGAAAAGCAATTGATCTTCTTCTGTATATCTTTAGTGGTAGGACTTGTTATATTTGTAGGAAGAAGTAAATTCTTCGAGAATATGGCAGGTATTATTTATATAGGCGGTGTTCTCTTACTGATAGGTCTTTTCCCTTTTGGAAAGGAAATTCTGGGACAAAAGAACTGGTATAAATTTGGAAGCCTTACGATGCAGCCCGTAGAGTTCGCAAAAATTGGTACAGCATTGATGCTGGCCAACTATGTTTCAGGACCTGATTTTAATCTTAAGAATAAAAAATCACTGCTTACAGCTTTAGGGATTATCGGTATTCCAGCGGTTGTGGTATTGGCTATTCCTGATGTGGGGTCTATGCTTGTATTTATTGCATTTTTTATTGCTTTATATAGAGAAGGATTAAGTGGCTTGCTATTTGGGGTGGGATTTGTTTTTGCTGCTGTTTTTTTAGTAGCTCTAGCGATTCCGCCAGTATATGTTGCTGTGGCTATTTTAATCATCGCCGGTATTCTGATCGCGATGAATTACCACAGAATGTCTTGGGATGTGATTTCTATATCAGGAATTTCGGGATCTATTCTTTTATTATGCGGATTGGCATTTGGTTCTCCTTATATTTTAGAAAAATTACCTAAACATCAGAGAGAAAGAATTGAGGTTCTTTATAAAGGTGAAAAAGCATTTAGAGATACTTCAGGATACAACTTATTATATTCCAAAACGGCGATCGGCTCTGGAGGACTTTTAGGAAAAGGTTACCGTGAAGGATCAGTTACCCAGGGAAAATTCGTTCCAGAGCAGGAAACCGATTATATTTTCTGTACGGTAGGAGAAGAATGGGGTTTCCTAGGAAGTGCTATCCTTATTTTATGTTATATGGTCTATATCGGACGAATCTATTACCTGGCGGAACAACAGAAGTCTACCTTTAACCGAGTATTTGGGTATTGCTTTGCTTCGATTTTGCTGATGCACTTTTCAATCAATTTAGGGATGGTTATGGGACTCTTTCCAACGGTAGGGATTCCGCTTCCTTATTTCAGTTATGGTGGAAGCTCTTTGCTGGCCTTCTCCATGATGACTTTTATTTTCTTTAAACTTAATTATTCAGATAAAAATAGCTTAGTATAACTCTTACCAAAGATTTAACTTAGTTTTAGTCTGCAACATTTGTGGATTCTATTTCTGTACCTATTAAATCATTACTTTTTTATGAAAGATGCTTATGTTTTAGATCAAAATTTTGAAAATACAGATTTCGTACAGGTTCCATTGGAAAAAGGAGAGTATGAAAACTGTACTTTTAAGAATTGTAGTTTTGAATATGGAAACCTATCCGGTTTTAGTTTTACAGATTGTGATTTTATAGGGTGTAATTTAAGCATGGCAAAGCTTACCTCAACAGCTTTTCGGGAGGTCTCTTTTAAAGAATGTAAGATGCTCGGTCTACAGTTTACTGATTGTAATGGCTTTGGGCTTTCTTTTAAATTTGATGGTTGTGCTCTTCATAGCTCTGTTTTCTATCAAACATCAATCAAGAAAACTATTTTCAAAGATTCTAAACTTATTGAGGTGGATTTTACAGAATGTGACTTATCTAGTTCGGTCTTTCATAACTGCGATTTGTCAGGCGCTGTTTTCGATACGACTAATCTTGAAAAGGCAGATTTAAGGACTTCTGTTAACTATTCGATTGATCCGGGTTTAAATAGGCTTAAAAAGGCTAAATTTTCGCTTTCAGAAGTATACGGACTGTTGTATAAGCTGGATATTGAAATAGACAGAAACAGCTAGGTTCTGAAGGCTGGTATAAACATTAATCATTAAATTCAATAGAAGTGGGCTTTAGCCCGCTTTTTATATAAAATATCTTCCATTGGTTTTAGCCAAAACTTAATTTTGAGTAAGACAAATAAAAAAGCCATCAGAATTTCTGATGGCTTCATTATTTAAATCAATTATTTATAAAATTAAAAATTTGCTGGTGTAGCTTGAGTAGTAGAAGCTAGGTTGTTGTAAGCTTCCCCTTCTGCATTGATTACTCTTTTTGCGAATCTGAACTTAGGTCCCCAGTAAGAGTCATTCAGTGAAGAAACCATTACTCCTTTAGATGTTGCCGCGTGGATAAATTTGATCTCACCTTCTTCAGTAACACTTTCTACAATTCCTACGTGAGAAATTCTTCTTCCATGAGAAAAGAAGATTAGGTCTCCTTTCTGTAATTCTCCTTTTTCAATTCTTTCACCTTCCTGAGCCTGAGAAGCCGCTACTCTTGGTAGAGTAAGACCTGCTGCAGCTCCGAAAACAGAAAGAACGAAAGCTGAACAATCAATACCTCTTCTTGTTGTTCCTCCGTATCTGTAAGGAGTTCCTAGGTATGTTTCAGCTTCTTCAAGGATACCGTCAATGGTTTTATTATGTTTGATTGCTTTTGCAATCTCAGAATTTTTAACAGCTTTTTTAGCATTTGCTATAGATGCAGCCTTTTCAGCAAGGAAAGAGTCGATCAATTTCTGCTTATCCTGCTCCATTTTTTTGTTATCAATAGAAGCTAGTTTGGCATCTGTTTTGTATTCTTTACTGTAAGTTGCTGGTTTTGAAACTACATAATTAGTAGCGCACGATTGCAATGATACTGTAGTAACTAGAGCAACTAAATAAAACAAAACTCTTTTCTTCATATATATTTGATTAACCGTGTTAAAATGGAATATTTATTTTCAAAAGCAATACAAAAGTAGAGATTCCGAGCAAAAGACCCCTGATATGATAATTGTCAGGATCTTATTTTAACACTATTTAACATATTATTTACATATGTTAAAGAAAAATAAACCGCAATTGCCTGTTTTTGGTAAGACTGCGGTTTTTTTTATTAAGATTCTTTAACAAAATCTATCGATTTTCTTCTATAAATCACGTTTTGGAATTTAAAACTCTAATTTTCCCGGCTGTTAAAAAAACAAAATAAATTCTATATAAAATGCTTTGCTAGAAGGCGTTTAAGGGATTTTTTGTTGGTGGTCTTACGTTATATATCGCTTTTCAGGATGAAAAAAGGATATGAGAAAATGTTTTGGTTAAAAGTAAAAAGTCTTAACACAGAAGGAATGGTTATACTAAGGAAATAGCTATCATAAAAAAAATTCCTCAGAAAACTGAGGAATTTAACTAATATGGAACTTTACAGAGTTATTTTGTGAACAACATCTCTCTGTATTTTGTCATCGGCCAAAGCTCATCGTCTACCATCATTTCCAGGTCATCAGAAGCTTCTCTGATTCCGTCAAATAATGGTTTTACTTTGTTACAGTATTCTTCTGCCTGCTTTTGGCTGTTTGATATGCCTTTTGCCGTCTCTCTGGCTTTAATAAGATCTTCAACACCCAGCTTGATTTTAGAAACATTTTCAGAAATGCTGGTGATCAGGCTCATCTGTTCTTTTGCCAATGGCTTAAATTCTTTATCTCCGAAAATATCCTTAAGACCTTTAACGTTCTCAATTAATCTGTTCTGATAATTTAAAGCTGAAGGAATGATATGGTTTCTTGCGATATCGCTTAATACTCTTGCTTCAATATCAATAACCGTAGAATATTTCTCTAATTTTATTTCGTTTCTTGCTTCAACCTCTCTGTGATTAAAGATTCCCATTTCTTCATAAAGATCCAGGAATTTTTTATCCATTTCCTGCTTAAGAGCTTCTGGAGTAGTTTTCAGATTGTTCAGTCCTCTTTTCTCAGCTTCTTTTGCCCAATCATCAGAGTATCCGTCACCTTCAAACATAATGCTTTTACATTGCTTGATGTATTCTCTTAATACATTGAAAATAGCTTCGTCTTTCTTTAGTCCTGTTTCAATCAAAGCATCTACTTCTTTTTTGAAATCACCTAATTGTTTTGCAGCAATAGTGTTCATTACAGTCATCGATTCTGCACAGTTTGCAGAAGATCCTACTGCTCTGATCTCAAACTTATTTCCTGTAAAGGCAAATGGAGAAGTTCTGTTTCTATCTGTATTATCTAATAGGATTTCAGGAATTTTTCCAACTACATTTAATTTTAATTCTGTTTTTTCTTCAGGAGATAATTTTCCGTTGGTAACTTTTTCAAGTTCTTCTAAAACGCTGAATAGCTGACTTCCGATAAATACAGAGATAATTGCCGGTGGAGCTTCGTTAGCACCCAGTCTGTGGTCGTTACTTGCAGAAGCAATACTTGCTCTTAAAAGATCTGCATATTCATATACAGCCTTAATAGTATTCACGAAGAATGTTAAGAACTGTAAGTTTTTCTTAGGGTTTTTTCCTGGACTTAAAAGGTTTTCACCAGTATCAGTAGCTAAAGACCAGTTGTTGTGCTTTCCGCTTCCGTTTACTCCTGCGAATGGTTTTTCGTGGAATAAGATGTGGAAGTGGTGCTTGTGAGCTACTCTCGCCATGATGTCCATCAATAAAGAGTTGTGATCTACTGCAACATTTACTTCTTCAAACATTGGTGCTAGCTCAAATTGGTTTGGAGCCACCTCGTTGTGTCTTGTTGTAGCAGGAATTCCCAGTTTCATACACTCAATTTCCAACTCTTTCATGAAGTTCATTACCCTTGTAGGGATTGAACCGAAGTAGTGATCGTCTAATTGTTGTCCTTTTGCCGGAGAATGTCCTAATAATGTCTTACCTGTTAACACAAGATCCGGACGTGATTGGTATAACGCGGAATCAACCAGGAAGTATTCTTGCTCCCAACCTAAAGTAGGAGTTACCTTTGTTACATTTTTATCAAAATACTGCATTACATTGGTTGCAGCTTCGTCTACAGCATTTAAAGCTCTTAAAAGAGGTGCTTTATAATCTAAAGTTTCTCCAGTATAAGAGATGAAGATCGAAGGAATACATAATGTAGTTCCCATAATGAAAGCCGGAGAAGTAGGATCCCAAGCTGTATAACCTCTAGCTTCGAAAGTATTTCTGATTCCTCCATTCGGGAAAGAAGACGCATCCGGTTCCTGCTGAATCAATAAGTTTCCGCTGAATCTTTCGATCGCTCTACCGCCTTCGATAGGAGTGAAGAAAG
Organism: Chryseobacterium sp. G0162; assembly: GCF_003815715.1. Taxonomy (NCBI): domain Bacteria; kingdom Pseudomonadati; phylum Bacteroidota; class Flavobacteriia; order Flavobacteriales; family Weeksellaceae; genus Chryseobacterium; species Chryseobacterium sp. G0162. The sequence goes on along the minus strand of NZ_CP033922.1, from coordinate 2,280,501 downwards.
AATCATGCTTCTCTGCAGTGGTTCCCGTTAAAGGCTGAAACCAGTGAGTATAGTGAGTTACTCCTTTGCTCATTGCCCAGTCTTTCATTGCTACAGCAACCTGATCTGCGATGTGTCTCTGGATTTTAGTCCCTTTTTTTACCGCATCCATAATAGACTGGAATGCTTCTTTTGTTAAATATTCTCTCATTGTTTCTTCTGAGAAAACATTTTGGCAGAATAGTTCTGACAATTTCCCAGGGATTTCGACAGTGTTGTCTTTTCTGAAATCCTTAAATGGTAGGGTTTCTAATGCTTTGAATCTTAAGGTTGACATATTTGGGTGAATTTTGATAGGGCAAATTTACAAAAAAAATGAAATGAAATTCATTTGACCCCTAAATTTTTTAGGGGTCCTTTTGAAATTTGCACAAATTAAACGGTTGTTTGGTAGGTTTTAATTGGGGGTGTTTGTTTTTGTATGTGTTAAAATATAATATTGAAGGGTGTTTAGAAAGGGTGGTGGACTATAAATACATTTTACATGATACATTCTCCAATCCTATGCGAATTTAAGCCACTTATTAAAAGATAGTTAAAATAAAATGGACAAAGATTTCGTATATTTGTGTGAAATTTATTTTATGACAAATTCTAGAGCAAGAGAAACAACAGAGGCTATTGAAAGATTATATATCTCTATGAGACATTTATTCTATAGAGGATTTTTCAAGCCAGGGGGTGTTTCAGGAGAAAGTATCAGAAGTTTGTTGAAAACCATCAATCCAGAAATTTATGGAACCATGAATATTCCAAGCAAATTGGAGTTGGACGGTTTGATGTATGTTTTAGACAGGCTTCCGGAAGGGATTGAGGAGTGTGCTTTTATTCATCTTACATCTGATGAAGGGTTTGATAAAGGAAGTTTCGAACCTATTGTTCCAAAGAAAAGAAGAAGAAACTGTTATAGAATAGACGAACACCAGATGAATATTGAGGTTCTTTTGGGCCGTTCCGAAATTTATGACATTCTTACCCACCTTACATTCTTATTTATAGAAGCTGATAAAATCCGTAACCTGGCTTTCATTCAGGATGAAAACTGGAAACCAACACGTGCCTTCAAAATTATTGAAGAAGTAGTGAAAGGGGAAAAGAAATTCAGCAGAAAAGAAAAAGAAGTGGCATTGATTCACCTTTCTTCTTTAATAGGAAGATCTTTTGATGAAACATTAAGAGCTTACAATACTTTTGGAGATGATAATAATCCTGACCGTTTATTTAAAATCATCTATAACTTAGGAAAAGTAAGTCTTGAAGATGCAAAAGGATCCAGAGAAAGAGAAATTCATTTTAGTGCTATATTAAAGGAAAGAGTAGGGCATCACTATTTTGGTGAGAAATGGGCTAATAAAGTGAAGGAGGTCTTATTTGAAAATAATCTTCATACACGCCCATTGCATATCATTTCAGCGAATATGCATTCAGTGAAAAATATGCTGTATGCGAATGAAGCTCTTAAAAAGAAGCATCAAGACGAGGTTGACTATAAACTGTATGAAGAAATTTCCAACAAGAAAGAACTTCGTGATAAGGTATTGAAGTATGCTTTAGATGAAGGAATGATTCATATTGCAGATAAAAGCGGAAGTAATATTGATGTACAGATTATTGATCTTAGTAAGATGAATCTGAAGAATACTCCGTTTGCTGACTGTAAGTTTGGAGGAGACGATGTGGTAATGGTATTTGACTATGCTTTCGGAGAACAGGCTTTTGAGGTAATGGATGAATTATTGAAGCCTTATGAACATAAAGGAGAAGTGTACATGATGCATGTGAAATCTGTTTCTATTATGGGGAAAGCGGGAATTCTTACCGGAGAGAAAGGAGATATTATGATTCCGACTTCTCACATTTTTGAAGGAACCGCAGATAATTATCCTTTTGAAAATGCATTGAAGCTTGATGATTTTAAAGACGATGAACTGAAGGCTTTTGAAGGACCGATGATTACCGTTTTAGGAACCTCTCTTCAGAATAAAGATATTCTTTCATACTTTATGAATACTTCATGGAGAGCAATTGGTCTTGAAATGGAAGGTGCTCACTATCAGAAAGCGATTCAGGTTGCTTCTAAAATCAGACATCACATTTCACCGGATCTGTTTGTTTGCTATGCATATTATGCTTCGGATAATCCGTTGGAAACAGGAAGTACATTATCTTCAGGAGGTTTAGGGCTTACAGGAGTAAAACCAACCTATCTGATTACTTTAAGAATCCTTGAAAAAATCCTAAGAAGCGGAAAGAAAGAAGTTTCTGCTAAGAAATAATTGTAATTTCTAATAATAATATAAACCTCAGCTGTTTTTACAGTTGAGGTTTTTTTGTTTTAAAGAGAGCCTTGTCAAGGTTTTAAACCTTGACAAGGCTAATGGAAATCTGCGTTATCTGCAAAATCTGCGAGAGATTAAAAATCAATATTTTAATTACTTATCTTTAGAAAAACATATTGATCATGAGTTCAGTATTACAATTAGCTAAAAGATTTAGAGAAGTGTTGCTTGATGGTCTCTGGATTGCCAATACCAATTTTAAGAATCAGCTCTCTGATATTACATGGGAGCATGCTATAATAAAGGTTGGTTCTCTAAATACGATTGCCATGCTCACTTTTCATATTGATTATTATATAGCTGGACTTGTCCATGTTTTTGAAGGAGGAGACCTGGAAATAAAAGATAAATACAGCTTTGATCTTGCGCCCATTGAATCTCAGGAACAATGGGAAAATCTTTTAAATAAACTCTGGTTGGATTCTGAAAAATTTGCTGAACTATTGGAAAAAATGCCGGATTCAAAGCTTAATGAAACATTTGTAGATGAAAAATATGGATCATATCAGAGAAATATAGACGGTATGATTGAACATGCTTACTATCATTTGGGACAGATTAGTCTCATAAAAAAACTGTTGAAAGAACAATACACGGAGTAAAGTCCAAAATAATACTCCTAATTATCTATGAAAATCTGTATAATCTATGATTGAAAAAATAATTTTACTTTTCATTTAACAAGACCAGTAGAAAATCATCTAAAACAGACAAAACCCTCTTGTAACTCCACGTTTGAGGGTTTTATTTTAATTACCTACCTTTAGAAAAAATAAAATTTTAAATGAGAAAATCGGCTGCAATCATTTTTGCGTTTATCATTTCACAATTTCAGGCTCAGCAAGGAGCTTATTATCAGCAGGCTGCGAAGTACAAGATGGATATTGATGTCAATGCTGAAAAATTTACCTATCAGGGAAAACAAACCTTAGAATACACCAATAACTCACCGGATGAGCTGAATGTGGTGTATTTTCACTTGTACTGGAATGCTTTCAAGCCTAATTCCATGATGGATCAGAGAGTGTCTTCCCAAGGGAAAAATGGTGACGGAAGGTTGCAGAAAAATGGAATCTCAACACTGTCTTCCATTCCAAAAGATCAGGAAGGAGCTCAAAATATTCACTGGATCAAACAAAATGGTAAGGATCTGAAATTTGAAGCTCAGGAAACCATTATGAAAGTATATCTGGCGGAGCCTATTCAACCAAACTCTACAACAACTTTTACCATGGATTGGGATGCTGTAATTCCTCAGCAGATCAGAAGAAGTGGAAGAAACAATAGAGAGGGGGTGGATATGACTATGACACAATGGTATCCGAAGATTGCTGAGTACGATTATGATGGCTGGGCAACTTTTGATTACCTGGGAAGAGAATTCCATGCACCGTTTTCAGATTTTGATGTTACGATTAAAATTAATAAAGACTATGTAGTAGGAGCTGGAGGAATTCTTGAAAACCCAACAGAAGTAAAAGGATATGATGCTGCTGCAAAGATCAAAACAGAAAAAGATAAAAAAGTAACCTGGAAATGGACGGCGAAAAACATCCTTGATTTTGCATGGAGTGCAGACAGAGATTATTCTGTGGAAAGCTTTAATGTTCCGGAAGGTCCAAAAGTATATTTAGTCTATCAGAAAAATGATAAAACTAAGGTTTGGGGAGAAGCACAACCCTATATTACCAAGTATTTCCAGATCATGAATTCTCATTTTGGGAAATATGTGTATCCAACTTATGCCTTTATTCAAGGAGGTGACGGTGGAATGGAGTACGGAATGTGTACCATGATTCTTGGTGAGGCTAAAGATATCAAAGGACTGATGGGACTAATGGCTCACGAAGGTTCTCACTCTTGGTATCAGCAAATGCTTGCGACTAACGAATCTGTACGTCCTTGGATGGATGAAGGTTTTACCAGTTATGCAGAAGGATATACCATGTACCAGCTATTTCCGGAAGAGCTTCCGAATCCGTTTGCCAACACTTTGAACGCGTACAGAAACTTTGTTAAAAAAGGAATTGAAGAACCTGCGGTTTGGTTAGGAGATCACCATGATAACGGAACTTCTTACACGTATGCTTCTTACGTAAAAGGAGAATTGTACCTGGTACAGTTAGGATATATTATGGGAGAGCAGAATCTTGCAGAAACTTTAAAACAATATTATGACCAATGGAGTATGAAACACCCGTCAGACAGAGATTTCCTTCATATTGCTCAAAAGGTTTCAGGAATGGATTTAAAATGGTTCCAAAATTATTGGATCAATACTACCAAAACGATCGATTACGGAATTAAGGAGGTAAAGTATGATGCAAAATCTACTACAGTTATCCTTATCAATAACGGTCAGGTTCCGATGCCAATTGATTTCAGTGTAATGACTACGGATAAGAAAATTGTAACTTATCAGATTCCATTGAATATGACGCATACGTGGAAAGAAAAAGATGCTTATGGTGAATTCAAGACAATGCCTTACTGGCCTTGGACTCAGAAAGAATATACCATCACAATCCCTTATACAAAATCTCAATTGTCAGTATTGGGAATTGATTTCAGCCAGAGACTTGCAGATGTGAATATGGCGGATAATATAGTAGAGGTGAAATAAAAAGATCAACATAGAGATAAAAGGAGTATTTGTAAATACTCCTTTTATTTTTTTATAAATTTGGAACTCAAATTTTTTCAAATCATAGCCTGTTTAAATATAAATGAATTCAATTGTAATTAACGTAGGGAACAGCAATATCAGATTCGGCCTTTTTAATGGTGATAATTGTGATATTTCATGGGTAATCAATACAAAACCTTACAGAACAGCAGACGAGCTTTATGTACAGATGCTGATGCTTTATCAGACGTATAAAGTTGACCCAAAAGAAATAGAGAAAGTAATTATAGGATCAGTAGTCCCTCAGCTTACCAAAGTGATGAGTTCGGGAATCAAGAAGATCCACGGAGTCACTCCGGTAATTGTTGATCGTACAACGCCATCAGGAGTGCAGGCGAAGTCTAAGCAGATGGGAACGGATATTTATGCCAATCTTGTAGCGGCTCATAACCTTTACCCGAACAGGAAAAAGATCGTGATTGATTTTGGAACGGCACTTACAGCAAGCTGTGTGGCTGAAACGGGTGAAACGTTGGGCGTAATTATTGCTCCTGGAATTGTAACATCCTTAAATTCTTTAATTAACCAGACTGCTCAGCTTCCGGATATTGAACTTAAAAAGCCTAAATCAGTATTGGGATTAGATACGGTAACCTGCATGCAAAGTGGAATGGTATACGGTTTCCTGGGAATGGTAGAAGGGTTTATTAACCGTATCAATGATGAGGTGAATGATGATTGTTTTGTGGTGGCTACAGGTGGCGTTTCTCATGTGTATAAGCCATTAACGGATAAAATCCATGTAATGGATAGACTCCATACCTTGAAAGGACTTTATTTCCTTGGTAAAGATCTGTAGATATCATCCATAGATGTTGGGCTAAACCTCAACTTTTATTTCAATATAACCATGAATAAAATGAAAAAATTAAAAGAATTTCCAAGAATAGAAACTGAAAGGCTGATTCTCTCTCAATTGGATGAGAAGGATATCCCTTTTATTGTTGAGTTCCTTAAACATAGAATTTATTCAGATCTCACTTCTAATATTCCTTATCCTTATACGGAAAATGATGCTCAGCTTTGGGTGAAAATGTCCAAAGAGGCTTTTGAAGGTAAGACTGGTTTTACGTTTGGAATTAGAAATAAAGAAGAGGAACTTATAGGTGCTATTGGACTTCATGACAGAGATGATGATAAGGCTGAGCTGGGGTATTGGATAGGAATTCCCTACTGGAATAAAGGATATGTTACAGAAGCAGCGAGGGCTATAGTAGATTTCGGCTTTAATGACTTAGGTTTTAATAAGATTTATGCTACTCATTTCCTTCACAATCCTGCTTCCGGAAAAATCATGGAAAAAATAGGAATGGAGCAGGAGGCTCTTTTAAAACAACATGCCAAAAAAGACGACGAATATTTTGACCTTGCGATGTATTCTATCTTCAAAGATTAATTGGGATACGACCTTATAAAAACAAAAATCAGAGAACATTATATTCTCTGATTTTTTTATGGTTTTCAAAAGGGCCTTTTTAGAGATCTCCTGTACATGAATCACATTCTTTCAATGGATAGATCCATGTGCCACTATCCTCATTAAAAAAAGGTTGAGTTCTGCATCCGATTTTTCTTACCCCATTGTCATCAATATAAAAACATTGATCAGGGCGGATTCCACCATTAATTTTGGCCGTTTCTTTTCTTGCTAATTTTTTCATGTTGTTTTAATTTGAAGGTAAATGGAATTAGTTTAATTGTCTTTATTCATTTTTAAAGATCAGTAACTGTACATGGCTGGCATGCGTATTCAGGATTTGGATAAATCCATCCTCCACAACAGTCTGGAATGGGTCCTAATTGGCATCCAAGTTTTCTCTTGCCTGTATTAGGATCAGTGTAAAAGCATTGTCCCGGTGCGATTCCACCATTGATTTTAGCTGTTTCTTTTCTGGTTAACTTTTTCATATTGTTTTAATTTGAATGTAGATCAAATGTAGGTAATTATTTGATTACTTGTATCTTGTTTTTCAATATGCGGTGACAAAAAAGAAAGTTATCTTTTGCTTTTAAAAAAATCTTTAACAATGACAGAGCACTCATTTTCCATAATCCCTGTAATGACTTCTGTTTTTGGATGTAGAGAAAGATGTTTATTGATAAAACCCCTCTGTTTATCTCTGGCACCAATAACTACTTTGGAAATCTGTGACCATGATAAGGCTCCTGAGCACATGACACATGGCTCCATGGTAACATAAAGAGTACAATCCTTTAGATATTTACCTCCTAAGAAATTAGCGGCTGAGGTGATAGCCTGCATTTCTGCATGAGCAGTAACGTCGTTTAATGTTTCAGTGAGGTTGTGTGCTCTTGCAATAACACGGTTGTTGGAAACAACCACACATCCGATAGGAACTTCATCCTGTTCCAAAGCAGCCGCTGCTTCCTGCAGGGCCATTTTCATATAATATTCGTCTGTAAACATCTAATTTAGTCAACCATCGTTAAAGTTAAAGGAATCCTGAAACGGAATCTTGCCGGATCACCCTTTACCATTGCGGGAGAAAATTTTTCAGAAATAGAGTAGAGGGCAATTTCAGCTTGTCTGTTGAACGTGAAATTATCACCCTGAGCATGAACATTACTGACGCTTCCATCTTTTTCCACAATAAATATAACATCTGTTTTTACTGTTTTGGAATCGGAATTCACACCATCTACATACAGAAGATCTGCAACCTCTTGTCTTAGGGTATTGATGCCTCCGGGATAATCTGCCATCTTTTCTACATTCGCAGATTTATCGGTAAAATCCTGAGAGATTCCTTTTGTTGTTTTTAAAGTCTGAAGATCTTCAATATTTCTTACCCTCAACAGTGCCCCAATTAAAGCAGTGTTTTCAATGCTATCCATTTTTTTCATAAAAAAAAGGAAATCTCCTTTGATCGCATCCTTTTTAAGAACATTGGATTCTGCATCAAATTTTTTCTTGAATTCAGTATTCAGCATACCTCTGTGCTGGTTGTAATAATTTTTTACCAACCGGAATTCCTCTTTTTGCTGAGATAAACAAAATGAAGAAATCATACAAAATATGCAAATGAATAAAGTTCTCAATAGGGATATTTATGTAAATATAACTAAAAAATATGAGATTAGTTTACGATCTGTTAACTTTCAAGATAGCGATTTAGGGATTCCTGAAGATGGTTGCGGATATCGTCAACTAAACCTTTCGGTTCTAGCACGGTGACTTCTTTTCCATAGGATAAAATCTCCTGCATGAAATCATAAGTAGGATGAAGGAAAAACTCAAAATAGATCTCTTCCGGAGTTTCTTTAGTCTCTTTTTGTGACTGGTGAAGCGGGAAGCTTCTAATGTATTCTCCCTGATGGCGGCTGCATTTTAATACAATATTCTGCGGCTTTTGTTCTGCCAGATTCATCACTCCAAAAGCATTTTTAAAATGCTCTCTGAAGTTATATTTATACTTTTCTCTGAACTGATTTTTAGCCACATCCAGATAATTGATTCTGTCTAGTCCAAACGATTTTAAAATTTTATCCTTAGTGTCAATCGCAATAAGATACCATCTGTCTTTGGATTCTTTTAAAGCCAAAGGATGGACCTTTCGGGAAGTCATCAGTTTATTTTTGTAATTGTAATGTTCAAAAGTGACCACTCTTTTGTTACGGATGGCAAAGAACAAATCATAAAAATGCTCTATGCCGGTTGGTTTACGGCTTTCAAAGAAAATAAAATTTGAAAAATCAGGGTGAAGATTCAGGGCGTTGCTTACCTGGAAAGATTCCAAAAGTTTTTGGTTATACTCATCCACTTCCATGATGGGGCGGCTTTCAATATAATACCGGTTGTCGCCTTTTTTCTTATTGTGAATGGAAAGGTTGAAAAGGTCGGAAATCTCACGAATATCTCTCTGCAAGGTACGGATAGAATAACTTTTGATCCCGGCATCCTGGAATTCAAAAGAATTTAATAGATAGTCTTCCAACTGGGAATAGGTAGCCGGAGAACTTTCTAGTCTTTTAATAATTAAGGCATATCTTGTCAGATAAAAATCTTTCTTCATGGTAAAATTTTGTACCACAAATATATGGGCTTAATGCGACAAAACGTGTCGTGTTTTATTTTTTTTGTGATGAAGTTTGAAAAATAATAAGCCACAGAAACCCTGTGGCTTATTCAATATTCTAATATTTATTTTCAGAATAAATATTAATTTGAAGCTTTACAAGATCGCTTCAGGATCTTAGGCCTTGTTTTATGTGGTCGTAGGCCGAATTTCCACAGGTGTGTTATATTTTCAGACATCGTTCTGGCTGTCCAACATTTTGTGAATGATGATTCAAAGGTGTTGAGAATGTTTAATGAGACTGCTGGGCGCATGATAGAGAGTAATGGCGGACAGCATCAGAACTTGTCATATTTTTATTTAAAAGGGATCTTCTTCAAGGATATCTTCATCAAAATCTTGTCTGAAGAAATTTTCAATGTCATTGAGATAGTTTTCATAATCCATCTCTGCATTTTCGATGTCACTCCATTCCACGGTGTAGAGATCTTCATCGAAGAGTATATCTGTATTGTGATTGGATGTTTCCATGTTTTGTATTGTGATTTGGTGTTGGTTGTGTTTTGAACATATTTTAGGCTGCTCAGCATAGATCAATATTGAATTCAAAGGCTTTTTAAAGTTTTTTATTAATTGTTTTTGTGCTCTTGTTTATATTTCAAAGGTAATCGAGGGTGGCGTCAAAACTTGACGTATAAAAAAATAACTCAAAAGAATTTTGAGTTATTTTAGTTTTTAAGAAAAATCGTTAATATCTATTTCATCAGCAATAAGCATAATGATATCCATTTCAGAAAGCATTGATTTGAGTTTGATGCCTCCTAATTTTAAATCATTATCAGAAAGGATATGGGACCAGACTTTCTGTACAAAATCTTCAAATGTTATTTCTGAAGTATAAAGCGGGTTTGTTGTTTGTGCTGCTAAAGCCAGGATTTGCTTGGTGATATCTCTGCATTCATTCATTTTTGTTTCATGAGGCAGTAACACATTAAGCACACAGTTTTGTGCATCGTGAAGAAGATTTGCGGTAACCTTGAGCTGGTTTTTTTTAGCATTAAAACTTCTTTCATCACTGATTTTACCTGCCAGGATCTTACTTCTGAAACCGGCTATTTCCGAAACTTCACTAATGGTGTTCGTAGAAAGAATATTCTCTACAGACTTCAGCCATGAAAGCATTTTCTCAACAAAAAAAGGATCTTTTTTCTCCAACGAAGAAACAATAGCTGGAAATTCTAGCAGCTGATCCTTTAACTGGGAAACTAAAATAAACTGTGACTTTTTCATTCTATTATTCAGGGATAAGCGTTTCTATAATATTTCCATTGATATCCTCATATCTCGACCACTCCATTCCTGCTTCACTCACACTCATTTTAGCGAAAATCAGGCATTTGGCATCCAGTTGCATCAATTTGCTTGCCTCTACAATAATCTCCCGGTTATCTATCTTTTCAATAACTCTTCTGGCTTCCAAAACAATCCTGTTGAAAAGGCTTTGCTGTAAAAACTGGGGATCTGTATTCTTCCATGTAAAATTGGGAAGGGAACGACAGTATTCTACTGTATATTTTGAAATAGGGTCAAAATACTGTATTTGAGTATCGGTAAGGGTTGGTTTGTTTTCAGCTTTGATCTTCGTTATATAATCATTATAACTAAGCTCCTGATTGGCTAAAAAATTTCTTAAACTCTGATCATTTTTTGTGTCAGAAGGATTATAATCCGTTGAGGCAACTTTGGTAATTTCTTCATAAGAAAAATCTCTGAAAAGCAAGATAGGGGAGCTTCCTGCTGTAGCAAAAGGAATAGTAAGGTCTACCGTCCCCACTTTCATTCTTGGAATGGAAAAATGTTTCAATAAATCATCTTTAGCATATTCTTTTGCAATTTGTACAGTCTGTAAGTCTGTCATTTTTCTGGCTGCTGCAATTTCAGAGACAATACCTCCTAAATATTCATTCAATTTTGGCATGATAAGTTTTTTTTTAATTGATAAAGACTTTTTAAAAGGATGGCTGCCGGAGCAACCATCCTGAAAATAATTAAGTAGTAGTTACCGGTGCTGCGGAAGCAACAATAGCATCTTCTAACATATCCATAATTTTTGAAAGCCCTGCAGGTAATTCGTCATTTACAGCTTTTACATGTACGCCCAACGTATATGTTTTTTCCGTAGTTGAGGTACTTGAGTTGGTTTTCTTATAAGAAGCTGAAGCATTGAATTTAACTTTCCAGAATTTAGCGCTGATAGAAGCGCTTCCCTGGAATTCACTAGCAATATTCTGAGTTTCCACAGAATTAAGTTTGGCATTAAAATCAATAGTCATTTCATCAATTCTTAAAGCCGGAATTGTCAGCATACAAAGCAATGGGACACTTAATTTTACTTCTGATTTTACTACGCTGTCATTGTTTTCAGCTGTGCTGGGAACTGACTTTGTATAGATAAAATCCACATACTTAAGTTTTTTAGCGCCTCCTTCTGGTGCTCCTTCTTCAAAGCCAACTTCTTTAATGAAATTTACTTGCGACATGGATGCGTCATGCTGAGCCTTGATCGCTGCCTGCATAGGTCCTCCGATGTAAACACTGAAATCTAAACTGTTTAATTCTTGTACTAAATTTGCCATAATTCTAAAAATTTTTAAGGTTATTAATTGGTTAATAATATATAGTAGTGCTAGCAGACTAATATTCAATATTGGGCAATAGATATCCTGTTCAGTATTTGATTAACTGAAGATTATTAAAAATAATAGGGATAATGTAAGTTTGGAATGAGCTTATTTAGCTTTGGTTTCCTTGGTTATTTTATTTATTTAAAGATAGTTGACTCAAGCGTCAAAACTTGTCGTGTTATAATTTCTTTTCATTTTTATTTCATTTTTGATAAATATTATAAACTGACAAGGTCAAGTGTTTTAATTCAGTGAGAATTTTAATATAAGCTTAAAAGCTTATTTAAGTTCAATATAAGCTTTTAAGCTTATATTTTGTTTCTGATGAGCTTTTGGACAATCTGGTTCAGGACTTCTCTGTTATCATCAATATAGCTTAGTCCGGCTTGTATCAGGTTTTCAATATTAGACCGTCTTACGTTATCCATGGCTGGAGAAGCGTTTTTCAATGAGGGATTCAAACGGTAATAGTTTTTCTGGTTTCTCAGCCCCAAGGTCTGGAACATTTGAGAAAGCTGATAATCTACGGTTTCTGCATTGGCAGACATTAAAATATCAATAATGGGATTTACCCAGCCAATTTTTCCAGCCTTTTCGAGTTTATGAAAAGAATAAGGCCTCGCTTCAATTCCGGTTCCGATAGATATGATAATCATATCATTTACTCCGGGATGATTGGCTTTCTGATGATTTTTCAAAACTTCTGCAAAGGGAATTTTTCTAGCCTCTGCATAAGCACAAAGAGCAGGATTATTCGCAAACATACCGCCGTCAATCAGGCTGAAGATTTGGCCATACATTGATTTGATCTGTACCGGGCTGAAATAGGTAGGTGCTGCGGATGTTGCCCTGCAAACATCTTTTACATAAAAATTATCTGTACTGAGATGAGCTTCACAGGAATTGAAAAGTTTCGCTCTTCTGTTCTCTATATCATAACTTGTTATTAAACATGGCTTTATTAATTCCTTTAATTCTAAATTTCCAAAAAAGTCATTCAGGTTTTTTTCAAGAGCTTCCTGAGAAATTCTTTCATTCAATAATCCAAATGGATTAACCAGCTTTTCCCAAAAGGAAACCTGGAAGATATCACCGCCCTTTTCAGCATATAATTCCAATCCCTTTTGGATAGAATATTTTGCTTTACGGACTTCATCAGGACATAGAATAATAGAAGCAATCAGTCCTCCTGTGCTGCTGCCAGCCACCAGATCAAAATAATCCCCAAGCTTAGCACTTGGTTTATCATAATACTGGAGCTGTTCTTCTATGTAACGCAGAATAATACAGGTAATAATTCCCCTTATTCCGCCTCCGTCCAAAGAAAGAATGGTTGTCTTTTTCATGTTATTTTGTTAATTATTTTTTTAAGAATACATTACAATATGATCTTGTGGAATTGGTAATTTGGGGTCAGAAAAACAGTGAAACTCCATGTTCAGATCTTGTTGCTTGTAGTGGCTTTCTTGTAAAACAAAGGTAGGGCGGGGAAGCGACAGAACTTGACGTATTTAAATTAATTTTAAAGAAAAAAAATTAAAAAACAACATAATTTTGTTGATCTCTAGACATCTTCAAAAGCTTTCTCCAACTGGTTTTTACAGGTCCTTTCTTCGATGGAATTGTCTTTTTTTCAAAGTGGGGAAGATCTTTAAAAGTTTTCCAGTTTCCACCCCAATCCCAGCCATGTTTTGCAAAGATTTTTACACATTCATACCAGTCTGCAACCTTATCATTATCCCAATCTTTTACAGTGTCCCAACTGGCCGTTTTTCCGTCGATCATCAGGCAGATATCTACAGCAAGACCATAATTGTGGATACTCTGACCTGCTTTGGCATTCGTTACCTTTTTTCCGGATGTTATTCTTCCGATGGCATAAAGCTTTTCCTGTTCTTCAAAAGATCTTAATCCTTGGGTAATTCTTATCTTAGCTCTGCCGGTAAGCGCTTCATCACATTCTTTAATCATTTGCTTTACTTCATCTCTTACAAATGGGTGAAGTTTCTGAATTCTCTCTAATGTTACTTTATCCATAAATCTATATCGTTTGAGGCAAAAGTAGGAGTGGGAAGCGACAAAAACTGACGTGTTTTAATAAATTTTTACACCAATATTTTTTATAATCTTAGTTATTTTATTGTTTTTACAAGGTTGTGAATTAAGTTTGGATAAGATCATAAAAATAATATTCAAAATTTTAATTGACTGTATATTTGTATAATAAACTCCTTTCATTGATTTGAAAAAATAAATGAAGAGTATAAATCAAAAAACACAACATAATGCATACCGTCTTACCTTTCTTTTTGGCTATGATAGCCGCTATTGTACTATTAAATATGTGGGCTACAAAATTAAAAATAGCCTATCCTATTTTATTGGTCGTGTTTGGATTACTTGTTAGTTTGGTACCCGGTCTTCCTACCGTAAAAATTAATCCTGATCTCATCTTTTTTATTTTCTTGCCTCCTTTATTATTTGAAGCCTCATGGTCTATTTCCTTTAAAGAAATGAGAAGATGGTGGCGAATTATCGGAAGCTTTGCATTTCTGGTCGTATTTTTTACGGCTTTATCCGTTGCTGTTGTTTCCAATTATTTTATTCCCGGATTTAGCATTGCATTAGGTTTCTTGCTGGGAGGAATAGTCTCCCCTCCTGATGCGGTAAGTACTGGAGCTATCATGAAATTTGTGAGAATTCCTAAAACAACCTCTGCTATTCTGGAAGGAGAAAGTTTATTAAATGATGCATCTTCGTTGATTATTTTCCGTTTTGCATTAATTGCTATTGGTACAGGGCAGTTTGTATGGCAGGAGGCCTCTCTTACTTTTTTATGGATGATCGTCGGTGGGGCAGGCCTCGGATTACTACTGGCCTGGATTTTTGTGCAAATTCATAAACGTTTGCCAACAGATGCATCTTCGGATATTGCTTTAACGCTTATCGAACCCTATCTTATGTATTGGTTAGCTGAACAGTTTCATAGTTCCGGAGTGCTGGCTGTGGTGTGTGGTGGTTTGTATATGTCGAGTAAACGATTAATTTTTTTAAGCAGTACAAGCAGGATCAGAGGATACAGCGTTTGGGAGAGCTTTGTATTTATTCTGAATGGAATTGTATTTTTAATCATAGGTTTGGAACTTCCCGAAATTGTAGGAGGGTTGCGTTCAGAGGGAATCCCTTTAAATACAGCAATTAATTATGGAGTACTGGTTACAGGTATTCTTATCGCTGCAAGAATTATCAGTTCCTATGCCGCAATGATTGCTACAATTATTTTTCGGCCTGGAGTAGCTCCCAGACCTTCCTCCAACAGAAGGCGTCTGATGATGCCTCTCATCTTAGGGTGGACTGGGATGAGGGGCGTGGTGTCGTTGGCGGCAGCACTGGCGATTCCTATCAGTATTAACGGGGCTCCTTTCCCCAATAGAAATCTCATTTTGTTTATCACCTTTGTTGTGATATTGCTTACGCTCCTTGTGCAAGGGCTCACGTTGCCATACATTATAAGATTCGGGCATGTATTTGATGATTTTATTGATGAAGAAAAAGAGGAGGAAGTCCGTCAGGAAATAAAACTGAAACTAAGGCAGCATGTATATCATTTTCTTAAAAATAAGCATGAAAATGAGCTCCAAAGCCACGCCGGTTTGGAACGCATGTTAAAACACTGGGAAGAAAAAAATAAAGCAAATGACGCAGAATGGATGAGTGAAAAAAACAAAGTTATTTTCCTTGAAATACTGGAAAGCCAGAGACAGTATCTTTCAGAGCTCAATAAAGATGTTTCAATCAATGAAGAGATTATTCGTCATCAGCTTTATCAGCTTGATTTGGAAGAGGAAAGGTTAAGAATGATTTAAAATGGATATTTTTGAAAACAAAATTAAATCTTTAATGCGACAAAATATGTCGTGTTAAAAAATAATATTTATTTGTTTTTCAATGTGTTAAATATGATGTTAATTCGTAATTTAAAAGTGATTTTATTCTTGAAAAAGAATAATTTTGTATAAATAATTCACGTTACATCATGTATGCGCTGGTAGATTGTAATAACTTTTTTGTTTCCTGCGAAAGGACCCTGGATCCTGATCTTGAAGGCAAACCTGTTGTTGTTCTTTCCAACAACGATGGATGTGTAGTGTCTCGAAGTAAGGAGGCAAAGGATCTCGGAATTCCTATGGCAGCTCCTGCATTCAAATATAAAGAGCTCTTCAAGCAGCACGATGTAAAAAGCTTTTCTGCAAAATTTGAACTGTACAATTACAAGAGTCAACAGGTAATCAATATAGCCCGTTCTTATGTTTTAGAGTATGAAATTTATAGTATAGACGAGCTTTTTCTAGATCTTACAGGCTTTAAATATATTGACATTCACGAGTATTGTTCTAAAATCAAAACAGAAATTCAGGAGAAAGAAAATATTCCTGTCAGTATAGGAATTGCACCCAGTAAAACCTTATGTAAAGTGGCTAACAGAATTGTGAAAGAATTTCCGGAGCAATGTAAGGGAGTTTATATTATGGATACTCCTGAGAAAATAGAGAAGGCATTGAAATGGCTGAATATAGGAGACGTTTGGGGAATAGGGAGAAAGCTGGCTGCTAAAATGAATGATAATGGTGTTTATAAAGCCTGGGACCTTCTTCAGAAACCTGAAATGTGGGTTCGGAAAATTATGGGAATTCATGGGGTAAGGATGATTCATGAATTAAGAGGAATTCGTCAATTGGAACTGGATGCTCCATCTCCTAAAAAATCAATTGCTGTTACCAGAAGCTTTATGCAAATGCTTACCGATAAAGAATCCGTTAGGGAACGCGTAGAAACCTTTGGAATGTACTGTTCAGAAAGATTGAGAAAGCAAAATACCTGCTGTAAAATGATTACTGTTTTCGTACAAACAAATCGTTTTAGAAAGGACCTTCCTGAATACAGAAATGCTATGACCCAAATTCTTCCCAATCCAACCAATTCATCTATATTGATTGGAAGGGTCGTCAATGAGCTTTTTGAAGCCGTTTACAGAGACGGATTTCATTATAAAAGGGCAGGGGTGATGGTAAATGACTTTGTTCCTGAAGATCAGAGACAGATCAGCCTTTTTGAAGAAGATACACAAAATCAACATCTTCCTGTAATGAAGGCGATGGATGCCATGAACCGGAAATTCGGAAAGGATAAAGTACGTTTGGGAAGCATGAGCGGTGAAAATACTTTTGGCCGTGCCCAGCTATCTCCGGAATATGAAGCTTTCTTAAAAAAGAATACGCTGCCGGAAGCTAATTTTAGGTTTCATTGATATTGGAAAATCGAGAGAAAAGGGATTCGTTATTTTTTTAAACTTTCAGAAAAAATCAAATATTCATTTCAAAAAATATTAAAATTCCGTATTTTGATATTGTAAAACAGTTGCTTATTTATTACATTTTCAGTGTTTTATGTTTTGTTTCGGAAAGTGTCTGTTGTGTGGGATCTGTTTTTGAGTCTATCTTTGGCAGAGAATAGTACTCGTTTTAAAACCACAAATTACATGAAAAATTTAATTATTTTGAGGAAATGGATATTCATTGCCGGATGCCTTTTTATACATTCCTTAACAGCACAGGTTGGTATTAATACCTCTAATCCCCAAACCATTTTCCATATAGACGGAGCTAAAGATAATCCGGCATCCGGAACT
Source organism: Chryseobacterium sp. G0162 (assembly GCF_003815715.1). Lineage (NCBI taxonomy): Bacteria > Pseudomonadati > Bacteroidota > Flavobacteriia > Flavobacteriales > Weeksellaceae > Chryseobacterium > Chryseobacterium sp. G0162. The sequence goes on along the minus strand of NZ_CP033922.1, from coordinate 2,263,027 downwards.
CCTTCTTCTGTACAAGCCTCCAATGATGTAGCAGTTACCTCTTTGGGAGAAATAGGGATAGGTATTCTGTCTCCAGTTGTAAAGATCGATACAAGATCTGCCAGTAATACTGACAATTCGATTGGGGTGGGAGAGACTTCCCAGACTGCGTCTGTAGCAGGAAGTGGGGCGATAAGATATAATCCGTTAAATGGAGGGAAGATGCAGTATTCTGATGGAATAGTATGGCAGGATCTTATTTCTTCACCCACTAAAGCTGTAATCGTGGCGAATATTCAGGCAGCCAACTTTGCAATTAAAATTCCTTACCAGATTTCTACGGGTATTTCCGGCTGGAATGAAATCTCCGATTCTACAGTCAGTTTTAATCCGGGTACAGGAGTTTTTACTGCTCCACGAACAGGTGTATATCTGGTCTCTTTTACTTATGATTTTGTGAGAATTCCTATAGTATCCGGTTATTTTTCTGAGGCCAGGTATGTAGTGAACGGAAGCAATACCGTAAAAAAATGTGTAAAATCTTTTTCCAACATCTCAAAACAGGCACAAGTTGCAGGTTCATGTGTTGCAGGAGTCCAGCTTAATAAAGGAGATACCTTCCAGCCACAGATTTATCAGTCTGTTTATAATGGCAGTTTGAGTTTACGTACAGATATTTCTTCTGCAAGTAATGACTATGGCTTTGTAAATCTTTCAATTTTAGAACAATAACACATTTGAATATGAAAAAACAATTAATACTAGCCTTGCTCATGTGCGGAAGTGTATGGATGAGTGCTCAGGTAGGAATTAATATGTCTACTCCTGAGAGGATATTACATGTGGATGGTCTGAAAAATACTTCAGCTTCCACCCTTTCCAGCTATTATGATGATGTAGTGATCACCTCTTCCGGAAATATGGGAGTGGGAACGAAAACTCCCAAAACGAGATTGGATCTAAGATCTGGAGAGCGATTAAATGCTATGGGGATCGGAGGAACTGTGCAGACAGCTGCTGCTGCTAAAGCCGGTGCGCTGAGGTATAACTCAGGGACGCAGGATCTTAGCTACTCTAATGGGACTTCCTGGATCTCTCTGGCCCATAAAACATCCAATGATTTTGTAGATGCCGAAAATTCTTCTGCACAGAATTTTACTGATGGAGTACCATCTGCAATCACGGGCTGGACAGAGAGAACAGATGTTAACGATAGTTTTAATGCATCTACGGGAATTTTCACAGCTTCAAAAACAGGAGTGTACGTCGTTTCTTTTAGCATTTCATTGGCTTCAGGAAATATTGGCAATGATTCCCGGTATGAAACGCTCATTCAAACGAACTCAGCTTCTTCCTCAACGAATAAAGTGTTCAAATGTGTAGGGAGTTATCCGGGAAATAATACGATTGAAAACCGTGTGGCCGGAAATTGTTCAGGAATATTTAATTTAAACCAAGGAGACAATATTACCGTGAGCCTGAACCAGAAGCTGGGAAGTTCAAAGACTTTAGATACAGATGCAACCCTTACCTCTTTAAGTATTTTCGGATTATAAAAATAAGATGATGAAAAAGAATTGTTTATTTATACTTATGTTTTTAAGTTTCCATTGTGTATTCTCGCAGGTTGGAATCAATACCCCAAACCCACAGGGTATTTTACACATTGACGGGCAGAAGGATAATCCGTCTACAGGATCATCGTTTACTCCATCTCAGCAAAGTAATGATATAATAATTACAGCTGCCGGCAGGGTAGGAGTAGGAATGCTTACTCCAACGGTAAAAGTTGATGCGAGAAATTCAGGAAACGGAGCGATTGGATTTGGTACTTCTTCACTGACAGCAGCTGCGGCAGATGAAGGGGCACTTCGTTACAATAACGGCGTGGAATATTCTAATGGAAATGAATGGCTGCCTTTACTGACGGCACAGCCGGCAAGTAATAAAGTCATTGTGATTGCTGCCAAAACTAACAATAATGTAAAGCTTGCAGTTCCTTCTGCTGCGACAGTAACTGCGGGTCTTCAAAACCGGTCGAGCAATTATCTCGTAGACTGGGCAAAGATTTTTGAAAGTAATTCAGGAACTAACTTTAACGCATCCACAGGAGTTTTTACCGCTCCGCGAAATGGGGTGTATGTGGCTACTTTTACAACAGATCTGGCTCCTCTGGCCATCAATTATACAACAGACCCGTTAAACCCGATTCAAATAGAAGCTATCTGGCAGCTGTATGACAATACAGCAGGGCTATTGCCTGCAAATATTGTAAATACCATAAAATGTGTGAATACAATGTCTTCCAATAGTATAGGAAATATTGATGCCGGAAGTAATTGTACAGCATCATTCTATATGACTTCGGGACAGCGGCTGATGCCTTATATCTGGTTTAATTTAAATAATTCAAACCTGGCGAATTTCTCTTTGAACAACACGGGAGGATATAACAATCTTACAATAGCAGAACAATAATCAGGAGATCTCATCCAGAGTTTTGATAAAAGCGGAGGGATGAAGTCCTATCACCTTTTTGAATTCAAGGGAGAAGGCACTATGTGAAGAATATCCTGTAATCTCAGCAAGATGATTGATTTTGTATTTCCGGTATTGTGGTTCATTTTTTAATTGATTAACAATATAGTTGATCCGAAGATGATTGATGTACTGATTGAAGTTGAAATTTTTGTGCTTTTTAATGACCGCTGAAAGATATTTTGTATTAATATTCAAAGTGTGGGCAAGGTTGTAACGCGAGATATTCTTGTCATTAAAATGCAGATTTTCCTCAAAGGTCTGTAAGCCTGTTAAAATATTTTCCTCTACTTCAGGGGAAATTTTTATTTCTGAAGGATGGTTGATAGCTTGGAGTAGAGGATCTTCTCCTTTTTCTATAGGATCTTCTTCATAACTAACCGGAGAAATCCCTTCCTGGTATATTTTAGAGACCATTTCTTTATGCTTTTTTCTGAGTCTCATGATGTGAAACACAACAATACCCAGGACTGCAGTTAAAATAAGGCAGGCGGCAACTAAGGTTGTTGAAACCTTTTTACTTTTTGTAAGCTGCTGATCAAAATTCTCTTCTTTTTTTGAAAGGGTTTTATTGACTGCCATGGCTTTATTGTAGGCAATACTGTCTTTTAATTTAAGATTTTCAAGATTGTATTTCTGAACATTGGGAACATCATTCAACTGAGAATAGGCTTCTTCAAGATTTTTTGTAACCTCTATTTTTTTTTCATTAAAGCCATACCGATTAACGATGGCTAATGCTTTTTGGTAATATAAAACAGCACTGTCAGGCTTGTTTTGTTTAAAAAATGAGAATCCAATGTCATTGAGAATATTAGATTTAAGATAATAATTACTCTCACCTACTAAAGAAAGAGCCTTTACAAAATATGGCTTTGCTTCTGTGAACCTGCTGACTTCGGATAAACTGTAGCCTATATTGGTATAAGCAGAGACCAGTAGTTCATTTCTTCTAGAGGCGTTTTTGATCTTTTGAAATTCTCGGATTGCGCTTATTGAATAGAATTCTTTCTTTTTATACTCATTTTTATTGAGGAGAATCAAAAAAGAATTATAGATCATTCCTTTCAATTCGTGTCCTTCATCAGTATTATTATTTTTTACCTCAGATAAAGCACTTTCGAGGCTTTTGGAAGATTCGTTGAGAAGACCCAGTTTTGCATATTGTGTTCCCTGCATTCTGTAAGCCAGCGCTTTCCCTATTGGATAATTGCTTTGCGTGGAGATTTTTAAGGCCTTTTCTGCAAAATCAAGACTGCTTTTGGCGTCTGATCTTAGATAACTATTGTACGACTTTAAATAATAAGCTTTAGCAAGATATTCCGGAAAATTTCCTTTCTGTGCAGAATCAATAATATGATTCAAAACAATTTCTGAGCTGTCCGGATTTTTAGAAGAAAGAACCCGTGCATATTTATATTGTTCATCAAAATCAAATGTCTGTGAGAATGTAAAAATTGAAATAATGAAAAAGAAAAAGAAAGTGATTTTTTTCTTCATTGTGTTTTGTGTTTTATTTTTTTTCGTATTTCCAGTTTCTCCCTTTTCCTTCCAAAATCCATTCCAATGACTGTTCTATTCTTTTATTCCGGGTAGTTTCTGTTTTTGCTTCTGCAATCCATGTAATGTATTCTTTTCTGAATGATGGGGAAGCTTTTTTAAATACGTCCAATGCTTTTGGCTGAGCTTTAAGTGCAGATTGAAAATAATCAGGAATTTCCATTTCTGTTTTGCTAGGAGCAGCTTTTTTCATGGTAACCCCCATATCCGTAAGTTCTATGGCTTCTTTGATCGCTTTTTTCAGCTGAGGTTTTGAAGGAAGGTCTTCAATCTTTGTGATTTTACCTAAGCTAAACATAGAATTCTTTTCAATATCCTGAGTGATTTCCTGCATGGTTTTCATTTCTTTTTCCAGCCAGAACCCGAAGGTACAGTGTTGTTTGAATGAAGCCATCGCACAAAGGTTTTTTCCTTTGTAGATAAAATGCGGAAAACTCCACTTCATAGTTTCCTCAGCATCGGGGCAGTATTCATGAACGATTTCGCGGATATAAATGAGAATCGGTTTCGCAAAATCGTGAGACTTTTCAATATAGGCATCTATTTTTGAGCTGTATTTTTCCATAGCTTTATTGAAATAATTGTACAATTTCATTCACCAGGAATTTCACCTGATCTGGTCTTCCCCTGTCATTTTTAGGATTGTTAGCATAGCTTCCCGTTTTTACAATAACCATATTATACTCAGGAACCATAATGATATATTGTCCCTGAAGCCCTAGAAAATAATAATGTTTAATGGGGTTGTCGTGATTGATCCAAAGACCCATTCCGTAAATGTTTTCAGACTTTTCTGTTGGGGTTCTCATCTGCTCAATAAAATCTGTATTAAGAACCTGCTGATCTCCAACTTTACCATCATTCAGAAATAAAAGTCCCAGTTTGGCAAAGTCTCTTGCATTGGAGTGGATACAGCAATAGGTTTTTTCCATTCCATAATTATCTGTACTCCATTTTGCATCCTGTTCCATTCCCATTGGAATCCAGAATTTTTCAGAGAGATAGTTGGCCAGTGGTTGTTTCAGTGCTTTTTTTAACGCAAAACCGAGCAGTTGAGTAGTTCCGCTTTGATATTCAAATCTTGTTCCCGGCTGTTCTTTGAATTTTCGTGAAAATACGGCCTTTACAAGACTCTTTCCATAATACGCTTTGGCATTAGGAAGAAAAGGGTTATTATAGTTTTCATCCCAGTCAAGACCAGATTCCATTTGAGCCAGATTCTTAATGGTAACCTGGTCTCCGAAAGTTTTCTCTTTAAATTCAGGATAAAAATTGGATAGGTTTTCATTAATATTATTAATTATCCCTTCTTCTAAAACTTTTCCTAAAAGCATAACGGTAACAGCCTTTGCCATAGAAAAAGAATTGGTCTGAGAGAGCTGATTGTAGCCATCCCAGTATTGTTCATGAAGAATCTTCCCATCTTTTATCACTACAAAAGCTGCCGTTTTAGAATGTTTTAAATTATCAACTAAGGTTTTCGGTAATTCTTTTTTGTTGTATTCGGAATGCTCTTCCCATCGTTTAGGAGATCCTGTAGGAATAGGATGACTGGGAAACAGATTTCCATCATCAATATAGGCGCTTGATCTTCCTTTAAGGTAAGTTTTGGAAATGCCACTAAATAAATAATCATATCCCAAAAAGTAAGCTGCTGCTGCACCTGCTACAGCACCACCTATCATGTATTTTAGTATTCTCATTTTTCGTCAATTGGTCTTTAACAAATTTAAAATAATTTGGATGAAAAAATGAAAATGAATTATCAAATACATTATTTTTGTTTCATTGATGAAAAATATGACCAGAAAACTTATTGTATTAATGTGCTTCCTGCTATCTGTGGCAGGAATTTCCCAAACTTATAAAACAATTGATACCGCAGATTACCTTCAGCGGAAAGAATTTTTAAGAAATTTCACAGTTAATAATGAAAACCTAATAAAAAGGCTGAAGTCACAGTATTCTGGACGAGGAGGGACTGCAATTTCCAAGATGTATAAAGAATTCGGGACTAATTTTGAAAATCAGGTGAAAAATAAAGACTTTGTTTTTAAATCTGAGTTTGATGTTGTTATTAAATCTTTAGTAGAACGCCTTAGAAAAAATAATCCCAAAGTTCCCAAGGATCTTAAAATTCTGATCGCAAGAGATAATACTCCTAATGCTTACTGTCTTGCAGACGGAACTTTTGTCATTAACATGGGACTGTATAACTGGATGGATAATGAAGCGCAGATTGCGGGGGTAATTTCCCATGAATTAGGGCATAAAATGGAGAAGCATACCCTAAAAATGGTTCTAAATCTTGTAGAACAAAATGAGTTGGATAAAAGCACAGTGCAGAATATTAAGGAAACTACCGATATACGAAGCCTGGGGCGAAATCAAAAAGCATTTGATATTTTTAAAAATAGAGTTTACAAAAAAAGCATCGAAAAAAGAAAGCAGGAAATGCAGGCCGACTCTTTGGGGTATGTTATTTTTAGAAACAGTGAATTTAAGAACAGTGAATTTGTCAACGGTTTGAAAGTGCTTCAGACGTTTGATTCAATTTCTCCTAGAGAACTTAAAATAGAAACCTATAAAAAACTTTTTGATCTTCCCAAGCAGGCGTTTAAGGAGAAATGGATGAAGAAAGAGGATTTTTCTCTTTACAATTATAATTTTTATAAAGAAAAGCTCAACAAAGATTCTGTAGCATCACATCCCGAAATGGTTAGAAGGATAGAAAAACTTAAAAAGATTTTTCCTGAGCTGAATACCATAGAACAGGAAAAACCTTCCGAAGCTTATCTCGCTTTGAAAAAAACGGCAAGGATGGAGATTCTTCCGAACTATTTCCATTCTGAGGATTATGGAGTTGGGATTTATGCAGCGATGCAGTTTATTCAGGATGGAGAAGAGGAAAGATACTATAAAGAATGGTTAGGTAAATGTTTTGCTAAAATTTATGAAGCCAGAAAGAATTATAATCTAAATCGTTATCTGGACCGGATAGAACCTAAAAATCAAAGTGAAAGTTATCAGCAGTTCCTGAATTTTATGTGGAATCTAAGTCTGGATGAGATCAAAAATATTTCAGATTATTATCAGGTCGCTGGAATTGCTGCAATACCGAAATAGTATCATAAGTCGGTGTGAGCATCACAATACTTTAGATTTCTAAAACGAAAAACTATCTCAAATGTGAGATAGTTTTTCGTTTTAGCCAAGTATACACAAATAATTTTATTTACTTAAAGCCTACGTGCCTATATGGGTTAAAAAAATCTTTACCATATAGGCACATAGAATACAGATGTGAACAATAATGTTGAAAGAACAATTTTTAATTAATAGTTTAGTTTTTCGAAACGGATTTTGTTGAATTTTTCTTTCTCATTATACTCACGAAGTAAGATATAGCCTTCTTTTCCTACATATGGGATAACGGTGTAATTGTCTTTTTCCGAAATAGGAATGATCTCCTGTTTAAATTTTCCGTCAATAATAGTATTGATAAAGAGATTCCATCTTTTTTGCTTTGTAACTTCATCCTTCTGATAGTCACGATAGAAGAATACCACATCTTTACCTCCGTTAAGATATTGCGAAAACAGGTAGTCACTGTTTACCCACTTTGATTTTTCCTTTTCAAAAACCTGAACATTTTTTACTTTGAAGTCTTTATCTGTGTAAATGTAAACAAGATCGGTTGTTTTAGGAGCAGTATATTGGCCTGCAGGCTTATATTTTTCGGATAAAATCCCAACACTTCCGTCATTCATAAAATACATGTCTTTGGTTTGCAGCATATAGCCATTTTCTACAAAACCATTTTTATCAACTTTGGGAAGAAAAGCAGCAATATTCGGATCAAAATTAATGACCTTGGTATCTGTCGTAAAATTTGACTTATCCACCATCATTCTTGCAAACCCTACAAAATCAGAATTATTGTAATTTCTTCCCAAGAGGACCACTTTGTCATCAAACGTTTTATCATTATCAAGCTTTCTGTAATCAGAATAGAAAGAGTCAATATTATCTATAGCATCATCAGAAAGCCCTGTAATAGGTTTATTTGATGCTTCTTTTCCCGTTTTCATGTCAATGACCAGAAGACTGAATGTTTTGTCTTTTTCATTTACCTTTTTCATCACACAATACATATAGTTTTCATCTCTTTCAAGAACCGATAATGTGGTGAAAATCTTTTTGCTACCTTCGGTATTGTACTTATACCTCCAGACCTCCTTTTTGTTAGTGTCAAAACGGATCAGGTTATTGCTGTTTTGATACTTTCCATAATCCTTATATTCTATAGCAAAATAACCTCCTTCTTTTAATTCTCCGACTGCCGAAACATAATTATAGCCTTTTTCCTTTTTCTCGTCACGGTTTTCTTTACGCTGTTCTTTCCAGCTTTTGGGTTCATTGATCTCTTTGAAAGTGCCATCTTCCAGATAATCATAATATATTTTTCTGGTAATTGTATTTGTCTTGGGATCTATGACCATAGAAACAGGAGTGAATATTTCTCTGCTCTTTACCAGGGAATAATCCATCATAGAAGGTTTGAGAATAATCTGTCCTTTGAAGTCCACATATCCTCTGTAAGAAGCTGCTGTAATATCTCCTTCGAATTCCCTGTTCGCAACGGGGTTAAGATTTTTGTCTAAAATAACATATTCAAACTTCTTTGCCTTTTCTCCGGATTTCCCATAAGAATAGAGGGAAACATAGCCATAAAGATTGTCTTTATCATCAAATAGAGCATTCATTCCTACATGATCTCCTGCGGCTAATGTTGTTAAATCCTGAGTTTGGGAAAATGCAAATGTTTGGATAAGTCCAAACATCAATAAAGTAATTTTTTTCATGGTTGAATTTTGAACTAAAATAATAAATTATAGTACTCTTTGTTAAAGAAAATAAAAAGCCCTGAAAAATCAGAGCTCAGTATCTTAATAAAGTAAACAATTACTTGTTATACTCGTAAAGGTAAGTGTGTTTATTGGTTCCAAAAGCAGAGCTTGTATAGGTCATTACCGATTTAGTAGGGTAATTAGCGGTATTAAGAGTATGAACAGCGCTGGTCTTGGTCGTTCCATTCGATGCCCCTGCATAATTTCCATCTGCTTTTACCAGGTTATTGTAGCCTAATTCCCCATCTGAGAGAGAGAATAGATCCATTTTTATATACCCTTTTACGTTTTTCATAGGATGGTTATTGCCGTCATAAGAAAATGTAGTACTGTAGGTTGTTCCGTTGTTCGAATAAGTGATTGAAAGCAGGTTTCCATTAGCATCCAGATAAATATCTTTGTCCTGGTACTTAATATCTGAGTAAGTTCCGGTCGTTGGATTATAGAGATAGGTTTGAAGAGCTTTATGTTTTACATGGCTGTCACTCAGATATTGAAGGGTTTCGGTGTAAACCAGTGTTCCGGGCTGGTGTTTATCCGTTACTTTTTCAGAAATCAGTTTTCCGTTGGCATAAGAAAACTCTCTCATAATTTGTAGTGCACCAGTCTTGGAATATACTTCAGATTTTATGATATAATCGCCGTCATACGTATATAATGTCTTTTCATTGTCTGCAACATCAAAAGCTTCAACTATTCTTGTTCCGTTGTATTTATACTCTATAGTAAAAGAATCGCCGTCCTGAGTAATCTCGGTTGATTTCTTTAGAAGATAAGGAGTAGATTGATTATTATTGTTGTTATCTGTACTGTCATCATTTGATGAACTGCAGCTGGCCATTACTGCCAAAACAAGTGACGAAATAATTAATTTCTTCATAGGTATAATTAGTTTTTTTAATTGCTTCAAAAGTAATCATTTTCCCAATACGGATATGAATATTTTTTGAAAAGGAAAAAGCCCTGAATTATCAGGGCTTTTACATTATATTTTAGAAAGTAGATTTCTGAAGTTGGTCTTCTCATCAATGATCCTTCTTAACTCTGAAACCGGAACTCTTTCCTGCTGCATCGTATCTCTGTCTCTGATGGTAACGGTATGATCTGTTAATGAATCATGGTCTACGGTGATACAGTATGGAGTACCGATCGCATCCTGTCTTCTGTAACGTTTTCCGATCGCATCTTTTTCTTCGTAGAATAAGTTGAAATCGTATTTCAGATCGTTGAAGATCTTTTCTGCATATTCTGCTAAACCATCTTTCTTCATTAATGGAAGAATAGCCGCTTTAATTGGTGCTAAAGCCGGAGGTAAAGATAAAACTGTTCTTTCAGAACCATCTTCCAATACTTCGTCTTTTAAGCAGTGAGAGAAAATAGAAAGGAATAATCTGTCTAAACCTACAGACGTTTCCACTACATAAGGAACATAGTTTTCATTTCTTTCAGGATCGAAGAACTGAAGCTTTCTTCCGGAGAATTTTTCGTGAGCCTTAAGGTCAAAATCAGTTCTTGAGTGAATTCCTTCCAATTCTTTGAAACCAAACGGGAAGTTGAATTCAATATCAGCCGCTGCATTGGCATAGTGCGCTAATTTTTCGTGATCGTGGAATCTGTAATTATCATTCCCTAATCCTAAAGCTAAGTGCCAGTTCAGACGCTTTTGTTTCCAGTTTTCGTAGAATTCCAGTTCTGTACCCGGAGCTACGAAGAACTGCATTTCCATTTGTTCGAATTCACGCATTCTGAAGATAAACTGTCTTGCAACAATCTCGTTTCTGAACGCTTTACCAATCTGTGCAATACCGAAAGGTAATCTATGACGTGAAGTTTTCTGAACATTTAAATAGTTCACAAAAATACCTTGTGCCGTTTCCGGTCTTAAGTAAAGATCCATAGCACTGTCTGCAGAAGCACCAAGCTTAGTTCCAAACATTAAGTTGAACTGTCTTACTTCTGTCCAGTTTTTGGAACCTGTATCAGGATCAGCAATTTCAAGCTCTTCAATTAATGCTTTTACATCAGCAAGATCTTCATTTTCCAGAGACTTTGCCAATCTTGAAAGAATCGCCTCTCTTTTTGCTCTGTATTCTAAAATTTTTGGATTTGTAGCAACAAATTGGTCCTTATCGAAAGCATCCCCGAATCTCTTCGCTGCTTTTTCAATTTCTTTATTTTCTTTATCTTCAATTTTAGCACAATAGTCTTCTACCAAAACGTCTGCTCTGAAACGTTTTTTAGAATCCTTATTATCAATCAATGGATCGTTGAAAGCATCTACGTGGCCTGATGCCTTCCATGTGGTTGGGTGCATAAGGATTGCCGAATCAATACCCACAATATTTTCGTTAAGCTGTACCATAGCTTTCCACCAGTATTGTTTGATATTATTTTTAAGTTCAGCTCCATTCTGTCCATAGTCATAAACAGCGGATAAACCATCATAGATCTCACTTGAAGGGAAAATAAACCCATATTCTTTGGCGTGAGAAATTACTTTCTTGAAAACATCTTCTTGCTTTGCCATAATTTTTTTACGTCTGATGTGCAAAAATATGAATTTGGATTCCAAAATCATGAAATTCAACAAAAAAAGGTATAATAATACTTGAAATAGGTCTTTTTTTGTTTTTTAGGAGCCGGGAACCTGCTTTCGCTACTCGCTTTTTCTTAGTTTCGGCGGCGGCTTTGCCGCCGCCGAAACTAAGAAAAGAGCTCAAACATACCGCTCAATCAGGGCTATTGACTGCTGCGCCTCTACAAACCTGTTAGGTTTAGAATAAGAATAACCTCTTACATTTTTAAGCCTTCTCACTGAAATAAGAATCAGTAGAAAATTTCTACTTTTGCATCATGTTAGAAATTCTTTATCGGGACGAGCATATTATTGCCATCAATAAACCCAGTGGACTATTGGTTCATAAATCTTTCTATGCAGGAGAAGCCGATACTTATGCTATTCAGGAACTGAAGAAACAAATTGGGCAAAAGGTTTATCCTGTGCATCGTCTAGACCGCAAAACTTCTGGGGTTTTGTTGTTTACCTTAGATAAAGAAACGCTTAGAATCATGAGCGACCGTTTTGCAACCAGAGAAGTGGAAAAAAAATATATTGCCATTCTACGAGGCTGGGCCAAAGAAGAAGAAACCATCGATTACGACTTGGTTAATGAAAATGAAGTCAAGCAAAACGCGATTACCTATTATCATCTTTTGCAAAAAACAGAAATTGATTTACCTTTTTTAAAACATCAGACTTCGAGATATTGTTTGGTAGAAGCCATTCCTGAAACAGGAAGATTTCATCAGCTGAGAAAGCATTTTAAACATATTCTGCATCCTATCTTAGGTTGTAGAAAACATGGCTGCAATAAACAGAATAAGTTGTGGCTTCAAACATTTGACATTAACAAAATGACGCTTCATGCTCATCAATTGATTTTTAATCATCCTATTTCTAACGAAAGAATTATAGTAAATGCCACTATAGATGAAGAGTTCAAAAGAGTAGGGGATATTCTGAAATTTGATTTAAGTTCGTACTCTAAACTCAAAGACTTTATTGAATAAGCTTTCTGTATCAAAGGAAAAATTTCCGGGAATTATCCATGTCAAGGTTTTAAACCTTGACATGGATAATAGAATAGAGTAAAAAAATATCTCACTGATATTGTTGATTAAGCGGATGTTTAGGTTCTATAGATAGCGTTCATAATACCTTTTTTGATAAAATATCATAGGGTAATCAACCATTAATTTTAAAATGAGTAATTTTGTAAAACTTTTTTTCAATGTACAAATCGCTCATTCGTCCGATTCTTTTCAAATTTGATCCCGAAGAAGTGCATCACTTTACTTTTTCGATGCTTAAGAATTTTGGATTTCTTACTAAATTATTTTTCCCCAAACCTATTGAAGACAAACGTCTGGAAAGAGAAGTTTTCGGATTGAAATTTAAAAATCCTGTAGGGCTGGCTGCCGGTTTTGATAAAAATGCTGTTTTATTTAATGAATTGGGAGACTTAGGTTTCGGGTTTGTAGAAATTGGAACGGTTACCCCAAGAGCTCAGGCAGGAAATCCTAAGAAAAGATTATTCCGTTTGATTGAAGATGGAGGAATTATCAATAGAATGGGATTCAACAACGATGGGTTACAGGCTGCGATTGAAAAACTGAAATCCAATAAAGGAAAAATAATCATCGGTGGAAACATCGGAAAAAATACAGATACAAAACCTGAAAACTATACACAGGATTACCTGGATTGTTTTGAAGGCCTTCATCCGCATGTAGATTATTTTGTACTCAATGTAAGCTGTCCGAATGTTGGAAGTCATGCGAAGCTGGAAGATGTGGAATATCTGCGTGAACTGATTACGGAGGTAAAGAAAATTAATCAGTCAAAATCTGTACAGAAACCTATATTACTTAAAATTGCTCCGGATCTTAATGATGTCCAATTGGATGAAATTATAGATCTTATTGCAGAAACAAAAATAGATGGTGTAATCGTTTCCAATACCTCGGTGAATAGAGAAGGATTGAAGACCTCTCCTGAAGTTTTAGATCAGATCGGAAACGGAGGGTTAAGCGGAAAACCAATTCGTGAGAGAAGTACAAAAATGATTAAATATCTTTCCGATAAAAGCAAAAGAGCATTTCCAATCATCGGAGTAGGAGGAATTCACTCCGCAAAAGATGCTATTGAGAAATTAGATGCCGGGGCAAGTCTGGTTCAGTTATATACCGGATTTATTTATGAAGGACCAGAGTTGATTAATGAAATTAACAAAGAAATTTTAAAAAGAGCAAGCAGATTGCCAAGATAAATATAGAGAGACCGGATGGTCTCTTTTTTTTGTTTTAGCCACGGACACACGAATTTTCATTAATGCTATCTGCTATAAATTCACATAAAACCCTTTATTTTCTGAATGCATAAATAAAAAATTCGTGTATTCGTGGCAAGAAAAAATATGATGTTAGATAGAATCCTTTTTATTTTGACTTTGTTACAGCAGCATTTTTAATATCAACAGTTAGTGTATAAGCTGGAGAAGAATTCGATTTGCCGATTTTATACATTATCGTTTTGCCATCCTTTGATTTTGTTTTGGTGGTGTCATAGATATTTTCCAGACAGCTTTCAGTAAGGAATTCTTCATATCTTTTATAATTCCAGTCTTTGGTAAAATAAAGAACCCGATAACCTTTTTCACCCTCGCTGGCTCCGCATCTTCCACAAGCATTAAGGTTAGATGAATGTTCAAAATACAATAAAACCTGGTTCCCTTTTTCTCCGGAAATGGAGGAAATCAGTTCATTCCCTCCATATTGATTGATGATATCAAATGTATTGATTCTTTTATGGTTAGGTAAGATTAGATAATTATTGTAACGATAGATCATATCATTGCCGGTGAATAATTTAGCAGACTGAACTTTATCTTTATTCTCCAAATAAAAGCTTCCTGAAATAGGATTTTTCTGAGTTTGATCCTGCCCAAATAAGATCGTTTCTTTGGGAGTAAAATTTTTGACAATTTCAGCTGTTTTTTCAATGTCCTGTGGCGAGTTGATTTTTTCTTTAAACTGGTTGGAAATCTGTTTGTGCTTAGGACCAAAATTATACAATGACAGCTTACCATAATCATAAAGTCCTGTTAGAGGAATTTTCTTCTGGTATTTATCGTAGTAATACCAACCCTCCACAAAATGCTGGTATAAATTGCAATCCGGGATGCCGTCATAATGAAGCTCCAGTGTAACGGGAGCACCTGCAATTTCTCCCTTAAAGATTTGAGAAGAATCTGTGACGGTTTTTAATTCTACTTTTTGGCTTTTACCCGGAAGGAAAAAGGAAAGTAAGAGAACAATAAGAAGTTTTTTCATGGTTATATTACCGTTTTTAAATAAAGAAATGGGCAATGGTATAAATGATAAGCCCTACCAGACCTCCTACCAAGGTTCCATTAACACGGATGAACTGAAGGTCTTTTCCTACTTCCAGTTCCATTTTTTCGCTCAATTCCTTACCCTTCCAGTTACCCACAGTAGTACTGATGAGGTTTCCGAATTGATGCGTGTTTTTCAAAATATATTTATAGGCCGTTACCCGAACCCAATGATCGATTTTATTTTGAAGATTTTCATCGGTTTTTAAATTTTGTGAAAATTCGTTCAGGTTTTTGGAAAGATAATTTTTCAAGGCAGAATGGTCTTCCTGCAGTTCTTTTATCAGTGTTTTTTTGATAGAGACCCAAATATCATTGGAATACTCATCAAGCTTATCATTTTTAAGTAATCCATCTTTAATGGTTTTAAATTCCTCCTCCCATTTAGGATCTTCTTTAAGATCAACGGAAAATTCATGAATTTTTTGAGTAATTAAAGTTCTTACTTCATGTTCCGGATCTTCTTCTATTTCTTTGAAAAAATCAGACAGCCCATCTGCAATCTTATCTGCAATTTTATTATCAACAAAAGAGGGGATGAAAGTGTAACTTCCTTTCTTTACCCGGTCTTTAATCATTTCATCATTTTGAATAATGTATTCCTTGATCTGTTTGGAAAGATTGGTAATAATTCTCTGATGGTCATTCTTTTCCAGGATATAATGAATACCATTTCCTACCACTTTGTTAAGTTTGATATCATCTGTCATTTCTGAGACCTTTTTACTGATGAACAGACTCACGGTAGAATCATCAAGCTTATTGAGAATATCAAGAACTATATCAGACAGGTTGCGGATCAGAATATCTTGATTTTTTTCCTTGGCAAGCCACTCTCCGGCAAAGCCTGAAACTTTTATTTTTTGAATGTAAGGCCGGATATTTTGGGGCGAAAGAAAATTACTGACAACAAAACTTCCCAGATTATCTCCTAATCTCTGCTTGCTGTTTTCAATCAGATTGGTATGCGGAATCGGAAGCCCCAGCGGATGCCGGAACAAAGCGGTCACTGCAAACCAGTCGGCCAATGCACCTACCATAGCAGCCTCTGCAAAAGCACGTACATAGCCAATCCAATGAGAAGAATTGGACTTCTGCATGATGGTTGTCACAATGAAAATAAGGGCCATCAGAACAAATAGCCCTGTAGCAAATGCCTTATATTTTCTAAGCTGTTTTCTTTTTGCTTCGTCATTCATATTCTCAAATTTACTAAATTTGGTTATGAAACCATTTAATCTTAATAAAGCTTTTTAGTATAAAGGTTTATTAAACTTTAAAAGTTAAAATTTATGATGAGATTTTTAATTTCAGTCATCATATTAATTGTCCTGCAGGGATGTACGCAGAAACAACAACCTATTAAAATTACTTCTATGGAAAATAAAGAAGCAAAAAACAATCCATATTACTCAAGAACCAATACTGCAAAACTGAATGTCTCCAATGACGAATGGAAGAAAATTCTGGCTCCTGATCTTTACGCAATCGCAAGAGAAGCAGCTACAGAAAGAGCTTTTACCGGAAAATATAATGACTTTGATGAGTTAGGAGATTATTATTGTGCGGTTTGTGGGAATCATTTATTCCGATCCACTTCAAAATTTTCGAGCAGCTGTGGATGGCCAAGTTTCTTTGAAGCAGATAAAGAAGGCGTATACTACAAAAGAGATCAGGCGTATGGAATGGATAGGGTAGAAGTGCTTTGTAAGAGATGTGATTCTCATTTGGGACATGTGTTTGATGACGGGCCAAAGCCTACAGGATTGAGATATTGCATGAATTCCGTAAGTCTGGAATTCGTCCCGGATTCGCAAAAATAAAATCACTTTATTTTGTCGTTATGGAAAAAGATAGCCTGGAAAAACGGAAGCAGGTCTGGGTAGCTTTGTCGGAACTATATCTTGATACTGAGCTGCAGGAATCAGATTTTAAATACTTGATAAAGACTCTCTTTGAAAGCCCATTTACTTTAAAAGAGACCAAAAAGATTGACCAGTATGAGGTTTTTCCTGTACTTTTCTCAAACCTATTGAGTCCGGCAGGAGAATGGGGAGGATTCAGTGAACAAATATTGGTTAAAAATATTATGAAATGGATTGAAACAAGAAGTAAGCTGGATATTTTTGCCATTCAATGTCTTTACCCTATTTATAGCAAGATAAATAGGAGTTATTGGAAAAGGATAGAAGAGATTTATAATCAGATAGATGGCGGAGCTCACCGTTAAAGTTTCTTAAATTCAGTTAAACTTTTTAGACTTATAAGTGGCTGATAGCGATGTTTTTATAATTTTGCCCCACTAATTTGGTACTAATATATTATTGAATGAAAGGATTTTATGGCGTAATAGGCCTTGTTTACATGGTGACGACTTCATTCTACATCTCTCCGAAAGCGGTGGTGAAGAATGAAAACGTCAACATAACAAAGACAGAAAGAGTAACTGACACGAAATCTGAGAAAAATACTACTACAGCAGTATCTTCTTCAGAAGCACTCTACCAATCCATTGAATTTGACCCTGAGCATGAACTGAACTATGAAGTTTTTTCTAAAGCATTAACAGGATTTGAAAACCTAAAGAAAGCAGGATTGCTTACTGATGAGTCGCATTTATTGACTATCTGCGATTTTTCTATGTCTTCTAATACCAAAAGACTTTGGGTTATTGATCTTAATGACAAAAAAGTAATATTCAACTCATTGGTTGCCCATGGTAAAAATACAGGCGAAGAATTTGCCACGAATTTTTCTAACACGGAAAGTTCGCGACAGAGCAGCATGGGATTTTATATCACAGATGCAACGTATCAGGGAGATAATGGATATTCATTGAGATTATTAGGAATGGATAAAGGATTCAATGATGCTGCGTACAGAAGAGCAATTGTAATGCATGGTGCAGATTATGTAAGTGATGCATTTGCAGCAGTACATAAAAGAATCGGAAGAAGCTGGGGATGTCCTGCTGTTCCTAGAGAACTCTCACAATCAATGATCAATACGATAAAAGGAAGAAATCTATTATTCATCTACTATCCTGATCAGAATTATCTTTCCTCTTCGGAATGGTTAAAAGCATAAGAAAAAGCAGTCTGATCAGACTGCTTTTTTAATTTTAGAAGAAAATTCTATGGTAAATGTACTTCCTTTAGAAACCTCAGAATCTACATAAAGGTTTCCTTCATGAATTTCTACAATTCTTTTTACGATAGACAACCCAATCCCGTTTCCTTTTTCAAAATTTTTATTGGACCCTCTGTAAAACAGTTCAAATATTTTTGAGAGATCCTGTTCAGACATTCCTACACCTTGATCTACAAAACGGATTTCTATCGATGAGGCATGGGCTTCAATTTCTACCCTACAGCTTTTATCATTGGAATATTTACAAGCATTTTCCATAAGATTTGAAAAGGCTACTTGCAGTAAATAAGGGTTGCCATACCCATCATAATTACTTTCCTCTTCATCATTACTTATATAGTTGATTCCGATTTTATAGTGGATGTTTTTTTTGATCAGTGCCAGCTTTGCCTCTGCTAAAATTTCATCTAAACGAATATTGGTAAAGCTGATCTGTGAAACATCATAACTGGCTCTTGCAAAATCTAAAAGCGCTGATGAAAGCTCTGAAGCATCATTAGCGTCCTGAAGAGCATTGTCAATAGAAAGTTTATAATCATCCAATGTTACATTCAGTTCTTTTGCAAGTTCGAGTTCTGCAATCAGGGTAGAAAGTGGTGTACGGAATTCATGAGAAATGGTCGTCACAAATTGTTTATGATTGTTAAATGATTTTTCCAGCCTGTTAAAAGTAGAGTTAAAAGTTTCGGTAAGCTCGTAAATTTCATCTTTGGCTTTCGGAACATCCAGACGCTGGTTGAGATTATGTTCTGAAATATCCCGGATTTGAAGAATGATATCTTTCAGAGGCTTCAAAGTATAATAGGAAAAAAGAAACCCGATAATGAAAATAACAATAACCGAACTGATATAAATAATAATAATATCTTTCTTAAACTCGGCGATATGGGCATTCCCGGTTACATCTACTGCACTTCCAATGATATAATAATCTTCTCCTGCCGATTTGAATTTAATGGCGATATACTGGCGATCATCCTGTTGCCAGAATAGTCTGTTTTTGTTGGATTTAATGATTTTATCGAGATATTTTTCATTGCTTTTTAATGGCGGAATATCAGTAAATGTCAGGTCTTTTTTGCTGTTGTAAACGCTGATATCGGCCTCATTCAACAATCTCTGGTTTCTTTGATGCAGTTCACGGATCTTTTCATCACTGATTCGGACATCAAAAATAAATTCGGAGCGCCAGATGACTTTATATCCTAAACGATCATTAAACTCATCTTCTCTGTTTTTTTCAGAGACCACATAGAGCACATAAGCAAACATAAAGAGAATGCCTGCCGTAAGAATGGCGTAAATTAATGCTGTTCTGGTTGCTATTTTCATAATTGTGAAGCGAAAATAAATCCTACGCCCGGTTTGGTGTGAATGAGTTTAGTATCAAAATTCTTATCTATTTTTTTACGTAAATAGGCAATGTATACATCAATATAGTTGGTTCCTGTATCAAAATGATTTCCCCAGACATTATCCGCAATTTCTTCACGGGTAAGAATTCGTTCCGCATTACTTACAAGAAAAACCAGGAGTTTGAATTCTTTTGGAGTAAGTTCTATTTCTTCACTATTTCTGAAGACACGGTTTATTTTTCGATTAATCTTAAGATCATGATATTCCAGATCAGTAAGGTAAGTTTCTTTGGCTTTATTTGAACTTCTTTGGAGAATAGCCTTTATTCTTACAAAAAGCTCTCTTATTTCAAATGGTTTTACCATATAATCATCGGCACCGGCATCAAATCCTTCTACCTTCTCATCAATGGTTCCCAATGCCGTAAGCATGATAATTGGGAGATCAGTATATTTCTGTTTAATGAATTTACACAAGTCTATGCCGTTCATTTTGGGAAGCATAATATCTGTAATAGCCAAATCAAAAGTTAATTTACCAAGCAGCGCAATAGCATCTTCTGCATCTTCAGAAATATATACCTGATAGCCCTGGCTTTCTAACCCTCGCTTTAACAGACTTGAAACCCGTGAATTATCTTCTATTATTAAAATTCTCATAAGGAAATATTAAAGGTGTTGAAGGCTGATTTTCAGTTCAGTATTTTGTTTTTAAAATATTGATTTCCAGCTTTTCTAAAGCCCTTTGCAAAGGTATTTCTTATTTTCTTTTTATGGTAGCAGATTAACTCTTTTAATAGTTTTCTAAAAGGTTTCTAATAGATTTCTAATAACGGAGCAGGCCTTCCCGATCTAATTTTGTCCCGTTGAAATCAACAAAAAAGATTAGAACAGAAAAATATGAAGACAAGATCTTTCAGAACCGGAATCGCTTTATTTGTCCTGTTGGGAATTACGGGAAAATTAGAAGCTCAGAAAAAAAATGACTTTAATAACCCGGGATTAACTCATTATTTTAATGATGAACATTCCCGGTATATTTCCCTGAGTGGTTATGCCGAATTATGGGCAAGATATGCTCAGCTTAACCCCGGAAGCCTTATCAATAACGAAGCAAAAACAGATGTTTCTGACCTTTCTCTTCGTAGAGTTCGGGTAAAAATGACATACAAGCCTACTGAAAAATTAATGTTTGTTCTACAGGGAGGAACTACCAATGTCAATGTCAACGCAAAAGGAAGTAATTATTTTGATTTATTGGATGCTTATGCAGAGTATTCTTTCAGTGATAAAATCGCTTTCGGGGCTGGGCGTTCTACCTGGAGAGGTCTTTCAAGATTTACAACAGGCCCTTTGAATACGCTGCTGTATGATTTGCCGGCTTATGCAACAGCTAATGCAGGAGCTACCGATTATACGGTACGTGAGCTGAGTGCATATGTGAAAGGTCAGCTGGGAAAATTTGATTATCGATTGGTTGTTGCTGATCCTTATACTATGGCAACTTCAGATCCTAAATTTAATGTGGCCACCTTTAGTAAGAATTCTCCAGGAAAAGATTTTTCAGGGTATTTCAGATATGCTTTTTTAGATAAAGAAAATATTTCAACGCCATTTAATTCAGGTACCTATGTGGGGAAAAAGAATGTGTTAAGCTTAGGAGCAGGTTTTGATTACATTCACAATGCCTTATGGCATCAGGATACTGCTAAAAATACAGTCAATGATGATATGAAGAGCTTTGCGGTAGACTTATTTTATGATGCTCCTTTAAATAAAGAAGAAGGAACTTCAGTAAGTGCTTACGGAATGGCAATGCATAATGATTATGGGCCTAATTATATCCGTTATGTAGGAACAAACAATCCAGCTACTTCAGTAGATGTTACACAAGCCAGTCTAAACGGTGCTGGAAATGCAATGCCGGTTATTGGAACAGGGAATACGTATTATGTACAATTAGGAGGAACACTTCCTTATTTAAATAAAGAAAAGAAAAATCTTCAGCTTCAACCTGCTGTTGGAGTACAATTGTCAGATTTAAAAGGACTTCATGATAATGCTGTAGTCTATGATGCAGGAATATCATTGCTGATGAATGGAATGTCTTCGAGATTAACCTTTGACGCTCAGAATAGACCGGTCTACACTAATGATCCTTCAAATAATGCGGTTGTTTCAGATAGAAAATGGCAGTTTGTCCTTAAATACAGAATTGATTTTAATTAAAATATGTGACTATGGAAAGAAGAAAATTTTTATTCCGCTCTGTACAGGCTTCGGCTCTGTTACTAATTTCCGGAAATATGCTGGCATCTGCTTTACCCATGTTTAACCCTATAAAAAAGAAAAAAATGTACTTCCATTATTTATTATTCTGGCTAAGAAAAGATCTTTCAGATCCAGAGATCAAAGAGTTTGAAAATTTTTTTGAAGGCCTTAAAAAACTTCCTTATCAGAAAAACCTCCGCTATGGAAAACCGGCAGCCTCAAGTCCTAGAAATGTTTTAGATAATACATTTACCTACAATGCATCTATGGAATTTGATAGTCTGGAAGAACTGGAAGCTTATGGCCAGCTTCCTGAGCATCTTGCATTGGTACAAAAATATAAACCATTCTTTGAGAGAATGTTAGTTCACGATACTGTATATAATTAAAAAATAAAATTTAAATTTATAATGAAAAAAATAGGTAAAGGGCTTAGCCTTGTTTTAGCATTAAGCACCGTAGGATTTATGAATGGACAACATAAAAATCATAAAAATGTGAGCGTAACCACGGAAGCATCTACAGAATTTATTCCTGCCATAAGATTAATTAATAATCCGGATGGCTCATGTTCTTTCGAAAAAGGAAAGATTCCGACGCTGAAACACATGAATACAACTACTTTCTGGATGAGTAACAAGACTGAAGAATGGGAAAAAAATGCCCATCCTGCTCCAAGAAGGCAATATGTTATTACCATCAAAGGAAATATCAGGTTTAAAGTAACAGATGGCTCTACTTTTATGATTAAACCAGGGGTAGTACTTCTTGCTGAAGACCTAAAAGGAACAGGACATAGCTGGGATATGGTGAAAAGTAAAGAATGGGAAAGATTGTACATCCCGATTTCGGAAAATGCTGATGACTTTTTTGTACGTGATGGTCAGTAACTTTTAATACAACTCTTTATAGAGTATATAGATTCGTTATGTTATGAAGCAGCCAATTGGCTGCTTTTTTATTTTAAAGAAATTATTGTAAATATTCTTTGATAACGGTTCTGGCTTCCTCAATGCTGTTGCTGATTCGGGCAATTATTTTTCCGTTTTCGTCAATGATAAAATGAAGAGGATAGCTTGTAGCGTTTACCTTCTTTTGAAAGTCTTTGTTTGTATCAAAGAAATTAACCCAAGTGGCATTGTTTTTCTTTAGAATATTCTTTGCAACCTCCATTCTATTGAGTTTTTGCTCGTCAGTAATCGTAATGAAATTTACATTTTGGTCTTTATATTCATGATAGAGTTTCACAACTTCGGGCATACTTTTTATGCACGGAGCGCAAGTAGTTGACCAATAGTCAATAAACGTTAATTTATATTTCTTAAAGTCTTCAGAAGTCAACTTATTTTCCTGGTCAAAATAAATATCAGGTATTTTTTGTCCAATGGAGGTGGACTGTTCTGCTTTTAAACGAGCTTCAACACCTTTGTATAATTTATTTTGTTTAAATTTTGCTGAAAATAAATTCAGGTTTTTCAAGTAAGCAGGGTGGTAATTTTCAAGAGTATAATCATTCACAATTTCCCATAATGCAACATATGAATTGGGATTTTTCCTTATATATTCCCCTAAAAACTCCTGTTTTTTGTCCATGTTTATCAAACTGTCGCGTTGATGGGAACCTTTGGATTTGATATAAAACTGTTCCAATGTTTTTTGTAAATCTTTATATTCTTTATTGGTGGGAGAATCTATATTTAGCTCCAGATTATTAATGTTTTGAGGTAAATCAATTTTATATATTCCTTTTTCTAAGAAAAATATTTTGGTATTATAAACTCCCTCACCTTTTTTTCCTATATAACTAAAGGCTACAGGCTGAGGATATTCTATAAAACCATTGACAATATTTTTCTTTTGAATTTTAAAATAATAAATTGAATGATCTGTCTTGAACTTTTTCCCAAAATCAGAAATATTTTGATTCGTTTGTATTTTAAAGGTATAAAGATCTCCAAATCCTTTTCTTATCATTGGAGCTCCGAACATGAGACTGTCATTAATATATGAATCTGAACTGAAATCAATTTCAAAATTATTTTGAGAATAAATAAAATTTGAAATGAGAATTAGTAATACGTAGTGAAATTTCTTCATAAAATAATTTGTACGGAACTAACTTACAAAAAAAATTATACACAAAAATCCCTGTGCTTTAAAAACACAGGGATTATAAATATTTTCTTGTATTTTGTCCTTGGGACTCAATAAGAATGCATTGTTCAATTTCCGATTGAAAAATCTCTCAGAATGTTATTTTAAAAATTAAGAAAACTTCTTAAAGACTAAAGTAGCATTGTGTCCTCCAAAACCAAAAGCATTGCTCAATGCAAAATTGATCTCTTTTTCCTTAGCCTCTCCGAATACAATATTAATGTCTTTCGGAATGCTCTCATCAATGCTGTGAAGGTTGATGGTTGGTGGAATAATACCATTTTGAATAGCTTTAATAGAAAGAATGGCTTCAACAGCTCCGGCAGCACCTAATAAATGTCCGGTCATTGATTTCGTTGCACTGATATCAAGATTTTTACTTCCTTTGAAAGCATTATTAATTGCTTTTAATTCGATCAGATCTCCCAAAGGAGTAGAAGTAGCATGTGGATTAATATAATCAATGTCTTCTATGTTAGCACCTGCTTCTTTTACAGCTAAGTGCATTGCTTTGATGGCTCCAACCCCTTCAGGATGAGGTGCTGTCATGTGATATGCATCTGCCGTCATGGCTGCACCTGCTAATTCTGCATAGATTTTTGCTCCTCTGGCCACTGCATGTTCGTATTCTTCAAGAACCAATGCTCCTGCGCCTTCACCCATTACAAAGCCATCTCTTTCTGCATCATAAGGACGGCTGGCTGTAGCAAAGTCATCGTTTCTTGTAGACATGGCCTTCATAATAGAGAACCCTCCTATTGAAGCGGGAGTAATAGCAGCTTCAGAACCTCCGCTGATGATTACTTTAGCTTTCCCGAGACGGATGTAATTGAAAGCATCCATCAATGCTGTATTTCCTGTTGCACAGGCAGAAACGGTTGTATAATTGATCCCCTGAAGCCCGTATTTCATGGAAATCATCCCTGAAGCCATATTGGCAATAAATTTAGGGACAAAGAACGGATTAAAACGAGGAGTTCCATCACCCTGTGCAAAATCCATTACTTCCTTTTCAAAAGTCCACATTCCGCCCTGTCCTGTTCCCCAGATTACTCCTGAATCGAAAGGATCCATATTTTCAAGGTCTAAGCCGGAATCCTGTATTGCCTCTGCTGAAGCATACATTGCATATTGTGTAAAAAGATCACTTCTTTTGATTTCGTTGTGAGTAAGATGTAGTTTTGGATCAAAACCTTTTACCTCACAAGCAAAGTGTACTTTAAATTTTTCTGAATCGAAATGAGTGATTAACCCTGCTCCGCTAGCTCCGTTAATACTGTTCTGCCAAAAATCTTCGACATTATTTCCCAAGGGTGTCACTGCGCCCAATCCTGTAATGACAACTCTTTTCATATTGGTTGATTATTTAAAACTGATTAGATTTTCATGAGGTAAAGTGTTTTACCCATGCTTCATTTCACTGCTTTTCTTTATCATTCTGTTTTCCGTTTGCAATATTATCATTTTTCTTTCGCTGCAGACGAATAAACAGGTGTATTATTTATAGCATAATGAATGTTTTTTTAATAAAAATAGCTGGAAACTACTTTTCTAAGATCATTGTTACCCCTTGTCCGCGGGCAGCACAAATGGAAATAAAGCCTTTTCCGCTTCCTTTTTCATTCAGGAGTTTGGCTAAGGTGGCTATTATTCTTCCGCCTGTTGCTGCAAAAGGATGAGCGGCTGCAAGACTTCCGCCTTTTACATTGAGTTTACTTCTGTCTATCTTTCCAAGGGCTTTTTCTAATCCGAACTGTTGAGCCAGATCATCATTTTCCCAGATTTTGAGGGTGGCCAGCACTTGAGCAGCAAAGGCTTCATGAATTTCGTAATAGTCGAAGTCTTCTAAATTCATTCCTGCTTTTTTTAGCATTCTTTCTGCTGCGAAAACAGGTGCCAGTAACAAGTTTTGTTTGTTTTCAACATATTCTATCCCAGCAAGCTCTGAAAATGTGATATAAGCTAAAATAGGAAGATTATTAGCTTTAGCCCATTCTTCACTAGCTAATAAAACAGAAGAAGCTCCATCTGTAAAAGGAGTAGAATTTCCTGCTGTTAAAGTTCCGTTTTGCTTATCAAAAGCTGGTTTTAATTGGGATAGTTTTTCAAGGCTGGTATCACGACGTAGATTATTATCTTTCTCCAAGCCATAGGCAGGGGTAATCATATCATCAAAGAATCCCTCATCATAAGCTTTGGCCATATTCTGATGACTTTTCAAAGCCAATTCATCCTGATCTTCCCTTGGAATTTTATAATATTTTGCTGTTATTTCAGTATGTTCTCCCATCACCAAACCTGTCTTCGGTTCCTGGCCCTTGTAAGGGATGGGCATCCAGTCTTTTAGCCTTGGGCTTAATAACTGTTTTATTTTTCCAAATGCAGATTTTTCTTTATTTGCTTTTAAAAGAGCTTTTCTTAATCGGGGAGAAGATTCAAAAGGAATATTACTCATGGCTTCTACACCACAGGCAATACCACTTTCTATTTGTCCAAGAGCAATCTTATTTCCGATATAGATAGCCGCTTCAATTCCTGTATCACAAGCCTGTTGAAGATCGCAGGCAGGAGTGGCAGGGTTCAATGATGTATTCATTACCGTTTCTCTGATGAGATTGCTTTCAGAGATATGTTTGATAACTGCACCACCAGCTACTTCTCCAAGTAATTTACCCTGTAAGTGATAACGGTCTATCAAACCATTCAGAGCAGCCAGTAAAAGCTCCTGATTACCTTTTTCCGAATAGGCGGTATTCATTCTGGCAAATGGGATTCTGTTGTATCCTACAATAGCCACTTTTTTTGTTTCCATAGTATGCAATTTATGATGGAATAATTGTGAGTTCATGATCGATCATATCTTTTACCTTATCCAGAGCCTGGTTCAGGAATCGTTCATCATCCATGGTTTTTGAAAGTAAGATTCCCCCTTCAATAAGCATGATAAACAAAGACGCGTATTTATCAGCATTTATTGAAGCTTTCAATTCACTGTTTTTTTGTCCCTGAGTGATCACTGCAGATATTTTCTCCGTCCATAGGGTAAATGATTTCTGAACATATTCTTTAAGTGCAGGAAAGGAATCATCAGCTTCCGTTGCGGCATTCATTAGAGGACAACCTCCGTTTGAAAATACAGAACGCCAGTTTTTCCTGTAGAAAGATACAAAAGCATGAAGTTTATCAGTTGAGGTTAAGTATTGATCTCCAAGTGAATGGTTCATTACCTTACTCAGCAGTCCAGCATTGTATTTATACACTTCAATGGCTACCTGATCTTTATTTTCAAAGTTTCCATAAATGCTCCCTTTGGTTAGTCCGGTTGCCTGGGTAATATCTGACAGGGATGTAGCACTATAGCCTTTGGTATTGAACAAAGTAGCCGTTTTCTCAATGATAAATTGTTTTGTCTTTTCCGCTTTTGACATTTTAAACACTTAATTATGATGCAAATATACAAAAATATACCAAACGGTATATTTTATTTTAAAATGAAGTCTGAGAACGTATCAGAACTCAGACTTATTGTATTAATAGAGGAGCTTTTTAAGCTAACGTGGCATTCAGGGTAATTTCAAAGTTAAATGCTGCGCTAACCGGGCATCCTTCTTCTGCTATTTTAGCATATTTTTGAAATTCTTCTTCTGAAATCCCAGGTACCTTTGCGGTAAGGGTTAGTTCAGATTTTGTAATCTTTCCGATATTTGGATCAAGGGTGATTACCGACGTGGTGGTTAATTCTTCAGGAGTATAACCCGCTTGAGAAAGTTCTGCACTTAATTTCATCGTAAAACATCCGGCATGGGCAGCCGCCAGTAGTTCTTCAGGATTGGTTCCTACACCATCTGCAAAACGGCTGTTAAAAGAATATTGAGTCTGGTTTAAAGTGGTACTTTGGGTAGTAATGTGTCCTTTTCCTTCTTTAATGGTACCGTTCCAAACGGCTGTTGCGTTACGTCTCATACTGTTGGTTTTGATTAATATTAATTGATATTGATGTGAAAATTTATTTTCCTGATGAAAATTGTTCCGTATAAAGATACAAAAAAGCAATGCTTGAAGGAGATTAAATTACAGAAGCCTGATTTTATTCTGATATGCATCCCAAAATGATATAAAAAAAACGGTCAATATGTTTTTACATTGATATTATTTTATCATTTTTACAAAGATTTGTACTGTGAACGATATTTTAACCTTTTTTCAAAATTGGCTGCATGAACGGACTAGAAAATATTCTTAGAGAAATAACTCCACTATCTC
The DNA here is from genome assembly GCF_003815715.1 of Chryseobacterium sp. G0162. NCBI lineage: Bacteria > Pseudomonadati > Bacteroidota > Flavobacteriia > Flavobacteriales > Weeksellaceae > Chryseobacterium > Chryseobacterium sp. G0162. Next base: position 2,234,893 of record NZ_CP033922.1, on the reverse strand, counting down.
CTGAAGACAGTTTTCTGGTGTTTGACAGGATCAAGGCTTCATTTGACTTTCCCTATCATTATCATCCGGAGATTGAAATTAATTTTGTGTACAAAGGAAAAGGATATCGCAGAATGATTGGGGATCATACAGGGGAGATCGGAGATATTGAATTGGTTTTAGTAGGTCCGAATTTACCACATTGTTGGGCCAATTATAAATGTAAAAACAGGAAGACCCACGAAATAACCATACAGTTTAATCAGGATTTTTTTAATCAGGCATTGATGCAAAAAAACATTCTGAAACCAATTAATCATCTGATTAAGGATTCGATCCGGGGAATTTTATTTTCTACGGAAACTGCTGAAAAACTAAAAGATTCGTTTCTCAATCTATCCAAGATGAACAGTTTTGAATCTTTCATAGAAATTATGAAAATTCTCAACGAGTTAGCCATTGCAGAAGATAAAACGCTTTTGTCTTCTTACAGTATTGAGCTTGAGACTTTTGATGATAATGATAAAATGAAAGTTATCCACGATTTTGTTCATAAGAATTTTGAGAATAAAATAACATTGGATACGGTAGCTTCATTGGTTAATATGAGTAACGTAACATTCAACAGATTCATTAAAAAAAGAACGGGTAAAACGTTTATCAATTATCTTAATGAAATCAGAATAAGCTATGCTGCCCGCTGGCTGATGGAAAAAAATCTTACTGTGTTTGAAATTGCTTTCGAAGCTGGGTTCAATAATATCGCGAACTTTAATAAAGTCTTTAAATCAATTAAAAAGACGACCCCTACTGAATTCAGAGAACACTTTAAAGGAGTTAAAAAAATTGAATAACGTTCTCCTTCTATTTTTGTTCTACACTCTTTGAGTTTTCTACATTTCTCAATATACTTTCATATTTAATGTTGAAAAAAAATAAGAAATAATTCCTCTTTTTTGATCGTTTCAATTTGGATTTAATTTTCTGATAATTAAATTGTTATGTGTTTTTAAATGAATAGACTGAAAAAATAATATCGTTTTATGATAAAATAGTATTATATCGGACTGGTTACAAAATTTAGATTTGTTAATGTGAATTAAATCTTAACAAAACTTTAAATAATTTAATACATAAACAGCAAAATATTGCTAAAAAAATAATAAAATTTTAGGTATTAAAATATAAAGTAATGTCATTGATTCTCAATTAAATCTAACTAATCTAAACCTTATGAGAAAAGCAGTTATACCGGTTCTATTTGTTTTTTCCCTTTCTGCCACTGCACAGGAAAAAAAAGCGGCCGACACTACGAAGACAACCGATATCCAGGAGGTCGTAGTCACCTCTTTGGGGGTTAAAAGGCAGGCTCGCGCTCTTACGTATTCCAGTCAGCAGATTGGCGGAGATGAGCTAACAGAAGTGAAAACTCCCAATTTTTTAAACTCAATCAGCGGAAAAGTTTCCAATGTACAGATCAATAGAACTAACGGTGTAGGAAGTTCGGTTAGGGTTTTAATGAGAGGAAATAAATCAGCCAGTAGCAGCCAGCCTTTATATGTAATAGATGGTATTCCCATTATTAACAGTGTTGGAAAATCTGCAGAGGCGAGCCAATACTCTACAATGCCGGATGCAGGAGATGTATTAAGCTCCATCAATCCAGATGATATTGAAAGTATCAACTTCTTAAAAGGTGCTTCCGCTTCTGCTCTTTATGGTTCTATTGGAGGGAATGGTGTAATTCTGATTACCACTAAAAAAGGAAAAGCAGGTAAAAGTTCTATAAGTTACAACACTAGTTTTACAGTAGATCAGGCCTATAGCCTTCCTAAGCTGCAGCATAGCTATCTTTCTTATGATCCCGCAGTTTCTGGCCAGGCTCCTGGTGTTTCGAATGAAAGCTGGGGAGCAAAAGGAGCTTCTAAGGATTATCTAAAAGATTTTCTACAAACTGGTACTACATGGGTTAATAGCCTTTCTTTTCAGTCAGGAACCGAAAAATCAACAAATTATTTCTCCATAGGGAATACCACAAATAAAGGAATTGTTCCTTCTTCTTATTTCGATCAGTACAATGTCTCTTTTAGAAATTCCAGCAAATATCTGAATGATAAATTAACGTTGGATGCTAATTTTATTGGCTCTATACAAAACAGTATCAACAGACAGACACCTGGTATTTCTTTTTCGCCATTAGTGAGTTTATATTGGTTGCCAAGAGGTGTAGATTTTGATCAGTATAATGATAGTAACTATTCTTTTATAGACAAAAAAAGATTATTACCTGCTCAGAATTGGTGGGCGATAGGACCAGATGGAAAATTCAACGGGAATCCTGCAACACAAAACCCTTATTGGGTATTAAACAGAAATAGAGTTACTGTTAATAACAAAAATACCTACAGTGCTGTATCTTTGGCCTATCAAATCAATCCATGGTTATCAGCAAGAGTAAGAGGGAATTATAGCTGGAATATTACAGATAGCCAAAGAGGTGTTTCTGCCTACTCAGATCCAATTCTGATAACGAGCAACGGAGAAAATGGAAGATTTCTTCAAAACAAATACGAAAACTCTTCTACTTATGGTGATGTTTTATTAGTAGGGAGTCCAAAATTAAGTGAAGACATTTCATTAGACTTTACAGTGGGTGGAAGTATCAATACCTCAAGAAATACAGTAACTGAAATTGATAATGCTTATTTGGCAATTCCGAATTTGTTTACGCTTAGTAATCTGCAGTGGAATGTAGATAGAGGAGTAGGAGATGGTTTTCATAATATAAGCTATAGTACCAAAAAACAAATACAGTCGGTTTTTGCAAGTGCATCTTTGGGGTATAAGAATATGTTCTTTGTGGATATGACTTTTAGAAATGACTGGGATTCCACTTTGGCTTATACAGGAACCAGTGGATATGATTATGAATCTGTGGATGCTAACGCTGTATTATCTTCAATCTTTAAACTTCCTGAAGCCATTAGCTTTTGGAAAATAAGAGGGTCCTATGCTACAGTAGGATTAGGACTGCCCGCAAATTTGACAACGGCTATGATTCCATATAATAGTGTTTATGGATACAATGTTGATGCCGGTCAAATTGTAAAACCTAAATATTCACTTGTAACAAATCCTGCTTACAAGGAATTATTTGTAAAACCAGAACTTAATAAGACTTTTGAAGCTGGAACTGAACTAAGATTGTTTAAAAACCGTTTAAGTTTTGATATCACCTATTATAATTCAAATGCTTCCAACCAGCTTTTGCCCCTTAATATTGACTCTAACTTAGGAGGTTTACCATCCGGTTCCTATTATATAAATGCCGGAAAAATACAAAATACAGGTTTTGAAGCTTCTCTATCCTATAAAATATTTGATTCAGAAAAATTTGGCTGGACGGCTAATTTAAATGGTTCTGCAAACAAAAATAAAATTGTAGAATTATTCCCTTCTAGGCTCAGTGGTCTTGAAAATCAGCTTCTTGCACTTACGGGTGGTGGTGTTTATACAAAACTTAAGTTGGGCGGATCTTTCGGAGACATTTATGGGGTTAAATTTTTGAGAGATGATCAGGGGCGAATTTTAGTAGATGCTGATGGAAAACCTATGGCAGATAAACAAATTGGTTATTTAGGGAATCCTAATCCTAAATTTATGTTAGGATTTAATAACTCTTTTAATATTGGAAAACTGGGGATTTCTTTTCTGATTGATGGAAAATTTGGCGGTCAAGTCCTTTCTCTTACAGAAAAAGCAAATGATATGATTGGGGTGAGCCAGAACAGTGCTTCTGCCAGAGATGCAGGGGGAGTAGCTATCCCGAATGCGGTATACGCACCAGGAACTCCAAATGCAGGAGCTGCCTATACTGGGTTAACTGATGCACAAGCTTATTATAAAGCGGTAGGAGCAAATCAGGAAGGAGCAGGAATTGATGAAGCCTATATCTATAGTGCAACCACTGTAAGGCTGCGCCAGGCATCTATAGGATATACTTTTGATATCAAATCTAGCTACCTAAAGAATGCAACGGTAAGTATCGTGGGAACAAACCTATTTTTCTTTTATAAAAAAGCACCGTTTGATCCTGAACAGGTTTCAGGAAACACCCCTGGTGGTGTAGGAGTAGATTCTTTTGGTATACCTATTACCAGATCTATCGGATTATCACTAAAAGCTAACTTCTAAATATTGAATACTAAAATGAAAATAATTAATATTAAAACTTATATACTTGGAGTAGCTGTGCTTTTTTCTGCCTCCAGTTGTATCGGAGACTTTGAAGAGTTTAATCAGCAGAAAGTTGGAGGTCCGGAAAATTTTTATGCAGATTTTACAGCCATTGTAAATCCTATGAAAGACATCCAAAGAGGTTTTCAGTCAGATTATCAGTTAGCGACCAATCTCAATGCAGATATGTTTAGTGGAATGTTTAGTACGGCATCACAGTTTAATGGAGGAACGAATAATCTTACTTATTTAATGATGGATGGCTGGAATAATAGAATCATTGCAAGACAGCGTGATGTTTTTAATAATTCTATTGTCATAGATGACGCGGCAAAATACAATTATCCCGGAATAGATTTTACAGCAACTTTTGCAGTTAAAAAAATATTAAAAATCCTTACAGCAGCAAGAGTTTCAGATCGCCATGGACCTGTAGTGTATAGTAAATATGATACTCCTAACGCAAACGGGATTACAGATTTTGATTCTCAGCAGGATGCTTACAATAATTTTATTACTGATCTTACCACTGCTATTTCTGATTTGCAAAAAGTACAAAATACTCCAGCAACACAGAATGTAGAAGATAAAGCTGTAGTAAAAAGAGCAGATTTGATCTATGGTGGAGATATTGCTAAATGGACAAAACTAGCCAACTCTCTAAAATTGAGATTTGCTTTGCGTATGAGTTATGCTGATCCCGCAAAATCAAAAAAATATGCTGAGGAAGTTTTTGCTTCTTCCGCAGGATTAATATCTGATAATGCAGATAATGCATTGATAAGTGTTGGGCAGCACGAATTAAGTTTTATTATCTATTCATGGGGTGATTGCTCTATAGGGGCACCCATAATGGCTTATATGAATGGCTTCAAAGACCCTAGAATTTCGGCGTATGCCAATACCGCAAAAGATCCGGCAACCTTTATAGCGGGTAAACCTCAATATATAGGAATACGCCAAGGTATTGATTTAATCAATGGGCAGCCAACCTATGGAGGATATTCTCAACCGGCAGCAAGAGCAGCAAGTGGAGATTATTTCTCCGGGACTGATGGAAAATTCAAATTGTTTACTGCCGCTGAAACTTGGTTTTTAAAAGCCGAGGCAGCTTTGAGAGGATATTCGGGCGCAGGTGATGCACAAGCTAATTATCAAGCGGGTATCACTCAGTCTTTTGGAGAATGGGGGAAAAGTTCTGATCTGGGTGCTTATCTTGCAGATGGTGTTTCTACAGAAGCTCCTTATATTGACCCTAAAAATGCAGCCAATAACGTTCTTGTGGGAGATGCTCAGTTAAGCACCATTACCATTGCCTGGAACAACAGCGATTCGAACGAAAAGAAACTTGAAAGAATCATCACTCAAAAATGGTTGGCGCTTTATCCGGATGGTCCTGAAGCATGGGCTGAACAAAGAAGAACAGGATACCCAATTTTGTTCAAAGTCAGAAAAAATGATAGTGGAGGATTAATTAGTACAGATCAGATGATTAGAAGAATTCCGTTCACAAATGATACAAAAAACTCGACTTTCAATTACGCACAAGCTGTTCAGCAATTAGGAGGCCCTGATAATGGAGGAACCAAGCTATGGTGGGATAAAAAATAATCAAATCACTTCAAAATACAGAGACATCTCATAAAGGATCATCATTCAGGCAGGAGATAAGCGTAGGATCTCCAAAAAATTTATAGTTTCGTTTTTTAGCCGGAATGAACCTTGAGATGTTCTCTTTTTCTTTAGAATCTTATTTTTAAATATGGGAAAAAACAACTCCGGAACCCGTCGGATTCAGCCAATTCTCTGGATATCCACATTATATTTTGCAATGGGAGTACCCTTTGTAACCATTAATGCGGTGTCGGGGATCATGTATAAGGATATGGGTGTTTCGGATTCACAGATCACATTCTGGACGGCTTTGATTATGTTTTCATGGACATTAAAGCCACTTTGGAGCCCTTTTCTGGAGATCTATAAAACTAAAAAATTCTTTGTTGTTTCTACCCAGTTTGCCATAGGAATTCTTTTTGCTTTGGTTGCCTTAAGTCTGCCTTTGCACGACTTTTTCAAATACAGCATTGCTCTTTTTGCAGTAGTTGCATTTTGTGGAGCAACCCATGATGTAGTAGCAGACGGAACGTATATTGGTTTTCTGAGTAATAAGGAACAGGCTAAGTACATTGGTTGGCAGGGCGCATTTTACAACCTGGCCAAAATTATCAGTAGTGGAGCTTTGGTGTATGCTGCCGGAGTGTTGGAAAAAACAAAAGGAGTTACCCATGCCTGGATGATTATTATGGTGATCTATGCATTATTATTTTTTGCATTAGCGATATATCACTATTTCATTCTGCCAAAAGAAAATAAAGAAGAAAATAAAGAAGAAAAAACGGCAGGTAATATCCGTAAAGAATTATTGGAAGTCATTACTTCCTTCTTTACCAAGAAGAAAATACTGTGGTGTATTTTGTTCATTATCTTGTATCGTTTTGCAGAAGGTTTTGCAATAAAGATTGCTCCTTTATTTTTTAAAGCTCCAAGAACTTCAGGTGGATTAGGGTTGTCAACTTCAGATATCGGGCTTATTTATGGAACTTATGGTTCTGCGGCATTCATTCTGGGATCTGTTTTGGCTGGATATTTTATTTCAGCCCGCGGATTGAAAAAATCATTGATATGGCTGTGCTGTGCATTTAATATTCCGTTTGTGGTATATGCATTACTGGCTTATTATCAGCCGGTTGATCTTTTACCTGTAGGAATGGCTGTAGTGGTAGAGTATTTTGGATATGGATTTGGTTTTGTGGGATTGATGCTCTATATGATGCAGCAGATTGCTCCCGGAAAACATAAAACAGCCTATTATGCCTTTGCCACAGGAATTATGAACCTTGGAGTAATGATACCGGGAATGTTCAGTGGGATGATTAGTGACTGGGTAGGATATAAAATATTCTTTATCTGGGTGCTGATCGCTACCATTCCTGCATTCCTTGTCACCCTGTTTGTTCCTTTCCCTTATTCAGAAAATCAGAAAGAAGAAATAATCAATTAATAAACAAATTTTAAATAAAAAAGTAAAAATACTTTATGACAGCTCAATCAGTAATGATCCCTTGGCAGGATCGCCCGGAAGGTTGTAATGATATTATGTGGAGGTTTTCCGAAAACCCGATCATTAACAGATATGCAATACCAACATCCAATAGTATATTCAATAGTGCAGTAATTCCTTTTGAAGATGGATTTGCAGGGGTATTCCGTTGCGATAATAAAGCCGTACAGATGAATATCTTTGCAGGGTTCAGTAAAGATGGAATCAATTGGGAGATCAATCATGATCCTATTGAAATGCAGGCAGGAAATACCGATATGATTGAATCCGACTACAAATATGATCCGCGTGTTACCTTTATAGAAGACCGATACTGGATCACATGGTGTAACGGATACAATGGACCTACTATTGGAATTGGATATACTTTCGATTTTAAAGAATTTTTCCAGTGTGAAAATGCATTCCTTCCCTTCAACAGAAACGGAGTCCTTTTCCCGGAAAAAATCAATGGTAAATATGCGATGTTGAGCCGCCCAAGTGACAACGGACATACTCCTTTTGGAGATATTTATATCAGCTACAGTCCTGATATGAAATATTGGGGTGAGCACCGTTGTGTGATGAAAGTTACTCCTTTCGAAGACAGTGCGTGGCAGTGTACTAAGATTGGTGGTGGACCGGTTCCTATCAAGACAGAAGAAGGATGGTTATTGTTTTATCATGGAGTAATCAACACTTGTAGAGGATTCAGATATTCAATGGGAGCTGCTTTGCTTGATCTTGAAGATCCTACAAAAGTATTGTATAGGACAAAACCTTATTTATTGGCTCCGGCAGAGGTGTACGAATTAACAGGAGATGTACCGAATGTGGTTTTTCCTTGTGCAGCTTTAACGGAGGGAGACAAAGTAACAGTATATTATGGGGCAGCCGATACTGTAGTGGCAATTGCCTTTGGGTATATCTCAGAAATTATTGATTTTATGAAAAAGAATTCAATCTAATCATTCTAAGATGAAAAAAATATGTTAACCAGCTTAATTTCTCTGCTTTTTGGGATCTTTGTAATGGTTTTCATATTTTTAAACAAACTTTTAAATTAAAAAATCTCTGATACTCTCTTATCATGAAAAAAGAATTGCTGATCTGTTTTTTTACATCCCTGATTTCCATAGCGAATGCCCAACAAAATAAGAATGACATTTTATCCTGGGTAGATCCGTTTATAGGGACAGGAGGACATGGACATACCTTTCCGGGGGCCACTACACCATTCGGAATGATTCAGCTGAGTCCGGATCAAAATACCAAAAGTGGAGATTGGGACTGGTGTTCCGGATACCACTACAGCAGTAAGACGATCATGGGATTCAGCCATAACCATCTGAGCGGAACTGGGTGGGCAGATCTTGGAGATATTCTGGTAATGCCAACTGTGGGACAGGTAAAAATGGTTCCCGGATCAGAAGATAAACCTGAAACCGGATATCGTTCAACATTCACTCATGATAAAGAAACCGCAGCTCCGGGGTATTATTCCGTAATGCTGGATAGCTATGGAGTGAAAGCAGAATTGACAACCTCTCCAAGAGTCGGTTTTCATAAATATACCTTTCCGAAAACTGATGAAGCCAATATTATTATTGATCCTACAAATAAGATCTTCGGAAATATTTACCATACATTGGTAAGCGTAGAAGGTAATAACAGAATAAAAGGATATTGCTACAGTAATGGCTGGGGTGGAAAAAGATTTGCCTATTTCGTGATGGAATTTTCCAAACCGTTTAAATCTTATGGAGTATATGCTGAAGGGAAAATAAAGAACAATGAAAAAATTGCGCTGGCAAAAGATGCCAAAGCCTTTGTAAGGTTTGCTACAGAAGATCAGGAAAGTATTGAAGTAAAAGTTTCTTTATCTCCGGTAAGCACAGAAAATGCACAGGAAAACTTTGATACAGAAGCGAAAAATGTGGATTTTGCAAAAGCTAAAGAAACTGCACAAAAAACATGGCGGGATCTTATCGGAAGATTCCAGGTAACCGGGGGAACAGATAGTCAGAGAAAAATCTTCTATACAGGAGTTTATCATACATTTATTGCTCCGAATCTGTATATGGATGTTAACGGAGACTATGTAGCAGCCGAGGAAAATATGAATACGAAATGGTTTACGAATTACAGTACCTATTCATATTGGGATGGTTTCAGAGCTACTCATCCATTATTGACTATTATGGATCAAAAACATACCAAGGAATTTGCTAACTCTCTCATCAGCAGATATACTGATCGTAAAGATCATATGCCGATCTGGGAACTATGCGGATATGATAATTTCTGTATGCTGGGTTATCACAGCGCATCGGTAATCTGGGATGCTATTTCCAAAGGAGTACCTGGTATTGATGGTGAAAAAGCTTTTGCAGCCATGAAAGATGCTTCTCTGACAGATAAAATGAGCAGCAGTGATGGAGGCGGAGGGCTTAATGATTATATTAAGCTAGGATATACTCCTTCAGAAAATGGGGCTTCTGTCTCTGCAACATTAGAATATTCCTATGATGACTGGTGTATTCAGCAGTTGGCAGAAAAATTAGGAAAAAAAGAGGAAGCTGAAGTATACAGAAAACGCTCCATGAACTTCCTGAATACTTTCAATAAAGAAAATAACCATTTCTGGCCGAGACAAAAAAATGGAAAATTTCTGGCAGATTTTCCTCTTAATGACTGGAAAAAGCTTCAGCCACATTGGGTTTCCGGAAATATCTGGGCTTATGATTTCTTTGTTCCACATCAAATCGATGAAATGATGAATCTGTATGGCGGAAAGAAAGGATTTGAAGAAAAACTGGATAAAACATTTACTGAAAACCTTAAAATGGAAGGAGAGCAGCATGTTGATATTTCCGGATTCATCGGGTCTTTAGGATTTGGAGATGAGCCGGGACATCATGTTCCATACCTGTACAACTATGCTGGAAGTCCTTATAAGACACAAAAGATGGTAAAATACATCCGTGATAATATGTATGCTGCCAAACCTGATGGAATTGTGAATAATGAAGACTGTGGACAAATGTCAGCATGGTATATTTTCTCTTCATTAGGATTTTATCCTGTTACACCTGGAAAACCTGTTTATTCGATTGGAGCCCCTCAGTTCCCGAAAGCTTCATTACAATTGGAAAACGGAAAAACATTCACAGTGATTGCTGATAAAATATCAGATAAAAATATCTATGTACAGAAAATGTTCCTGAACGGAAAAGAGTACAAAAGCTGGGAACTGAACCATAGTGACATCATGAACGGTGGAGAGCTGAGATTTGTCATGGGAAGTAAGCCTGTAAAATAAGACTAATAAAAATAAACGAAACAAAAGTATCAATGGAAAGGAGAAATTTTATTAAAACAAGTGCACTGGCAGGAGCCGGATTGCTGTTTACTCAAAATGTTTTTGCAAAAACCCTGGCTACGGAAGGTTTTCCTGTTGTCCGTGTTCCTAAAGATAAAAGACATTTTACCAGTGAATCCGTAGAAAGTGCTATTGCAGCTTTTAAAAAGAAAGTAAACAATAAAGAGCTAAGCTGGCTTTTTGAAAACTGTTTTCCAAATACATTAGATACTACTGTTTTTTATAGTGAAAGCAACGGTACACCGGATACTTATGTGATTACGGGAGATATTGATGCGATGTGGCTTCGCGATAGTTCTGCACAGGTTTTTCCTTATCTGCAGTTCTCAAAGAAAGATGAAAAACTTCACAAGTTGATTTCAGGAGTAATCCATAAGCAAACAACTTTCATCCTGAAAGATCCTTATGCCAACGCATTTTATAATGATGACAAGAAGATAAGCAAATGGAAAGAGTATGACCACACCGATATGAAGCCGGGAACTCATGAAAGAAAATGGGAGATCGATTCATTGTGTTATCCTATTCGTTTGGCATATCATTTCTGGAAAACAACAGGAGATACAAAACCTTTTGATGCTAACTGGCTACAGGGAATTAAACTTACTTTGCAGACCTTTATAGCACAGCAGAGGAAAAAAGATTTAGGACCTTATAAATTTGAGCGTACAACATCCTGGGCTACTGACGGAGTTCCTATGGGCGGATATGGTTATCCAACAAAACCTGTAGGGCTTATCAGTTCTATGTTCCGTCCAAGTGATGATGCTACGATCTATGGATTCCTGATTCCTTCTAACTTATTTGCAGTAGTAAGTTTACGCCAGGCCGCAGAAATGGTGTCTCAGATTAAAAATGAAAAAACGTTGGCTCAACAACTGAACAGCCTGGCTGATGAGGTAGATGCAGCCATCAAAAAATACGGAATTTACAATCATCCTGAATTTGGAAAAATATATGCTTTTGAGGTGAATGGCTTTGGAAGTTATAACCTGATGGATGATGCCAATTGTCCAAGCCTGTTAGGATTACCTTATCTGGATGCGGTGAAAGCTGACGACGCTGTTTATCAGAACACGAGAAAATTCGTGTGGTCGGAAAATAACCCATTCTTCTTCAAAGGAAAGCTGGCAGAAGGGATAGGAGGTCCACATATCGGACTTGACATGATCTGGCCAATGAGTATCATTATGAAAGCGCTCACTACAAAAGATACAAGTGAGATCAGATGGTGCATCAATACCTTACAGAAAACGCACGGAGGGACAGGCTTTATGCATGAATCCTTCCATAAAGACAATGACAAAAAATTCACCAGAGAATGGTTTGCATGGGCCAATACCTTATTTGGAGAATTGCTATGGAAAACCTTTAACGAAAACCCTGAGCTACTGACATAGCCCCATATTTTATACGGCTTATTTACTTAAGATGCTTTCCTCAAAAAGAAAGGATCAGGAGAATGCTATATAAAATTCAGACACCAAAACATCTTAAAAAAATTATACAATGAAAAAAAAATCCATCCTTACCGCACTGATGGCCATGGCGCTTCAGTCTGGTGCTTTTCTTAATGCACAACAGCTTAATCCTAAAGGAATATGCTATGTGGAAGTGAACAACAATAACCTCCTGAATGCAGGAGCATATAAACTGCAAACATCGAATAGTTACCTGTTCAATGTGGTCAATATTTTTGCGGCTAATATTAATTATGATACCAGCCGTGGAAGAGCCTATCTGTACTCTAATAATAATGTGACTAAGGTTCTTACCAATGCAGATACCTACATAAAGCCATTGCAGCAGAAAGGAATGAAAGTGGTCCTTACCATTCTGGGAAATCACCAGGGAGCAGGAATATGTAATTTTCCTACCCGTGAGGCAGCAAAAGACTTTGCATTACAATTAGCCAATACAGTAAATACTTATGGTCTGGATGGGATTGATTTTGATGATGAATATTCAGACTATGGAAATAATGGGACCGGGCAGCCTAATGACAGTTCCTTCGTTATGCTTGTTCAGGAACTAAGAGCATTACTTCCGGATAAGATCATTTCATTCTATTATTATGGAGATGCTGCTTCAAGACTTTCCTGGAACGGAGCCCGAGTAGGAGATAATATCAATTACAGCTGGAATGCGATGTACGGAACATTTTCCGCACCTAATGTTCCGCCTCTTACCAAAGCACAGATTTCTCCGGCAGCAGTATGGCTTGGGAATACTTCCAATTCTACTACCACCAGTCTGGCTACCCAAACAAAAAACGGGGGGTATGGATTATATCTTTGGTATGATCTTAAAGGAACCAATCAAACGTCACAACTTTCAGCAGGTACCCAGACATTATATGGTGAACCAACGGTTTTAAGCGGGACTTTACAATCATGGACCCAAGGAACCAATTGTGATGCTCCTATCGGATTATACACCAGCAATCTTACCGGAACAAGTGCTAAATTAAACTGGTCTACGGTAGGAACCAATACTTATGATATTGATTATAAACCAGCCTCTTCAACAACATGGACGAGTGCCGCTACAGCAGTTAACTCTAGTTCAATCACCGTTTCAGGACTAGCCGCTAATACCGAATACGATTGGAGAATCAGAACAAACTGTAGCGTAAAAAGTACATATATGTTTGCTCCAAGATTCAATAGCGGATCTGGAACAACGGCACCTACAGGTTCTTATGCTCTGTCTTTGGATGGAAGCACTGAATCCGGAGCAGCCGGAAATATGAACTTAAATGGTTCCACATTATCTTTCGAAGGCTGGATCAAACCTTCATCTTTTAAATCAGCATCCCCATACATCTCATCAATCATGGGAACGGAGGTAAGTGATAGCAATTCAGCGTTCTTGCGATTAGGAGATGCCAGCCTTGCCAATAATAAGCTTCAATTTGTAATAAGTGTCAATAATGTACAGCAAAAACTAGCTTCTGCTACTGCTTTGAATGCCAATACATGGTACCATGTGGCAGCAACCTATGATGGAAGTACGATGAAACTTTATATCAATGGTGCTTTGGATGTAAGTAAAGCACAAACCGGAAATATAAGTTCCAACGGAGCTTTCAATGTAGGATATTTATATAACACTTCCAGAAACTTCAATGGTAAAATAGATGAGGTCAGAGTTTGGAAACGTGCATTGAGCCAGACGGAAATCAGTCAGAATATGTGTAATGTATCTGTTCCTGCTTCTTCCCTTGCAGCTTACTGGAAGTTTAACGAGGGGAGTGGTTCTACCGTTCAGGATAGCTCAGGGAATGGTGTGACTCTAAGCTTGACAGGGGTAGATGCTTCCAACTGGGTAACTGATCTTCCATGTGCGACAGGGACTTCAAAATTATCAAGTAATACAATAGTTCAAAGAGGAATCAGTTCCGGAGAAATCAAAAGTAGTAATCAGATAAAATTGTATCCGAATCCTGTAAGCAAAGCTTCTTCATTTACGGTTTCAGTTCCTGATGAATACAACAAAGGAAAATTGACAATCTATGATTTTAACGGAAGAATGATAGACACAAAATCATTGAACACCGGAGATAATCATTATGAATCCTCAGGGCTTTCAACAGGAAATTATATCCTTCAGTTTGAATCCCAGAATGGAGGTAAAAAGCAGACCGAAAAATTAATAGTAAAATAATAAATCAGTCATTGGGTCTCAGGCCCAATGGCTTTTTCTCATTTTAATAAAATTAATAGACTATGAAAAAAAAATCCTTTCTTATTCCCCTGATGGCCCTGATGCTTCAAGCCGGGTCTCAACTCAAAGCCCAACAGCTCAATCCCTTGGGAGTATGTTATGTGGAGGTAAATAACAATAACATGCTGAATGCAGGTTCTTATACTCTACAAACCACCAACAGGCAGCTTTTTGATGTTGCTATTATCTTCGCTGCCAATATCAACTATGATGTTTCTAAAAGCAGAGCGTATATCTCAAATAATAATAACGTTACCAAAGTATTAAATGATGTAAATACCTATGTAAAACCTTTACAACAAAAAGGAATTAAGGTATTGCTGGACCTTTTAGGAAATCATCAGGGAGCTGGGATCTCCAATTTTCCTAATCGTGAAGCAGCCAAAGACTTTGCTTTACAGGTAGCTCATACAGTATATACTTATGGTTTAGATGGAGTGGATCTGGATGATGAATACGCAGGATATGGAAATAATGGGACAGGACAGCCTAATAACAGTTCTTTTGTAATGTTGCTGCAGGAGCTTAAAGCTGCAATGCCTGATAAGCTGATTACATTCTATTATTATGGACCTGCAACTTCAAGACAAACTTATAATGGGGATTTAGCAGGAAATTATATCAACTATAGCTGGAACGCGATGTATGGAACTTATGTTGCTCCAAATGTTTCTCCTCTTGATAAATCAAAACTCTCTCCTGCGGCAATTTGGATACAAAATTCAAATCCACAGTCTACTTCAGCGTCTACACTGGCATCTTTAGCTACCAGTACTAAAAATGACGGATATGGTGTATTTATGTGGTACGATTTAGGAGGAACCAATATGGCAAATTATCTAAGTACCGGTTCCAATATTCTTTATAATGAAGATACTCAATTAAGCGGACAATTGTATTCATGGAGCCAGGGCCAAACCTGTGATCCGCCATTAGGGTTGGATGTAAGTAATGTAACAGGAACTTCAGCTAAATTAAACTGGACGTCTAATGCTTCTCAAACCTATAATATTGATTATAAACCCGCCAATTCAACAACCTGGACCAATGTAGCAAGCAATTATTCAGGAGGTAATGTAGTCATCAATAATCTGACTATGAACACGGATTATGATTGGAGAATACAATCAAACTGCTCCCCAACTTTAACCAGTACCTACCTTTTTGCTCCAAGATTCAATTCCGGAAACGGATGTGCAACACCTTCGGGACTAGTATCAGGAAGCTATCTTGGAAATTCTGCTCAATTGTCATGGGATGCCGGAACTGCATCTTCTTATACATTACAGTACAAAACAACAGCAGCCACGTCATGGTCTGAAGTTCAGAATATATCAACCAATACTTATTCACTGCAAAATCTTACTCCTAATACAACTTATGTATGGAAAGTACAGACAGCATGTAACGGAGGAACAACAAGTACTTATTCAGGAGAAGGATCTTTCAATAGTGGCTTTGCACCTGTGGTAAGTCCTGGTCCAAGATCACTTTCTTTTAACGGAAGCACAAATTACCTGAATGCCGGACAATTCAATTTAAGTGGAAATGCAGTAACGATTGAAGGATGGGTAAAAGTAAATGCTTTTAAAACAGCTTTCCCTAATATTTCATCAGTGCTTGGCATTGAAGTGGGAGATAATAATTCTGCAATGCTTAGATTTGGAGACGGCAACCTGGCGAATAATAAACTTCAGTTTATATTGAGCTTTGGTTCCTCACAGACGAAAATCAATACCAATACAGCATTTAATACCAATACATGGTATCATGTGGCGGCAACGTATGATGGAACAGCGATGAAATTGTATGTGAACGGTAATCTTGATGCAACTACACCTGTTACAGGTAACTTTACCGCCAATGGTATTCTTTATTTAGCAAGAAATTATGATAATTCCCGTGCGCTTAATGGTTCTTTGGATGAATTCAGAGTGTGGAAGAGAGCATTAACAGCCCAGGAAATTATGAATAACAGCTGTAACGTGGCAGCGAACTCACAAGGACTGGAGGCCAACTGGAAAATGGATGAAGGAAGTGGAGCAGGAGCTTTGGATGCTACTGCAAATACTCACTTTGCCACATTGGTGAATATGAGTGATACCAATTGGAAAACAGAGGTTCCCTGCAACGCTTCATTGTCTGTACGAGATCTTGAATCTGTAAAAGAAAACAATACCGTTTATCCGAACCCCGTTAAAAGAGGAAGTGATATTCATTTTACAGGTACCGATAGCTCCAGCGAAGTTTCATTCTATGATATTTCAGGGAAATTATTGAAAAAGCAGGAAATTAATCAAAATAATAATACAGTGAATACACAGGATTTAACCAGTGGTACTTATATTTACAAGATTACATCCTCAAAAAATAAAGTGGTATCATCAGGTAAAATCATCGTAAAATAAAAATCAGTTGATGAAGATTTTATCTGGAAAATAAAAGAGACTGTAAAGCAGGCAGACAAGCAGTATCTTGTTTGTCTGTTTTTTAAGTCAATAGAACAGCTTGAATTTAAAATAAAAAATGATGCAGAATATATTAGGAATCGATATTGGCGGCTCACATATTACATTGGCACAGGTAGATCCTGAAAAAAGAGAAATTATCACTTCAACGTATGTAAGAGAGCACGTTAATTCTTTTGATAATAAAGAAACCATTTTTTCAGCCTGGGCTTCAGCTATTGAGAAAGCGGCCCATGATCTGGTGAAAGAAGATCTTTTACTTGGAATTGCTATGCCGGGGCCTTTCGACTATGAAAAGGGAATCTCTCTAATGCAGCAAGGGAAATTTATTGATATACACCAGGTCAATATAAAAGAAGAACTGGCGAATAGATTATCCATTTCTTCAAAGCAGATTCATTTTGTAAATGATGCTGCTGCCTTTATGGAAGGAGAAGTATTTGGAGGCTGTGTTCAGGGCTTTAAAAGAGTTTTTGGAGTAACACTGGGTACAGGATTGGGAACCACATTTTATAACGGAGAATTTGCGACCGATGAAGACTTATGGGACTCACCATTTAAAGACTCAATATGTGAAGATTACCTAGCTACACGCTGGTTTGTAAATAGGTATGAGAAACTTACCGGAGAGAAAATTTCAGGAACTAAAGATCTTTTGGATAAACCTTTAGAAATACAGCAAAAGATGTTTGATGAATATGCAGATTCTTTCTCCGATTTTATTGTAAAATATGTAGATCATTACAAACCGGAAGTTTTAGTTATAGGAGGAAATATCGCAAAAGCGTATCCTCATTTTGAGCAAAGATTTATTCAGAATCTAATAAAGAATAATATTAACTTGCAGGTTAAAATTTCGGCCATCTTTGAAGATGCGGCCATTCTGGGAGCGGCCAGCTATGCATTAAAAAAGCTTATATAAATTAACAAACGAAACGATACAATGAAGTCTATTTTTTCTACTTGCTTTCTTTTATTACAGGCCTTAGTGTTTGGTCAGAATATATCTCCTGTAGATTATGTGAATCCATTGATGGGAACCCAATCCAAACCCTCATTATCCAACGGAAATACCTATCCGGCAGTTGGGCTTCCATGGGGGATGAATCTCTGGACGGCACAAACCGGAAAGATGGGTGACGGATGGGCCTACACTTACGATGCCGATAAAATAAAAGGATTCAAACAAACCCATCAACCCTCTCCCTGGATGAATGATTATGGCGCATTTTCCATCATGCCGGGAGTAGGAAAATTAAAATTTAAAGAAGACGACAGAGCAAGTTGGTTCAGTCATAAAGCTGAGGTTGCAACCCCTTATTTCTATAGTGTTTATTTAGCAGATATCAATGTAACTACAGAATTTACCCCTACGGAAAGAGCTTCTTTTTTCAAATTTGATTTCCCGAAAACAGATAGTGCATATATAGTTATTGATGCCCTGAATAAAGGTTCATACATCAAAATAGTACCCAAAGAAAGAAAAATTCTGGGGTATACTACCCGATATTCCACAGGGAAATATGAAAATTTTAAAAACTATTTTGTCATCCAGTTTGATAAAGACTTTGAACTGACAAAAACATGGAAAGATGATAACTTGGTGAATGATAAGTTGGAGATTACCAGCGATCATACCGGAGCAATAGTTGGCTTTAAACTGAAAAATAAAGAAACCGTTTATGCAAAAGTTGCCTCTTCATTCATCTGTTTTGAGCAGGCTGAGCTTAATCTTAAAAGAGAAATCGGGAACAGAAATTTTGATCAGGTAAAGACCGATGCTAAAAATATCTGGAATACAACTTTAGGAAAAATAGAAGTAAAAGGAGGAACAGATCAACAGATGAGAACCTTTTATTCCTCATTATACAGAACTTTATTCTTTCCTCAAAAATTATACGAGATCGATGCTCAGAATAAAATAAAGCACTGGAGTCCTTACAACGGAAAAATTACAGACGGGAGAATGTTTGCAGGAACAGGATTCTGGGACACTTTCCGCGCTTTATATCCTTTTCTGAATCTGGTATATCCAAGCATCAATGTAGAAATGCAGGAAGGATTAGCCAATGCTTATAAAGAAGGAGGATTTTTACCAGAGTGGAGCAGTCCGGGATATTCTGATATTATGATCGGAAACAATTCCGCTTCCGTAGTAGCAGATGCGTATATCAAAGGACTTCGCGGCTTTGATGTGGAAACCCTTTGGCAGGCAGTAAAACATGGTGCCAACAATGAAGGTCCGATGAAAGCAGTAGGACGTGCAGGAGTAAAATATTACAATGAATTAGGCTATGTTCCTTATGATGTAAAAATTAATGAGAATGCAGCCAGAACATTAGAATACGCTTATGATGATTTTGCAATCTATCAATTAGGAAAGGCATTAGGAAAACCTGCCTCAGAAATTGATATTTACAAAAAAAGAGCGTATAATTACAAAAATCTGTTTGATAAGGAAACAGGATTGATGCGTGGTAAAAATAAAGACGGTAATTTTCAGAAACCTTTCAATCCTTTTAAATGGGGAGATGCTTTTACAGAAGGCAATAGCTGGCATTATACCTGGTCGGTTTTCCAGGATATCAATGGTCTTTCAGAACTAATGGGCGGTAAAAAGAAATTTGAAGCCAAGTTGGATGAGGTATTTTCTTTACCACCGGTTTTTGATGACAGCTATTATGGTGGAGTGATCCATGAGATCAGAGAAATGCAGATTATGAATATGGGGCAGTATGCTCACGGAAATCAGCCTATTCAGCACATGATCTATCTGTACAATTATGCCGGGGCACCTTACAAAACTCAATATTGGGCAAGACAGGTAATGAACAAGCTGTATCAGGCTACTCCGGATGGGTATTGTGGAGACGAAGATAATGGGCAGACTTCCGCATGGTATATTTTCTCAGCATTAGGTTTTTATCCGGTAACACCGGCAACAGATCAATATGTGTTGGGAGCACCATTGTTTAAAGAAGCAACCATTCACCTGGAAAATGGCAAGAAAATTGAAATAAAAGCACCGGAAAATAATGCTGAAAATTTATATGTAAAATCATTGAATGTAAATCAGCAACCTTATTCCAAAAATTGGTTAAGTCATAAAGAATTAATCAAAGGAGCGGTTTTAGACTTTAAAATGGATAGTAAACCGAATACTGACAGAGGAACGCAGGAAAAAGATTTCCCCTATTCAATGTCAAAAGAAGAGTCAGGTAAATAATTTTTAATTAAGAGAAAAAAGATATATGAGCACGGAAAAAAAAGAACTATTCGATAGAGTTGAAAAAACTTTGGAAACTCAGGGTTTTACAATTGCGGCAAAAGATGAAACCAGACCATGGGGAGGTTTTTTTGTAATAGATGAAACACAGGCACAGGATTTTGCCAACCAATACTTTGATGGAATTGATGTGGAGAACTTAAGAATAGGCGGGAAGCTAAGTCCAAAAATTCTTATTGTAGCTCCGGAAGCAAGATTAAGCTGGCAGTATCACCACAGAAGAGCAGAGATCTGGCAGGTTGTAGAAGGAACGGTAGGAATCAAAAGAAGTCCTACAGATGAAGAAGGAGAAATTGGA
This sequence comes from Chryseobacterium sp. G0162, assembly GCF_003815715.1. Lineage (NCBI taxonomy): Bacteria > Pseudomonadati > Bacteroidota > Flavobacteriia > Flavobacteriales > Weeksellaceae > Chryseobacterium > Chryseobacterium sp. G0162. Next base: position 2,214,418 of record NZ_CP033922.1, on the reverse strand, counting down.
GAATACCATCCGAAAGATCAGGTCAAACTTCAACAGGGAGAAAGACACAGATTAATAGGTCTGTCAGGCTGGGGAATTGTAGCCGAAATCTGGCAGCATACCGATGCATCCAATCCTTCAGACGAAGATGATATCGTAAGAGTACAGGATGACTTTGGAAGATAAAATGAAAGAGCAGTATCAATTTTGATACTGCTCTTTTTATTGGGTAAGGAAGCAGAATGCTGGAAGAGAAGATTTACTGTCTTTTTTCATAAAACCTGTCCATTATTTTACCATCGAATTTATTGATTGAGATAGGTCTCCGGATTTTTGTAAAAATATATGAATACTTAAACCTATAAGGTTTTTTTGAAAGTTTTGATAATAAAAAAACAGCATCAATTTGATGCTGTTTTATATTTTCAAGGATTTTCTGAAACAGAAAAAGAAGTTATAAATATTTCAACTCAATAAACTGTCCAACAGTATTTCAATCTCCCTCTTTAAAACGTTACGTCCAGTCCCACATAAAAGTTCGCTTTCATAATCGGAGCGTATACCATTCCGCCATCAAAATAGTTTCCGAATGGATTTCTAAAATCGATGATTGCATTTTTCTGGTAATAAGAAGTAAGATTTTCTCCACCTACGTAAGCCCTTAGCTTCTTATTGAAGTTTTTTGAGATCTGTGCATTCAGTACAGCATAAGAATTGGAATAGGTTGGTAACTGAAATTCTGCAGGATTACCAGCCATATTCGGAAGTCTTTGTTTTCCTACCCAGTTTAGCGTGGTATCAAAACTCCAGAATCCACCTTTATCGTTTTTGTTCGTAGAATAGGCAAGGTTTATAAAACCTCTGTGTTTTGCCATAAAAGGAACCTCTCTTCTTCCGCCGATATAGTCCGCCTGTACATCATAGTATTTATAAGCTAATCTTACATCAAAATTTTTGAAAGGAGTAAAATCCCATTGCGTTTGGAAGGAATTCGCAAATGATTTTCCTTCCAGGTTATAGAATGTAAATTGTTGAGGAGATCGGTCTAAATCTACCAATACCTGATTCTGGAAATCGGTTCTGAAAAAATCAGCAATAATTGTGGATTTTCTTCCGAAAAGCTTGAACTCCTGTTGTAAGCTTGCTCCATAATTCCATGCAATTTCAGGCTTTAAACCATAAATGTTTCCTCCGTTTGGTAGAATATTAATTGCTCTGTTAGAGGCAAAATACTGTTGGCTTTCGGCAAAAACATTCGCTGTTCTGAATCCTCTTCCAGCAGAAAGTCTTAAAATAGTTTGCGGGGTAAAATCATATTTGAAATTCACTCTTGGTGTAAACTGAGTTCCTGCCAGGTTGTGGAAATCCACTCTGGTTCCGGCTACTAAAGTATATTTTAAACCTGTTAAAGTATATTCGGCAAAAATTCCCGGAACAATTTCATTTCTCTTAATATTGTCCGTTAAATACGTCTCCTCATAACCATCATACAGGAAACTAGCTCCCGCTTTATATTTATGATTGGTATTTCCAAGGATGCTCTCAAAAATTAAATTTGAATAATACGTATGCTGTTTCCCAGAATAATTTCTCAATCCGAAGAAACTGTCCTGCTGGTGGTATACATATTGGTTCATCCAACCAATACTCTGGTAAGGTTTTCCTTCAAAAACATATCCTGTTTTATTCCAAACCTGAAATCTTGAGATATCAATTCCTACCCCATAAGCAGATTGTTTATCCTGAGCCAGTTTCTTGTCAAAAGCAGTTTGGCCTGCAGTTCTTTCATCTCTGATGAAATTAATTCCAAAATGAGATCCAAATCCTGATTTTTCCAGGTCATTATAGTTAAGAAGGTAAGCAGCATTGATCTGCGTTCCTTTTGGTCTGTCAAGAAAGCCATCATCATTCATATCCGTATTTCCAAACGTTCCGTTTCCGTGAAGAAGGAAAGTCTGTGACCATTTATCATTAATGGGAGATACACTGGTAATATTTGCCTCAGCTCTTCCGTTAAAATCAGAAAAAAGGTTCAGGGAAGTTTCCGGAGTTTTGGCATTCTTCAACAATTCAGTGTTGATCTGCCCTGTAATACTTTCATAACCGTTGGTTACTGTACTTCCGCCTTTCGTTAGCTGAATACTTTCAATCCATCTTCCGGGAATGAAATTTAATCCATAAGCCGAAGCCAATCCTCTGATCTCAGGGAGCTGCTCTTTTGTTAAGCTTGTATATTTTTGATCCAGACCCAGCATTTTTAGCTGTTTCGTTCCTGTTACAGCATTGCTGAATGATACATCTACAGTGGCATTCGTTTCAAAGCTTTCAGATAAATTGCAACATGCTGCTTTTAATAGTTCTTTTTTATCAATATTAAAAACTAATCCTGCTTCTTTCTTGTTTAAAGAAGTAGCGGCTTTAGAACCTGTTACTACAACACCGTCAATACTCTTTTCATGCTTGCTGTGAGCATCATTGTCAGATGGAGCTGATTGATTTTCATGTTTAGCTTCTTCATAATGAACTTTTGGATTGGCTTCTCCAAAGGTAAAATCTCTGTCATACAGGCAACATCCGGGAAGACCATTGTAAGTAGCGTCCAAAGCCTTGTATTTTTCATTATCATGCCCTGCATCGGCAATTGCTTTTAAGATTTTATCCGATGAAGTTTTTGCAGCATCAAAATGTAAAGTAACCGTTTGTTTTTCTGCACTCCATTCCGCGGAATCTGCTCCTGCTCCCTGAGCTGCTTTTTCAATTCTTGCTTTGCATGAAGCACAGTTTCCTCTTACGTAAAATTCATTTTCTTTTTTGGCTGCAGGATGATGCTCATGATGTTCTGCTGCAGCTTGAGTAGGTTGTAAATCTCTTTCGTATAGACAACATCCCGGCAGGTTTTTGTAAACATCATCAGAAGCTTTAAATTTTTCATTATCATGACCTGCTTCCGCTACTTTTTTTAGAACTTCATCTGTGGAAACCTTATCCGTTTCTAAAGTCAATGTTTGAAGGTCAATAGAATAAACAGCCGTTTTTGCGCCTGCCTTTTTAGCGGCACCTTCAATTCTTGTTTTGCACATTTCGCAGTTCCCTTTTACTTTGAACTGGTTTTTCTGAAGATTTTGAGCGTATATAAATTGAGTAAATAAGAATAATGCACCAAGTATCAACCTGGAAATATATAATTTCATTTGTTTAAAATTTAGATTAAATAAAATACGGTTCGCTATAGAATATAACGAACTCACAATGTTTTAATTAACCTATTTTAGGCGGCTGCCAGATTTCCTTTAAACGGTCTGAAAGATAAGGGTCTGAATATTGAAACTGAGGATTCTTATTGGCTTTGTAATAAGACAGTTCCAAACGCAGGTTTTTTGAAAAAGGGGTCTCAATAAAAGTATAGCAGGCAATACATGATGAGCAGCAATCGTCATTACATGACTTTGTCGCATCATCTTTACCCTCTTTTTTTGAAGAATGATTTTTACAACAGTCACTCTTCTTTCCGGACTCTGCCTTGCAGCAGGTTTCCTGCATAGATTGAGCATAGAAGCCGTCCTTAGGAACCAAAAAGATTCCCAAACAAAATACTATTGCCAGTAGGTGAAACAGCTTCATATCTGCAAAAATACAAAATTTATGGCAAAGGATCACCAACTTTTAGAGAACAGCTATGCCAAGGTTCCCCATGAGCAGGGTTTACTTTGGGTTTTTCTCCCATAGCCAGATTTTGTGAAGCCACCTGAGCAGGGGTTGGTGTAGGGGTAACCTGGATGTTATTTTGAACCGTTTGCTGAGCCGGAGCCGGTTTACTGCTCAAAGGTTGTCCAACAGGAATATCACATCGGTGTCCCGGTTGCCCATGTGGTGGGTTCATTCCCGGAGCTGTTTTCCCGGGTTTAGCATTGTCCATCGTTATTTTCGCTGGAGATGCTGAACTAGGGTCAATTTGAATGGCATTGTTAGCACCTACGCTGATATTTTGTGAAGCAGGAGCAGCTGCAGGCTGGCTGTTTAAAGGCTGTCCAACAGGAATATCACATCGGTGCCCCGGTTGTCCGTGCGCAGGATTCATTCCCGGAGCAGTGGCCATAGCAACCGTTGCCGGATTGGATTGAACTCCCGCCTGATCCATTAATGAAACTTTTGGGGTATTATTGATAGCTACAGAAGATTGCTGAGAACCAGCCTCTTCTTTTAAATAAGTTGCTTTTTCATCTTTCTTACAAGAGACAGCTAATATTGATACAGAGATCAAACCTAAAAACGTATTTTTCATATCCTTGATGGGGTATGAAACAAAATTAGCAAAACATTTTCAATTGTTTTGCTAATTTTATATTTATAATACGGTTTTTAGATTAATTTTTTACAAGAAGTCTAAATCCTTCACCGTGAACGTTGATAATTTCTAATCCTTCGTCATCTTTCAATAATTTACGAAGCTTGGCAATATACACGTCCATACTTCTTGCCGTAAAGTAATTTTCCTTTTTCCAGATCTTTCTAAGAGCAAGGTCTCTTGGCATGAAATCGTTTCTGTGGATGCAAAGAAGTTTCAATAATTCGTTTTCTTTTGGAGAAAGCTTATATTCTTTATCACCCACCTTCAGCTGTCTCAGCATAGAATCGAAAAAGATATTGCTGATCTTAAATTGCTCCTGTTCCTCATTTTCCAGGGTAGAGCTTCTTTGAAGAATTGCTTTGATCTTGTATAAAAGAAGTTCCGTATCAAATGGTTTCGTGATGTAATCATCAGCTCCCAGTTGGTACCCTTTAAGGATATCTTCTCTCATATTTCTTGCTGTAAGGAATATAATCGGTGTATTTTTATCAATCTTTTTTACATCTTCAGCCAATGAAAACCCATCTTTCTTAGGCATCATGACGTCAAATATACAGATGTCGAATTCATTTTCCGTAAATTCTTTCAATCCCTGTTCTCCATCAGTAGCAAGGGTTACTTCAAAATTATTGATTGTTAAATAATCTTTAAGCACCGCCCCGAAACTCTGATCGTCCTCTACTAATAATATTCTGTTGCTCATAACTTTTACTAATTAATAATTAACAATTAAGAATGAACTATCTCACTCTCACTCTTCTTATATTTTGTTTTTTGGTTCTTTATTTTATAATTGATGGGTATAATTCATTAATCTGGTATTATTCATCAATCAATACTTATATATTTATCCCATTGGAAGTTTTATCGTAAACGTACTTCCAGTTCCTTTGTTGGATTCTACGATAATCTGTCCTTTGTGCAGTTCTACAATCTTTTTAACATAGGAAAGGCCTAATCCCTGTCCTTTTACGTTGTGAATATTTCCGGTTTCTTCCCTGAAGAATTTCTCGAAAATTTTTGTTTTATTCTGGGTTTCCATTCCCATTCCTTTATCTGAGATCTCAATAACATACCAATGGCCCTCATTTTTAGTTTCTACATGAATTTCCGGCGCTTCGGGAGAATACTTGTTAGCATTATCCAGTAAATTCACCAGCATATTCGAGATGTGGAATTCATCAATTTTAAAATTATAATGAGTGGCATTGAATTGTTGAGTCAGGGTACCATTTCTCTGTTGTACGATCAGATTAAAAGATTCTGTTGTTCTCTGGATCAATTCCCTGACATTGGTTTCCTTTAGGAAGAGTTCTACTTCATTTCTTTCAAGCTTAGACATATTCAGGACATTTTCCACCTGCTTTTTCATTCTCAGATTTTCCTGCTTAATCAATTCCGAATAGTATTTTACTTTATCCGGGTTGGTCGCAATTTTGTCATTCGCTAATGAATCCGTTGCGACGGAAATAGTTGCGAGCGGTGTCTTGAATTCATGAGACATGTTATTGATGAAGTCTGTTTTCACTTCAGCAAGTTTTTTCTGTCTCATCATATAATTGATAGAAATGATATAAATTCCAAGAATCGTAAGCAATGAAAGGAAAGTTCCCAGGAGCATCGGCCAGTTGTTCATCGCCAAAGCATATTCCTTTTTAGGGAAGACTAAAGCAAGATTGTATAAAGTATTGTATTTTTTATCTGTGAAAAGAGGATAGCTATAGGTATTGCTGTCTTTTTTTTCTTTGTAAGCCTTATTGGCAATGGAGGTAAGTTTATTGTCTTTATCAATAATTCCATACCCAAACTTTGCTGTAATCCCTCGGATTTTCAATTCTTTTGTGATCACTGAATCAAGAGTGGCCGGGCTTACCCTTTGTGCAATAGGTAAATTGTTTCCATATACCTTTACAAACTCTTTTACGGCATAATCCCCGGTTTCAATATCCTGATTGATATCCGAGGTAAGAATTTCGCGGTTGGTGGTATCTCTTTTTATTTTATAAGCGGCTTCATCAGTATATAAAGTTGTCAGCTTTACAGAGTCTCCTTTTTTAGAAATAGGAAGCTGTGCATTGGAAATAATATTTTTGGAATAAATAATTTGTCTCTGAGTCCCGGAATCCTCTACCTGTTGAATAGTAGTAAGTGAGGGGTTCTTACTGTTGGCAAGGATCGTACTTCTGTTATCCTTGGTAAGATATTTGTCGGCTTCAATTTCTTCAATTGTTTTTGATGTACTTTCTAAAACAGAATAAACTTTATTGGAAAAGTCCTGTTCCAGTACACCGTAATAGCCTTTCAGCCAATAAAATTGGAGCGTAACAAAGACAATCAGTGAGATCGTCATAAACACCGAAATTATTGGGATGAATTTATTATTCATTATTTAATTGTATATGTTTTGGAAAAATGAATGTTAAAATTAATTGTTTTAAGACTACGTAAACAAAAAACGAGCCAAAAAATTATGTTTTTTTTCTTAAAAGATAGTTTTTTAACAATTATTTATGAATTATTGTTTACTTGTCATAGGAAAAGTCCTTTCTGTAAATAAAGCGCTAACTTTATTTAAAATTATTACTTTATGGAATCTAATATCATTTTCAACAAAGATTTTGACTCGAAAAGCGTGTATGTAATGAATATTTACAACACTGATGTTTCGAAAGTATGGAATTATTTTACCCAATCCGAATTATTGGATCAGTGGTGGGGCCCCAGACCCTGGAAGTGCGAAACAGTAAAACAGGATTTTAAAGAAAACGGAATCTGGCTTTATGCAATGGTAGGTCCGAATGGTGAAAAAGGATATTCTCAATCCCAATATGGGGAGATTATAGAACATAGAAGTTTTGATTGGACCAGTGCTTTCTGTAATGAAAACGGAGAAGTGAACGAAGAAGCCCCAAGATCAAAATGGCTGATTGGTTTTACAGGAGTAGAAGAAGGAACAAAAGTAACGGTAAATATTCACTATCAGTCCGAAGAAGTAATGAAAAAAATGCTGGATATGGGTTTTGAAGAAGGTTTTAAAATGGGATTGGGTCAACTAAAGGAAATTATTGGGTGATAGGATAGTAAAAATGTGATGATAGATCATAAATTTTATGATATGAAAATAGGGTACTTCAATTGAGGTACCCTATTTAATGAAATATGGAGTAAAAAATGTTTCGCATTATTTCAGACTTAGAGTTTTGTATGCTCATGAAAGTTTCTTCTATAAAATGGTGAAATTCAGATATAATCAATCGGTAACGAAATAATTTTGGGGGTTGATTTTATTCAAAAAAAATAGAGACAATTTTTATTTGTCTCTATTTGTATAAGGAAATATGGCGTTTTTTTATTAATAATGATATAGTTTGATTATTAAATTTTCAAAATACCATGTTTTCACATTTAAATAAGTTCCTCTTCCTGAAAGTACTGAATAATAGCCTTTTTCATAAGCAAGGTCTGCTCATTAGGCTTTAATTCCGGAAGATCTTCCAGCTTATCAAACTGGGGCCACCCATCTTCATAGTGAGTGAATTTATAATATCCAAAAGGTTCAAGCAATCTGCAAACTGCAATATGGATAAGGTTTACTTTATCTTCTTTCGTATATTTTTGTTGTCCACTGCCCAATTCCTGTAGACCAATTAAAAACAGTAACGTTTCAATGGGCGGATTTTTCTCGGTTTGGAAATTATCTTCGAAAAACTGTTCTATTTTTTTCCAATATTCGGACTCGTTCATATAATTTACATTATTAATGTTTTGATTCCTCTTCTCATTTCATTTGTAAGGGAGGAAAGTTATTTTCAAAGTTTCGTCAACTTTGTTTTATTCTTTATTATCAATCTTTAATAAGAATGCATATTCTAATGCGTCTTCTTTCAGAGATTCAAATCTTCCACTGGCACCTCCGTGTCCTGAACTCATATCTGTTTTAAAAACCAGGATATTGTTGTCTGTCTTTAATTCTCTAAGTTTGGCTGTCCATTTTGCTGGTTCCCAATACTGTACCTGGGAATCATGGAATCCTGTTGTGATAAGGATATTTGGATAGTCTTTAGCTTCTACATTATCATAAGGAGAATACTCTTTCATATAATGATAATATTCTTTGTCATTTGGATTTCCCCATTCATCATATTCTCCGGTCGTTAATGGGATTGTATCATCCAGCATTGTAGTCACAACATCTACAAACGGAACCTGTGCAACAATTCCATTGAATAATTGTGGTTCATAATTGACAACGGCTCCTACCAAAAGTCCTCCTGCGCTTCCACCCATTGCATATAAATGCTTGGATGAAGTATAGTTTTCCTTTATCAGATATTTTCCTGCATCAATGAAATCGAAGAAAGTATTTTTCTTGAATAGCATTTTTCCATCCTCATACCATTCTCTTCCCAGGTATTCACCACCACGGATGTGAGCAATAGCATAAATAAAACCACGATCAAGAATAGAAAGTCTTACATTGGAGAAACTGGCGTCTACAGTGTGTCCATAACTTCCATATCCATAAAGTAGAAGGGGAGTGTCTGCTGATTTTTTGGTGTCCTTATGATACACCAGAGAAATGGGGATTTTGGTTTCTCCATCTCTGGAATCTGCCCAGATTCTTTCGGATATATAATTTTCCGGGAAGAATTTTCCACCTAAAACCTCTTGTTGTTTCAGAAGTTTTGTGGTTTTATCTTTCATGTTATACTCATATGTAGAACCAGGTTGAGTAAGGGAAGTGTAGCCATAACGTAACACCTCTGTGTCAAATTCAAGGTTGATTCCTATATAAGCAGTATAAGTTGGATCAGAGAATGGGAGGTAATAAGACTCCTTGGTTTTTTCATCAATAATTTTGATTTGAAGCAGCCCTTTTTCTCTTTCTTCCAGAACCAGATAGTCTTTGAAAATCTCAAACCCTTCCAGCAAAACTTGAGCGCGGTGAGGGATAACATCTATCCAGTTTTCCTTACTGCAGTGGTCAATCTTTGTTTTTACGATTTTGAAGTTCGTAGCATCATCAGCATTGGTGATAATGTAGAATTCATCTTCATAATGTTCTACGGAATATTCAAGATCATCTATTCTTGGCTGGATAACTTTCCAGTCTGCAAAAACATTGTCTGCAGGAATAAAATGATGCTCATCAGAAATCGTGCTTGAACTTGCAATAAAAATATATTGTAAGGATTTTGTTTTAAATACGTTTACATCAAAAGTATCATCCTTCTCATGGAAGATAAGGACATCTTCAGAAGAATCGGTTCCCAGTGTATGTCTGTACACCTGGAATGCACGGAGGCTTTTATCTTTTCTTATATAGAAAACATGTTGATTGTCATTCGCCCAAACTGCCTTTCCTGTAGTATTGAGTATTTTATCAGGAAGAATCTCGCCGGTCTTTAAGTTTTTAAAATTTAAAGTATAGATTCTTCTTCCTACATTGTCCGAAGAAAAAGAAGTCAGTTCGTTGTTTGGGCTTACTGCTACACTCCCCACTTCAAAGAAATCTTCACCTTCCGCTAAAATATTTACGTCAAGTATAATTTCCTCTTCGTTATCCATGCTTTCATGCTTTCTGCAGAAAATAGGATATTCTTTGCCTTCTTCATAGCGTACAATATACCAGTATCCGTTAAAGAAATATGGTAGTGATTCGTCATCCTTTTTATAACGGGCTTTCATTTCTTCGAAGAGTTCTTCCTGAAGTTCTTCAGTGTCTTTCATGATGAATTCTTCGTAAGCATTTTCTTCTTCAAGATATTGAATGACTTCCGGGTTTTCCCTTTCATTAAGCCAGAAGTAATGATCTGCTCTTATGTCGCCGTGGGTTTCTAGTATTTTTTCTATTTTTTTTGCCTGTGGAGCTTTCATCAGAATATTTTAATTTTTATACGCTCAGAACTGCTTCTGAGAACATACTATTCAATGTTAATTTTTGTTCAAATGTAGTTAAAAAAAAACCATCTTTCCTTTATTGGAGAGATGGTTAGCTTTATTTTTGTATTAAAGGCTATTTGTGTAGCGCTTTAATATATTTTTCTAGAGCCATGGTCATAGAAGGTGTTTCCTTCGTAGGAGCCATTAGGTCTACTTTTAATCCTGCTTCTTCTGCAGCAGCTAAAGTAGTATTTCCGAAAACTCCGATCTTTGTTTCATCCTGCTTGAAGTCTGGGAAATTCTGCTGTAGAGACTTGATTCCCTGTGGGCTGAAGAAGATCAACATGTCATAATCTTTAATGTTGATGTCTGTCAGGTCACTGCATACGGTACGGTACATGATTGCTCTTGTCCATTCTACGTTGGCAGAATCCAAAGTTTTTACAATATCCGGACTTAAAACATCTGAAGATGGCAACAGATACTTTTCAGTAGGAAACTTCTTGAACAGAGGAAGAAGATCTGAGAAGTTTTTCTCCCCAAAGCTGATTTTTCTTTTTCTGTACACGATGTGTTTCTGAAGATAGTTGGCAATTGCTTCCGACTGGCAGATATATCTCATTGTATCCGGCACTGCGAAACGTAATTCTTCCGCAAGTCTGAAGTAATGGTCAATAGCATTTTTACTGGTAAAAATAATACCGGTGTATTGCGTCAGATCTATTTTCTGAGTTCTGAGTTCTTTATTGTCAACCCCTTCGACGTGGATAAATGGACGGAAATCAATCTTTATTTTTTCCTTCTTCGCTATATCCAGATATGGAGAAGACTCACTAGGCGCTGGTTGAGAAACCAATATAGACTTTATTCTCATCTTTGACTTTATTAAAAAAATAACAACTTCCAAAGCAGTAATAATGGTGCGATTTGGAGCGTGCAAATATACAAAAATTTATAATACCATTTCTCGGGAAGAATCTTGTTCTTGTGAAATAAATAGAAAAAAACTTTGAAAATGAATACAAAAGAAAAGAAGAAGAAATAATAGATGAAGATTTTATTTCTGTCTACAGGGAAGTAATAGTGGCTAACACACAGAATTATCAACAAAAAAGACAGGATAAAATAAAATTTTGTGGAAGTGAAATAGAAAATAGTCCATTTTTTTCCATCACCTATACTTTGATAAAATAAAAAACCTAATGTAGATTTTATCAGATAAAAAAACATAACCGCAAGCAGAGTATATCCAAACTTATTAAGCTGATATCCCAAAATATGCAGATCTGCAATGAATTTAGGAACTACCGGAATATACTGAGAGATTAGGGCTGATAAAGTAAGAGTAGTTACGCAGGATGTGATAATCCAGCTCGGAAGGTTATTGCTTGCATCAAAATACTTTTGAAGCAGGAAGTCTTTAAGACTGGCATCTCTTTCTACAATGTTCATCATAAAAACATATAAAAATATACAGCCTATAAGTATAAAAATGACCCAATCATTGTTCTCAGGTATTCTTACATAATTGATGTAGTTTGGTGATGATGGCAAATTTTAAGTTTTTTTATTTTTTTATTTAACTATAAATAACACAACTTGGCATAGAATTTCTTTATTGCTTCATCTGTTAAATCTAATCTTAAACACTTTTTTCATTGATTTTATACATCATTCACAACTGCGGAAAACAATCTTAGTCTGATCCACTAATCTTTGAAAAATATTTTTGCAAAATTATAGATTATTTTGTATAAAATAAAAAGGTTAAATAAACTATCTTTGCAAACTGAAATGAAAAAGCTCGTCATCATCCCAACCTATAACGAAAAGGAAAATATTGAAAATATTATTTCCGCAGTTTTTGCATTAGAGGATGACTTTCATATCTTAGTGGTGGATGATTCTTCTCCAGACGGAACATCGGATATAGTAAAGGAATTACAGAAGAAACACCCACATTATCTGCATCTTTCGATAAGACATAGTAAAGATGGATTAGGTAAGGCCTATATTCATGGATTTAAATGGGCGATCGAAAATAAATACGACTATATTTTTGAAATGGATGCCGATTTTTCGCATAATCCTAATGATTTGCCCAAACTTTTTGAAGCCTGTCTGAATGCAGATATGGCCATAGGCTCCCGTTATTCAAAAGGAGTAAATGTGGTAAACTGGCCTATGGGGAGAGTTTTACTGTCCTATTTTGCATCAAAATATGTTAGATTTGTTTTAGGACTTCCTATTCACGATACCACAGCTGGTTTTGTCTGCTTTTCGCGAAAAGTGTTGGAAGAAATAGGATTAGATAATGTAAAGCTGAAAGGATACGGATTCCAGATAGAAATGAAATTCAGAGCCTTTAAAAAAGGTTTCAGAATTGTAGAAGTTCCTATTATATTTACCAATAGAATTTTAGGAGAAAGCAAAATGAATGGCGGAATTATCCATGAAGCCGTTTTTGGTGTTTTAAACTTAAAATGGAAGTCAATCATCAATAGATTATAAATAAGACATGACTAATTCTTCCAATACAAAATATAAAAATAAGCTGATGAAAAATTGGATTCTTGTTTTTGTTTTTCTGGGGCTGTTTTCATGTAGTGATTATATTGATAAGCCTAAAAATCTGATCGATCAGGAGGTGATGGCAGAAGTTATCGCTGACCTTGTGATGAACGATCAGGTTAATTTTATGTATCAGAACAGGAATATGGAAGCTGGTACAAGGTTTATTTTAAAATCTCATAATGTAAAGCCGGATGACTTTGTTGAAAGTTTTAAGTATTATGTGATTAAAGAAGAAATGGCAGACATCGCCACCGAAGCACAGCAAATTTTATTAAAGAAGGATCCTAAAGCGGATCAATATGTAAAAGATAAACTAAAGAAGGCTGAATTGGGAATGCCTCAAAAATAAATAATGGTGAAGCGGGTTTTGCCCGGACAATGATAATCGCTGATCGCAGCGAATTAAAAAAGTGTACAGATGAAATTTTTTAATATCGAAAAAACCTCTGAAGGAAAAGCCAGGGCAGGGGAGATTACTACAGATCACGGGAAGATTCAAACTCCTATTTTTATGCCGGTGGGAACTGTTGCAAGTGTGAAAACAGTTCATCAGAGAGAATTAAAAGAAGACATTAAAGCCCAGATTATTTTGGGAAATACTTACCACCTTTATCTTCGTCCAGGAATGGAAACGATGCAGGATGCCGGTGGTTTACATAAATTCATGAACTGGGATCTTCCTATTCTTACAGATTCAGGAGGTTTTCAGGTATTCTCGTTAGCGAGCAACCGAAAAATGACAGAAGAAGGGGCTAGATTCAAGTCTCATATTGACGGAAGCTATCACATGTTTTCTCCTGAAAGATCAATGGAAATTCAAAGACAGATCGGGGCTGATATTTTTATGGCTTTTGACGAATGTACTCCTTATCCTTGTGATTACAACCAGGCAAAATCATCTATGGAGCTTACTCATCGTTGGCTGAAAAGATGTATAGAATGGACCAATGATAATCCTGAATTATATGGACATAAGCAAAGACTTTTCCCAATTGTTCAGGGATCTACTTATTCCGACTTAAGAAAAATTTCTGCAGAAGTAATTTCTGAAGCAGGAGCAGAAGGAAATGCGATTGGAGGTCTTTCTGTAGGAGAACCGGAAGAGGAAATGTACAGAATTACTGACGAAGTAACAGATATTCTTCCAAAAGAAAAACCAAGATATCTGATGGGAGTTGGAACTCCTTGGAATATTCTGGAATCCATTGGATTAGGAATTGATATGATGGATTGCGTGATGCCTACAAGAAATGCCAGAAATGCAATGCTTTTCACATGGCAAGGGGTAATGAATCTTAAAAATGAAAAATGGAAGCGTGATTTCTCGCCTTTGGATGAGTTTGGAACAAGCTTCGTAGATCGTGAATATTCAAAAGCGTATCTTCGTCACCTGTTTGTATCCAAAGAATATCTGGCGAAACAAATCGCTTCAATTCATAACTTAGCATTTTATCTTGACTTGGTAAAAGTAGCAAGAGAACATATCATTGCAGGAGATTTTTATGAATGGAAAAACTCTATCGTACCGGTTCTTAGACAAAGAATGTAAAAAGAATTATGCTTAAGATTGTAGACAGATATATCATCAAAAAATACCTTGGAACTTTTAGTTTCATGCTGGTACTGTTGTCTATAGTAGTACTGGTTATCGATGTTCAGCAAAAAATCCCAAGGATAGAAAATGCAAAGGCTCTTGATCCTAAACTGGATCTTGGGTATTTCCTGCTTCATTTTTATCCTTACTGGATCATCAATCTTGTAGTAACATTTCTTTCCATTTTGGTATTTATCACGGTGATTTACTTTACCTCCAGGATGGCAAACAATACTGAAATTGTGGCTATTATCAGTAGTGGTGCTAGTTTTCACAGGTTTTCAAAACCTTATCTGTATACTTCAATTCTGATTGCATTAATGGCACTTGTGGTGTATCATTTGGTTCTCCCTTGGGCTAATATCAAGAAAAATCAGCTGGAAGCATATACCTATAATGCGGCCAATAAAGAAAAAATCCTGGGAACTGCTCCTGCCTCTTCACAATTGAGTAAAACAGAGTATATCTTTGTAGATTCCTGGAATAAAAGAGAAAAAAGAGGATCCAGCTTTGTGTATCAAAAGTTTGATACCCATAGAAAAATGGTGTACGAATTGAAAGCTAGTGAAGTATACTGGGATCAGGATAAAAAGCAGTTTGTACTCAATAACTATCTGGAAAAGACCATCAATAAAGATAATACAGAAAAGCTGAGTAATGGGATAGAGCTTAGGAAAAACTATAGCCATTCCCCTGAAGAGCTTTTCCCAAATGAACTTTTAGGACAGAATAAAACAACACCCGAACTTTTAAAATTCATAGAAAGAGAAAAAGCCAGAGGAAACAGTAACCTGAACTCTTATCTGAATGAGCTTCATCAGAGGACATCAATGCCTGTTTCTATTATTATTCTGACTTTCCTTGCGCTTTCTCTGTCTTCTCAAAAGAAGAGAGGGGGATTAGGGATTAACCTTGCGATAGGGATTTCATTGGCCTTCCTGTTTGTCTTTTCATTTGAAGCTTTAAAAGTGGTTTCAGAAAATAAAAGTTTATCTCCGGCTTTAGCGATGTGGTTGCCTAATCTGGTATTTCTTCCGCTTACTCTATATCTTTATATCAAAAGAGCTAATCAATAGAGGAGTTTTACCTCCTTATGGTAAAAAGAACGCATACCGTCTTTTTCCAATTCGATCCAAAGTTCTCCTTTGTCATCTGCATTGCGGATGATGCCATTTTGTCGCTCTTTTTCAATTTCAAAGACAGAGATCTCATCCTTTCGAAACAGACTCTCATTGAAACGACCCAGTATTTCCTGGTCAGAAGGGATGTTTTTTAGTTTTTCTGACAAGAACTCATGGAGGTTTACACTAAGCTCTTCAAGGTTGAATTCATGCCCTGTCTGCGTCAGAAGTGAGCCGGCATTTGAAATTTCTTCAAATTTGTCCTGCAGGATATTGATTCCGGTTCCAATGATGAAGTAATTATTTTGATTAATTTTTTTCTTTTCAATCAAAATTCCAACGATTTTTTTACCTTTAAGGATAATATCATTCGGCCATTTAATTTTTACATCATAATCAGCCAAATTGGCAAGGAAATCCCTGACAATAATTGCGGTATAATAATTGAATATAAAGTCGGAGCACAGGATGTTTTGAGTATTCACTGCCAGCGTATATGCCAGGTTTTTTCCGGCAGTCGGAATCCAGACATTTCCATACTGACCACGACCTTTAGTTTGGCTAAAAGTATGTAATCCTATAAAATCTGAATTTTCGTAAAGTAAAAACTTTGATATTTCGTCATTAGTAGAAGAACATTCTTTCAGATAGAAGAGTTGGCTCATTTAAGAAAACTTTAAGACATTAAGGAGGTAAAAGTAAGGTTAAAGTAAAGAAAAAACAATAAATTTGCAGATTATAGTATTTTTTTAATGAATAAAACAGCAGAAAAACAAGCACTAATAGATAAAATCGTTGAAGCACTTCAAGATGTAAAAGCAGAAGATATTATGATCTTTGATCTTTCAAACATTGAAAATTCAGTAGCGGAAACGTTCGTAATATGTAGCGGTAACTCGAATACACAGGTTTCAGCATTAGCTGGTAGTGTAGAAAAAAAAGTAAGAAACGACCTGAAAGACAGACCTTGGCATGTAGAAGGTACGGAAAATGCAATGTGGGTATTGGTAGATTACGTTTCAGTAGTGGTTCACATATTCCAGAAAGATGTTCGTGAGTATTACGATATAGAAGAACTTTGGGGTGACGCAGTCATTACCAAAATTGAAAATGAATAATAAAAATTTTAAAAAGTCTAAATGAATAACAAAGGATTCAACTGGTTCTTTCCTATTGCAATCATAGCTCTTTTGCTTTTCTTTGGTTCCAATTTCCTTGGTGGAGATGCAGCAAAAACTATTGATGAAGATGGTTTCTTTAGAGAAATGCAGGCGGGTAAAGTCCAGAATATTATTATATACAAAGACATAGAGAAAGCTGATGTTTTCCTTACCAAAGAAGCAAAATCAGCAATGGTTTCCAAAACCGGAAAGGAAAATAACCCTTTTTCAGCTTTAGATATGGCCCCAAAAGCAGATTACTCTGTAAAATATGGGGACCTTCAACTTTTTCTTCAGAAATTTGAACAGATCAAAGCAACTAATCCGGCTATTAAAACTGCTAAAGATTATGGAACCGGAAAAAGTCCTTTCGCAGATATTCTTATATCTGCATTAATCTGGATTGCAATTCTGGGATTATTCTACTTTCTTCTTTTCAGAAAGATGGGTGGAGGCGGAGGTCCTGGCGGACAGATCTTCTCTATTGGAAAATCTAAAGCTAAGCTTTTCGATGAAAAAGAAAGAATTCAGGTAACGTTTAAAGATGTTGCAGGATTAGAAGGCGCTAAAGAAGAAGTACAGGAAGTGGTAGACTTCTTGAAAAACTCTGAAAAATACACAAAATTAGGAGGTAAGATTCCTAAAGGAGTACTATTGGTAGGGCCTCCGGGAACAGGTAAAACCTTATTGGCAAAAGCTGTTGCTGGTGAAGCTAAAGTTCCATTCTTTTCCCTTTCAGGATCTGATTTCGTGGAAATGTTTGTTGGAGTAGGTGCTTCAAGAGTAAGAGACCTTTTTGCTCAGGCTAAAGCCAAATCTCCGGCGATTATCTTTATCGATGAGATTGATGCTATCGGACGTGCAAGAGGAAAAAATAACTTCTCAGGCGGAAACGATGAAAGAGAAAACACATTGAACCAGCTTCTTACTGAAATGGACGGTTTCGGAACAGATACGAATGTTATCGTAATGGCTGCAACCAACAGAGCGGATATCCTTGATAAAGCTTTGATGAGAGCAGGACGTTTTGACCGTTCGATCTATGTAGACCTTCCGGAACTTCACGAAAGAAGACAGATTTTTGATGTTCACTTGAAGAAAATCAAACTGGATGACAATGTAGACAGAGAATTCCTTGCTAAGCAGACTCCCGGATTCAGTGGAGCAGATATTGCTAACGTTTGTAACGAAGCAGCGCTTATTGCAGCAAGAAATAATCATACTTCAGTAACAAAACAGGATTTCCTTGATGCTGTAGACAGAATCATAGGAGGTCTTGAAAAGAAAAATAAAGCTATCAAACCTTCTGAAAAGAGAAGAGTAGCTTATCACGAGGCAGGACACGCAACTATTTCATGGTTGGTAGAACATGCTTCCCCACTTTTAAAAGTGACGATTGTTCCAAGAGGACGTTCACTAGGAGCAGCTTGGTATCTTCCGGAAGAAAGACAGCTTACGACTACTGAGCAGATGTTGGATGAAATGTGTGCAACATTAGGAGGTAGAGCAGCTGAGCAGGTAATCTTCAACAATATCTCTACAGGAGCCCTTTCTGATTTGGAAACGGTAACGAAGAGAGCACAGGCAATGGTAACCATCTACGGATTAAGCCCGAACATCGGTAATATTTCTTACTATGACAGTTCAGGTCAGTCTGAATATTCATTCGGAAAACCATATTCTGAAGAAACAGCTACTAAGATTGATGCAGAGATCAAATCGATTATCGAAAATCAATATGAAAGAGCGGTTAGAATTCTTGCTGATAACAAAGATAAATTAGATGCTCTGGCGAATAAACTTTTAGAAAAAGAAGTAATCTTCCGCGAAGACTTAGAGGAAATCTTTGGTAAAAGAGCTTGGGATCCTGAATTGACAGAGAAACCGGTTACCAATACGATTCCTGCAAAAGATCTGCCGGAAGTGCTAGAAACACCTCAGATTAAAGAAAAAGAGGATGAAAGCGAAATACAGGCTCCAGAAAGCCCAACACAGCTTTAAAAATCCTTACAAAATAGGAATTATAAAACCTGACAACTTTAAAATTGTCAGGTTTTTTCATATTTAAGGAGATATTTTGGAATCTATTGTAATTTATTTTCTATTTTTGTATAAAGTTGACTAAAAATAAATTAAGTTGAATTTATTCAAGAGGATTGTAAGCAAACTTACCAACCAGCCTGAGGAAGAGGATAAACAGAGCCTGGAGAAGCTTGGGGATTCGCTAAAAAATGCGGATCTCGACTATAAGTTTGCGCAATTATTTACGCATTCGGGGGGATTTTTTAATTATTGTGCAGATGAAGCGGAGGCTCTACAAACTTTAAATCAAATTATCAAAATAGAAGGTATTAACAACCTGTTCTGTTGGGATAAGGAACTTCAGAACTTTTTAAATGTTGTGAAGAGTTCTTATACTTCAGAATTGCAGCCGTCTAATGAAGCCGCATTTATCACCTGTGAATACCTGATTGCCTATGACGGAAGAATTATGCTTTCTCACAATAATATTCTTCATTATCATTCTTCAAGGCTGCCGGATAGAATTATCATCATTGCCAATGTTTCACAGATTGTAAACAATCTGAATGATGCCATGGGGAAAATAAAAAGAAATGGAAATATAAAGAACCTTACTTCCATCAGCGGAAGCCAGTCAAAAATGGACAGTTCTTCCAATTCCAATACAAAACTGTTTTTATTGCTGCTTGAAGATTAAGCATCCACTACTAAATTTTAAATTTTGGACAAAAACCTCATTCAAAGAACCGTTTCAGGTCTCGTATATGTAGCCATTATTATTCTTTGTTCGACTCCGCTAGGGGCGCAACTTATTAACAGTGTTTTCCCTGGTCTTATTCAGCAACAATATCTCTATCATGGATTGATGAGTTTTTTGTTGGTTGTAGGTACCTGGGAATGTGTTAAAATAATGAAGTTTGGAAAAGGCTATGAAAAATGGGTAGTGTATCCATTGGTTATTTTTATATTTTACATTTTTTCCAAAAGATACTTCCATCATGATTTCTTTTTTGATTTCAGGTTGAGTGAAATATTAGCTCTTGCTCTCATTGGTATCGCTATAGTCACTTTATTTAAGTTTCCTAACGAATTATACTTCGATAGCGGAAAATTGATTTTTACCGTTATTTATGTCGCCTTGCCATTCAGTTTTGCATTGGGATTACCTAAGTTCTCCAGCTATAACGATGGTTTTTCTCTGGAAGTTCTTTTCCTTTTTATCCTGATCTGGAGTAGTGATACTTTTGCTTATCTCGTAGGAAAGTTCTTTGGAAAACATAAGATGGCCCCTAAAATTTCACCTAAAAAAACATGGGAAGGATATGCTGGAGGTGTTGTTTTAACCTTGGTTTTATCTTACTTTATAGAGCATTATCAGCCAGAGTTAAGAGGGAACTGGATGGTTGTTGGATTTTTAGTGGCAGCTTTTGCTCCATTGGGAGATTTGGTAGAAAGCCAACTGAAGAGAAACTTCGGTGTGAAGGATAGTGGAAACATCATTCCGGGGCATGGAGGAGTATTAGATAGACTGGATAGTTTTATTATCTGCGTTCCTGTCGTATATTTGTACTTTATTTTAGAAAAATTTATTTAGTCTCATGAAATTACATAGAGAATCAAAAGGAACGATTACCGTAGCCACGATACTTTTTCTGGTATTGGGGGCATTAGCTATCTATTTCCTTAAAATATGGTCTTTGCTGATCATTGCACCTTTGTTGGTTATTTACTGTCTGGTATTTTGGTTTTTCAGAGTCCCGAATCGTACTATTCTTGACCATAAAGAGAACGTCATTGCTCCGGTTGACGGAAAAGTGGTAATGATCAAAGAAGTGGAAGAAAATGAATTCATTAAAGGAAAGGCCATTCAGGTTTCTATCTTCATGTCTCCTTTGAACGTTCATATCTGTAGATACCCGGTTACAGGGAAGGTAATATATAAAAAATACCATCCTGGAAAATACCTGGTAGCATGGCATGAAAAGTCATCTACAGAGAATGAAAGAACAACCGTAGCTATTGAAACTGAAACCAATCATAAAGTGGTTTTCAGACAGATTGCAGGATATGTAGCCAGAAGGATCGTATTCTATTGTAATGAAGGAGATCAGGCGAAAGCCGGACATGAGTTTGGATTTATTAAATTCGGGTCAAGAATGGACGTATTTCTGCCTTTAGATACTGAAATCATCTGTAAGATCGGAGACATTACCAAAGGAGGATTGGATGTCATTGCCAAATTGAGAGATTAATATTAGGCAAAATCAAAACATATAGAAAGGAGAAAACGTAGTTTTCTCCTTTCTTATTTCTTTTTTAGATGTATAAATATGATAAACAGTATTATTGGTGGCGAAGGATATTGTTATGTGTCAGATTTTATATCCAACCATTATGTGAGATTAGCTTCCTTTTTGCCGTAAAAAATATTTCTTACTCCTTTTAAATAATCTCTATCTAATTGTTTTAGATGAAGATCTTTTATTTTATAAAACGAAACGTACTCGTCTGATTTTATAGATTCAAATTGTTGAGGATAGGTAATTAGAGAAAAAAATAACTAAAAAATAAATTTCTATTTCATTTTTTATTTGTTGAAGATTTAAATTGAAGCTCTTTTTTTACGATTTTTACTACTCACGAGTGTTATTGCGTGTGTATATTTCTTATCGTTATTGAGTTTTTAATAATAATTTTGCTAAGTAAAATCTATGTATAGTTCCAAACAGATTTTCAAGGGACTTCAGATTTCGAGTAAGAGAATTTCCAAATTTTTCAAATGCAGTGAGGAAAAAATTCAGAAGATGTTTGAGCAAAAAGTATGGATAATGACCTTTTATTAAAATGGAGTAAGCTTTTGAAATATGATTTTTTAGATTATACACTGGCCATTTAATTTTAAATGCAGCCTCTATAAAAACCTAATTGCCTTTAAAAAATATATTCCCTGTATTTAGAAAAAGTGTGTATACTCAGAATGTGAAGAATTTTATTCTCGGAAAAATTTTTATGAAACAAATGACTCCTCATGAAGTGATTTTGAATTATAACATACCTAAAACAACTCTTTATAAATTATAAATGAATTAAGAAAAAATGATTAGATATGATACCAAATTATAAAAAAATATATACGATATTATCAGAGAGAAATTAAATATTCTAAAAATTAGCAATAAGCAACTCCGATCATATGACAAGAATTCTATTCTGGAAATTCTAAATTATCAGAAAAAAATAATCTCAACAATACAGAACTTGCAAATCATTTTGAGATTAGCAGAAATAGTATTACTAAATGGAAAGAGTTCTTACTACCTATCAATTTCATGATTTCTTGTAATTGAGCTTTTATTTGTAAATGAGTCTATACTGTGTTAGTTTTAAATACGTAATCTGTTTTTATTAATTTGTTTGCTGATTTTTTTAAATTAGCATTGTTGTAATATTCGGATTTTTATAGTGTTTAAGTTTCCAAACCTTCTTGGGCAATGACGCGAGTCAATTAAATTGTCCTTTACAATGATATTTTTAGGATGATGAAAAAAATATTTTATTATATAATCAATAGTGAGCTTGAATCACTGGATAATGATTTTGATCGCAATGATTTAATGCTTATCAATCGATATTTGCTTTTTCTTTTTTTGCTATTTCTATTCTATTCTGTTTTTATTATTTTTTTCTTTGGAGATCTTCTTAGTTCTGTATTCCTAATTATTATTACTCTTTTTTGGCTCGTTCTAATAAGTGTAAAAGGGAAGTTAGCAAGGTTCAGAAATGTTATAAAGAATATGATTGTTCTTATTTTTCTGATTCTTACTTTTATAATAAGTGTTTTCCACGTGTATACCTGGAAAGATGCGGGAGTTGAATATTTCTATTTCTCTCTCCTTTTTGCTCTTCCTTTTTATTTTAACTATAAATATGATTTTAATACAATACTACTTATTGTGAGTGTTGTAGCAGCAAATTTTATAGTATGCATGTATTTTGATCTTGATTTTTTGCCAAGAAGTGGATATATAAATCAAGAAGACCTAAGAACTATAAAGCTGCTTAATGTTCTTTTTGCCATTACAACTTTTCTGATTGATATTTATTTTGTTTCTCAAAAAGATAAGCTGATCCATGGTTTGAAGAAAGAGACTGAAATAAAAGATTCTACAATTGGCGATCTGCAAAAAGTGAATAACGAGCTGATGTACCAACAGGTAATTAATAACAATTTAACGCAGGATAATATTGCAGAAATTATAAATCTTGCAGAAGATAATTCTCCTTTGTTTTTTGAAAAATTTCAATTGTTTTTTCCTGAATTTATTCCCAAAATTTTAAGTATTAATAATGGTCTTATTTATTCTGAACTGCATATTTGTGCTTTAATGAGATTAAATTTTGATACTAAAAAAATTGCAACATCTATAAACAGTAGTGTAAGGGCTGTGGAAAGTCGGAAATACAGAATTCGAAAAAAACTAAACATTACCTCGAATATGAATATTAATAATTTTATTCTTAAAATATAAACTCGCTAAATTTAATGAGTTTTGATACGCATGCGTAGTATTGTGCGGTATTGATTTGTCGAATTCTTAACATCTATAATAACTTTGTAGCCGAAAATCACAAAGGCTTAAGGATTATTAGTTGAACAAATTAATATTAATACATATAAAACATGATGAATTTAAAATTTACAAAAACCAAAATCGGGACTTTGCTACTACTACTGCTCCTCACTTTTGGAAAACTTTATTCACAGACTTACAACGGTCCAGTAGGAATAAACACTACTTCTCCTAATCTAAATTCTGTCTTAGATGTTGTGTCTGGAGGAAATAATAAAGGAATACTAATTCCTAGACTTACGGAAGCACAAAGGGATGCTATTGCCATAAACACTGCTAAGGATGATGGCCTTACAATTTTTAACACAACGGAAGACTGTTATAACTATTGGAGCCTGGCAGATAATGAATGGAAAAGTGTCTGTGGACAAATCGGAAAATCTGTATTTACGATTGACTGTTCAAATTCCAAAGCAATGGGAACCTATGTTCAAGGAAAAGAATTAACCAATTCTAATTATCTAAGCATTTCTGTAAATGTTACCAAAGTTGGGAATTATACCATTTCCGGTACTACAACTAATGGATATAACTTTTATGGAACAGGTGTTTTCCTAAACACGGGTGCGCAGACTGTTCAGATCCCAGGGCAAGGTACACCTACTGCGGTGCAGTTAAATACAGTATCACTTTCCTCAAATGGAGTAGACGTTACCTGTACTCCTTCTATCACGGTAAACGTTTTAAGCGCAGCTGGAACCTATACTATGAGTTGTGGTAGTGCAACTGTAAATGGTGTCTATAAGGTAGGAACAAATCTAACTGCTTCAAATACCATTACGCTACCTGTTAATGTTTCTGCATTGGGAAGCTATACTATTACAACCAATACAGTAGATGGTATTTCATTTAGTGCTTCAGGAACGTTTACAGCTACAGGAACTCAAAATATAACCTTAAATGGATCAGGGGCACCAACTTCTACGACTACTAAAAGCATGGTAATTACTTCTGATAGCAAGGGCGGAGTTTCTACAACATGTTCTGTAAATGTAGTTGTAGTAATTCCTAAGAAAAAGTTATTGGCTATTGGAGATGCTCCTGATGGATGTGGATATAATGTTTCCGGTACATCTCCTTCAGGTCAGGTCCTTAAAGCTGGAGCGAATTATGGACCTTTAGCAAATAGTACAGTGAAATATGAAGGATGGGATCAGGTAATTAACGGTGGAGGTGCTCCAAGTGCCGCTCAATTGACTACCTGGACAACAGGTGCCAATGCTGTAGATATTATTGTGATAGGATATATATGGGGTATGGGTGCTAATGAAGCTCAGATAATTAAAAACTATTTATTAAAAGGTGGTGTTGTGATTGCTTATTCTGAAAATAACACAGGAATGCAGAATCTTTTGAGCAGTGTCTTTGACGGTTCTGTAAATGTAGGAAGTGTTAATACGGCAGGTTCAATTTATAAGCTTCCGTTGACGAATGATGCTATTCTTAATGGTCCTTTTGGAGACATAAGAGGACTTCAGTGGGGAGAAGATGCATCTGCTACAACATATGCGACAGGTCTGCCTGCAAGTGATATCACAATATACTCTGGAGATACCAATATATCTAGTGCCACACCTTCAGGTACAGTAGGAAGGGTAACAGCTTTTAGACACAATACATTAAATTTCATCTGGGTAGGAGATGGAGGATTTAATTCTCAATGTGGAACAGTTGCTGCTCCGAATACTTCTGATACAATTTGTCCTTTTTATGCAGATACAAACTTTAAACCAATTCCTAAACCAAATTATGGTAATGGTACAAAGATGAATGTATACAATTCTATATTCTATGCTAATGCTTTGGCTTGGGGTATAAAACAAGCTGAATTTAGTGGAGTAAATACACATTAATAACTATTTTCCTATAGTTAATCTTAAAAACACAAAGAGTAAATAATACTAGAATTAATACCAATGATATTTATATCATTGGTATTTTTTTTAATATAATTTGGAAACGAAAACTACGATTATGTAAAAATATAAGGTTGCAAAAGAAGACTAGAGAATAATATGAATGTCTGTTTAATGACCCGTAAATTATCCTTTTATATTATCCTTTACTTTTGTGAGAATTTCCAGAATAAGCGAGACAGGTAGATCTTCATCTGTGTTGATCAGAAGGATTTTAAATTTCTTTCTGCCGTCTTTGACCAATTCCGGATAATCGAGTTTATCACCGTGATAAAAGCTAAGGTAATGTTTTTTGTATTTTTTGCTGTAGTAGAAATAACACAGCATTTTCTTTTTGTATTTGATAAAGGGAAGTCCAAAGCTGAAAGTTTCTGTAATGTTTTCAGGATCTGAAGCCAGGATGGTTTCCCGTAAAAAAAGAAGAGTACTTCTTTCAGGCTCTTCGATTCTGTAGAAATACTCTTGTATAGGATTCATTTTTATATGGATTTAAAAATAATTAGTCAAAGTTTTGAAGTTCAACAAGTTTGTTATACATGCCCTTTTTAGCAATAAGGTCATGATGAGTTCCCTGTTCTACAATTGTTCCTTTTTCCATTACCACAATCCAGTCTGCTTTTTGGATGGTTGAAAGTCGATGAGCAATCACAAGTGAAGTTCTGTTTTCCATCATTTTTTCCAAAGCATCCTGTACAAATCTTTCAGATTCAGTATCCAAGGCTGAAGTGGCTTCATCCAGAATCATGATCGGTGGATTCTTCAATACAGCTCTTGCAATAGATACCCTTTGTTTCTGACCTCCGGAAAGTTTGTTTCCATCATCTCCGATATTGGTATCATATCCTTCAGAAAGACCTGTAATAAATGTATCTGCATTAGCAATTTTAGCCGCCGCAATCACCTCTTCTCTGGTAGCATCAGGTTTACCCATCAGAATATTGTTGTAAACAGAATCGTTGAACAATACAGATTCCTGAGTTACCATTCCCAGAAGCTGGCGGTATTCCTGTAGCTTCAAATGCTTAATATCTACACCATCAATAAGGATTTGTCCTTCAGAAACATCATAGAATCTTGCTAAAAGGTTAGCAATAGTGGTTTTTCCACTTCCACTTTGTCCTACCAATGCAACCGTTTTACCCTTAGGAATTGTTAGCTCAAAGTTTTTAAGGATAAGATTGGCTTTATCATAATAGAACCCAATATTCTTGAATTCAATATTGTTATTAAGCGTTGAAATGGAAACCGGTTCTGCAATTTCTTCGATTTTTACATCAGCATCAAGAATTTCCAATACTCTTTTCAGGGAAGCTTCTCCTTTCTGTACATTGGAAATGGATGTTGATAAACTTTTTGCAGGCGGAAGAATCTGGAAGAACATTCCCAGGAATACCAGAAAATCAGCAGGCGATATGCTTTGTTCCACAATGATTTGTTTACCTCCATACCATGCAATGATCAAAAAGGTGATAGAACCTAGGAATTCGCTCATTGGAGAGGCTAATTCTTTCTTTTTACCTAAGTTGATAGAACTTGATATCCACTTGTTCATTGATTTCATGAAACGGTTGTCCATGATCTTTTCGGCATTAAATATTTTAATAACCTTTGAAGATTTTAAAGTTTCATCTACAATAGAAAAGATGGTTCCCAACTCATGTTGTGCTTCATGAGAATCTTTTTTAAGACTTTTTCCAATGAGCGCAATCATTGTTCCCATTACAGGAAGTACAAGCAGAGAGAAAAGAGTCATTTCCGCACTCAGGAAAAATAAAGTAATCAATGTGCTGATAAGCATGAAAGGCGCATTGATAAGTTCTATTAAACTTCCCAAAATATTTCCTTCAACATCACCTACATCATTAGACATGCGGGACATCATATCACCTTTTCTGCTTTCTGTAAAAAAGGATACCGGTAAAGAAAGTATTTTTCTGTACATCGCACCACGAAGATCTTTAGTAACTCCAACACGATAGTTGATGAGCAATAAGGACCCGAAGTATCGGAATGCATTTCTTAAAAAGAACATAAAGGCAGTAATCACACAAAGCCATGCGAGAACCGTAAGGGCACCGTGAGTACTGACTAGTGTCTGAACATAATAGTTGGAATATTCTTTTATATAAGTGAAGAAATCTGTAATGTCACCGGAATAAACAGGAGGTACTTCATATTTTTCAGGCTTAATGGTGCCGAAAAGCATCCCTAAAACCGGTAAAATAGTCCCCAGAGAAGCAATCTGAAATACAGAATACAGAATGTTGAAAAATAAACTTCCGTAGATATATTTTTGATGGGGTTTGGCGAACCTCAGAATTTTTTTATACTCATTCATTCAATGAAAAATTTGGATAGCAAAATTACGTAAAATTAGAAGATAAGACGTTCTTAATCCGGTTTTACTTTAATTGATAAGTTTCAAAATGAGGATTTTTGTTACAACGCTTTGAAATAAAGTGAGAAAGAAGTGTAAAATACGGGTGAAACTCAAGGTTAAGAAATACAGAATTTCGGTTAAGGTCAAAATAAAACCGCCTTATCGGCGGCATGTATGTGGAAGTCAGAATTAATTAAAATTGACCTGATCGTTATACTTTGGAGCAAAATTTTTAGGGCTTAATTTATCTAATGTCTTTCCAAAATTATTGATGATCTGGGTCATATTATCAACATCAACAATATTCATGTCATCATTCACATGATGATAATGCGTTGCTTTGGTCATATCAACCGTTGAAAATGAATGCGCAATAATTTTCTTTTTTACAAAGCTTACATTATCAGAACGATAAAAGAGTTGCTGCTTAGCATATGGATCAGCATTGATTTTTAACCCATTTACTGCATGTTTATTGAATAGCTCATCAAGATCTGAAAAGCCGTCTCCAGTCATATATAATGCATTTTTACCCCATTGAGATTCAGTAGCTACCATTTCAAAATTAAAAAGGGCGGCCATATTATTGTAAATTTTATCAAGATTTTTATCCTCAGAGATAGCCTGTGATCCTAACATTCCTTTTTCTTCTCCGTTGAAAGCCATGAAAACCATTGAAAATTCAGGCTTCTTATTTTTAAAATAATCTGCGATGCCTACCAGTGTGGTAATTCCGCTTGCGTCATCATCGGCACCGTTGTAAATGTTGTCTCCACTTTTATTGTTGGTTCCAATATGATCAAAATGTCCTGAAAAGCCAAGGTTTTTATCAGATTTACCTTTCTTTATACCGCAAACATTATAAGCGGTTTTACCATTGTAGTCAAAAGGAATCAGATAGGAGTTTCCGGTACAGTACTCAAGATTGTTTTCCTTAAATAATGTAGCAATATAGTTGGCTGCATTATCATTTTCCGGGGTTCCGATTTCTCGTCCCTTCATTTCATCAGAGGCGAGAGTGGAAATAACGGTTTTTACTCTTTCTTTTGAAACTTCCTGAGCAAAAGTGGATATGGAGAATAAGGATAAAGTAAGATAAGTTAGCTTTTTCATAGTCTTTAATTAAAAGTTATTGGATCTGTCGTCTTTTTGATCAAAATGTTGCAAGGAAGTTACATAAATTACCTGATTCGGAAAGAATTACAGATTAGAATTGAAGAGTACAGCTATATAAAAATAAAAAACAGCTCCAAAAAGGAACTGTTCTCACTCAAAAAATCGTTGTAAGGTTATCGTAGTCTGTCTACAGATTTCACGAGCCTCTCATCTTTTCGGATGTATACGTTTGCTATCAGCAGACATATTATCGCAATTAATGGGAAAATCGGCTCAATACCCTTCTCAGGAAAATGTATTCCTCCGGATAAGTTTAGCAGCCAGTACGCCAATACACCAATCAACAAAGCGTTTATAATGATGCTGATGGTATTCAGCAAAATTTGTCTTTTTCTGTTTTTAAAACTAAAAACACTTAATGATCCAATAATAACAAGGATAATACATCCTATATTAAGTACAGGGATGCTGTCTGAAATTACGACATCCTGTCCTGTTATAAAAAGGAAAACAGCAGCTAAAACTGCTAATAAAGTCCATATAGTTTGTATTCTCTGTAGCATTGAATATTAAATTCTAGGCAAAAATAATATAAATTTTGCACAATTCAAAAATAAGTGTAGATTTGCATTATACAATGTACTTGAAAACAAAAGTCACCGGACTTACTTTTCTTACTCACAATTAATTACATTTTTACATAAATATGTTTAACATAGAAACGTTAAGGTCAAAATCCGTAACGGAACTGACTAAAATCTTAAAGGATTTGGGCGTTAAAGTTGCAAGAAACAGCAATGATAATGATAAGATCTTTGCAATTCTTGACTTTCAGGCTTCTAATCCTAAAGTATCAAAAGATTATTTCAACGCCACGGAAACCAGCGCCAATACTGAAGAAGCTCCAGCAGAAAAAACTGTAAAAGCTCCGGTAAAAAAAGCTGCTCCAAAGAAAGCCCCAGCAAAGCCAAGGGCAAGTGCGAAAGCACCGGCAGAACCAAAAGTAGAGGAAAAAGTAGAAGAAAAAACGCCGGTTGCTGAAGAAGTAAAAACAGAAGAGCCTATAGCTGAAGCAGTAGAAGCAACAGTAAATGAAGAATCATCTGCAGCCAATTCAGCTAAGAAAAAAAGAAAAAGAGTTTCTACCAATACTGGAAATACAGAAACTTCTCAGGAGAAAGCAGAAGCTCCTAAAAACACAGAATCTCAAGAGCCTGCCCAGGCAGATGAAAAGCCTAACAATACCCCTTCTCAACAA
Source organism: Chryseobacterium sp. G0162 (assembly GCF_003815715.1). Classification (NCBI taxonomy): domain Bacteria; kingdom Pseudomonadati; phylum Bacteroidota; class Flavobacteriia; order Flavobacteriales; family Weeksellaceae; genus Chryseobacterium; species Chryseobacterium sp. G0162. Next base: position 2,184,436 of record NZ_CP033922.1, on the reverse strand, counting down.
CCACAGGCTAACAGACCTCAAAAAGGACACAACCATCCACAGAACAGTGGAAACCAACATAAAAACCAAAACCAGCATCAGCATCAAAACCAACACCAAAATCAGAATCAAAACAGACATTCTGAAAAGGCAGAGGAGCAGCATGACCATAAAAAAGAATTCAGTTTCGATGGAATGGTAAGCATTGAAGGGGTGTTGGAAATATTACCTGATAACTATGGATTTTTACGTTCATCGGATTTCAGTTATATTTCTTCTCCTGATGATGTATATGTTTCTACAGCACAGATCAGAAATTATGGATTAAAAACGGGAGATACCGTTAAAGGAATTGTAAGACTTCCAAAAGAAGGCGAAAAGTACTTTTCTTTATTAAAACCTACAGAAGTAAACGGACGTGACCTTGCATTTATTAAGGATCGTGTTGCATTTGAATATCTTACACCACTTTTCCCTGAAGAGAAATTCAATCTTGCAGGCAGTGAGTCTACCATTTCGACAAGAATTGTAGATTTATTTGCACCAATCGGAAAAGGGCAGAGAGCGATGATTGTAGCACAGCCTAAAACAGGTAAGACCATGTTGCTTAAAGATATTGCCAATTCTATTGCGGCTAATCACCCGGAAGTATATATGATGGTTCTTCTGATTGATGAGCGTCCGGAAGAGGTTACCGATATGGAAAGAAGTGTAAATGCAGAAGTTATTGCTTCTACATTTGATGAAGCTGCAGAAAAACATGTGAAAGTAGCTAACCTTGTTCTGGCAAAAGCGCAGAGAATGGTTGAATGTGGGCACGATGTAGTGATCCTATTGGACTCTATTACGAGATTAGCAAGAGCATACAATACAGTAACGCCTGCATCAGGTAAAGTTCTTTCCGGTGGGGTAGATGCGAATGCACTTCATAAGCCGAAAAGATTCTTCGGAGCGGCAAGAAAAATTGAAGGTGGTGGTTCCTTAACGATTATTGCTACTGCATTAATTGATACGGGTTCTAAAATGGATGAAGTTATCTTTGAAGAATTCAAAGGTACAGGAAACATGGAGCTTCAATTAGACAGAAAAATTGCGAACAGAAGAATTTATCCTGCTATTGATTTAATTTCTTCAAGCACCCGTAGAGATGATCTTCTTCTGGATGAAGTAACTTCTCAGCGAATGTGGATTTTTAGAAAATATCTTTCTGAAATGAATCCTGTAGAAGCAATGGAATTTGTAAATAAAAACATCAAAGGAACTCTTAATAATGAAGAATTCCTGATGTCTATGAATAAATAATAAATTAAATTGTTAATAGGCCGGGCTTCTATACTTTGAAATAAGGATGCAATAAATCCTCAAATTTATAGAAGCCCGGTTTTTTATTGATAAGATGTTCGGCAGCAAACAAAGCTCCGTTACCAAAGGCATCTCTTGAAATAGATTCATGAATGAGTCTTACCGTCTGGAATGGAAAACCGAAAATAACCTCATGTTTTCCAACAATTCCGCCGGCTCTGATGGTATTTATCTTTTCATCCTTCAAATCCAGAACATCTGCAATCCGGATGGCAGTTCCTGAAATTCCCTGTTTATCTTTAAAATGCTCTTCCACTATTTCGATATCTACAGAAGGAGCAATCTTTTTTAAGAACTGAGCGGCATATAGTAAATAGTTAATCCCCAAAGTAATATTAGGTGACCAAAATACAGTCGCTTTCTGAGCTAGTTTATTCAGAAAACGTACTTCCTTATCAGAATAATGGGAAATCGCTGATATGATTCTTACCTTCTTTTGTGCGGCAGATTCTCCGTAAGTATAAATTCCATCCTGGGATGAAAAGTCAATGATGGCATCTACCGGATGCTCTTCAAGTAATTCCTCCACGCTTATTCTTTTCTCTGAATAAAAATGACCGGGATCATCACTTTCCACTCCAAGAAAGTCTGCAGCATCTCTGGTAGAAGATCTGTTTGATTTTCTGTAAATCCATTGTAGAGAATGATCTTTGTTTTGAAGAATAACTGACGCTACAGCTTTTCCTGCTTTTCCAAATCCAAAAAGTCCGATTTTCATAATAAAAAGTATTTAAAGTTAAACATTCAGTGAGAGAAGTATTTTTTATAAAACTTACTTCATATTGTGGAAGTTACGAAATTGAAAATAAACCATGCTTTGAATAGGATATGGAATATCAAAGTAGACAGGTTACCTGATGAAATTAGAAATATTTAAAAAAATAATTCATTCTAAATCAATATATCAATGTTAAAGATTTATTAAAGTAATCCCCAATCTTTGATAATACCTTAAATATTGGCTAATTTTGAAGTATAACATTAAAAATAAAGATTATGTCATTTGAATTACCAAAATTAGGATATGCATACGATGCATTAGAGCCTACGATCGATGCAAGAACTATGGAAATCCACTATACGAAACACCACCAAGCGTATATTGACAATTTAAATAAAGCCATTGAAGGAACTGATTTAGCAGGAAAAACTATTGAAGAAATCTGCAAGACAGGAACTGATAAACCAGCTGTAAGAAACAATGGAGGAGGACACTTCAACCACTCTTTATTCTGGGAAATTTTAACTCCTGGTGGAAGCAAAGAACCAGTAGGAAACGTAAAAGCTGCTATCGAAAACTATGGTGGCCTTGAAAAATTCAAAACGGATTTCTCTGATGCTGCTAAAACAAGATTCGGTTCAGGATGGGCTTGGTTGGTAAAAAATACTGACGGATCTGTATCTGTTTCTTCAACTCCAAACCAAGACAACCCATTAATGCCTGTTGCAGACGTTAAAGGAACTCCGGTTTTAGGATTAGATGTTTGGGAGCACGCTTATTACCTAAACTACCAAAACAGAAGACCTGATTATGTTTCTGCATTCTTTGATGTAGTAAACTGGGATAAGGTAGAGGAATTATTCAACAAATAATTTTCAGCTATTATAAAAATAAAAGGTTCAGAATTTTCTGAACCTTTTTTATTAGATATGATACTTTGAATTACCTTCCGCCTCTGAAGACATCGCTTCCGGATAAACCGTTCATTTTTAATCCATACTTCCAGTTTACATACGCAAATACCTGGTAAAGCTTGTATTCAAACTTTATCCCATAATTTTCTCTTGGATTATAATCGATTCCGGATTCTATGATGTTTCTATATTTTCCAGTGCTGTAATAGCTGTTCCATTCATTTACCAGGAATGTATTTTTTGCTTTCAGAAAAGATTCTGAATATTGGCTTATAGGTTTGGCTACAGCATTCAGGAAATAATCAAATTCAGTGTCAATGACAGTAAGATCCCATTCTCCGTCATCATTTTTAGACGGTTTCATTTCATGCTGCTCCTTATCATTTTTAGAGTTGTTTTGCTGTGAAAGACAACTGAAAGGGATGAGAGCAATAAACAGAATTAGAACAAAATTTTTCATGATTCAATTATTTATTAAAAAAGCACTCCAATAAGAGTGCCTTTCTGTATTATTTTTTAATATATTCTTTCTGAACTACGGAAACCGCAGGGAAGTGGTCACTGTATCCACCAGTGAATCGGTCACCATCCCAAGAACGTAAAGGATATCCTTTCCACTGTCCTTCTTTGTTTACCAGATAAGCCGGAGCATAAATCTCAGCTTTAAAAATGGTATAAGTAGGAGTGATTTTTTCAGGAGAATAAAGATTTCTTGAAACAATAATCTGGTCAAACAAGTTCGGAGCATCTCTGTATGCAAGAGAAGCTACCCCTGCCTTATATAATTTATACATTAAATTATAATAAGGAGTCTTATCAGACAATTCACTTGGATCCCCCACGGCAGCCAAATGTTTTTTCAAACTTGGACTTACCGGGTCATCATTATAGTCACCCATTGAGAATAATTTAATTCCTGGATTTTCAGCAGTTACTTTGTCCATTTCCTCTTTCAATACAGTAGCGGCAGTATTTCTTTTTGCTAGGGAAATAGCTTCTCCCCCTCTTCTGGATGGCCAGTGATTCATAAAGATTCCTACTTTTTCTCCATCCAATAATCCGATAGCAATTACAATGTCTCTGGTATATTCTCTTTTTCCGTTCTCATCATAGATCTTAATCTCTTTTTTATACGAATTTAAAACAGAGAATCTTCCTTTCTGATAAATAATAGCTACATCAATTCCTCTGGAATCATAAGAATTGAAATGTACAATGCCATAGTTGCTCTTAGCTAAAGCAGGCTGCTTGATTAGGTCTTCAATTACCTGTCTGTTTTCTACCTCGATCAATCCACATATGGCAGGGTTATCGTTGGTATATTGTCTTCCAAGTTCAGAAATCACCTTAGCTTCATTAGCCAGCTTCTGATTGTAGTACTTTGTTCCCCATCTTTTTGGGCTGTTAGCCGTAAAGTCTTCGGATAAGAACTGTTTTCTGATTACTTTTTTGCCAATCAAAAGATCATCACTCCATTCCCCTTTATAGTCTTCTGTAGTTTCAAGGTATTTAAGAGAATCTACGGGTACACTTCTATGAAATTTAGGATTGGAACGTGGGAGTGTTCCGTCAATGTAATCTGCAGAAGGTATTGTGTCCCAAAGGTTTTCAACGTTCAGGAATGCGACAGCTGCTCTCTTTACCTGCCTCTGTTGTGAGAAAGCAGAACCAAAGCAAAATAGGGCGGCAATGATTAAATATTTTTTCATATTCTTAGTATATTCAAAAAATTGAGGGGGTAAAATTACTAATTTTATATAAGAATAAAGATTAAAATAACCTGAGTTTAATTTAATAAAATGTTAAGGTTTAGATAGAAAGTATGAAAGAAATGCACCATCATTCATTATTTTGACATTGTTAAGTGAGATTTATTATTTATATAATGCTAAAAAATAGGCTGTTTGTTTGGGATTAAAAATATTTTGTAATGATTGTTGAGTAGTTTTCCTAATATCTACTATCCTTTTTTGTGATTGATTAAAATTCGGGCATATTTTTAGGATAATGAGTGTAGGTTAAGAAAAATTAATAGAATAAATAACTAAAAATGTTTGAGTTAATGAAAATAGTTCTAAATTTGTTGCCCCTTAAATAAAGAAGGAGTTAAAAATAAGTTTATTATGATTAAAAAACTATCCCTAATCTCTTTGTTTACTTTAATGCCTGCTTCTTTCTATTTTGCGCAAACAACTGTATTTGCGTATGTTAAAGATCAGGATGGTAAGCCTTTAGAGAAAGCAGAAGTAGATCTAGCACAGTCCACTGATGACACATCTGTGGATAAAATTGGATACTTCCAGTTTGTGGATTTAAAACCTGGCCACTATCTTATCACAGTGACAAAACCAAATTTTGAGTCTAAGATCTTAGAGTTTGATGTAACTGCAGATGAGAAGAGAAAAGATTTAGGTGTTATTACACTTAATTACAACTTAGGATCAGATGCAGGAGTAATAGTTATTGACGACTCGGCAACTGATACTGAAGATGGAGGCTCATCAATGCAGCCTACAGTAGGACTTTTAAGCTCAGGAAGAGATGCTTTCCAAAATGTTTCCGCTTTTGAACTAGGTGCTTACTGGTTCAGACCAAGAGGAGTAGACAACAGATTTGAGGATGTTCTTTTTAATGGTGTTTCCATGTCGAAAAATGATGATGGAAGGATTGATTTCAATAACTGGGGAGGACTAAATGACGTAACGAGATATCCTTACGAAAATGTAGATAATATTACTCCTTCTGAATATACTTTTGGTAATTTAGGTGGGGTTGTATATTATAATACGAGAGCATCCAGCTATAGAAAACAGACTTCATTAGCCTATTCATTTACCAATAGAAGCTACCTGCACAGAGCAATGGCTACTTATTCTTCAGGTCTTTCCAAAAATGGTTGGGCATTTACTTTCTCAGGAAGCAGAAGATGGGGAGATAGAGCAATCATTGATGGGGTGTATCAGGATGCCTATGCTTATTTTGCCTCTATTGAAAAGAAGTTCAGCGATAGACACTCTATTAACTTAACTGCTTTTGGATCTCCTACATACAGAGCTTCCAATGCACCAAATACTCAGGAGGTTTATGATATCATGGGCAAAAACTATAACTCCTACTGGGGGTGGCAGGATGGAGAGAAAAGAAACTCCAGAATCAGAAACGTTTTTGAACCGATGTTTATCTTAACAGATTACCTGAAAATAGGTAAAAACTCAAACTGGACAAATACCGTTTCTTATCAGTTTGGTAGCGATGCCAGAAGTAGATTAGACTGGTTCCACGCTTCAGATCCGAACCCTACTTACTATAGAAAATTACCAAGCTTCGGACTGCTTACAGAAGACGAATTCAGACAACAGGCACAAATCGACTGGAATTATTTGTATAATGCAAACCGTCTTAACCTTACCGATATGAAAGGTGCGGCCAGAGGTGCCGTATATACAATTGTAGAAGACGTAAATAAAGATAAAACTTTCAATTTCTCTTCTCACTTTGATACAAAATTAAAAGACAACTGGAAGTTAAACATCAACTTCAACTATCAGAATTTAAAATCTGACAACTTCAGAAGAATTAAGGATTTATTAGGAGCTAACTTTGCTTATAACCTTAATGCATTCAATGGAGACGCAAAATATGATGCTGATAATAATGATGTAACAGTAAGAAAAGGAGATAGAACTCAGTACTCTTACGAGCTTACAAGAAATCACTATGCATTGAACGTTTCTACTGAAATAGATTTTAACAAGTGGAATGTAGTAGCTTCAATCTTCTCTTCATATTCTGAAGCTTACAGAGAAGGTAATTTCAGAAGTGGTCTTGCTAGATTCAGAGATAATTCAAAGGGTAAAAGTGCAATATACGATGCTTTAGATGCAGGAATTAAAGGAAAGATTACCTATAAGATCAATGGTAAAAACTTTATCGTGTACAACGGAGCATTCTTTAGCTTAGCACCTACATTGAATGAGATCTATATTAACCCAAGAATGGTTGACTACTTAACCCCAGGAGTTACCAATCAGATGATTAGCTCTAATGATTTAAGTTACATCTTAAGAGGTCAGATTTTAAAACTTAGGTTATCTGCTTATTATACTACCATTCAAAATGCTACTGAAATCTCAAGATATTATGCTGACGTAAATGACGGTACCTTAGGAAACTCTTTCAGTACGCTGGTAAACGAAGCAATGAGTGGAGTTAACAAGAGATATATGGGTCTTGAATTAGGTTTTGACGTTAAAGTTACCCCTACTTTAAGTGCAGTAGGGGTGGCAAGTATAGGTGAATATAAATACACCAATAACCCTGAAGTTTCTACTTTTGATGACCTTAATGGATTCAGAGGAACAGATGTTTGGGGGAAAGCCAATGTAAAAGATTATAAAGTAGCCGGAACTCCACAAAAAGCATTCTCTTTCGGATTGAAATACAACTCTCCAAAATATTGGTGGGTGGGAGCATCTGCTAACTATCTAATGGATCAGTATCTTGACTTCTCTGCGTTGAACAAGACACCTTATATGTATACTGACCCACAGACTAACGACCCTTTCCCGGGTGCAACTCCTGAATTGATAGAACAAATTACTAAACAGAAGAAATTTGATAATCAGTTTATGTTGAATGCTAATGCTGGTAAATCTTTCCAATTCGGAAAATACAGAATGGGTGTAAGTGTGTCTGTAAATAACATTCTGAACAACAGAAATTATGTAACCGGAGGATTTGAACAAGGACGAAATGTAAACTTTAGTGATGCTCTTGCTGATGCTCAAAGAGCAACTCCTTATTTTGGACCAAAACTTTGGTATGACAGAGGAATCACTTTCTTCACTAATGTTTATTTAAGATTCTAAAAACGATTACACATGAAAAAATATAATTCAATTTTAAAATATATTTTCGTCATGGCATCTTCTCTGTTCGTAGTGACAGGTTGTGTCCAAGATGATAAATACGATCAGCCTAATCTTGATGGGTATGATTGTGCTGATAAAAAAGGAATAGTAGTACCATTTGCAGACGTAAAAGCGAAGTATCAGAATGCAAGATACGTATTCCCTAAAGATACAACGCCAGACAATGAAGCTGACGATTTATATATGGTAGGATATGTTTCTTCTACGGATGAAACAGGAAATATTTATAAAACAATCTACGTTCAGGATGCATTAGAAAATCCTACACAAGGGTTTACAGTGAGTGTAGACGCAGTAAGTACTTATACAAAATATCCTCAGGGATCAAAAGTATATATTAAACTGAACGGTCTTGCTATTGGAACTTACGGTGGTCTGGTACAACTTGGTGTAGAAACAGGAGCTGAAACTTCTGCAACTTCTGTATCAAGAATTCCTGAGAAGCTTGTTGCAAAACAAATCTTCAGATCTTGTGCTCCAAAAGGAAAAATTATTCCTAAGGTGATGAAATTGGCAGATATGGTTGCTGCGAATGATCAGTATTTCGGATGTCTTATTCAGGTAGATGATGTAGAGTTTGATGCAAGAGCGTTGTGTACTACTTATGCTCCAAGTGGAGTAACAGTAGATAAAACAATTGGAGAAGGATGGGTTAGTGGAAAATATGCGAAAACTGCAGTAGTAAGAAACAGTGGTTTTGCTTCATTCGCAAGTCAGCTTCTTCCTTCTGGAAAAGGTAAGTTTGTTGGAATCTACAGTAAATTCCAATCGGGATCTACTACAACCTACCAATTGTATGTAAACAAGGCTGAAGATCTTGAGATGAAGACTTTCCCACGTTTAGATGGCCTTACAGCAGGTCCATGTGATTTTAACCCAAGCACTCTTACAGCTAAAACAGTGGCTGATATCAAGCAATTGGCTGCCGGAACTACAAACTGGGTACAGATTACAGGGGATTATTATCTTAAAGCTCAGGTAGTGGCTAATGATGAAACAGGAAACCTTTACAAATATGTTTATGTAGAAGATGCTACAGGAGGTATCAGAGTAAATATGAATAAAACGAATCTTTATCTTGATAGCAGATTCAGATTAGGTAAAGATGTAAATATTAAGCTTAAAAATCTTTATGTAAGAAGCGTTAATGGTGAAGTTCAGCTAGGGGCTTTATTCAGTAACAATACCCAGTTTGGACAGATCGAAGAAGTAGAAATGTATAAATATTTCTTTGATAGCAATACAGCATCAAGAGCGGTTGTTCCTACAGAAAAAACAATTTCTCAGTTAACGATGGCTGATGTTGGAAGATGGATCAAAATTAAAGACGTTGAATTTGTTAAAGGAGATTTAGGAAGAACATTAACTGATGGTAGTAATGTGACTAGCAGAACCCTTGAAGATTGCTCAGGTAATACTGTTGTTTTAAGAACAAGCGGCCAGGCAAGTTTTGGTAATATAAAGCCGGGAGGTTATGAAGTAAAAGGCGGAAAAGGTGATGTATATGCTATTCTAAGTGTATTCAATGGAACTTATCAGTTATGGATTACTAAACTGGCTAACATCGACTTTGATGCACCGAGATGTGACGGAAGTGTGTATATTCCAATTCCTGTTGTTTACAGTGATGATTTTGCAGCTGGTGGATTCAGTACAGATTGGACTACCGTAAACAAAGTAGGACCTAACCAGTTCTGGCAAACATCTAACCAAGGAAACGGAACCAATTATTATGCAGTGATGAATGGTAACGCAGGTGGTGCTAATAATAACATTGCCAATGAAGATTGGTTGATCTCTAAATCAGTAAGCTTAGCTGGTAAAACTAAAGCTGCAGTAAGCTTTACAACGGATGTAAGATATTCTGGAAATGCATTACAAGTGTATGCTACAGATAACTATACAGGAGATGTTACAACAACTAATTGGACTCTTCTTCCTGCAACTCTGGATACGAATGCTAATGCATTTGGAGACTGGGTAGGTTCCGGAAATGTTGACTTAGGTGCTTTCTTAGGTAAAAACGTAAGAATTGCATTTAAATATACTTCTACAACTTCTGGAGCAGCAACTTGGGAAGTAGATGACTTCAAAATTAAAGCACAATAATTATTGTTTTTATAAAATTGAAACCGGCTCGATAGAGCCGGTTTTTTTGATGCCCTAATTTGAACATTTTGTTGTTTCATTCATTTTTATTTCTTGTATTTAGCATTGGCTACCCCAATTTATTGTTATAACCATGTATTCCTAAATAAATATGACCAATAAAATCAAAATGATAATTGCATTTGTATGCTTTATAGGGTGGATGCTATACATCTATGTCTGATTATTATAATAAAAAACTAAATGGGTTGGGATATGATTACAGATTTAAATATGGATCAGAAGTAAGGAAAGACCACCGCAATGGAGAATTTAAATTAGGAGGGCGATATCTTGTAGCCTATGATTCTACGAATATCAAAAATGGATTTTTAATATTAGATAAATTTGATGTAACAGATTCTCTTGCCAAATATCAAATTGAGGAAGAATATGACGATTATCCTCAAGGCTGGTTTTTAGAAAAGATTCCTTTTCAGTATGATAAAAGTGATATTGAATATGAAGTAGGGAGATATGTATTGAGCAAGCAATAAATAGGTATAAAAACAAAAAACCACTGCAATTGCAGTGGTTTTTATATTACAAAATTAATTATCTAAAAAGAAACCTCATTCACTTCTTTTCCTCGTTGGAAGTTCATCATTTTCTGGCTGCCTTTGTAGGCAATACTCACCAGGTTGATTTGCTTCGGAAAAGAGCTTAAAAGGATCGTATTTTTTATCTTTAAGGTATTAATATCCGAAACCCCTCCGGTCTCAAAATATACCCATACAGTTTCTCCGCTGATCTGACTTCCCGTGAAGGTAATTGTTTTGGGAGCACCATTGACAAATACATCAAAATTATTGTTCACATATTTTTTCACCTCGGCTTCAAATCCTGCTGTGTTAGGATTGATCTTAATAGCGTCAGAGATATGGCTTGTATTCATTTTTGTGGTAAACTTCAATGTCTTGCTTCCATCAATATAATCCACTTTGGTCATTGAAGAGAAAAAGTCTACATACATAAAACTCATTAACACAAAAAATGTTAAAATTCCTGATATATATAAAAGTTTTTTCATCTTAATTAATAGATTTACAATCATACTTGCTAGTTATAGTTCACAAATAATATGCCAATTAAAAATTTACATTCACAGAATATTTATCATAGAAACCTTTAATATGTGCTACTGCCTCATCAGCAGTGTCTACCACACGATAAAGATCAAGATCATCTTCTGCAATCATTCCTTCTTTTAACAAGGTTGCTTTGAACCAGTCTAATAATCCTCCCCAGAATTCAGTGCCTACCAAGACAATTGGAAACTTACCAATTTTATTGGTTTGAATCAAAGTTAAAGCTTCAGTAAGCTCATCCAGTGTTCCGAATCCTCCTGGCATTACTACGAAACCTTGGGAATATTTTACAAACATTACTTTTCTTACGAAAAAGTAATCAAAATTCATGGAGTAGGATTTATTGATATAAGGATTAAAATGCTGCTCAAAAGGAAGGTCAATATTAAGTCCGATTGATTTTCCTTTAGCATTGAAAGCTCCCTTATTTCCGGCTTCCATAATTCCTGGGCCACCTCCGGTAATAATTCCAAAACCTAATTTTGTGATTTTCTCTGCGATTTCCACAGCCATTTCATAGTATTTATTTTCGGGTTTCAGACGTGCTGAACCGAATATAGATACACAAGGACCTATTTTTGCCAGTTTTTCGTAGCCATCCACAAATTCAGCCATGATCTTAAAGACCATCCAACTATCTTTGGTAATAGTTTCATCCCATGTTTTTTGTCTGAAACTGTTATGTAGCTTTGTTTCGTTACTATCTAATTCCGGGTTTACCAGGCTTTCATCCCTAATTCCATCCATTTCCATTGCAAAAATTATTTAAAATGTTTTTCGGCTTCTATTACAGATTCTGGTCTTCCTACATCTATAAGAATACTGTCATGCAGAAAGCCATGTATATGTTCAGTCTGCATCAGGTCCAGGTATTCTTCCATAACAGAAAATTTGCCTTTTCTTTTTATCTTTTCAAAGATGACAGGGCTGATACAATGAACCCCACTGAAAGCAAGAGCTTTAAACCCTTTATTGAATTCAGCAAGCCTCTGTTCACCCGTTTGCACATTCAGCCAACCTCTTAATACCATATCATCATTGAAAAGAAGCTTTCTCGAACTTTCACGATCCGATACTGCTAAAGTAGCAAAATCTTTTATTTTTTTGTGATACGTTACCAATTCATTAATATTGAGATCAGTTAAAATATCAGCATTTAAAATTAAAAAATCTTCTCCATGATCAAGAAATCTTCTGGCAAAAATCAAGCCGCCTCCGGTTTCCAATAGTTCATTGGTTTCATCAGAGATTTCAATCTTACAGCCGAAGTTATCATTTTTATTTAAAAAATCAACAATTTGATCTCCAAAATGATGAATATTAATCACAAAATCTTGTATTCCGTATCCTTTTAGATAATTGATATTTCTTTCTAAAAGAGGGATACCATTCACTTTTGCCAAAGCTTTAGGATGATGATCTGTAAACGGCTTAAGCCTGGTGCCTTTTCCGGCGGCGAAAATAAGAGCCTTCATATAGTATGAGTAATAAGTGATGAATAATGAGTAATGTAATAGTGGTAAGCAAATATTACTAATTACTATTGTTCAGTTGAGGTTGTTCGTCGTGATGAATGGTTACTTCAGTGCCATTTGGGTATTTTTCTTTGATGAACTCCGCAATTTTTATAGCAGAATACACAGATCTGTGTTGTCCGCCGGTACATCCGAAATTGATCTGAAGATTTTCAAATCCTCTTTCCAGATAATCTTCAATATTAATAGATACAAGAGATTTTATCAATTCCAGGAATTTAGGCATTTCAGTTTTGGTTTCAAGATATTCCTGAACGCCGATATCATTGCCGGTTTGGATTTTATATTCTTCAATTCTTCCGGGATTTAATATTCCTCTGCAGTCAAAGGCAAAACCGCCTCCGTTTCCTGAATGATCTTTTGGAATTCCTCCTTTTTTGTAAGAGAAACTATGGATGTCAATGTGTAGCATTTTCTTCTTTTTTATTTTTAAACCATTAAGGTATTTTACGGTAAGTTGTATTTGTTCTCAAAATACTATTTTATAATTTTTTTTATTTTAAAATAGTATCAATTTTCTTCTTAGTTTCTTGTAATGTTAATTGTTCTATAACCTTATTCAGTTCCGGGTAATTTTTCATGTCTTCCCAGGAGGCTGCAAATTGGGTAATGTTTTGGATTCCTTTTTCAAGACTGCCTATAAAATGCTGTTTCCTTTGAATCAGTCCTCTGAAGCCGTAAGCTCCCAGAACCTGAAGGAATCTCATCATCTGAATTGGCTTAACTGAGTTTTTTAGTTGATGTTGAATTTTTTGATCTTCAAATCGTTGAATATAGAAATCCAGCATTTCATTTTTAAAATTTTCTGGAAAATCGGCTTTAGCTTGAAACAGGAATGAAATGACGTCATACATTAAAGGGCCTTTCATTGCCGACTGATAATCGATGAAAGAAACTTCATCTTTTTCATTCACCATGATGTTTCTTGCCTGAAAATCCCGAATCATGATGCCTTTAGGTTCCAGATTCTCTACCAAGGCAGCAATTTTTTTAAACTCTTTTAGTAATGTAGATTTATTATATTCCAGTTCCAGAACATCTGCTACAAAGTTTTTAAAATAATAGAGATCATGAATCACAGGAAGTTCATCATAGGTTTCATATTCAAATGTTTTAGAAAAATCAATTTTTCCCTGTGTTTGAGTCTGTAGTCTGAAAAGTTTTTCAAGAGTTTGTTCTACCAAAGATTGTATACGGGGTGATACATGTTCTTTTGTAATGATTTCTGACAAAGTCTGTGCCCCTAAAAATTCCTGAACATACATTTTTCTGTCTTCTGAGATGGCAAGAATAGCAGGTGTATTAAGATTAAGCTCAGAAAAAACGTTGGAATAATAAAGAAAACTTTCATTTTCCGGAATATTCTCGTTGTAGGTGATGATGTATTTTTCAGTATCGGTTACGGCCAGAAAGTTGACCCTCGCAGAACCGCTTTGAGCTAATGTGATGAATTCAGTTGATTTTTTACCAAGATGGTTTTCAAAAAATCGATTTGCGTTTTCGGAAGTCATAATAATATAGAAACAAATATAGTAATTTAACATGAATAGTTTTAAGAAGGGAGTAGTGCGCTGGAAGAGCTGGGGATGGCTGATGAAAATTAAGTGATAAAGTTTATTTTATAAACTTTTTTTGAATGATTTTGAGTAGTTTTTTTATTATTTATCACCGAATAGTGTGTTTTTAGCTTTCTGTTTTAACTTTCTTGCTTCTCATTCAGGTTATTAGGCTCTAATTTTTATCTTTGTAGAATGTTAAAGGACTTTAAGCCGGTGTTAGGAATTTTATTGCGCTTCATCATTATTTACCTGGTGTTGCTCTTTGCTTATCAATTTTATCTGAATGGAAATAAAGATTCAGGTTTGGATCCGTTTTCAAGAATTATTGCCAATCAGGTAAGTGCTATACAAAATGTTTTGAGCTATCCTACTGAGCTTTACAATGATGTAAAGAATGAACAGGTCTGGTTTTATGTGCAGAAACAATATGTAACAAGAATGGTAGAAGGATGTAATGCTATCTCGGTCATGATCCTGTTTGTATCATTTGTTTTTGCCTTTTATAAAGGATCTAAGACATTTGTTTTTGTGCTGGCAGGGCTGGTTTTACTTTATATTATGAATCTTTTACGGATTGTAGGATTGAATATTGTGATGGCAGAACACAAGGAATATGGTAAAATGTTTCACGATTTTGTTTTCCCGGCAGTTATTTACGGGAGTGTGGTTTTGCTTTGGTTAATCTGGATTAAATTCTTTGCTTTAAAACATGAAAATTCTTAGTGGGCTTCTTGTTATTTTAGGAATCTGTGGTCTGATAGGGGTCAGGGTAATGGAAGATAAAATATTTTATGATCCGTTTCTTGGGTACTTCCATGAGGCCAATAAAAATATTAGTTTCCCGGTATTTGAATGGGGGAAGTTAGTAGGTGGATATTTGTTCAGATTTATTCTTAATCTATTTTTTTCCTGCCTGATTATTCAGGGACTATTTAAAAATAAACAGTGGACGATGCAGGGCGCTTTGATGATGGTGATTGTTTTTGCAATTGCTTTTCCTCTTTATCTGTTTTGTATTCAGAATAAATTCGAAATAGGATATCTCTTTTCCTTTTATATGAGAAGGTTCGTAATTCAGCCTTTAATTATATTACTGATTGTTCCTATGTTTTATTACAGAAAACAAATGATAAAGAGTAGATAAGGTTAAGAATTTACTTGAATCTTTTCTTTCTTAACCTTCTTAACCTTCTTGACCTTTGTATTTCTATTAATTATTCTACCGTATGTTTATCTACGCTGGTTACATTTTCAGCGGTCCATTCCACTCTTTTTACGAAATCTTTTTGCCGAACGGGACAGTTTTCAATCTGGCATACCGGACATGAAATAGGTTTACAGTCATCCATATGAAAATTGAACTCAATATTTCGTTTAATATTTTTAGCTAAGAGAATAATCACTTTTTCCATTTCATTGTGAGCATCCCTAAGGTCATAATACCAGGGCAGGGTAATATGAGCATCAATATGTAATGAAGCACCAAACTGCTGGATCTTCATATTGTGAACATCAATCCATTCTGTATGCCTGTTTGCTTCAAGGATTCTGATGACCTGATGCAGTATTTCAGGATCCTGTTCATCCATAATACCACTTAATGATTTTCGAACGATTTTATAGCCTACAAATATGATATAGAGTCCAAATACTAAAGCAACAACAGAATCCAGCCAATAGATTTTAGTAAAGTAGACTACTACCAAACTGGCTACTACTCCAAGGGTAGTGATGGTATCAGACTGAAGGTGTTTTCCAGAAGAAATAAGAACCAATGAATTCTCTTTTTGCCCCTTCTTTATGGAAATGTAGCCCAAGAGATAATTGATAATGGCTGTGGCTGTAATGATCCATATTCCCAAATCAATTTTGCTTAGCGTTTTTCCTACAATAAGGCTATGGATACCTTCATAAATAATCATCAGACCGGCAATGGCAATTAAAGCCCCTTCAATACCGGAAGTGACAAATTCAACCTTTCCATGGCCGTATGGATGGTCTTCATCCTTAGGTTTAGCGGCAAGATGAAGTGAATATAATCCCATAAATGCACTGATGACATTCACAATGCTTTCCATGGCATCAGAGAATACGGCATCGGAGTTGGTAAGTTTCCAGGCAATAATCTTTCCAATGAAAAGGATAACTCCAAAGGCAGCAATGAGCTTCTGGAATCCTATTTTATCTTTGTGGGTGTTCTTCTGTGTATTCATATTGTGTTTGATAAAAAAAAGAATCTCAATTCTGAGACTCTTTTTTATTTTGTTAGTTTATACTAAGTTGTTTGCTACAAGGTATTCTGCAATTTGTACAGCGTTTGTTGCTGCTCCTTTCCTCAGATTGTCTGCTACGATCCAAAGGTTGAGCGTTTTCGGCTGTGACAGGTCCCGTCTGATTCTTCCTACGAAGACTTCATCTTTTCCTTCTGAATATAGAGGCATCGGGTAGTGGTTGTTTTTTACATCGTCCATTACTACCACTCCAGGAGTCTCAGATAAAATCTTTCTTACTTCGTCCAGTTCAAATTCGTTTTCAAATTCGATATTTACACTTTCTGAGTGACCTCCCTGAACCGGAACTCTTACTGCAGTGGCTGTTAAATTGAAGGTGTCATCACCAAGAATTTTCTTAGGTTCTTTCATCAATTTAATTTCTTCTTTAGTATAATCATCCTCTGCAAATACATCGCAATGAGGCAATGCATTTTTGAAAATCTGATATGGATATACTTTAGCAGTAGAATCATCACCGCTGATCTCTCCGTTTAATTGGTCAACAGCTGCTTTACCTGTTCCTGTTACAGATTGGTAAGTAGAAACAATTACTCTTTTTAAATCATATTTTTTGTTCAAGGGTCCTAAAACCATTACCAACTGAATGGTAGAACAGTTCGGATTTGCAATGATCTTGTCTTCTTTAGTCAATACATCTGCATTAATTTCAGGAACGACTAATTTTTTATCAGGATCCATTCTCCATGCTGAAGAGTTATCGATTACAGTTACTCCAGCTTCTGCAAATAAAGGGGCAAACTCAAGAGAAGTAGAACCTCCGGCAGAAAAGATAGCAATATCCGGTTTGGCAGCTATAGCGTCTTTCATGCTTACAATCGTAAATTCCTTCTGTTTATACTTCACCTTTTTACCTACAGATTTTTCGGAAGCTACCGGAATTAATTCTGTTACAGGGAAGTTCCTTTCTTCCAAAACTTTAAGCATAACTTGTCCAACCATTCCTGTTGAACCTACTACAGCTACTTTCATTGATTTAATTAAAAATTTAAGATTAAACTATTTATAAATTATAACGCATATAATTTCTTTGTTTGTTTTAAGCCCCAAAGACTTTTACCCATGGGAATGCGAATGCGAATAAACCTACTGCAATTAATCCCATAATCGTAATACCAAGGGAAATCGTATCATTAGATTTTACTTTTTTGTTAACGATCGTCATTAATACTGCTGCAATAAGCATAGAAAATGGATGTTCAACATATTGGAATCTCAAATCTGCATTTTTCATTACTGAGCCCATGTCCATTCCTTTTGTAAAGTTGATTACCAACATAATGATTCCTAGTAAGAACTGAACGTGGAAGAAAATCATTGTGAAAAGGGTAGTTTTTTTCAAAAACTTGTTCACTTTCCCACTGAAACCGAACATGGTAGCTAAAAGTGCAATGATAAATAACGCCACCAAAAGAAGTTCAAGATACCCGAATCCTTTGTGGGCATTTTTCAAAATTCCGTAAAAATCCATATTTTCTATTTTTTTGTACACAAAGATAACAAAAATCCCGGCTCAAAGCCGGGATTCATATTTATAAAATCTAATATTGTGATAATTAGAAGTTGAATGATAGCGTTGCTGCCCAAGTTCTTCCGAATCCGAATAAAACACGGTTATCAGTTGCAACACCTTTGTACATGTAGCCTAATTGCTCATAAGTTTTCTTAGCAGTGTTGTTTGAACCGTCAGCTAACTTAGAAGGAGCATCAGATGAGAATACATTTGTTGATGCATCAGAAATATAGAATGTATCAAATAAGTTGTAAACGTTTGCTCCGATTGTGAAATACTGAGAAGCGTCTTTTAACTTGATTCTGTATGAAATACCTAAATCAAATAGATTGAAGTCAGGTAATTGTAATACTCCTTTATCTTGTGCTGCCTGATTGGAGAAAGTAGCAATATCAATAGATGAATATACTTTTCCTACATATCTCCATGTTCCAAAGATGCTAAGGTCTTTTACCGGTTTAACGGTAGCCCCTAATGAAGCTGTCATTTGAGGAATACTGTTATTGCTTGTTCCTCCTACTTTTACTTTGTCTAGGTAAAGAGTTGATGCGCTTGCTGTTGAAGATCCTGATAATGAAAGAGGATTGTTGTTGTCATCAAAAGCAGATCCTGTAGCATTTCCTTTGTAGTAGTAGTCACCCCAAGAGAACATTCCCTGGAATTCTAAGAAGCTTGTAGGCTTATATACTGCATCAAATTCAACTCCCTGGTGAATTTCAGTAATTCCACTGATTTCAGCATATCCTGTAGTTGTTGAATTGTCAGCTAATGTAAATGTCTGGTTAGTTCTTCTTAGCCATCTGTCTCTCCATTCAGTTCTGTACAAGTTAAGGTTTGCACTGAATTTAGGAGATCTGAAACCATATCCAACTTCAGCAGAGAAGATTTTCTCATTAGTTAAGCTAGGGTTTACAACCTGGAAGTTACTTGGGTATACAGAGTTCATGAATGGCTGCTTGCTGTAGTAACCAATGTTTGCAAATACATTGTTGTGATCATCAATGTTATAGTTGGCACCCCCTTTAATATTATATCCGAAAAGATTTTTGAATCCGGTTTTTGTATTAACAATTTGTCCCTGTTGTTTAGTTACTCCATCCTGAACGAAGTTATCAATTCTTTGATATCCTTGGTTAGAAACGGATCCCTGAAGGAATGCAGATAATTTATCTTTAGTATATTCAACCTGACCGAATGCACTGTACCAGATAACTTCTCCATCGTTGCTATATCCGATTTGTTCATTTAATGGAGCTGTTTTTCCTCCTAGTGGATTCCATGCAAGCTGCTTATAATCATATCCTCTTGATGGTGTGTAAGGAGGAACATTATTGTTTAGAATCTCTCTATATCCTTTTGCTCCATATAGATCAGAAACTACTTGGTAGTGATAACCGTAGTAATATCTGTCATCTGTACCGATTGAGAAATTCCAGTTGTCATTAACTTTGTGTTGGAAATTTGCTAAGATCCCATACCAGTTGTGAGAGTTGATACTTGATCTTCTGATAATACCGTCTCTTACCTGATATTGTCTTCCATTAGCAGGATTAGTTACCATGTAAGGGTTACCGGCTGCAACTAAATTACTATTTAAAGCAAAGATTTGGTTGTAGTCATATGTTCCGTCAGCTCTTCGGTAAGAGTTGATGTTGTTTGTTGCAGGGGTACCATTACTGTTGAATTTCCCGTTCCAGAAGCTTCCAAGATCTCCTGTTCCACCACCTCTACCATTAGACATGTATAAAACAGTACTTAACTTTGATTTTTCACTCATTGTCCAGTCCCAGTTCAACATCATTACTGGCTTCGAGTAATAGTTTGCTCTGTTTGCAATTGGAGTTCTTGATCCATCTGGATTTACGTAATATCCCCAGTCAGAGTTATAGGTTCTGTCAGGAGTGTTATCGCGATCTGGATTATAGTTGATGTAATCCTTGATGAAAGGAGAATACGTTCTTTGATCGTGCCATTGAGGAGATCCTGTAATGGTGAATTGGAAATTGTGTTTTTTGTTTGGTTCCCAACCTAGAGCAAAGAAGTAAGCATAGGATTCATAATCTGTATTTTGAATGTATGTGCTTCCAGCTTGTCTGCTCATTAGGAATGAAGAAGACCAACCTTTTTCTGATTTACCAGTATTATAAGCGAAAGATGTTTTTAAAAAGTCATTGTTACCAACTCCTAATCTAACAACACCTCCTTTTTTCATATCTGCAGATCTTGTAAGGAAGTTCATTGTACCTCCTACAGAAGCAATCGCTAATTTAGAAGAACCAAGTCCTCTTTGTATTTGCATTGTACTTGTTACATCTGATAGACCTGTCCAGTTTGACATGTAAACAGTACCCCCTTCCATATCATTTACAGGCATACCGTTTACCATTACTGCGATGTTTCTTGATTCGAATCCTCTGATTACAATTTGAGAGTCTCCGAAACCACCACCACCTTTAGTTGCATATACAGAAGGTGTTGTGTTTAAAATTTCAACAAGTTCCTGATTCCCTTGTCTTTCAAGAATTTGTGCTGCTTTAATAGTAGAAACAGCTACAGGTGTTTTTCTATCCTTAGCGATATCTGTAACACCTTTTAAGATTACCTCTTCAATGTCTTTAGACTTAGCTTGCACTGTGTCCTTGCCTTGTTGAGCGTAATAAACACTAGCTGTAGATAAAGTAATTACCGCAGTTAGTATTGATTTGTTGATTAATTTCATAATCGTTAGTAATAATTAGATTTAATTTTCTGCAAAATTCGCAAAATATATTTTAACTATTATTAACTCAATGTTAATTTTTAATCAGTCTTAATAATGTTAAATGCTTGATTGTTAGCAAAATGGCTAAAAAGCGACTTTTTATATGAAAAAAGTCATGTTATTGAATTTTTAATAAAGAGGGGGTGTTTTTATTAAAAATTCAACGCTATTTCACTGCTTTGAGACTCAAATCTATATTCTCAGCCGAGTGTGTTAAAGCCCCTACAGAAATGTACGTAACACCTGTAGATGCAATTTCTTTAAGCATATCACGGGTAATTCCGCCAGAAGCTTCAGACTCAGTAGAACCATTTATCATTTTCACAGCTTTCTTCATGGTTTTAACATCCATATTATCAAGCATGATTCTGTCAACTTTTGCATTGATGGCTTCCTGAACTTCTTCCAGATTTCTGGTTTCAACTTCAATTTTCAACTTTTTCTTCGTCTTTTTAACGTAATCTTTAGCCATTTTCACCGCATTGGTGATGCTTCCGTTATAATCGATATGGTTGTCTTTAAGCATAATCATATCATAAAGACCATACCTATGGTTGGTTCCACCTCCAATAGCAACGGCCCATTTTTCACACATTCTGAAGTTGGGGGTCGTTTTTCTTGTATCTAAAAGTTTGGTTTTGGTTCCTACTAATCTTGAATCCCAGTCATGAGTTAGTGTTGCAATACCACTCATTCTCTGCATACAATTAAGAACAAATCTCTCAGTAGAAAGAATAGATCTAGCACTTCCTGTTACGATAAGAGCTATATCTCCTACTTTACAAGGGGTTCCATCTTTAATAAAAGTTTCAACCTTAAGATTTTTATCAAAAGTTTTAAAAATGATTGCTGCCAATTCTACTCCTGCAAGGATGCAGTCTTGTTTTACAAGTAGCTTAGCACTTTGCTGAAGGTCCTCAGGGATAGTGGAAAGTGTAGAGTGGTCTCCGTCCTGGATATCTTCCTCAAGCGCACTTTTTATAAATGTTTTTAATGCTTTATCTGTAACGTAGGCCGGTCTTTTCATATTTTTAATTTTAGTAATAATAGGCTGATTTTTTTCCGAATAATAAATCATGAATTACGAACAACAAAATTACTTCATTTTCTTTAGCTTTTACTTTTTCAAATTCTATTTTATTTTTTATCCGGTTATTATCTTGATCTGTGCCTTCAAATTCTATAACATATTTTCCGTTACTTTTTCCATATTTATATAATCCATCAAGAAAATATCTCCAACGAAGGTCTTTCCAATTGTATTCACGATTGTGAAACAAAAGTTTATCTTCATTGAATTGTAAAATAGGATGTTGAGAATTATTGATGTAATAAAGAGTTAACGGTATTTTATTATCATTAATAATTTCATTCAGATCAAAATTTTCCCTTCCAAAATAATATGGTTTTCCTAATTCAATAATATTGCATAATAAATTTAAAGGAAGAGGATGTTTTGCTCTGGAGATAATTATTTTTTTTAAAAAACTAAATATATCTTTTACAAAAAACAGCATAATACCTGCACTTCCAAAAAACATTAAATTTCGAAGATCCTGTGGTTTAAAAAAGAAAATGGAGCACATGGCGATTCCTGCAATAAACATGATTATTAAGATCCGTAAAAATTGCAAAATATTAACAATAGTGAGAATTCTCAAACTGAATATTTCCATTCTTTATGTCATTGACTTTTTTACACTAAATCTTTATTGTAAAATGCCCCTTTATTCTCTTTCATTTCCATAGATTGGGTAATGATGAGGTGAGCAACGGTAGTCAGGTTTCTTAGTTCTGATAATTGTGGAGAAAGAATAGAGTAGTGGTAGATTTCATCAACAGCAGCTGCAATTTCCTGGTGTTTTTGTAACGCCATATTCAAACGTCTGTTGCTTCTCACAATTCCTACGAGGTCGCTCATCATTTCCTGAAGTTGTTTTCTCAGGTAGCTGACGATGACCATTTCATCCATGATCTTCATTCCTTCTTCATTCCACTCCGGAACTGCTTTTAAATCATCAAAGTTGAATAGGTTTTCATTAAGAAGAGATACTGTTTTCATGGCAGCATTATGTCCAAAGACTAATCCTTCCAATAGTGAGTTTGAAGCTAATCTGTTAGCTCCGTGTAATCCGGAATTGGTACATTCTCCTACTGCAAAAAGATTTCTGATGGAAGATTGTCCGTCTCTGTCTACTTCAATGCCCCCCATCAGATAATGGCAGGCAGGAACTACGGGAAT
Source organism: Chryseobacterium sp. G0162 (assembly GCF_003815715.1). Taxonomy (NCBI): domain Bacteria; kingdom Pseudomonadati; phylum Bacteroidota; class Flavobacteriia; order Flavobacteriales; family Weeksellaceae; genus Chryseobacterium; species Chryseobacterium sp. G0162. Next base: position 2,161,392 of record NZ_CP033922.1, on the reverse strand, counting down.
TAATTGAGTGAATGGATCAATGCCTTCGTTTTTGCACTTCTTGTAAATATTCGGAAAGTGTTCTAAGAATTTTTCATGATTCATTTCCTTGCAATCTAAGCCGACAAATTCGTCTCCGGTAATTTTCATTTCGGCGTCAATAGCTCTTGCAACAATGTCTCTTGAGGCGAGTTCTTCACGTTCATCATATTTATGCATGAACTTTTCACCTCTTTTGGTTCTTAATTTTGCTCCGTCTCCACGAACGGCTTCTGAAATTAAAAACAACATTCCATCCATTTTGCTATACAAAGCTGTTGGGTGGAACTGGTAATACTGCATATTGGAAACCTTTCCTTTTGCACGGGCTACGAAAGCAATTCCATCTCCTGTTGCAATAGTAGGATTGGTTGTATTTTTATAAACATGTCCGGCACCTCCTGTGGCAGCCAGTGTAATTTTAGAGGTGATTTTTTTGATGGTTTTGGATTTTTCATCCAAAATATAAGCTCCATAACAATGAATGTCTCCTTCATTCAATTCTTTTCCAGGAACGTGGTGTTGGGTAATGATGTCAATTACATAGTGATGGTCTAGAATCTCAATATTCGGACTGCTGTTAGCTGTTTCCAAGAGCGCTCTTTCAATTTCAAAACCTGTAATATCTTTATGATGGACGATTCTGTTTTCGGTATGGCCTCCTTCTCTTCCCAGTGCAAATTTGCCATTTTTCATATCGAATTGAGCACCCCATTCTACAATTTCATTGAATCTTGCAGGAGCTTCCTTTACTACCATTTCTACAACATCACGCTTATTTTCTCCGTCTCCGGCGCGCATGGTGTCTTCTATGTGTTTTTCAAAATTGTCTTTCTGAAAGTCGGTGACTACAGCAAGGCCTCCTTGTGCGTATTTGGTATTGCTTTCATCTTCATCAGACTTTGTTACAATGATGATTTTGGCATCAGGGAGTTGTTCAGAAACTTTAATGGCATAAGAAAGTCCGGAAATTCCGGAACCGATTACTAATACATCCGCTTTTATCATGTGCTTGCTTTAGATACAATCATTTAAATATTAAATAAATTTAAACAATTTTTCGTTTGGTTTTCTTACTTTTTTCATATGCTGGAAGTGATCTTCCTCAGAACGGTAACCTAAAGCGAGGGTAACGGTTACTTTTTCTGTTTCAGGATTGATATTCAGAATTTCTTCTATCAGATCTTGCCTGAAGCCTTCCATGGGGCATGAATCTATGTTTTCAATAGCAGCGGCATACATCAGATTGGCTAATACGATATACGACTGTTTTTCTGCCCAGTTGAAAATTTCATCCAGTGTTTTTTGATTAATATGCTGATTAATACTATTCTTGAATGGGACAAGTTGCTCAAGTGGAGTTTCTCTTACCTCGGAAATATGTTTAAAATATCCTTTGATATAATTTTCTTCAATGATCTTCTTTGAAACAATCACAACAAGATGAGAGCACGTGGAAATCTGGGATGGGTTATAAAAAGCAGGAATTAATTTCTGTTTCATTTCCTCACTTTCAACAATGATAATCTTATAAGGTTGAAGTCCCAGAGAACTTGCAGACAGCTTTCCCGACTCAAGAATGTTGTGAAGGGTTTCCTGAGGAATAATTTGATTATTAAATTTTTTCACAGAATATCTTCTGTTTAAAGCCTCCAAATAATTCATAGCACAAATTTAAGAATTGAATATGAATAAAGGGACTTTAAAATGAAATATATCCTCTTAATTTCATACAAAAAATCACCCCGCATAGCGGAGTGACTCTTCTAATATGAATGATAAACGTGATTAATTTCTGTTTTTAACAATAATCCAGCCTGCAAAGTTGATAGGAGTAATCTTATTATTGTTATTTTCATTCCATGAAACGGAATACCAATAGCTTCCAGTAGGAACTCTTCTTCCGTTGGCAGTGCCATTCCATCTGTATCCATTGGTTTTATCTGCTTTGAAAACCTGTAAACCGTATCTGTCATAAATATTAACTTCAAAATTAGGTTTAACAGCCAATGCAGAATAATCAATAAAGTCATTGATGCCGTCATCATTAGGGGTAATGATATTAATGAGGTTAGGAACGGTAACATTAATGGTAATGGGTTCACAGTTATAATTATCTTTTACATAGATCTTAGCGACTCCTCTTGGGATATTGGTGAATACATTGGAATCCTGCCAGACGATATTATCCATTGAATATTGATAAGGTGGCATTCCGCCGTTTACGTGTACGGTAACAGATCCTCCTGAAATGTCTACACTTGAGATGACAGGGCTCTCAGCTGGAATTACTGTTACGGTCTGTGTCGTGATACATTCTCCGGTTTTTAGTTTTACCCAATAGGTGCCAACACCAACATTTTTAATAGCCTGTGTGGTGGCTCCGGTGCTCCATTCATAACTTTTGAATCCTGGGCCGGCATCCAGTGTTGTTTTGCTTTCCATACAGATGATTTTGTCTTTTAAAACTCTGGATGGAGCCGGAGCATTAACTTTTAGAGTAAGTTTAGCGATTGAAAAGCATCCGGTTGCATTGAAAACTTTGACATAGGCAACTCCATTGGGAGCAATATATGCACCCGGATTAGTTATTTCGTTTGTTCCATTAAGCGCATCTGTTAATGATGGGTAATATTTTTTTGTAAATGCAGCCGGATTTGGGATAACGCTGGCATTGATAAGATTAAAAGAGGCGGTCAGTGGATTGCTTTCTATAAAACATGATTCTATTTGAACATCATAAACAGTTATAACTGGATGAGTATTCAGTGTGATTTTGGCTGTGCTTACACATCCCTGTGCTGTAATTACCCTCACATAGATAATCCCTGGTGGAGAGACGTAAGCTGAGGGATTAGTAATCTGATTGGTGCTGGCGTTCAGGTCATGTATACTTGGATAGAATTCTTTTGTAGTACCTGTTAAGGTGGTAACGGCAGCTGAATTGAGATCAAAAATACCAACTCCTCCATTATTGTTGTTACATTCTGTAAGGCTAGCATCAGTTGCTGCAAACGGTGTAGGATCTAGTTGGATGATTCCGTCTCCGTTATCACAAAGTGTTGAGGTGGGATCTTTAACAATTACTTTTATAGTAGTGTTTCCTGTATACTGAAAGCTGGTAGGATTGGCAATGGGAGTGGCAGATCCCAGAATGTAATAAGTGAAAATATAATTACCGGGATTATTTACAAATTGTATATTATATGAAGTAAGATCTACAGTTCCGCTTCCTGTTGCAGGATTGGTACAAACAAAAGGTTTTAGAGTATTGTTTAAAATAGGAACTTTATCTACAAAAACCTTGGCATTTTGGATAGAGTGGCGGGCGCTGGCTCCTCCTGTTGCTGCTGAAAAACCAAAATATCCCTGTGTCATTCCTACCGCATTCCCAGAAGGAGCAAATGACTGATCGGCAATAAGTACCCCGTCTATCTTAATTTTAATGATCCAGTTGGTGGGGTTGGTGAGATCTGTTTCTCCGTTTACTTCAACGTGTCTGTAGGTATTGCCTACAAATGGTTGAGTGGGATTCAGATCAGGAGAGTGGAATGTACTTCCCGGAGTATTATTGAATTCTATATTATTGCCAGCAGTATTGTTGGTGCCATATAAAACATGCACTTTACTCATCTGGCCTTCTGTAGTATTATTAAAAATATCAAAACCTACCATAAGTCCTGATGCATTGGCTGGAATTCCAAGACCTCCTCCTGACACAAATCCTGTTGGAGGGTTGGCTAAATACCAGAATGTAAAACCATCTCCACGTCCAAACTGTGTTGTTCCGTTTCCATCAATTCTGAAATCAAATTCTACCTTCCATTTATCACAATAGCTTAAGGTGATTGGAGTGGCTAATTTTATGGCTCCATACTTACTTGTTTGGTCTGTAGTAAGTCTTATAAAATCTCCGCTTACAATAGCGTCAGATACAAGATCCCAACCTGTGGTATTTACCGGATTTCCGGTAAGTTGATAGGTTTGAGAGAAAGTTTTTCCTGGGAGACAGAGTAAAATGCCCAGTATAAAAAAGAGTAGAGTTTTTTTCATAGGAAAGTATTGTGATGTTGTTATTTGTATTAATGTTTATTCCATATTTTTTACCAATACCCAGCCTGAATATTTCGTTTCAGTGTTGTTTTTATTGTTTTCATTCCAAGAGATTGTATACCAATAGGTAGCACTAGGGATTTTTTTACCATAAGCCCTTCCGTCCCAGGTGTAATTTCTTATTTTGCTAGCTTCGTATAGTTTATTCCCGTACCTGTCATAGACTGTGAAGACTAAGTTTTTCTTGTAAGCTAACGCGGAATAATCTATGAAGTCATTTTTATTGTCTCCGTTAGGAGTGATGGCATTGATGAGGTTAGGAACGGTTATCTGAACCTGAATAGGAGAACAATTATAAAAATCTTTCACAAAGACCTTAACTTCTCCTCTGGCAAGACCGGTAAAAGTGTTTGATGTCTGCCAGTTAATTCCATCTATCGAATATTGGTAAGGTGGTCTTCCTCCGGCGACATTAACTATAATGGTATTGTTATGAATATCTATGTTGGATATTACAGGATTGACAGAGGGTTGTACATTTACAATTTGTGTAGTAATACAGTTTCCTGTTTTAAGTTTTACCCAATACGTTCCGACACTTACATCTTTAATGGATGAAGTGGTAGCTCCGGTGCTCCACAAATAGTCGTCAAAACCAGGGCCGGCATCCAAATCGGTTTTGTTCTCTATACAGATGGTTTTGTCTTTGAGAATTGAAGATTTAACGGGAGGAAGTACAACAAGATTGATCTTGGCTATAGCAAAACAGCCGTTGGTATCTGTTACTTTTGCATACACTGCTGTGTTTGTTGAAGTATATTGATAAGGGTCAGTAATCTCATTGGTGTCGTTAATAGCATTGGCAACTGTTTTGTAGTATTTTTTAATGATACCGGTAGTTAGCGAAGTTACATTGGCTGTTGTTAAATTAAATACGGCATTAGATATATTGTTCTCAATAAAGCAGGATTGTATGGTGTCGTCTCTTACCAGCGTTTCGGGATAGAAAGTAAGGGTGATTTTTGCTGTACCTATACATCCTAGAGGGGTGGTTATTTTTACATAAACTGTTCCCTGTGCAGATACATAAGTATCCGGAGATAAAATTTCATTCGTTCCCGCATTTAAATCATTGAGTGTTTTGTAGTATTTCTTTGTAACACCAATTATGTCAGTTACATTAGCGGAATTTAGGTTGAAAGTTGCTGTTCCTGCTTTATTGTTATTACATTCGGTAAGTGTTTTGTCGTTAGCTTTAAGAGGTGCCAGATCTAGCTGGATTTTTCCATCAGGATTGTCACAAAGTACTCCGGCATTATCTTTAATAACAATAGTTATCGTTTTATTGGTGTTAAAATCATAGCTTGTAGGGTTGGCTATAGGGGTGGAGCTTCCCTGAGGATAGTAAGTGAATGTATAGTTTCCTGGATTGGAAACAAACTGAGCGTTAAAATCAGTTAGGTTGACACTTCCATAGCCGGTGGTGGGGTTTGGGCAGAAAGATTGAGTGGCTAAGGTCTTTAAAATGGAAACCTTATCAGTATATATTTTTACATTTTTAATGGAATGTTTAGCACTTGCTGCTCCGGTAGAGGCCGAAAAGCCAAAATATCCCTGGGTCATAGTAGCAGCTCCAGCTGAAGGAATAAATGATTGTGATGTGATGGTGTTGCCATCTATCTTTACGGTAATAATCCAGTTGGTGGGGGTGGCGGGATCTGTTATTCCTGTAACTTCAACGTGTTTATAAGTAGATCCTACAAAAGGTTGGGTAGAATTGAGGTCTGGAGAATGAAATGAACTTCCTGGAGTATTGTAGTATTCCAGTCCATTCGTATCTATAGTATTAGGAACTACTCCATAGGCAACATGAACTTTGCTCATCAGCCCGCCTCCTGCCATATTGTTATAGATATCAAAACCTACAATCAGACCCGTTGCATTTTGCGGAATTCCCAGCCCTGCTCCTTGTTGGCTGGTGACTGGAGGGTTGGCAAGATACCAGAATGCAAATCCGTCTCCTTTACCTGTTGATGTTCCATTTCCATCAATTCTGAAATCAAACTCAACTCTCCATTTATCACAATACTTTAAATTAATAGGGTCGTTGAGCTTTATGGCGCCGGCTTTATTGGTGATGTCATCCGTGAGCATGATGAAATCTGTATTGGCAACTGCGCTAGGGACTATAGTCCATCCAGTGGTATTGATAGGGTTTCCGGTGAGCTGATAGGTCTGGGCAAAGGATGTTCCAGATAGGGTAAGTAAAAGAATAGAGAAGTAAAATAATAAATTTTTATTCATTTCACTGGGAATTTAATTAGTGTAAATATATTAAATCCCAATTAAAAAATAGTTGCTTTATGTTAATTTTGTTAAAAAAATTAGATATTATTCAAAAAATGATATTTATTATGATAAAGTAGTGAATGTTGTGCGTGTTATTTGGGATTAGTATTAATTAAATTAAAAGAGCGAATTGTTTTCAAGTCCTTCAAAATAAGTGTCAATTTCCAGTTCAGAAGAACTGGCTGCAGCAACGGCTAATTTGTCACAAAGTTCATTTTCGAAATGACCTGCATGTCCCTTTACCCAATGCATCGTAGGTTTATGTTGATTGTAAACTTCAATGAATCTTTTCCAAAGATCCGGGTTCTTTACGTTTTTCCAGCCTCTTTTGATCCATCCAGTAATCCAATTCTGGTTAACGGCATCTGCTACATACTTGCTATCAGTATATACATGAATATCATTTTCCGTAGATTTTAGTTTTTCCAGTGCAGAAATTACAGCAAGGAGTTCCATTCTGTTGTTGGTGGTTTTTCGAAAGCCTTTAGAAAATGTTTTCTGATAGTTTTTTTCAGGAACACGCATGAGAATACCATATCCGCCTTTTCCGGGATTTCCACTGCATGCACCATCTGTATAAATTTCGATTCTCAAATTTGCTTTATAAAATTGAATTATTTAAAATGGGAAGTCATCATCATCATCAAAATCATTCATGGAAGATCCTGAAAGTTTCGAACTGTCCGGAAGATCAAACGCTGCCCCCGGTTGGATGGTTGTTTTGATTTTATCAAAACCGCTTGGTTCCCCAAAGTTCGATGGATATCCACCTCCCATGCCGCCATCAAGAGCCGCTTCAATATCACCAAATTTTGCAAAGTGCTTTAAGAAAGATAGTCTTACATCCGCTGTGGCACCATTCCTGTGTTTTGCGATAATTAATTCGGCCTGATTTTCCGTGGAAGTTTCCTGTCCCTCTTCATCATTATCCCAAACAGTAATTTTATAGTATTCCGGTCTGAAGATGAAAGATACAATATCTGCATCCTGCTCAATCGCTCCGGATTCCCTCAGATCTGAAAGCTGAGGTCTTTTTCCGGGACGCGTTTCCACACTACGTGAAAGCTGAGAAAGTGCAATTACCGGGACGTTCAATTCTTTTGCAATCGCTTTTAATGAACGGGAGATCATGGAAATTTCCTGTTCACGGTTTCCAACTCCTTTTCCGCTGCTCCCCGCTGTCATCAGCTGAAGGTAGTCGACCATTATCAGTCTTACCCCGTGCTGCATTACCAGTCTTCGGCATTTTGCACGGAAGTCAAAGATCGAAAGTGATGGCGTTTCATCTATATATAAAGGAGCATTTTCCAATTCAGATACGTTGGAGAATAGTCTTTGCCATTCTTCATCGTCAAGAGTTCCTTTTCGGAGTTTTTCGGATGAGATTCTTGTTTCCGAGGCGATCATCCTGGTAATAAGCTGTACTGAAGCCATCTCGAGAGAGAACAGTGCCATTGGGATTTTATGGCCCACAGCAATATTTCTTGCCATCGAAAGAAGAAAGGCGGTTTTTCCCATCGCCGGACGGGCAGCAATGATAATAAGGTCGGAATTCTGCCATCCTCCGGTTTCTTTATCTACATCCCTAAATCCTGAAGGAACACCGGAAAGTCCCTCTTTGTCTTTTAAAGATTTGATGGTGTCAATCGCTTGTTTTACTAATGAATTAGCCGTGTCAAAACCTTTTTTAATGGTTCCGTTGGTGATCTCAAAGAAAGATTGTTCTGCTTTATCCAGAAGTTCAAATACATCCGTTGATTCTTTATAAGAAGAATCAATCACATTCGCAGAAACGTTAATAAGACTTCTTAAAATATATTTTTCAAGAATAACACGAACGTGATACTCAATGTGGGCAGATGAACTTACTCCCATAGTAAGGTCAATGATATAATGATCTCCTCCTGCCTGACTTAATTTATCCTCTTTTTTAAGATCCTGAATAATGGTCATTAAATCTACCGGATGGTTGCCTTCATAAAGCTTTAAGATGATAGAAAAAATAACCTGATGTCTGGGATCGTAAAATACTTCCGGAGTAAGGAGGTCAATGGAATGATCCAGACCTTTCTTGTCAATCAAAAAAGTTCCGATAACAAGTCTTTCAAAATCCACTGCATTAGGAGGCATTTTTCCATCCGCAATAGACAGTTCTTTTGCAAAGTTTCCGTGTGTAAGGGATGATAATGTTTCTTTCTGCGCCATGGTGCAAAGATAGCTTATTTAAAAAATATTAAAAAAATAGTATTCAACAAATTATTAGCAGTCTTTGTGAAAATACGACCAATAGGAGGTTGGGTATGTTGATAAAAAAATCACCTCAGTTGAGGTGACTTTTTTATTATATAAGTGAGAGGTTACTCTCTGTTTTTCACAATAATCCATCCTGAGAATTTGAATGGTGTGTTCTTTTGGTTATTCTCATTCCAGGTTAATGAGTACCAATAAGTACCAGTAGGTATTTTTTTACCGGCAATTGTTCCGTCCCATTTGTATCCATTGGATTTGTCAGCCTGGTGAATTTTAACACCATATCTGTCGAAAATACTTAAAGTCAGATTTAGTTTGCCTGCAATTGCAGAGTAATCCATAACATCATTAATTCCGTCTCCGTTTGGAGTGATAACGTTGACGATGTTAGGTACTAATGCCTCAATTTCAATAGGATCACAATCGTAAGCATCTTTTACATATATTTTGTAATTACCTCTTGCAACATTAGTGAATACATTAGAATCCTGCCATACAACATTGTCTATAGAGTACTTGTAGTCAGGAGTTCCTCCAATTACATTAACTGTTAGATTTGTTGTAGATACATCAATGCTTGTGATTACAGGTTGCTCAGAAGGGTATACTGTTACCTTTTGAGTGGAAATACATTCTCCAACTTTACTGGTAAGCTTTACCCAATAGGTGCCTACTCCTACATTGCTGATGCTTTGTGTCGTTGCTCCGGTGCTCCATTCGTATTTTTTGAATCCAGGTCCTGCATCCAGAGTGGTTTTGTCTTCCATACAGATGATTTTATCCTTAAGTACGCTGGATTTTTCCGGAGGAAGTACTTTAAGTGTTACTTTAACAACATTGAAGCATCCAAGATTGTCATATACTCTTACATATATTACACCATTAGGAGCGGTATAGGTCTTATAGTTTGTTATTTCATTGGTTGCATCTACAGCATCAGCCAGTGAAGGGAAGTACTTTTTCTTATAACCAGAAGCTGCTGTTATAACCGGTGCGTTTTCAAGGTTGAACAGCCCCATAGAAGGCGTTGCTTCTATATGACACTCAGTAAGTGTAGGTTCGGCAAGAACTTTTACCAGCGGGTGGAATTTTAATTTAATTTCTGTAATCGTAATACATCCATACTCGTTGGTTGCTTTTACAAAAGCGGATCCTTCAGCAGAAACATATTGATAAGGATTGGTTATTTCGTTAATGACATGGTCCAGGTCATACATTGAAGGGTAGTACTTTACAGTAAGATTAGGGGTTAGTCCTATATCTGCTGTTGATAAGTCATATAATGCTGTTCCTGAGTTGTTATTGCTACATGAGGTAAGTTCTCCGGGAGTTAATGCAAAAGATCTGTCAAAAAACTTGATGTCTCCAAATTCCCTACACTGATTTAAGAAGTTAACGGGTTTGGTAGGGTCAACATAAGAAATAGAGTAAGTATAATTCGCAGTTGTATTTACCGGAATAGGGGTTGTGATAGGGTCGTAATCACTCGCCGCATCCGCTGCACTTCGGTAATATTTTATAACAAAATTAGGGTTGTTATTTCTGATGTGATTGGATAGTGTGGCGAAATCAAATGTTACAGGATTTCCACAAATGTCAATATTTCCATCCTGTTTCGGGCCAGGCTTTAGAAACGGGAAAGGTTGGTAGATTTTTAATGAATTGTTGTCAAATGGAGTAAGCAGTGTTGCTGTTCCTCCGAAGCTTAACTTGAAAGGGGCAACCTCTGTTGAGTAGTTATTTAAAAATAAATGATATACCTGTCCTGGAAGTACATCGATATATTTTACAAATCCAGTTCCGCCACCGCCTTCTGTAATCTCTGTAGAAGTCATATCAAGTCCTGTTAAAGGTGGAGTGATAGAACTTCCTAATCCTGCAAAAGAACATCTTAGAGGTGTTTCTCTTATGTTGGCGCAGTCGTGGTTTGGACCGTAAAGTGCAAAGTCGTAATCGATGCTGGCTGCTGTAGGACCTATGGGGGTGACTAGAAAGGTAAGTGTTCCAGCTGTTTGTATGCTGAAAGTAAACCACATAGAGTTTGTTTCGTTGGTTAGACAGCCACTTCCTTCTTTTGTGCTTCCGTACCCATTAGGTTTCAGGGAGATCTCTGAATCACTGCATATGGGTATAGCGGTGATGCAGTCCTGTTGTGCAAAAACCATTTGGGTAATGAAAATTAGAAAAATCAGTAGATATTTTTTCATTTTGACCGATTTAAAATTGAATCCTTAATGTGAGTTATTTGTTCGTTTGGATAAGTTGTTTACCCCATCCTGGTACAGAATCTAGTGCTGTTGCAGCTTTTTGATATTGCATCTCAGCTTCAGATTTGTTTCCGGATTTTTCAGCTGACTTTGCCTTTAAAATCGCCAGTCTGGGATTGTTAGGATCAGAGTTCTCAGCTTTGGAAATAAACTGTGTAATAGCTTGTGCTCCTTTTGCAGGATATCTGTAAATGCCTATCTGCATACTTTGAAGAGTGATAAGGCCTAAAAGAGTATTTATTTCAGCATTGTCTGGCTGCGAGAGTGAGGTTCCAAGTGCAAATTTTTCAGCCATTGCATTTGATTCAGTAGCTGAAGCAGTAGACTTTTTTGATAATAATTCTGCTTTAAGATACATAGACACAGCAGCATAGTAATTAGCTTGCCATTTTTCAGAAGTTTTGGTTTCTGTAAATTTCTTAAACAGTTTGTCGAAATCACCTTCAGTATTGGTGGTATTGAGCTGTAAAGCGCTTTGTTGTAATGCTTTGTCAGTAAAAGTCTGAGCGCTTGCCCAGAAACCAGTCACGAAAAAGCTTAAAATAAATAAAAGTTTATTCATAAAGGGGGTATTTGTGACAAATATATGAAATTATTAATGTTTAATGATGAATTGTGATATATATTTATGAATATGGCTTATTGTTTCGATATGTGGTATTTTTTATTTTTGGTTGGTTTATATGGAAATTGTAATATTTGTTGGGTTTTTGTTTTTAAATTGTGGTGTGAATTGTGAGTTATTTGAAATAAATTAGGTATAAAATAAAAATAAGGATAGAAAATATTCTATCCTTATTTTATAGGGGTGTGATTTTTGTTGGTTTTAAGTGTTTTTAAATCAATTGATAATAAAATTGCTAATATTGCATCTTTCTCAGTTTTGGATTGGTGCTTCCAACAACTAAGGCTACCAGGACTGTCATGCATCCGCCAAATACTACAGAGCGAACTACACCTAGTAATTTAGCCATTACTCCACTTTCAAATTGTCCCATCTCATTGCTGGACATAATAAATATAGAATTAACACTCAATACACGTCCTCTTATATGATCTGGAGTTTTTAACTGTACAATGGTTCCTCTAATGACTACGGAAATACCATCAAGCATTCCACTTAATACCAGGAACATAAAAGAAAGCCAGTAAAGTTTTGATAGCCCAAATCCTACAATACAGATTCCAAATCCGGTCACTACCGCAAGCAGTATTTTTCCCTGGTTTTTACGTAAAGGAATAATAGATAAAAGTGTGATAATGAACATGGAACCAATATCAGAAGCAGCGTTCAGTAGACCAAATCCTTCGGCACCTGAATTCAGGATATCTGTTGCAAATACAGGAATCATAGCTACTGCTCCTCCAAAAAGTACGGCAAACATGTCAAGGCACAAAGCGCCCAGAATTTCCTTTGTTTTAAAGATATAAGTAATTCCCTCACGCATACTTTCCACAACATCTACATTTTCTTTCTTATGCTCAGAATGCTGCTGGCTCAGTTGCCAGAAAAAAAGCGAGGCAATAAATATCAGAGATAAAATAACAACCAATGTCCATCGTACTCCGAAATATCCGATAAGAAGTCCTCCGGCCGCATGTCCGCAAACTGAAGATATCAGGAAGGTTGCCTGGTTAAGAGTAACCGCATTGGGTAAGTTTTCTTTCTTTACAATTTTAGGAATCATAGAAGGAACAATGGGACCTATAAAGGCTCTTGCTATTCCTGTAAAAAATATAACTCCATAAATGAAATAGGTGATCTGATGCCCTGTAAAATGCATTTGAACATTGAAAAAAGCAGGAATCAAAAGAAGTCCGATGAGAAAAATATAAGCATAATTACAAATGAGTAACAATCTCTTCTTTTCATTCATATCAATAACATGGCCGGCATATAAAGCACAGCTCACCGCAGGAATAACCTCTGAAAGTCCGATAAGGCCAATTGAAAAAGGATCTTTGGTTAATTGATACACCCACCATCCTAATAAAGTGGCAAGCATTCTGAAAGCTAAAACAATAAAAAATCTCCCGGTAAGAAGATTTCTGAACTCAACATTTTGTAATGTTTGTAACGGGGTAAAGGAAATCATGAACAAAAATAGCCCTAAAAATTTATTTAGGGCTATGTATATGTCGTTTTTTAAAAGATATATTAAATATATATCAAAAGATAAAATCTATTTTAGTCTGCTCTTGAAGAACTGATAACGATAGCAGCAACTCCTGCCGCTCCGATAATAGTAGCACCTGCTGCAATTCTTGCCTTTCTTCTATCTTTTACTGCTGCTACATTAGATTTTGGAATAATTATTTCTGTACTGTCTTTTTTTCCGGCAGTACCTACAAGATTATCTCCAACAATATTTCTGAATAGTATTTTCTGCTTCGGGGATCCGTCTCTCATGGTAACTTTGTAAACTTTTCCGGCTTCCAGGTTAGAGTAATTGTTTTTTGAAATATCCTCGTTGTATTTTGTAGTCGCGCAAGAGGTAATAACAAATAAAGACGTTAATAAAGATGATTTCAACAGTACAGATGCTTTCATTATTTTCGTTTAGTTTTTCAAATTTATAATTTTTTTTGAATATACGTTTTTGTAATTGAAAAAATATCTCTAAAATTTGTAAATTTCTAACAGATCTGCGATATTTCTGTCATTGGCCAATCTTGGAGTCTTATTTTGTCCGCCCAGTTTTCCCTGGGACTTTGCATATTCGTGGAATGCATTTTTTTTCAGCCTAGTAATATAAAGCTTTTGCAAAATATTTCCGGAAATCAGATCATCATAATAGGTGTTTCTGTTTCTCAGCTGCTGGTCCAGTTCATCTCTGAATGCTTCCATATTTTCAGGATCTTTTTCAAATTCAATCAGCCATTCGTGATAAGGAAGACCCTCCCCCGGATTAACCTGTGGGGCTAAATGAAATTCAGTGATCTGTGCCGGAAGTTTTTCGAGAGTCGCTTTTAAAGCTTCCTCTACCTCAAATGCAATAACATGCTCTCCGAAGGCTGAAGTAAAATGTTTGGTTCTTCCACTTACCAGAACTCTATATGGTTTTTTATCAATAAATCTTACTACATCGCCAATAGAGTAGGCCCATAATCCTGAGTTAGTTGTTAAAATCAAGGCGTAATCTTTATGAAGCTCAATTTCTTTTAACGTTAATCTTCTGGGATTAGGTTTCCCATATTCTTCCAATGGAATGAATTCATAAAAAATACCATGGTTGGTCAGAAGAAGAAGACCTTCCTTTGTATAATCATCCTGAAAAGCAAAAAATCCTTCAGAAGCAGGAAAAGTTTGAATGATATCTACTTTTCCGCCCAATAAATCTTCCATTTTATCACGGTAAGGTTCATAATTTACACCACCTGTGACAATAAGCTGGAGGTTAGGGAAAAGTTGTTTTATTTTTTTTCCATGTTTTGCAGTCAGTTTTTCAAAATACATGATAAGCCAGGGAGGTATTCCTGAAATCAGGGTCATATTTTGTTTTTCCGTTTCTTCAACAATCTTGTCTACTTTTGCTTCCCAGTCTTCCATGATATTGGTTTCCCAGCTTGGTAATCTGTTTTTTTGAAGATAATTAGGAATATGATGGGCGACAATACCGGATAATCTTCCCGTTTTAATTCCGAAAACTTCTTCCAGTTCAGGACTTCCCTGAAGAAAGATCATTTTTCCGTTAACAAAATCCGCATTGTTCTTTTTGCTGATATAATGGAATAATGCACTTTGAGCCCCTGCAATCTGATAAGGCATTCCTTCTTTAGAGATAGGGATGTATTTTGAACCCGAAGTTGTTCCTGACGTTTTGGCAAAATATTCAGGAGTATCTGTCCATAAGATGTTTCCTTGTCCTTTTTTTACTCTTTCTATGTAAGGTTTTAAATCTTCATAATCGGCAACAGGAACTCTGTCCTGAAAATCCTTTACAGAACGGATGTTTTCAAAATCATGTTCCCGCCCAAAAAGTGTTTTCTGAGCTGTGCTGACAAGGGAAATCAATAAGTCCTCTTGGTTTCTCTCTGCATTTTTTTTGAATTCCTCTGCCTTTTGAACATGTTTTTTTGCCCAGATAAGTGCCGCGTTTTTCTTGAAGAAGTTTAACATGGTTCAAATTTATAAATAAGTAGAGAATTGTGGAATTATTTTTTAGAACGGAAGGCATAAAAAAAACCGATGAAATAAATCCATCGGCTTTTCTCGAAATTTGATTATGAAAATAACAACTATATGTTGATGTTATGCTTTATTTATTTGCTTTATACCTTTTGTCCGGAGTACCATCTTTTTTAAGATGTTTGTTTTCTTTATATCTCTTATCCGGAGTGCCGTCTTTTTTCATTTTAGCGGCAGGTTGAGCAGGTTTTACTTCTGCCGGCTTAGCTGTTTTAGCGGCCATAGGTTTTGCAGCTTTTACTTCTGCAGGTTTAGTGGCGGCAGCTTTTACAGGCGCATGAGGAGTACTTGTAGCGGGAGCAGTCTGCTGAGCAGTAGCAAGGCCTAATCCTAAGACTAATGACATTGCTGATAATAATTTTTTCATAGGAATACTGTTTATTTTTGTTGAATAAAGATATACAAAAAGTAGGCTAAAAATTTTGGTTTTTTAAACTTAACTAAAGTTTATTACAGCTTAAAAAAAAATTAAAGTAGTTTGCTGAAGAATAAAAAAAGCCTGCTTTCGGTTAGGAGAACAGGCTTTTGAATAATTAGTGGATGTTAACGTGTACAATTGGCTGTCCATGTTTTACCATCCTGGGTATAAAAAATTTTCAATGTATTGTTATCAATTCTGATATAAGAAGTGGCAGTAGATCCTACCATTACTAAGGTGTTGTCTCCCTGTTTGTTGAATTCTATTCCATTGAGACTCGGAATACTGTTTGAGAAGGAAAAGTTGTACTTAGTCCCACTGGCAATCTTTGTTACGAATACGCTTCCTGCATCCGTACTGATGTTGGTAGAGCCTCCATCTTTATAAGATACACTTCCTTTATAGGTTCCTGCAAAAAAGTCGTTGTCTGCCGGATCATCATCCTTGCTACACGACCAAAAAGATAATGCTGTAAAAACAAACAGCATCAAAACTCCTAGAATTTTCATTGCTTTTTTCATAATACTACTTTTAATGTTTGGTTCATTGTGAAATCCCAAACACTATGCCATGAGAAAATATTCGATTTTTTTTAACAGGTAATTAATTAAATTAATAAAAAATTAAGATTTAAATAGCCTAAGTAATTCATTTTAAATCTTAAAGTCTGCGGATTTCGATTCAAAGAAAAAAATATCCTTACCTTTGTATACCATTAAACGGTTTCGGAAAACTCCCGAAATCGCTTTTGTCGTTTATACCATTACTATTTATGCAGTTAAAATCCATCAATGAAAAGTTCCTTCCGGATCTGATGCAAAAAGAATTCGGAAAAGAAATTTTTACCCAGTTAGAAAATAGTCAGCATATTGCCGTGAAGGGGAGCGCAGGTTCCTCAGTTTCTGTTTTTGTGGCTGAACTGTTTTTGGTTCAGAAAAAAAATATTCTTTATCTGGTAGATGATAAAGAGGATGCATTGTATGCGAATACCGAAATGGAAGATTTGCTGGGGAAAGAAAAGGTATTGTATTTTCCGGCGACTCACCTTGAGCCTTACCAGGTGGAAAAAACACAGAATGCCAACCTTGTGTTAAGGACAGAAGTACTTAATAAAATCAATTCCGGGAGGTCTCCAAAAGTAATTGTTGCCTATGCCGGAGCTTTATCAGAAAAGGTATTGAAGAAGGAGGATTTTAAAGCCATTTCCCATCATATAAAAGTAGGAGATCAACTGGATTTCGATTTTGTAGATGAACTCCTTAACCATTATCATTTCCAACAGGCAGATTTTGTTTCAGAACCTGGAGAATTTTCTGTACGAGGAGGGATTGTGGATGTATTTTCTTATTCCTATGAAAAACCATACAGGATCACGTTCTTTGGTAATGAAGTAGAAAGCATTAAAACGTTTGACATAGAAACTCAGCTTTCTGTAGATAAAGTGAAAGATTTTCAGTTGGTATCCAATATGAATTTTTCAGTAACGGGAAGCAGGGTTTCATTACTGCAGCTACTGCCTAAAGAAAGCTATGTGGTTTCTAAAAATGGAATGATCGGGATGCAAAAGATTAAAACATTCTATGAAAAATCCCTTGAAAAATATGAAACCTTAAGTAAGGAGGTCGCTCATAGAACTCCACAAGAACTTTTTATTTCTGATCAGGAGTTTTTATTTGATTATAAAAAATTTAAAACGGTTGACTTCGGAAATGTTACTATTGAAGGATTGAAGGATATTGCTGAAGTAAAAATGGAGCAGCTTCCACAACCTTCTTTCCATAAAAACTTTGAGCTTTTGATTGAAGATATGGAAGAAAAGCAGGAAGATGGATTTGATACCTGGATTTCCTTTTCAACGGAAAAGCAGAAAGAAAGATTGGAGTCTATCTTTGAAGAGCTTGAACATGAACTTCCTTTTAAAAGCTTTAAATCAGAACTCCATGAAGGGTTTGTAGATAACGGACACAAGCTGTTGGTATATACCGATCACCAGATCTTTGACCGTTATCAAAGGTATAAGGCTAAAAATACCTTTGCAAAATCAGAGCAGCTTACTTTAAAAGACCTGATGTCTTTGAAGATTGGTGATTATATTGCCCATATCGATCATGGAATCGGAAAGTTTATGGGATTGGTGAAAGTGAATAATGACGGAAAAATTCAGGAATGTTTTAAACTGACCTATAAAAACGGAGATTTATTATATGTCAGTATTCATTCATTGCACAAGATCTCAAAATATAATGGGCCGGATGGAAGGGAGATTGTGCTCAGCAAACTTGGTTCTCCAACCTGGAAGTCTTTAAAACAAAAAACAAAAGCTAAGGTAAAACAGATTGCATTTGATCTTATTAAACTATACGCGCAAAGAAAAACGGCAAAAGGATTTGCTTATACACCAGATTCTTATCTCCAGAATGAGTTGGAAGCAAGCTTTATTTATGAAGATACTCCGGATCAGGAAAAAGCTACTGTAGATGTGAAAAGAGATATGGAAGCGGATACGGTAATGGATCGATTGGTTTGTGGGGATGTAGGTTTCGGAAAAACAGAGGTGGCAATCCGTGCTGCTTTCAAAGCCGCAACAGATGGAAAACAAGTTGCAGTATTGGTTCCTACTACTATTCTGGCATTTCAGCACTATAGAAGTTTCAAGGAGAGACTTAAAGATTTTCCGGTAAATGTTTCCTATGTTAACCGATTCAGAACTGCGAAACAGAAATCTGAAACCCTGGATGCCCTGAAAAACGGAAAAGTAGATATTATTATCGGAACCCATCAGTTAGCAGGCAGTTCTGTTAAATTTAAGGATCTTGGATTATTGATTATTGATGAAGAACATAAATTTGGAGTTTCTGTAAAAGATAAATTAAAAACTCTGAAAAGTAATGTGGATACCCTTACTCTTACTGCTACTCCGATTCCGAGAACATTGCAGTTTTCTTTGATGGCTGCAAGGGATTTATCCGTAATCAAAACACCACCGCCTAACAGGCAGCCGGTAGATACTCAGCTGGTAGGATTTAATGAAGAAATAATTCGTGATGCTATTTCTTATGAAATTCAGAGGGATGGCCAGGTTTATTTCATTAATAACAGAATTGAAAACCTTAAAGATATTGCCGGACTTATCCAACGTCTGGTTCCTGATGCCAGAGTAATTACAGGACATGGGCAGATGGATGGTAAACAGCTGGAGAAGAATGTGCTTGATTTCATGGAAGGAAAGTATGATGTACTTGTTTCTACCACGATTGTAGAAAGTGGAGTGGATGTTCCCAACGCGAATACCATCTTTATCAATGATGCTCAAAGATTTGGAATGGCAGATCTTCACCAGATGAGAGGAAGAGTAGGGCGAAGCAACAGGAAGGCTTTCTGCTTTTTGATTACTCCACCTTATGATATGATGACCTCGGATGCCAGAAAACGTCTGGAGGCTATTGAGCAGTTTTCTGATCTTGGAAGTGGTTTCCAGATTGCGATGAAAGATCTTGAAATTCGTGGGGCTGGAGACTTGCTGGGAGCAGAACAAAGTGGCTTTATCAATGAGATGGGATTTGAAACATACCAGAAACTGATGCAGGAAGCTCTGGAGGAATTGAAGGATGATGTTGATTTTGAGAATCTATTTGATAACGAAGAAGACAGACAGAAGCTTTTCAAATCTGTAAAAGATGTTAATATTGATACGGATCTGGAGCTGATGTTACCGGATTTCTATATCTCCAATACTGAAGAGCGGTTGTTGTTGTATCAGAAAATTGCCGAGATTAGTAATGAAAAAGATCTTTATCAGTTTGAACTTGAACTGATTGACAGGTTCGGTGCATTGCCGAAAGAAGCAGTGAATTTGCTGAAAAGTGTTTCTTTGAAATGGCTTGCCGCAGATATAGGCTTTGAGAAGATTGTAATGAAAAACGGTGTTTTTTTAGGTTATTTCCCAAGCAATCCCCAGGATAAATTCTATCAGACAGACAGATTTAGACATATCATTAATTATTTGACAAGAAATCCCTCAGAAGCACAGCTTAAGGAAAAATCCGGTAAGGAAGGAAACCAACTTATGATGAGAAAAGAACGTATTAAAAACGTAGATGAGGTTAATGTCCTGCTAAAGGCTATTATTGAAAATAATTAAGATATAGTTTTCAAAAATTAAAAAGTTTTCCGTTAACAATGTAAACCATATAAAAAAATTAGTTTTTATATGGTTTTTTGTGATTATTATCATGTTTTTCTGTTAAACTATTCATTTACAAGGGAATTAAGGGCTTTTTATGAGGTTCGAAATCACGTTTTGATGAGAAAAAAACGTTGAATAAACATCGATCAATAAGGGATTTGGAGGGCTTTAGTATTTTAATTGATTTGGAAAAAAAGCTTTTTGTAGAAATAATTCTACTTTTTCATATAATTAATTCTATTGTGTAATGTGTTTATTTCTATAGTTTTAAATATAATAACTGGAATTTTTTCGATTCGTAATTCGTACATTTGCAGTCCTTATTATGAAAAAAATTATATACAGTTGTGTAGTTGGATTTCTTTCTTTCCAAGTCCACGCACAGGTGGGAATCGGGACCACTAAACCAAAATCAACGCTCGATGTGAATGGAAAAACCACTTTAAGAAGAGAACTTAGAGTGGGTGGAACTTCCACTCAGGTAGGAAACGCAGGATTAAACGGACAGGTTTTAGTTTCTCAAGGAGAAGGCAAATCCCCTGTTTGGAAATCGTTAAATGTTCCCTTTATGGAAGAGGGGCAATATAAGCTAATCAATTCGTATTTATCATCTGATCAGGTGGGAATTACCGGTCTTTCCAACAGTGTTCAGGGAGACGGCATTTCTAAAAATAGTGTTGGAGATGATATCAATGACACTTCGAAAGGGAAATGGGTGAAAATTGATGGTCTTAAAAACACATTTACTATTAAAAACGGTAAAAACAGGCTTACTTATCAGTTCCAGACCGGAATTGAAATGAAAGCTCCACAATCTACTACTTCAGAGAATGTAC
This sequence comes from Chryseobacterium sp. G0162, assembly GCF_003815715.1. Lineage (NCBI taxonomy): Bacteria > Pseudomonadati > Bacteroidota > Flavobacteriia > Flavobacteriales > Weeksellaceae > Chryseobacterium > Chryseobacterium sp. G0162. The sequence goes on along the minus strand of NZ_CP033922.1, from coordinate 2,140,826 downwards.
GTTTTGCATGTGCTGTTTTTAGAAATGATAGGCTGGTAGCATTGCGTCCTGATAGAGTTGCTTCTACTAACAATAGCGGAAAATCAGGGATTCAGGATTATATTTTTACTCTTAATTATACAGAACTTAACGTTCCGGTTGGAGTACAGAACCTTGAAATTGCATGCCGCAAGATCAGTACTTCAAATTTAAGCTCTCAGTTTGCTATAGGTCGTGATGTTCAAAGTTCTAATGGAGCATCCAATGCGTTTACATTAGAGTCTAACATGAAGATCGATGTGATTGAGTATGTAACCTATAAATCCAATTAAAACGAACTGATGAAAAATATATTATCCACTTTATTTCTTGCCTCGGGACTGATGCTTTCTGCCCAGGTGGGTATTAATACTGAATCTCCAAAATCAAGATTAGATGTTAACGGAGACTTGAATCTAAGAGATAAAATTGCCGTACTTGATGCTACAGATAACAGTCTTTCTTTAGGAAATAATGACCAGTTATTAGTTTCTCAGGGAGAAGGATATCCGCCTATTTGGAAAACTCTTCGTATTCCTGAATATGAACCAAATAAATTTTATCTGATCTTTAATAACTCTTTCTCAGATAAAGTTGGGGTTGATTTTACGAATAGTGAACAGCCACCAGCAACGAGTACAGGTAAAGCGGCCGCTTTTATAAAGGGAGCCGATTTTTCTACTCTTCCTGCATTTAAAAAAATTAGTGGGTTATCACAGAAAATTCAGGTTTTCAGTACTGAGAGTAAAGCATATTTTCAGTTTGAAACTGTAGTGCAAGCCAATTTTGCGGCTAATGGAAGTACTGATACATCAATAGATTATGCTTGTGGTATTTTTGTAGATGATAAACTGATCAGTTTGAGGCAGAATAACCTTAAGGCAAGTAGTGCTCAGTTTACTTTCATTACCCATAATCAAATTGGAATGGTTGCAAACCTCTCTAAAGGTGAGCATATCGTGAGTGTAGGATGCTCGAGAATTGCATCGTATGGAGATGCTCCTAACAGAAAACTGGCGATAGGAACAAATACAAGTACCAACCTTAATAGCTTTATTGCTCAATCATCTTTGAAAGTTGATGTATATGAAATTCCACAAGTGTTTAACACGATTATAAAATAAAACCAAGTATGAAAAAAATATTTTTTGTTCAATTTTTATTAATTATTGGGCTTATTGAAGCTCAAGTCGGTATTAACACTCCAAATCCTGTTAATAAGTTAGATATAAATGGAGATCTCAATATAAGAAAGGAGCTAAGAACTAATGGTACAGATGCACTGAAAGGATCTTCGGGTAATAATGGAGACATCTTTCATAATAATTCGACAATGACTGCCAATGACTGGAAAAGTATTAAAATAGCTGATGGGCAGGGAAGTATGTCTCTGTTTTCTATTAATACGGTTGCAGATCAAACAGGAGTTACATTTAATAGTAATGGAAATCCAGTACCTTATAATGAAAATGATGATTTGACAAGCAGCTGGATTGTAATCCCTCAGGCAGTGGATACTTTTTCTGTAACAAGTGCTATCAATAAAGTAACATTTTCATTTCAAACCACTGCCCAAAAGGCAAACAATGGTACATCATCTGCTGGTTTTGCCTGCGGTGTTTTTGTAGATAATAAACTTAAAGCCGTGAGAGCTGATGTATTGCAGGGAGATAGTGGAGCTTATAAGATCTTCAATCTTAATGCAACACTTGAGAATCTTGCCCAAAAAAATAAATATTCAGTTAAAGTAGCCTGTATAAACAGGACGTTGAATGGTAATGCACTTGGAGTAGGAGCAGCGGTGGATACAGGAGCCCTTAAGGCTGACATGGCACAATCTGTTTTAACAACATCTGTATTGCAGCCATATTAATTTTCAAATTTATATAATAAATAAGAATCTAAAAGCGTTATGTTTTTAGATTTTTTTTATTTATTGGCTTTATTCTTTATGAATTTATTGGTTTTGATAGCCTGTGTTGTGTAAAATTGAATTATATTTGAACAAATTAAAAATATATGGTAAAAAACTATTTTCTTAATGTGTTTGCTTGTATTACTCCTTTCGAGGTACTGGCTTCACTTCATACAGTAGGGAGACATCAAAACCCAAATCAATTTGCGATAACAGGCCTCAAAATCTGATGTTTACCTATCCACAATTATAGGTGAATAATTATTGCTAATCTTATCAGAATATAAATAATCATATAATTTTTATGCAAAAAAAAATTATATTTGTGAAAAAATAATCAATTACCAGGAAATGAAACAAATTTTCTATTTTATCTTATTAATTGCAGGCTTTTCTTCAATCCATTCCTGCAAAGATTTATTGGATGAAGACGGGAATCCTCTTTTGGATTTGAATAATACAGGAGGACTGAGTGGCCCAAGAGCATTATATAGAGAAGTTACAGCTAAAGATACTCTGGCAGAATATCAGTACAGCGGATTGCTTGTAAACAGAGTAATTACAGACAGTGCTTCGATTACCGATATTATGTACAGTGGTGAGAGAATCAGCCAGATCAATTTTAGAGGTTTTCTTGATCTTGATGGAAACGGAAAACTAGATAAAGACAGTATATCTTATAGTAGACAGTTTAATTACGGAAACAACAGCCAACTGCAGTCGATTTCTGAAACCCGTTCTGTTTTCAGAAGACCTCCGCCGGTTCCTCCTTCCACTAAACCAGGACCTCAGACGTTATTCGCTTCAGAAAAATACATTCATACGTTAACGTATAATGCAGCTAGTTCAAAATTAGAGACTATCACTACCGTAAAAGGAGAAGAGGTTATCGGTGGTCCAATTAAGTATACAGATTATACAAAATCAGAATTTACTTATGTGGGAGATAATGTATCTAAAGTACTTCAGGTGTCAGGGCCGGTGACTTCAAATAATCCGAATGTATTTGGTGCACCTACTGAGAAATATAGCTTTGAATATTATGCTTACGATCAGCAGATCAGTCCATTCAGTTTATTGCCACAGGTCTATAAAATTTCAAGACTGTTAGCAACTAAAAGCAGTATTAAAGAGAGTTTGATTTTGTCTCCGAATAACCCTAAGAGATGGTCTGTAACAGACATTACAGTGCCTATTCCAGTTCCTATTGTAATGAGCACAAACTATGTATATGATATACAGACTTACATGACAAAAGGATATGGTATAAACTATATTTATAAACCACAATAGAATAGTTTTTCAACAATATTTAAACTCAATCTTCCTAAGGTTGAGTTTTTTATTTTTTATCCCTTAATTTTGCAAAAAATTTCTGATGAAATATTTAATCGTTGGGCTTGGTAACAAAGGCTCAGAATATGAAAATACACGACACAATATAGGCTTTAAAGTCGCTGAAAAAATAGCTGAAAAACTTGAAGTACCATTTAATACGGCTAATTTTGGCTGGATGGCGGAAGGAAAGTATAAGGGCAGAAAAGTTTTTGTTCTTAAACCGGATACCTATATGAATTTATCAGGTAATGCTGTGAGATACTGGATGCAGAAAGAAAACATCCCTTTGGAAAATGTACTGATTGTAACAGATGATCTGGCTCTCCCTTTCGGAACCCTGAGAATGAAAGGTAAGGGCTCTGATGCGGGTCACAATGGGCTTAAAAATATTAATGAAGTATTACAGACTCAGAATTATGCAAGGCTTCGTTTTGGAATTTCGGCAGATTTTTCTGCAGGACGTCAGGTTGATTATGTATTAGGAACATGGAATGAAGAGGAAACTGAAAAACTAGCTGAAAGAATAGATACTTTTTCAAAAGCTAGTCTTTCTTTTGTTTTTGCAGGAATCAACAATACGATGTCGGGATTTAACGGAAAGTAATTCGCCATTTTTGCTTCAGTTTTATAATAATAAATAAAGGCCATCGGATTTCCGATGGCCTTCTGTTTTACTTTTAAATTAATTTCCAATCAATTTATCTGAGCTATGTTATATACTTTTTAGTAAGTAGCTAAATAGGATCTCTTGATTATTTTTATAACCAGTTTACTGCTCCCGTTTCAACATCGTAGTTCGCTCCAACGATTTTGATTTTACCTTCTTCTTCAAGTCTTTTAAGCGTTGCGCTTTGTTTACGAATGTCTTGGATTGCACTTTTTACATTCTGGTGATTAAGTCTTTCTAAAAGAGAACTGTTTTTTGACGAACGTTCTTCATTTTCTTCAATCACTTCATTGATAATTGGATTGAAATGATTGATAAGGTGGTTCAGGTTGTCCATTCCCATTCCTTCAATTTGTGCTGCATCAAGACCTCCTTTCAAAGCTCCGCATTTAGTGTGTCCTAAAACTACAATCAGTTTAGAACCTGCCACGTTACAGCCAAATTCCATGGAACCAAGAATGTCCTGGTTTACAAAATTACCGGCAATTCTGATACTGAAAACATCTCCCAATCCCTGATCAAAAATTAACTCTGCAGAAGTACGGCTGTCTATACAGCTTAAAACGACTGCAAAAGGCCATTGTCCTTCACGGGTTGCGTTTACCTGCTCAAGAAGGTCTCTGTTAGCTTTAAGGTTATTAACGAATCTTTGGTTTCCTTCCTTTAAAAACTCTAATGCTTTTTCAGGAGTAATGGTAGATTGAGTTTCGTATGTATGTGCTTTCATATAATTTAGTTGTTTGTTGAATTGTTAAATTTAAAATAAAATAATTGAAGTGAGCTTACATTGCTCTTTTGTGCGTAATCAGGATGTGAGAATCTTCGCTTCTTTCATAATCTTTGTATGATGTTTTAAAGCCTAAAAGTTCTACATTGATATCTTCTTCTTTTGCACGGATATTGGCAAAATCCTGGATCATTTCCAGTACATCTGTTGTGATGTATGATGTTTCTCTTGCATCGATGATTACCGTAGAGTTAGATTTTATGTTTTTAAGTGTTTTTTTAATGGCGGCTTTGTTTAAGAATGAAACTTCTTCAGCCAGCTTTATTTTAATTCCATCTGCATCATCCAGCTTTTCTCTGCTCAGATAATAAGCTCTTTTCATATTTCCCTGAAGAATATAGAATACAGAGATGGCAAGACCAATTCCGACACCTTTTAGCAGGTCAGTGGCTACAACAGCAACTACCGTTGCTACAAATGGTACAAACTGGAATTTTCCAAGATGCCAGAAATGTTTAAAAGTAGCAGGTTTTGCCAGTTTATATCCTACAAGGATCAATACAGCAGCAAGGGTTGCCAGCGGGATCAGGTTCAGAATGAATGGAATGGTTAATACACAAACCAACAAAAGGACACCGTGGATCATTGCTGATGCCTTAGACGTTGCTCCGGCGCTGGCATTCGCAGAACTTCTTACTACTACAGATGTCATAGGAAGCCCTCCAATAAACGAGCTTATCAGGTTTCCTATTCCCTGTGCTTTAAGCTCAAGGTTGGTATCTGTAATTCTTCTTTGCTTGTCTAATCTGTCAGAAGCTTCAATACAAAGTAATGTTTCAATAGAAGCTACAATAGCAATAGTTGCTCCTACGATCCACACTTTAGGATTGGTAAAGCCTCCGAAATCCGGTAGGGTAATCAGATTCTTAAAATCATCCAATGATTGCGGAACAGGTAAGGATACTAAATGTTCTGTACCAATAGCCAATGTACTTCCTGATAGTTTGAATAGTTCATTTAACAATATTCCGGCCACTACGGCAACCAATGCTCCGGGAAGCATTTTCATTCTTTTAAGAGCAGGAAATTTATCCCAGGCAATAAGTATCCCTACAGATACAGCCGTTACCATAATGGCTCCAAGGTGAATAGCCCCGAATAGTTCTGTAAAATAATTAAAATTCAGACCATTGCTGAATAGTGACTGATTTCCTTCATAATCTTTATCAAACCCCAGTGCATGAGGAATTTGTTTTAAAATAATAATGATACCGATAGCTGCAAGCATTCCTTCAATAACGTTATTGGGAAAATAATTGGAAATACTACCCGCTCTTACAAAGCCTAAGACCAATTGAATCAGACCTGCAATAATCCCGGCACATAAGAAGAGTTCAAATGCTCCAAGGTCAGTAATTGCAGTAAGTACAATAGCCGTAAGACCTGCGGCAGGTCCTGAAACCGATATATTTGAATTACTAAGAAATCCTACAACAAGGCCACCTACAATTCCGGCAATAACCCCGGATAATGGTGGTGCTCCAGATGCTAAAGCGATCCCTAAGCACAATGGAAGTGCTACTAAGAATACAACGAGTCCGGAAGGGAAATTCTCCTTGATTCCTCCTAATAATGATGTTTTTTTCATGATATTTTTGAAAATATTATAACCGATTGATTTATTATTAAATAATCAATTATAAAAGATTGGAAAATTAATTTTAAAAGTATAAACAGCTTATTCATTACCTTAAAAGGCATGAATAACTATAAAAAAATCTAACTACTACTTTAAAATTAAGCTTCCGGAGGCGGAGAAAATATACTAAGTAAAGGAGATAAATGAAAGGAATCATCTATCAGTACAAAAGACATAGACTGAGGTGCAGGCTCAGAAAACTTCAGATAGTCGAAAACATCTAAAGGTTTTGGAAGTGTCTTTTCGTAAACAATAAAAGAGGATGGGTGAGAATGAGGTTCTTCTTCATTTACTATTATATTTGTTCTCAGAATATCCCAGCCTGCCACCGCAGCAATGCTTGGCAGCGCTGTAAAATTCAGAAAAAACGTTAATACAATAATACTCCAGAATTTCATTTCACATTCTTTTTTAGAAAAACTATTTAGTTTTTCTGCTCATTACCCAATCCGAACCGGTAAGGTTGTAGATCTTTTGGATGTCTTTTAAGATTTTCTCAAAATCAATTTCAAGATCAATAATTTTACCTGTTCTAAGGTCAAATACCCAGCCATGTACAATAGGATATTCTTCTAAAATATATCTTTCCTGTACGCAGGCCATTTTTATTACGTTAATGCATTGCTCCTGAACATTCAGTTCAACCAGTCTGTCATAACGCTTATCTTCATCTTCGATAGAATCAAGTTCTGTCTGGTGCAATCTGTAAACATCTCTGATATTTCTCAACCAAGGATTCAATAATCCTAAATCCTGAGGAGTCATCGCTGCTTTTACACCACCACAATTGTAATGTCCACATACGATAATATGTTTTACTTTAAGATGTTCTACAGCATATTGAATAACTGCTGTGGAACTCATATCCAAAGTATTCACAATATTTGCGATGTTTCTGTGAACAAAAACTTCTCCGGGTTTTGCACCCATCAATTCTTCTGCTGTTGCTCTACTGTCTGAACATCCTATATAAAGATAGTCCGGGTGTTGAGTTTTTGCCAGCTCATGGAAGAAATTTGGATCTGCCGAAACTTTAGATTCTACCCATTTCTTATTGTTCTCAAAAATAACCTCGTACGATTGTGACATAATTTTAAATTTTAAAAGGTTTATAATTATTTATTTCGTTTAAATTATTTTCGAATTCAATAGACTGAATCAATAATTATGCAAAAATATACTTTTTGCTGAAGAACTATTCACTTTTAACAAAGTTTAATATTAAAATATGCTTAAAATCATGTCTAATATTCCGGTATACTTTGCCTTAGCGTGAATAAGGTCTTCTCAATAATCCAAACGTTTAAAAAACTAAGATAAAATTACGAAGTAAAAATTATAATTTAAGAATTAAAGATTAAAATTTTTTTAAATTATAAGGTCATCTTAAGGAATTGGGGATTATTTTGTTAAAAAAATGGATACTTACTGTAGAAAAATGAATAAATTAACATCGTGATTTTAACCCTAAAGTTTCAATAGTGGATTTTGATTTGGGAATATTGTATTGGGCAGGAATTTTTATTGCCTTTTTTTCATCTTTTCTGATTTTGGGAAAACGGGAAAAGAAAACACAAGATTTTCTTTTAGCAATGTGGTTTTTGATTATCGGGGTCCATCTCATTTTTTTTGTATTACTGCGTTCAGATGGATACTTGAAATATCCTTATCTCATCGGATACGAACTGCTTTTCCCCTTTATGCATGGGCCAATGTTGTATTTGTATATTTTATCTGTAACGGGTGGAAATCCAGGTAAAAAGGACTGGCTGTTGAATTGGATTCCTGTTCTGATGATCTATATGATATTGTTTCAATTTCTCATGTTATCTCCTCAAAATAGAATGGTCGTTTATCAGAATAAAGGGAGGGGGTATGAGGTATTGAGTGACGTAATCAAAGTTTTAATGAATGTTTCAGGAGTTTTGTATGTAAGTCTGTGCCTCTTTGCTATTAAAAAATACAAACGGAAAATTTCTGATCAGTATTCTAATACTGAAAAAATTAATCTGAACTGGTCATATTATCTGATCACAGGAATTGCATTGATATGGATTGCTGTTATCATGAGAAATGATATCCTTATTTTTTCAATGGTTGTTTTGTTTATTTTGGTTGCTGCTTACTTTGGGATCAGTCGGGTTGGTATTTTAGATTTACCAGTTACAGTTGGTATTGAGGCTGAAACAAAAGCTGAAAATGAATTTGTAAAATACCAGAAAAATTCTCCCGGAGATGAAGTTATAAGAACTGTTTATGAAAAACTGGTAGAACGGATGGCTCATGAAAAACTGTATAAGGATTCAGAGCTTAACCTAAATCATGTTGCGGAATTGCTGGATATTCATCCAAATATATTATCTCAGACCATTAACTCTGTAGAAAATAAGAATTTTTATGATTATATCAACCGTCACCGGGTTGAGGAGTTTAAAAGAATAGCAAGCCTTCCTGAAAATCAAAAATACACGATTTTATCATTAGCCTTTGAAAGTGGTTTCAATTCCAAGACCTCATTTAACCGGAATTTTAAAAAATATATGAATTGTTCTCCCAGAGAGTTCTTAAAAAGTCAAAATCTTAACTTGGAGTAGTAAGTGTCAGATAACGAGTGTTATAATATTAGTTTCAACTTTCATTTTGGAACATTTAGGTGATTTTTTATATTCATTTTTGCTGAAAAATTTAATCAGCAGTTATGAAGAAATTCTTATTTGTCATCATGTGTTTTTTTGCATTAATGATCGGGATGTATCCTTTGATTTATTTTTTTGTAGAACATAAACATACTTTTTTAGGTTTAAAATCTCCGGAAATACTTCACAATCAAATTTGGAAGTTTGCATTTTTTGCTCATATCATTTTCGGTGGAATCTCTCTTTTCATTGGCTGGCGCCAGTTTGGTAGTAAATTTCGAAATAAGCATCCGCAACTTCATAGAATAATTGGAAAATCTTATGTTATTTCTGTATTGATAAGTTCTGTTTCTGCAATCTACATGGGAATATATGCCAACGGGGGAATTATATCGTCAGTTGGATTTATCTTTTTGGGATTGGTGTGGCTTATAACTACTTTAACTGCAGTTGCTCAAATCAGAAAAGGCAATGTGATGAAACACCAACAATTGATGATTTACAGTTATGCCTGTACCTTTGCGGCAGTAACATTAAGACTTTGGTATCCTTTGTTAACAAGTGTCACAAAGGATCCTGATAATTCTTATCTTGCTGTAGCATGGTTATGCTGGCTTCCCAATTTGCTGGTAGCCTATTGTATTAATAAAAAGAATGTTGAGGTTAATTAAGATATCTTATTGTTGATATATCCATTGGTAGCATTTTCTGTAGGATAGATTTTGCCGGGATTTCCCATGACCATAGAATCATCAGGAACGTCAAAATTAACGTAGGCATTGGGGGCAATCAAAACATTGTTTCCTATGTTTACGTTGCCAACAATAACGGCGTTTGGGCCAATCCATACTTCATCACCAATAACAGGGTAGCCTTCATTTTTACCTCTATTCTGCTGTCCGATCGTTACTCCTTGGGCAATATTACAGTTTTTGCCGATTTTCGCTTTAGGATTGATAACAAGCGCTCCCCAATGCCCCAGATATAAGCCTTCTCCGATCTGCGTTTCAGGATAAATCTGAAATCCATATTTTATCTGATAATGCCTTAAAACAAATTTCCAGAATAAACCGGAAATAGATTTTTTCTGGTATTTCTGAGCTTTTCTGAGGATATAGAGATAATGAAGATTAGGATTAATGCACTTTTTCCAAATCTCAAATGTAGAAAGCCATTTTCCGCTTTCCCTGTAAAAATCTTTCTGTATTGCTGTATACTCTGGCATAACAAAATATTTTATACATGATCAATGATTTCCTGAAGATGTGCTACTGATTTTTCGAGCACAAATGGAAGTTCTGTATGAGCTATTTCTTTTTCATAATTTGCTGAAAGCTCACCGTGAGTTAAGAATTGTTTCATACCTTCATAAATTCCTTCTTCGGAGTTCGGGGTAATAAGCCCCAGTTTTCCATCCTGAAGCAGGTCTTTTATTCCTGAAACATCGGTAGAAACAACAGATTTATTAAGGATAAGAGCTTCTGCAATAATGGTAGGAAATCCTTCATGACGGGATGACATTATATAAAAGTCTGATTGCTTAAGGTAAGGATAAGGATTACTTCTGAAGCCCAACATTTTTACGGTCTCCTGAAGTCCCAATTGATTGAGCTTTGCCTGGATATTTTCAAAATCAAACCCATCACCAATAATGATGATCTGATGTTTCAATCCTTCATCCATTAATTTTTTATGGACATCCAAAAGCCTGTCGTAGCCCTTTTGAGGATACACAGTGCCTATGGTTACAAAGGTTGGAAGATCCTTGGAAAAAGGATAATCAGTAATTTTAACTTCAGCTTTCTGCAGCGTGTCTTGAGAATCAATGGGATTGAAGATCTTCACAACAGCCTGTTTTTCTTTCTCATTACGGGCCAGTTTTTGCATTTCCTCCTTCAATTTATTGGAAATGACCAGAATCCGGTCAAATTTGAAAAACTGTTTGATGACATCCGGAGTATATTCTTTTAGATTAAAGATGTCATTCTGAACCCAGACGATCTTTTTGGAATCCTTTTGCGGACTGGATAATACTTCTTTATACATCCCATGAATCGCCGCTATTTCTACATCGTATTTTTTATTCTTTAGTATGTATTTATAGAGAAGGGAAGGGAACATCAGGAACATTTTCTGATAAAGTACCCTGAATGCTTTTACTGGAATTTCATGAGGTCTGTTGGTGGTAATCATTTCCCCTTTCAACAAATAATGTAATTTTACCCATGATGGAACTTCTTTGATGTACATTCCCGTATACAGGTTAATCAAAAGATCAACTTCATATTTGTCTTTGGGAAGGTTTTTAAGAAAGTTGATCAGAACTTTTTCTGCACCACCATGGCGAAGGGAACCGATTCTAATAAGAATTTTCTTTTTTTCAGACATTTATTTTTTTATAGGTTTATAAGTATGAGGGAGGTGTTTTTTTACGTAAGCTTCCAGTTGAGGCCTGTCTAATTCAAGCTCTCGTGGATACATGACATTGTTTTTTAATGCTTTGTCACCATACTCTTCAATAGTACAGATGAATTTTGCCGGAATTCCTGCATAAACCGTTCCGTTCGGCATAGAGGAAGTTAAAATGGAACCCGCTCCCAATACACAGTTGTCACCTATTTCTGAACCGAGCATGATGATGGTGTCTGCACCAATAAAGCACTGTTTCCCAATTTTTATGCGCCCGAAAGCTCTTACATCTTTATATTTTTCAAAAAAATGTAAAGCATTATAGCCGCCGTCATGATTAATGAATCTAACATTATTAGAAAGTGTTGTTTCGTCACCTATTTCAATTAAAAAAGGTTCAGTGCCTAATTCAGGAACTTCCACAAAACGAACATTTTTTCCTACCTTTAATCCTTTAGCAATACAAATTTTGAGATAGATTCTCTTGATAAGATATTGATAAGTGGTATGAATTTTTAATATGATACGATATATGAATATCATTATTCTAAATTTGTTTTTCTCATACAAAGAAAAGAATTTATATGATAAGAATTTCTAAAATAGAATATTATTTACCTGAATTGATTCTTACTAACATGGATCTGGAAAAGGAATTTCCTGAATGGAGTTCTGAAAGAATCCGGGAAAAAGTAGGGATTATGCAACGTCATATTTCTTCAGAAAATGAGACTGTGCTGGACTTGGCTATACAGTCATCAGAAAAGGTTTTTGAGGATTATGACAGGAACAAAATAGACTTTATTCTTTTCTGCACCCAAAGCCCGGATTATTTCCTTCCCACCACTGCTTGTATTCTACAGGATAAACTGGGATTGAGAAAAAATATTGGGGCTGTAGATTTCAATTTGGGCTGTTCCGGGTTTGTTTATGGATTGGCTTTTGCTAAAGGATTAATTACCGCTGGAATTGCCAACACTATTTTGTTAATCACTTCAGAAACGTATACCAAACATATTCATCCAAAAGATAAAGGAAACCGTTGCCTGTTTGGAGATGCTTCAGCCTCAGTAATTGTTGAGAAAGATACGGATGCAGGAGATTATAAATTCTGTATAGGCACTGATGGCAGCGGGGCTGAAAACTTAATAGTGAAAAAAGGAGGTTTCAGGACGAACTTTCTTGTAAATCCCAATCATGAATTCAATCCTGAGAATCTTTATATGAACGGACCTGAAATTTTTAATTTTACTATAGAAAAGATACCGGGGCTGATTAAAGAAACCATGAATGCAAATGGTCTTACTATGGATGATATTGATTATTTTGTTTTTCACCAGGCTAATTCTTTTATGCTGAATTATTTGAGAAAGAAGACAAAAATTCCCACCGAAAAATTCTACATTGATATGGAGAAAACAGGAAATACAGTCTCCGCAACGATTCCCATTGCACTGAAAAATATGCAGGATAAAGGCCTGTTAAAAAAAGGAAATAAGATTTTGCTTGCCGGCTTTGGAGTAGGGTATTCCTGGGCCGCTACCATTATAGATGTTTAATTCACAAATCACAAAATTTAAAATATATGAAAACTTCCGTTTTTTTAGAAAAATTACAAGAGGAACTAGAAGAAAATCAAGCGCTGAGCAAGGAAACCAAGCTGAAAGATCTGGAAAATTATGATTCTATCAGTTTACTTTCTGTGATTGCTTTTGTAGATGAAAACTTCGATCAACAGCTTGATCCTGATCAGTTTAAAAATATGGAAACAGTGTCAGATCTGATGAATATTATTGGGTTGGAAAACTTTGAAAGTGAATGATGGTTGCATAACCATCATTCACTTTGTTTTTGCTGGTAAAGATTCTCAAGGATCTGTTCAACGGCATTGAAGATCTTTTGATTGTCAAACTGATCTTCGATCGTAAGAAGGTTCTTTCTGATTCTGGAGATTAATTCCGGATCAGAAAGGAATTTTTTCATCGCTTCATACATTTCGTTAGTTTCGTAATTGATCAGATATCCTGTTTCGCGATCTTTAATCATAATTCCTACATCGCCGGTATCTGTTGCAATAATCGGCTTTTGAAGAATCAGTGCTTCGGCAATCACAAGTGGCCATGCTTCTGACTCGGAAGGAAGAATAAAGTAATCTGCATTTTTAATATAAGGATAGGGGTTCATTTGATTGCCACATAAAATAAATGTGCTCTGAACATTATTGGTGCTGATTTGAGCTTTCAGGTTTTCCATTTCTTCTCCGTTTCCAAGTATTAAGATACTGTGATGGAAACCTTCGTCTATCAGTTTTTTATGAGCATCAATAAGTTTGTGATAGCCTTTTCTGTGATGGAGCCTGCCTACAGAAACAAAGACTGGTCCTTGAGGGAAATCTTTTAATTTCTCTTCTGCCTTTTTTTTAATTTCTTCAATAGGAATGGCATTGATGACTACACTTTCTGCAGGATATTTTAAGTCCGGGTAATACAGATGCATCATTTCTTTGATCCTTTTCGAACAGTAGATCATATGGTCAAACTTTTGAAAGTTTTCTATAATCTCCGGAACTGCAGGTTGCAAAGCTGGCAAATTGATTTCAGAGTGAAACCATCCTATTTTTTTTGAATGTTTATTGCTTGAATTATTGACCGATGAGAATGTGGCGTAAGAAGGAGAGATCTCTATGTCAAATTTTTTATTTCCTAAGATACGATCAGATATTCTGGGACTTTTTAATATTCGCATCAGCTTTAATCTTCTGCGGACAAGCTGAAGTTTATTGATGAATGGATTTTGAGAAAACCCCTCTTTGCCTTCAGTGAGGTAAACCTTTTTTACATGGTCGGGAATTTCATTTCGAAGTTCTCCCTGATTCATGTTGAGGCAAATGGTTAATTCAAATTTGTCACGATTCAGATTGTTGAGCATGCTCAATACTACTTTTTCCACTCCTCCCATTTCCATCGAGCGGTGTCTGAAAAGAACCTGTATTTTCTTATTTTGTGCCATTATCTGAAAAGTTTTTGTAAAGTAATAATTATATTTTTTTTAATCCTGTACCAAATTCCATGCTGATATTCCAAAAGAGCAAAAATCTCCTGATGATGGGTGTAATTTTCCGGGATCTTTTTTCCATTGATCTTGGTAAGGTTTCTTCTTTTCATAGTCGCTAGGACAACCTGTGCAAAGTAATCATAAGACTTACCTTTATTATTATTCTGAGAAATACCTCCTGAATGGGCCCTGTAAAGATAATTGGTGTCATCTATAAAATACACGTCCCCTTTTTCATACATCTTTAAATACAGATCCTGGTCTTCTGCAATTCTTAATTCCGGATTCATTTTTTCTGTTTGTCCGTAAACATCCTTTCTGAATGTTACAAAATGATTGATCTGATTGGGATAATTGAAGAAATAAGGATCACCGTTCCTTACCTGCATTGCAGATTTAAATGGTGCAATGGGCTTCAGGTCTTTGTCACACCCCATAAAGCGGGAATAGGTGAGTACTACTTTCTTTTTATCTTTAAAAACCTGAATTGCCTTTTCAATAGCTGTAGGAAGGATGGCATCATCAGGATCAACAAAGCCACAAATGTCTCCGGAAGCCAGTTCTATAAGTCTGCTTTTTGTAACCCCTACACCCCTATTTTTTTCATTTTCAAAAAACTTAAACCTTTGATCTCCTGCAATGATGGCTTTTACAAGCTCTTTTTCATCTTCTGAAGAAGCATCATCCACAATAACGGCTTCCCAATCGGGATAGGTTTGTTTTAGCAGAGAATCGTAGCAATCTCTGAATAATGTAGCATTATTGTAATGAGCAATAAGAATGGAAAACTTCATGTTGGTTTATAAAGGGTATTGACAATTAATTTCTGTACTTAAAGACTCCATCCTTTTATCAGTTGTGGCTGACAAATATTTCAGGAAATAGACTGAAAGAAAATTGTTCATTGAAAAATGAAATCCTGATGGTAAACTGGCATTTTTCATCATAGAGAGAAGGTAATGTTTTTTTTCACTTGAGTTACACAAATATAATCCGTTTTTATATAAATGAAAAAAAAACTTTATTTTTGCTTTTATTAAAGGCTGTAGAGTGGGTGAAATAACGAGAGTTCTTAAAACATTTATCGGGTATCTGAAAAGACCGGATCTTTATCCGGAATTGGGCCGGAAGATTATTAAAAATACGGTTAACAGAGGTAATGCTTTTAAGGGGAAAGAAAAGACCAATTCCTGGGCAGCTGAAAAGGCCGTATCACAGAAGGAAGCCATTTCAAAGCTTTTTGGATTAGAAATAGATACTTTTCGTAATGATTATCATGAAGTTTTAGGGAAAGCCAATCAAAGAGAAAAGGAATGTCCTGTGAAAATGGGAGGTCCCGGAGCTTTGGAACTGATTTATTATGCCTGTGAGTTTACCAATGCACAACATGTTATAGAAACGGGAGTAGCCTATGGATGGTCTTCATTAGCTTCATTATTATCTCTTGTAAAAAGAAACGGAACACTGTACAGTTCAGATATGCCTTATTTGGCTCAGGATGGAGATCAATATGTAGGATATGTGGTTCCTGAAACTCTCAAAGGGAAATGGAAATTATTCCGTTTTGCAGACAGGGAATCACTACCGAAGATTTTTGCTGAAAACACAATATTCGATGTTCTCCACTATGATTCAGATAAAAGTTATAACGGAAGAATGTGGGCTTACGATGAACTTTACCATCATTTGAAAAAAGGAGGTGTTTTCATCAGTGATGATATTGGCGATAATTCTTCCTACCAAGATTTTTGTGAAAAAAATAAGATAGAGACTACCGTTGTAGAATATGAAGGAAAATACATCGGTGTTTTTATTAAATAACTTTATATCAAGGTTTTATTTGTTTGTTTTTTAGAAGAGGTTGTGGATATTTTGAATAAGAAATATCGGTAACATTACAAGCCGGTGAAGATCTGTGGATTAAAAAATGTACAAATAAATTTATGCAACAGCTGTTTAAGCAGTTCTTATGAAGATAAGTCAGATTACATTTACCAGATTTCTTGCGGCGATGGCTATTGTCATTTCCCATTTCAATAAAGATCTGTTTTTATATAAAATCGATTATATATCAAATATTTTCCTGAAAGCCAATGTAGGAGTGAGCTACTTCTTCATTCTTTCCGGTTTTATTATGATTGTGGCTTATCACAAAAAAGATAAGATCGAATATTTCGAGTATTATAAAAACCGGTTTGCAAGGATTTACCCTTTATATGTGCTGGGACTTTTATTGTATTTGGTAACCCGATATTCTGACTTCAGTATTTATAAAGGATTTTTATATTTGCTTGGGCTTCAGAGCTGGATTCCTGGTGAGGCTATGGTCCTGAATTTCCCAGGTTGGTCTATTTCTGTAGAGTTTCTGTTTTATCTGCTCTTTCCTTTGTTATACAATCATTTTTATTCTAAAGGAAATAAAAGTGTTTGGGTGATTACCATTATCATATGGATTATTACGCAGGCATTTTGCAGTCTATATTCAGAGTCATCTTATTATAAAGGACCTCATACAGAAATCCATGAACTATTGTATTACTTTCCGCTGATGCATATCAATGAATTTCTGGTGGGAAATCTTGCAGGGCTCTATTTTGTGAGAAATTCGAGACAGAAGAACTATGATATTCCTATTGTCATTATTTTTGGATTGATTATATTATCGCTGATGTTTACTTCATTTTTCTATCACAATGGTTTGATGGCATTGTTGTTTATTCCGCTTATTATCTTGATCTCAAGGAATAATGGAGTTCTGTCGAGGCTTTTCTCATTAAAACCTTTGGAATACCTGGGAGAGGCAAGTTTTGCAATATACATTACTCATATTCCTGTTCTCTACATTCTGAGAGAGCTTTTAAAGTGGGGAAAATATAAATTTTCCATTGATATCGTATTTGGGATTTACGTAATTTTTCTTATTATAATCTGTATTCTGTTTTATCAATTTATAGAAAAACCATTAAGAGATTATCTGAAAAAGTTGAAGATCAGATAAAAATTTTTATTTTTGTAACAAAGCAACACAATTATAGAAATGAGAAAAGTTCCCTTCATCCATATCTCAGACGAGAATCCAGATTTAGTTTTTTTTATAAAAAGAATAATGTAAAGGCTGAACTAAAGGTTTCAGAGAAGTATCATAACCAATAACTTCTATATACTATGTTATTCAATTCAATAGGATTTCTTATTTTTTTACCGATAGTATTTTGTCTCTATTGGTTTGTATTCAACAGAAAATTTCAGGAACAGAACAGGCTATTGTTATTGGCCAGTTTTTATTTTTATGCCTGCTGGGATTGGAGATTTCTTTTTTTACTGATGTTTTCCATTGGTCTAGATTATATATCGGGAATCAAAATTGAGAACAGTAAGACGAATCGGGAAGCTAAATTTTGGCTTACTTTGAGTATTGTGATTAATCTTGGTTTTCTGGGGTTCTTTAAATATTACAATTTCTTTGTTGATAGTTTTGCAGAACTTCTTGGCGGTTTTGGCTTTAAGGTCAATGTCTGGTTACTCAATATTATACTTCCGGTAGGAATTTCATTTTATACCTTTCATGGCCTGTCTTATGTAATTGACGTCTATAAAAAAAGGATAAAAGCTGAAAGAAGCTTTACTGACTATGCTGTTTTTGTAAGTTATTTTCCCCTTCTTGTAGCTGGTCCTATAGAAAGAGCGACCCACCTCTTGCCTCAGATACAGCGGGAGAGAGTTTTTAACTATGAACAAGCGGTGGATGGGATGCGACAAATTCTTTGGGGATTTTTCAAAAAGATGGTCATTGCTGATAATTGCGCGCCGCTGGTGAATGAGATATTTAACAATTATCAAACGGAAAGCCCTGGTAATCTTGTAATAGGAGCTGTATTATTTGCTTTTCAGATCTATGGGGATTTCTCCGGATATTCAGATATTGCCTTGGGGGTTTCCAGGTTATTTGGAATTGAATTGTTGAAAAATTTTGCCTTTCCTTATTTCTCCAGGGATATTGCAGAATTCTGGAGAAGGTGGCATATTTCGCTTTCCTCGTGGTTCAGGGACTATCTGTATATTCCATTAGGAGGAAGCAAAGGAGGTCTTTGGATGAAGATCAGAAACACATTTATTATTTTCCTGGTTTCAGGATTCTGGCATGGTGCCAACTGGACGTTTATGATCTGGGGTGGCCTGAATGCACTGTATTTTATGCCTTTACTCATTATGAATAAAAACCGTCAGAATATGGAAGTGGCAGCTCAGGGGAAATTTTTACCATCCTTTAGGGAATGTTTCCAAATTCTGATTACCTTTCTGATTACGTGCCTGGCATGGATCTTTTTCAGAGCAGGGTCTGTGACTCAGGCAATTCATTATATCGGTAGAATTTTTAGTCGTGAATTGTTGTCTGTTCCGCATGCATTACCATTTAAAGTATTGGGACTGATTGGATTTATGATGATGATTGAATGGATCAACAGGGAAAGGTTCCACGGATTGGAAATTAAAAGATTCAGCCCCTGGGTAAGGCGTATTTTCTATCTGGTTGTTATTTATATCATTCTCCGTTATGCCAACTTCGGGAATAATGAATTTATTTATTTTCAGTTTTAGCATGAAGAAGTTTTTAATTAAAATAGTGCCTTATTGTGTTGCCGTATTTATTGTATTGGTAATCCTTGGATCTTATGCGGACGGCAATACGGATGATAATTATATGCATTTTGCAGTTAAAAAGCCTCAGAATATGATACTAGGAGATTCCCGTGGATCTCAGGGTGTAGTTCCCGGTGTTTTAAAAAGTAAACTTTCTGCAAATTTTGATAATTTTTCTTTGAATATTGTAGAGTCACCCTATGGGCAGATTTATTTTAAAGCTTTAAAAAGAAAATTAGACCCTGAAACTAAAAATGGAATTTTTATCCTGACGGTGAGTCCCTGGAATCTATCATTGGATAAAGGGGTCAAAAAGGAAAAAGACTTTCCTGAAGAACATTCTCCATTAAATGATATGTATTTTTATGACAGGTCTCCTAATTATGAATATCTGCTGAAGCATTATACCAGAAGCTGGTTTAAGATTTATACAGAAAGGGCAGAGGCAGGGAAATCCAATACTTTTCTTCATGATGACGGCTGGCTGGAAGTAAACATCAATATGCATGCTGATTCTGTTGCCGTAAGGACGAATAGAAAGGAACAGTTTTATAAGGAGCTGGCCAATTCCGTAGAACTTTCACCGGAACGTCTCAGAGCGATTAATGAAATGATTAATTACCTAAGGACGAAGGGTAGGGTATATCTGGTCCGGCTTCCTACATCGAAAAGTCTTACCGCTATAGAGAGTAAAAAATATCCTTATTTTAATAAGCTTTTGAAGGATATAGCAAAAAAGCAGAATGTAACGTTTTTTGACTTTTCAGGAAATTATGCTGAATATGATTATACGGATGGAAACCATTTGTATAAAGAATCAAGTCGTAAAATTACTGCCCGAATAGGAGACTCCATCATGATGAGTAGAGGCAGGTAATCTCTTTTAAAGATTGTATAGAATTAGAAGAGATTATTTCTGAAATTAATGTTATAAATACCGGATCGTATACTCTTATAATCTGTTACAAGATATTTCAGGATCATTTGCCATCTTTTTGGCTTAGGGGAATTGGCAATCTGAAAACTGCGGTACATTCTATTAATATGAAGCTTGATATGTTCAGGAAGAGTCGTTTCATTTTTGGCCCATGCATCCACTTCTTTCCATAAAAGAACGCGGGTAGTTGCCGGATTTACTTTTTTGGAATCTACCTGTGTAATCCTATTGTCTTCATGTACACCCCGTATAGCAATGGCTTTGTCTATAGATCCGGGATAGAGATTAAGATAGTAAGATAGTCTCAACAAGAACTCTGTGTCCTGGTGAAGCCTTAAAGTTGCTTTAAATAGAGGTTTCATTTTTTTCATTAAAGAATCCCTGCGGATCGTTAATGCATCTATACTGAAGAGTCCAAAGCTCCCCAGCATATAGGTTTGTCCAGGGAAGACATCTTTAGGATCATGTCTTTTGTAAACAGTAGTTAATCGATCTCCAAATAAAGAATAATATTGTTCTTTTGCTTTTTCTGTATAATAATGAACCCCAAGTGCACCATAGACACCTTCTACTTCAGGCTGTTTAAAAAGTTCTTTTTCAGCGTCAAATCTATTGGGAAGGAAATAATCATCTGCATCCAGGAAAGCAATAAAATCTCCGGTGGACTTTTCTATTCCCAGATTTCTGGTTGGGCCAGCGCCATGATTTCTTTTGTCCGGATGCTGGTAAAGTTTTACCCTGTCGTATTTTTTGGCAAGATGTTCACATACCTCCAGTGCATTATCCGGAGATTGGTCTTCTATTAAAATGATTTCATATACTTCATCAAACTGCAAAGCAGATTCCACAGCCTGAGAAACATATTTCTCAGCATTGTAAACAGGAATAATTACTGAAATTTTCATTTTTTTGCCAACTTAATTTTTTATATCATTTGTGTGCGGAAAAGCGTTGCAAGATAATCAATTATAAAGACTTATGTCCGATTTTTTTTATAAAAAAACAGATAGGTTGTCTATTGAGTTGTTGATTCAAAAAGTCTGCCGAACAACAGAGGGTTCAGATGATTTTAACAGAGAATTTGTAACGCAATCCTTTTTTTGATTTTGTGTTTTAATGTAAGCTGTAAATGTATGGTTTTTATTTTTAAGAGATTAGTGAATGTCGGAAATTGATATTGTATAATCCGGACCTTATACTTTTATAATCGGTAAATAAATATTTTATAATCATTCCCCATTTTTTTAATAAAGGAGCTTTTGCAATCTCAAAACTGCGGTGCATCCTTTTGATATGGATCCTGACTTCTTCTGAAATATCATTTTCAGTGTGGGACCAAAGATTGACTTCTTTCCAAAGAATAGCCCTGGAGACTGCTGGATCTATGAGACGAAGATCCACCTTTGTTATCCTGTTATTTTCATGTACTCCTCTTATCGCTATAGCTTTGTCGAGAATTCCAGGATAGAGATCAAGATAATAAGAAAGACGGAAGAGAAATTCTGTGTCTTCATGAAGTCTTAAATGAGGTTTGAATAAAGTTTTTACTTTATTCATTAAAGCCTCCCTACGTACCGTTAAAGTATCAATACTGAAGAGACCAAAGCTTCCCAGCATATGAAGTTGTCCGGGGAAAACATCTTTGGGGTCGTACTTTTTATAGACCGTGGTCAGTTTGTCTTCGAATAATTGATAATACTGCTCTTTTGCTTTGGCAGAATAGTAATGAACCCCAAGAGCTCCATACACTCCCTCTATTTTTGGATCTTTGAACAGTTCTTTTTCAGCATCGAATCTATTGGGTAGGAAATAGTCGTCTGCATCGAGAAAAGCAACAAATTCTCCGGTTGATTTTTCTATGCCCAAGTTCCTGCTTGGGCCGGCACCATGATTTTCCTTATCAGGATGCTGGTAAAGTTTTACTCTTTCATGTTTTTCGGCGAGCTGCTGACATATTTGTAATGCATTGTCCGGGGACTTATCTTCAATCAGAATGATTTCATGAACTTCATCAAACTGAAGAACAGATTCTACTGCCTGGGAAACATACTTTTCTGCATTATAAACGGGAATAACTACTGAGATCCTCATTTCTTCTCCTTTTTACAATAAATTTAGAATTGCAATTGCGTTTTATTTAGTACCTTTTGAATTCGAAATTTAAGCTTTTAATTTTATTTTAAGGTTATTAAAAACCCAATTTTTCTGTAAAATAGGATGTATACGTGATAGAAGCAGGTGCAGCTATGTTTTTAAGTGAAAAAAATATTTTTTTGAGGTGAAAATAGGATGATAATTCCTCAATATTGGGAATTATTAACACTGTTTTTTTTCTTATTTGATCGCAGAATGCTTGAAAACCTTACAATAAATTATTATGAATGCGAATATGTAAATCTATATTTTGTTCTTAATATATTCGGATTTTTAAAAATAGCTGCCAGTAATCCTATTGTTTTTGAAACCCCTTTTTTTCCAGAAAGTTCGAATGCTTTTTTCTGAAGATAAATATGCTGCGCTACATCTGTTTCAAGAGGCAAGGTATTAGACCAATCGTAAAGGGAATTCCAGAACAGGAATTGTCGTTGGTTATATTGTAGAGAATACCTTACTATTTTGGTGATTCTGTTATCATCATGCATTCCTCTCATGGCGACAGGAATATCTATAATCCCGGATTTCAGATAACATTGATGGGCAAGTTTGATAATAAAATCTGAATCCTGGTGAAGACGGAGCGCTTCATTAAATCTTAATTTTTTAGATTCAAGTGAATGCCTTCTGACGGTAAGGGCATCTAAAGTGAAGAACGAACCAAAAGCTTTGGAAGTAAGTCCAAGTAATCCTCTGAATACTTCATGTCCTTCTGCGGGATAATTAACGGTGAGCAATTCACTATCATTGATATTGGACATGAATTCTTCTTTTCCTTTCTCAGTAAGGTATTCCGTACCAATAGCATTAAAAACGCCATCTATTTTTGGATCCTTAAAAAGTTCTTTTTCAGCATCAAACCGGTTGGGAAGGAAATAATCATCGGCATCCAGAAATGCGATGAATTCGCCAGCAGCTTTTTCTATTCCTAGGTTTCTGCTGGCTCCGGCTCCATGATTTCCCAGGTCAGGGTGTTGGAAAAGTTTTACCTGATTATGTTTTTGAGCCAGTTCCTTGCATCGCTGAAGCGAATGATCCGGAGATTTATCTTCTATCAAAATGATTTCATACACTTCATCGAGTTGTAAGGCAGATTCTACAGCTTTCGATATATATTTTTCTGCGTTGTATACAGGAATAATTACAGAGATCTTCATGTTCATCTGTTGTAGTAAGTGAAACGGTATTTAGTCTTTAATATTTCAGGGTTTTTAAGGGCTTCTTCTAAAATTGTATAGTATTTGATAAACCCTTTCTTTAAAGATAGATCAAATGATTTATACAGTAAATAAATTCTTTTTCCGGATTCTGATGGTATATGATTGGAAATAGCCCATTGATTAAGGGATTGCCATAAAAGAAATTGTCTCTGATTATATTGTGGCGAATATTTTACAATTTTAGTGATTCTGTTGTTATCATGAACGCCTCTCATGGCAACAGCTTCTGTTATATTCCCTGTTTTTAAATGACAGTGGTAGGCCAGTTTGATAATAAAGTCTGAATCCTGATGTACCCGAAGATCCTTATTGAAACGTAGATGATGAGGTTCTAAAGAAGCCTTTCGTATCGTAAGTGAGTTGAGGTGAAAAGATGTACCGAAAGTTTTAGTTGTTAAACTTAAGAGTCCTTTAAATACTTCTTCTCCTTCTGCAGGATAATTAACTGTACTCAGAGATACTTCTTTAAATTTAGACTGAAATTCTTCTTTTCCTTTCTCAGTAAGATATTCCGTCCCAATAGCATTGAAAACCCCATCTACCTTTGGGTTTATGAAAAGTTCTTTTTCAGCATCAAACCGATTGGGAAGATAATAATCGTCGGCATCCAGAAATGCTATAAAATCCCGGGTAGCTTTTTCTATCCCCAGATTTCTTGCGGCTCCAGCACCATGGTTTCCTTTATCTGCATGTTGAAATAATTTTACTTTTGGAATATCAGTACTGAGCCGCTCACAGATTTTCAAAGAGTCATCTGTGGATTTATCCTCAATTAAGATGACCTCTTTTACTTCTTCAAACTGAACAGCAGACCGAACTGCTTTTTCAAGGAATTCCGCAGCATTGTATACAGGAATGATAACAGATATTTCAAGCATTACAAAACAGATTTATTATTATCAGCCCATAATGCAAGCTGTAAAAGATTCCAATGTCTTTCATCCTTGTCAAGGAAATTCTGAGCGGCTTTAAAATCAATGAAATTAAACACTTTATGATTCGGATCTTTTAGCAGGTCATTTGAAAAATTCATCAGGTTTTCTTCTGCAAACCAATTTTTTACTCCAAGGCCAAACCCTTGTTTATGGCGTGATCTGATGGTTTCTGTCCAATAAGACCCCATTGCTTCACGAAGAATAATTTTATCATTGCTGTCATTAAGTTTCAGCTGATCCGGCAATTGGATGCAAAATTCAGCAAAGTCCAGATCCAGAAATGGAGTTCTCACTTCTAAAGAATTAGCCATTGCCATTCGGTCAGATTTCACCATCATATTAGCTGGAACATAATTTTCCAAATCTATCCTCATAATATCGTTCAGCGAATCCGGATTAGGA
Source organism: Chryseobacterium sp. G0162 (assembly GCF_003815715.1). Taxonomy (NCBI): domain Bacteria; kingdom Pseudomonadati; phylum Bacteroidota; class Flavobacteriia; order Flavobacteriales; family Weeksellaceae; genus Chryseobacterium; species Chryseobacterium sp. G0162. The sequence goes on along the minus strand of NZ_CP033922.1, from coordinate 2,116,074 downwards.
GTAAAACTATAAGTTTGCGGTTCATCTGAAGAAACTCCGAGAAGATCGCGCTCTTTTTTATTGAAGGCATTTCTTACATCATTCAGGTGGAAATCCATAATGGATGAAAACTCCATATTTTTACGGGTAAGGAATGATGTAGGCTTTATTTGCTGATATAGTTTTAACCCAAACTGAGCAATAATATTCTTATAGCTGAAATGTTTCTTTAATTTATTTTCAACGGTATAGAAATGATATCCACCGAATAACTCATCTCCTACATCACCGGATAATACAACCGTAAGATTCTTTTTGGCTGCTCGGCATATTTCATAGTGAGGAATAAAGGAAGCGTCTGCAAAAGGTTCATCAAAAAATGGAGATATTTTTAAAAGTGAGGTAACAAGATCAGATTTCTTCTCATGAACCTCAATATGATTGGTTTTGTACTTTTCGGCAATTTCCTTGGCATATTTGAGCTCATTGTCTTTGTGATCATATCCGAAGCTGATGGTGGTTTGATGAGGTAAAAACTCATCTACTAAAGCAACAACGGATGAAGAATCTAATCCTCCACTCAGGAAACTTCCTACTTCTACATCTGCAATCAGCTGTTTTTTTACCGCATTTTTCAACAGGTACAGAAATTCTTCGTTAGCGTCGGAAAGACTAATTACCCTGTCTTTTGCAGGTAAGCTATAATAACGGGAAACTTTAAACTGCCCATCTTTCCAGATCAGCTGGTGAGCGGGTGGAAGCGTATATATATTGCTGTAAATACTCTGATGAGAGCTTACATATCCATATTGGAGATAGTGAGAGAGTGCCTGGGAGCTTACTTTAGGCTGTATAAGTCCTGAAGCTAAAATGGCTTTGATTTCTGATGCAAAAATAAACTCATTATTGTTACCAATGGCATAATAAAAAGGTTTTTCTCCAAAACGGTCTCTTGCACAAAATAACTGTTGCTTCTGCTCGTCCCAAATAGCAAATGCAAACATTCCCGGAAGATCATGGATGAGATTTTCCTGTTTTCTCTGGTACATGGCAAGAATAACTTCAGTATCAGAACCTCCATGATAAGGGTATTCTGCATATTGTCTTTTGATGTCCTGATAGCCATATATTTCCCCATTGAGGACAATACATTCATTTTTAGTATTGGAGAACATGGGTTGCTTTCCATTGTCAGAAAGATCTATAATGGAAAGTCGACGGTGACCCAGTGCGGCATTTTCATAAAATTCATAGTGAGAAGAATCCGGACCACGGTGAACCAATGAATCTGTCATCTTTCGAATTTCCTCCTGGTAATTCCTGGCATTCCTGCTTATAATTCCCGCTATTCCACACATAATATTTTATTTTTCATCATTAATTTTCACTTTTTGTACAGCTAATTTACGACAGATTGAGAAAAGTAGGACCTGATTGAATCAATTGACTTCGTAAGCTGGTTAATTTTTCACTGTCTCTTGCAATTTTTTGATACTTCTGAGACAATTCTTTGTACTTGCTGAAATTTCCTGTTATAAAGTTTTTAAACATACTTTGTTTCAGTGATTTCTTTTCTGATAGCAAGCCATTTGGAAAACTCGGGTTCAGTGTGTTGATCTCTACACGAACATCTTCGTATTTGGTGAAGTCTATTTTATGGAGAAGCTGTACTCCATCATGAACCACTTTACTTCCCGGGACCAGTAAGACTTTCTTTTGATGAAAATGGACTCTGTTAACATATTCATCATCTTCTCCATAATGGAAAAAATAAGGATTAAATCCTCCTATGGTTTCTACTGTTTTCTTTGGTAACAGCCAATGAGCAGCATTGACAAAATGAATCTCATAGTAAGGTTTTAATGTTTGAAAATACAAATCCGAAATCATTCTTGTCTTTTCATAATTCTTAGCAATATACTGATCCAGGAAAATATCAAGGTATTTCTCTGAACCGTCTATATGAATAGGGCTTATAATACCAATTTCGTCTTTGTTGGGATGGCTGTTATAGACTTCCAGCATCTTTTCCATACTGTTTTCATAAAGCCATGCATCCTGATTCATCAGATAGAAGAAATCAGCCCCATTTTTATAGGCTTTTTCAATACCTATATTGTTGGCTTTTCCAAATCCAAGATTGGTTTCAGATTGAGTGAAATCTACTTCCGGGAAATGAGTTTTTATATATTCCTGAGTTCCATCTGTAGATCCGTTGTCTATGACGAAGCACTTTACAGGGACAGATGATGTTCTTAGACTGGTAAAGCACCGCTCTGCCCATTTCATGGCATTATAGGTAACAATGATAATATGAATCTCAGGCATTTTTTATTTTAATATTTTTATTGGGCTTAATGAGTTTCCCAGGTTCTAAAACAAATTGGTGATTCTAAAATACAAAAAATAGTAGATTTGCTTAAGAAACGCATCAAACTGAGGGAAAGTTAAGAATCCCTGAGTCATCAGCATCATTCTCCAGGAAAGATTAAATAAAATTAATATCACAGCAATAACTTCCTGTTTTTTGCTTAGAACCGCTCTTTGTTCTGTTATAATAAATATAGTCAAGAGTGAGAAAAATATATTCACCCATCTTCCCCAATCTACGGCCAGATAGAACAATGGAATCAAAAAAAGAATCTGTATAATCAGGAATAGGGTATTGATCTTAATTCTATTGAATTTGCAATATATATAGACTGTCAACGCACCTAATAATATGCTTATTCCGTAGGTTTGATAATCATAAGAGTGAGATTGATAATATCCCAGAACGTCATAATTGGGGTCGTAATCAAAAATTCCCATTTCCTCAAGTACCAATCCATGAGCTTTAAAGAAAGGTATTGTATTTTCTGTCCTTAAACTGATTCCAAATTTATAAAGAAAAACCATGATGATGGTGGCAGGAATAAACTGATAAAACAGTATTTTTTTGAGTTTATCAGACGAAGAACCCTCATTTTTCATGAAATAGGCTAATCCTACAAATGGCAAATAAAAGTAAGCTGCCTCATGGGTTAAAAGGGCAATAATGATAAAAACAGTGATGGTGATATCTTTAATAATAACCTTTGACCGCAGACATAAGAGGTAGAGAAGGTACAGGAAAAAAAACAGCATCTCTTTTCTTGTAGCAATATTAGGATCTTTTACCATCATTCCAAAACCTACCGGAAGCAGAAGTAAAGCGATGACAAGAAGATTGTTCTTTTCATTCCAAAAGAGTTTGAACAAAAGATAAAAAATGGCAGTATAAAGTACAGCTACAAATGCGAATACAATATACTCAAGCTTAATATGGGTGAGTTCATTGATCCACATAAACAGAGTTCCGAAAAGACCTCTTCGTTTGAATCCTCCATCCTGATAATTGATGATCCAGTCTCCGAAACACCAACCTCCTTTTTTTACTATGATAAGGGTATAAGAAGTTGTAATACTTACAAAGTAGTAAAGGCTAAATGTTAAACCAAGGATATAATTAATTATTTTCGTTTTCATGCTCGTTCTTTAAACAAGGGTTGTGTTTTTATTTTAAAAAAGTTTAAAATAAATAAAGTAATACAGTTTTTTTATAATGGTGTCAACGGCCGGGAAGGTAAGGAAGCCTGCTGTAAAAAGGAGCATTTTCCATAATGAATTAAACAGAATCAATACGAGTGCTGTAATATTTTTTTTAAAAGTACTAACCAATTGTGGTTCGCCAGCAATAAAGATCGTTAATAGGGTAAAGAAAATATTGATCCATCTTCCCCAATCGTAAGCCACATAAAATAATGGGATAAGGAAAATAGCCTGTACAACCAGAAACTTTTTGCTGATGCTTATTTCGTTTGATCTGCAATAAATATAATATGTTATTGTTGCAAAAAATAAACTGATGAGGTAGGTAAAATAACCATATGAATGAGCTTTATAAAATTTCAGTACATTATAATTAGGATCATAGCCGTAAATCCCTTTAAGAACCAATGTCAGTCCATGTTCCTGTAGAAATTGGATAGAGTGTGGGGTACTTATGCTGTATCCGAATTTATACAACAGTAACATCGTAACAACTGCAGGTGCTAAATGGTAAAGTATTATTTTTTTTATCTTTATAAAAGAGGGAGAATTGTCTTTAACAAAATAGGTAAAGCTTACAAATGGGATATAAAAGAAAGCTGCTTCATGATTCAGGATTGCGAGAATAATAAAAAAACTGACTGCAATATCTTTTACTGTCTTTTTACTTTCAAGCCTTAAAAAATAAATCAAATACAACAGGAAAATGATGATCTCCTTTTTTGCAATAATGGTAGGATCTTTCAAGACCATTCCCATTCCTGCAGGAAGCAGTACAATACTTATGGTGAGCAGCGTATTTTTCTTCTGCATGAACAATTGGATCAACAGCGTGAAAAAGACAGCATAGACTATAGATACAAATGCAAATACAAGGAATTCGAGCTTGATATTGGTAAGTTCGTTGAGGACAATAAACAGAGTTCCTAAAAGTCCTCTTCGCTTGAACCCTCCATCCTGATAGCTAATAAGCCATTCACCAAGATACCAACCGTTTTTATGAAAAACGAGCTGAATGTAACTGTTGGAAATACAGATACAGTAGTAAATGAGAAAGATCAATCCTATTATATAATTGATGATTTTCGTTTTCATAATTATTTGCTAGCTGGTTTTAAATGGGATAAAAAATATTCTTTAATCAATAAAAACCTTTTTAAATGTATCCATTACCGGATGAGGGAGAAATTTTTCATAGAGTTCTTTTGCAGATAAAGTGAGGTCTGCATCCAGGATAATGGACTTTAGCTCTTTACTATCATTATAATAATATGCTTTATCCTGTAAATGAGTAATGTGGGCTTTTTCTGGAGGGTTGGCAAAAGCAATCACAGGTTTTCCCATAATGGCAAATTCAGCCACGGTAATTCCGAAAGTTTCTCCTCTTTCACGGGCATGAAGTAATGCGCTGCACGTATTGATGAATTTCTGTTTCATGATAATGTCCGAACTTGGCGGAAGAAATATAATATTAGAAGGAACCGATTTCCACCATTTTTTCTTGATGAAAGGATCTACTCCCATAAAAATGAAATAGATATCCTTGTATTTTGAAGCGATCTCCTCAATCGTTTTTTGAGCAAAAAGAATGTTAAAGCTGATATGTCCACCATAATATCCAAATACTTTTGCTTTTGGAGGAATATTAAATTCTGCTCTCAAATCCTCGTGGGTCTGTGACTCAAAATTAACCATATGAGGAACATAAGGATATTTTGAACCGGTCATTTCCTGGCTCAGCCATTCGGAAACATATGCATATACATCTCCATGCGGTTCAAAATGTTTGAAAACACTGTGTATTGCGGATTTACACTCCTTAGTATCTATCCCATCGATATTCCCGTTTTTGATGGCATAAAAAAGATCTATATTATCTTCACGGATAAGCTGATCTACTTCACTGAAATCTGAATAGCCATGTACCCGGAATCTTTTTTCAAATTTTTCAATGCCCAACGGGTGATTGGTCTTTGCATTTTTGTTATATACAATGATAGATTCGTTCCCCAGATATTTTTCATTAAAATCTGCGTAATCGTATACTGCGATGGAAGTCCCTCTGTAATTGAGTTCATCTTCATGAAAAAGAATTTTCATCTTAAAAGTGTTATTTAAGTTTGTTTTTCAGTCTTCCTATGATCTTCTGAATAATCGTTTTTTTTGCATATTTGGTAAGATCATTATGTTTAAAAAGTCCTTCGCCTTGTGCAATCCTGAAGTTTTGCTTTACCCACCAGGCTGCGATATTTCTTTCCAGAGAGACCGTCTCTCCTGAAAAAGGAATAATGGTTTCCAGTAAAAAACTTTTTCTTACAAGATAAGGATTATTGGTCCAGTTGGCCCAGCGTGAAGTGGTCACAAAGTACTCACCTTGCTTTTGAATTTTATCCGGAAATTCTGAGGCAGGATCAAGCCAGTGCAAAGATTCCAGAAGATGAGGTGAAGTACACTCATGCCAGTCATCATAATAATTTAGCTCATTTCCTTTGTGCCTGATTGAAATCAGAGGGTAACCGGGTGTTTTTCTACTTCTGTAACGGACTACGTCAAAGCCGTTGTTCAGCATCTCAAGACCACTTTTAAGCCGAGAAAATACGATTTTTTGATCTTCGACAAGCTCAAAGTCATGTTCCAGGAAAAGAATATTTTCACAGGCCGCATTTTCTGCCAGCATTTTCATTCCTTTTCCGATACCTATATTATCCTTTAGTCCTATATATCTTACTTTATATTGATCTGCCAGCTTTTTATCTGACTCACTTACCTCCTGAAAAAGAATAACAATATCATCAATCATATCCAGAAGTCCATACTTTTTATATGATTTCAGCGTATTTTTCAGTGTTTTTCCTGTTTTCCAGGAAAGAATGCAGATGCTTATGGGTAGTTTTTCCATATTCATTCTTATTTAAAGATTCAGGAACGGATGCAGACCCGTCATTGCTGTTTTTCTGGCTCTTTCGATCTCATTAAATTTCCCTGAGAAATATTTATATTGTTCCATATAAAATTTATATTCACTAATATTTCCCTTAGCTCCCATTTTCAAAGCAAAAGAAAAGAGTGCCTTTTTTTCTCTTTTGGTGTCATAATGATAATTGGGATCAAGATATTTCGTTTCCCGCTGCATAATCATAGAAAGCCTTTTATTTTTCAATAATTCTGCTTTGTCCTTGGGCTCCTGCTTATAAAAGGACTGTACAGTATCATGTACCACTTTACTTTGGGAGCATACCACTATTTTAAGTCCGAAATAAGTGACACGGTTAACGTATTCATAGTCTTCAGCGCCATGGAAAAAATAAGGATTGAAACCTCCTATTTTTTCGATAATTGCTCTTGGAATGCACCAATGAGCCGCATTTACAAAACCAATTTCATAGTATGCTTTTACTTCATCAAAATAGATGTCTGAAAGCATTCTGTTGTTTCGTAAGTCTTTGGCTAAATAATTTTCAAAGTGAAGATCCAGTTTTTTTTCACTTCCGTCAAGGTGCATTGGGCTTAGAATTCCAATCTGTTTATTGTCCGGATAGTTATTGTACACGTCCAAAACTTTTTGAAGACTGTCCGGATAAATCCAGGCATCCTGATTCATCAGATAAAAAAAATCAGCTCCTTGTTTATGGGCTTTTTCTATTCCCAGATTGTTGGCTTTTCCAAAACCAAGATTTTCCGGAGACTGTATAAAATCTACTTCCGGAAAGTGGGTTTTTATATATTCCTGGGTTCCATCTGTAGAACCATTGTCTATCGTAATACATTGTACCGGAACAGAAGAGTTTCTTAAGCTGCTGAAACATCTTTCTGCCCATTTCATGGCATTGTAAGTAACAATAATAACATATATATTCGCCATTTTAAATGTATTTTTGGGTTAGATTTTTTAAATAATCCTCTGGGCTTATTGTGGAGAAAAAACTAATAATTTCTTTATCAAAATCTATTTTATAAAAATCTCCTTCATCAGATTCTGAATACCTCCCTTTTTTATGGATTTCTTTTTCAATGGCACTTACGATTTCCTTGAGATCGTAATAATAGGGATAAGAAAAATTGATTACTTTATTATGGGTATTCAGACAATGGGGCGTTATAAATTTTGGAATATCATCAATGTCTAAAAGTATTCTTCTTGCTTTCAGATGTATTGGGAATTTACAGTCATTAAAAATCTGAGTTTTCAGGAAGTTGAAAAGAGTGTTGGGGTTTCCTCCTTTTCCTACAATATTTCCTATTCTCAATATCAGGTAATTTTCAATATTATTTTCAATATAATCTTCAATTCCTTTTTTATGAATCACATACTGACTGTTTTGTTTGGATTGATCATGAATACTGAGCGTAGAAAAGTAAATTAATTTCTTTTCCTTGTTTTCTGCGGAGACTGTCTTCAAAAGAGACAGTTCTCTCTCGAACTCAGAAGTTCTTGTTTCCAATGAATTGGATACTCCTGAGGCAAAGAATAAATACTCTTCTGAATCAATTTTTTTTAATGAGTTGGCGATAAGCCCATTTCCTATAATCATTATCAGCGTTTGTGTTACAATTTTCTTATAAAGACTTTTTAAGTGACCTTGTTATTCATATTTTGCGATTCCTTTATTGTCATGTCCTCCTTTTGCATCCAGTTTCCACGAACTTGATTTATCCACCGATTGGATGTAGTGCAGATATTCTTCTGTATAATTTTGAGGATCCATATACCAACCACCATGTAAAGCAGTGTAATTACCACCCATTCTTATTCCTTCTAAAAAGGGTAAATTGTTGAATTTTATTGGATAATAAGGTTTGTACAGGGCAAAGGTTGTATCTACAAGTGCAGAATATACCTCGTCTTCCAGTTTGTTCGTCCAGAAGTTACTTTCCCATTTAATTACTTTGGATTTTAATGGAAAATAATCAGGAATGGTTTCTATATCCAAAGCAAATCCCACCTTGGTTATGGTATTATAATATTTATCCATCTTAGAGATCATTTCCGTCATAAAGTTTTGAGGGAGTTCTTTATTGGGAACAATATCAGGATCAGTTAATATAAAATAGCCATTACCATATTTTTCCTGTAAATCTTTGTGGTCAAAAAAAACTTTATGTCCGAAATTTCCGTTCATTCTTTCTATTGTTACTGTTTTATCAATAGACTGATAATAGTCAAGAAGCGGAGGGTAATCCGACTTATTGTCTATAATAACAATATTCTCAAATTTTCTTTCCTGTAAAAAGCTTATTAACTGTTTCAGATAATGTAACTGATTAAAATTAATGATAATCACAGGAATACTTAAAGGATTTTGTCTCTGGGATTTTACATGTTGATCATACCGAATAAGATACTGGTACAGATATTTATTTTTTACTTTATGGAGTTTTGCAGTATAATGTTGCAGGTCCCATACAGGATTATGATTTTTCAGCAACAAATACTTTTTCCGCGGAACTCCCAACAGCTGTTTGTAGCTTTTTAAATAATAGTAAAGCTTATACAGATCAATATTCAATTTCTTTTTATGCTGCCAGCAAAAATGCAGGTGCACATTGATTAATTTTTTCAGCGTCTCTACAGGGAATTTATCATAATAAGCCGTTATCAGATATCCAAAAAACTGATATCTGGCGTCTGTTTTCTGTTCCTGATAAGTGGTATTTTCTACATCTCCGGAAATACTTGCTGAGGAGATCCGTACAAATGTTTGAGCATGATTAATAAAATAAACTGATCCGAAATCAGAAAATTCCAATACTGCTAAATCATCCGTATGCCAGGCTAAAGGAAGTTCTTTAAATTTATATTTTTGATATGAAATTCTTCTGAAAATATGCTCTGACAAACTTGAACGATGCCCGTCATAAAGTTTTTGAAGCCATAAGTTGGTTGAAGATTCTATAGGTTTATATGTTGTAAAAGAAGTGAGAATTTGGTCATTCTCATCAATTAATGCCTGAGAATATTTGATCACATTGATCTTATTTTCTTCTACAGTCTTAAGGTTTTTATAGAATTCATCAACAAAATTTTCTGAAATGGTATCATCATCGCCTAAAATAAGAAACCAGTCTTCATGTATATTTTCCAGTACTCTTTCCCACTGCAAAGCTAAATTTTTGCCGCCTACGTTTTCTTTATAATCAAAGTAATGGTACTCTTCAGGATTGAGGTATTGAGTGAGAATAGGTAGAGGATTATTGGGGCTTGCATCATTTCCAATGTACAATGTAAAGTCCTTATTGGTTTGAGCAACAAGAGACTGGATAGTTTTTTCAAAAAAATCTATCTTGTAGTAAGGAATTATGATGGCAAGTTTATTTTGAAGATCCTGTAACATTTACGGTTTCTTTTATATAAATATAGATTTATTAGTTTAGATGAAACTTTTTATTTTTTCAAAAACCTATATATCTTTTCAACTAATTTATGTCTTCTTGAATTAAGAATTCTATCACTTTTCTGAAATTCTTCATCTACTAATGAAAGGGCATCCTGAAGATGTTGGTAAAAAATCTCTTTTATTACAGGGTCTTTTTCATAAGAATAGAGATTAGTAAACAATAATATATTGACCTTGATGTGTTTAAGCCTGTTTAAAGAACTAAATATACCCACACCATATCTGTACACTGCCATAGAATCTTCTAGATATCCTATTTTTCCATATTTTGTCAACATCATATAGAGGAAATAATCTCCAATAGGCGAGTTTTTAAACTCCATGGCATCCACTTCTGTTTGTATTACATTTCTGAAAAGAACTGAAGGAGTATGTATATAATTTAGTTTTTTTGCTAATGTTTCTCTTAACTCAAAATTTTCAGGAACCTTAGTGATGAAATCATCTACGAGTTCACCTGTTGGTTTTACTATTTTCACTTTGTGAAAACATAGGACACAATCTTTATTTTCCTCTAAAAAATCTACTTGTTTTTGAAGTTTTAGTGGATCTGTCCAGTAATCATCACCTTCACAAATTGCGATATATTTACCCGTACAGTTTTTAAATGTTTCATTTTGATTCTTCATGGCTCCGATATTTTGAGGATGGAGCAGAAGTTTAAACTTTCCGGGATATAGCTTTTGATAAGTAAGTAATATTTCTCTGGAATTATCCTGAGAACAATCTTCACCTATTACAATATCGTAGTTGAAATTTGTTTTTTGCAATAGGATATTATCAAGACATTCTTTCAGGTATTTCCCATGATTATATATCATCATAAATATACTTACAACGGTATTGGGAAGCTCAGATAATACTACTGACATGGTAATCTCTCCTTCAGTTTGTTCTTTAATAACAAAATTATTTTTTTGATAAGATTTTACAGCAGCAATATTTTCTGATTTTACAGACAGATAAACCTCTTCTAGTTTTAAAACCTCTTTAGCAAAGTATAATATTTGGTATGTTGCCAATTGAGAAATCCCTTTTCCCCAAAATTCTTTTTTACCAATGAAAATATGAAACTCAGCAGAATACTTATCAATATTAGTAAGCTGTACATTTCCAATATATTCTTCATTGCATACAATAGCAAATCTTTTACTGGTATCATCCTGCAGTACTTTTTCAATCCACTCGGATTCTATTTCCTTCGTTATTGTAATATCTGGTCTGGAACCTGTATATTTCCAGATTTCAGGATCATTTCTCCATTGGTATGAAGTCAATGCATCTTCTTTAACAAGTGGTCTTATTAATACATTATACATTCTAAAATTTTTTTCATTTCATTAACCGAATATCTCTGGTCTATCGGTAATGCTATTATTTCTTGTGCTAAAATATGAGAGTTCTTATCTTCCGTACACCAGTTTAAAACATTTGGCCAATAAGTGGCGCAGTAAATTCTTTCACTGATGAGCTTTTGTTTAAGTTTTTTATCCTGAGTCCTGAAAGGATATACCATGGGAACAGACTCTTTGGATAATTCAATAGGAAGACTATTTTTTTCTTTTAACGCTTCATGTAAAAAAAGAAAATTTTCTTTTCTGTGCTTTTTTATATAATCATAATCAATGCCTGTTAACATTTTTTTTGTCAGATTAGACATGGTCTTAATGGGCTGATTTTCCAAAGATTTATCATTTTCACTGAAATCAGAATACCCTTCTTCTGCAGATAGATCTATTCTTTTCAACAGATGGCTCATCCGTTGGTAACTTTCATCTTTTTCAAAATCAATGTTCAGATGTTTATTAGTGTATAAAAATCCTCCATCAGCTACCCCAACAAACTTTCTTGGTGAGTAGAACTGATCAATATTCATTATTACAGGAGCAAACAGAGCCTGAGCATTATCAATAATGATATTATTGGGAATCTTGTGGATTAACTCTTGAATAAAAAGATCTTTAATCCCAAAATAGTTGGTATATAAAAAAACTTCACTCTCTTTTATCGTTGAGTAATCGAACAGAGGTTCCAGATTAGAATCCACATCGTAAAATTCATATTCAAGATTAATTTTTTGGATAGGTTCTAAAATGACATCACAAGTATAATAAGGAATATAAATTTTTGACTTCTTCCGGGCACGGAGAATATACTCAAGGCAATTTCGTGCAGAATTAAGAGTAATAGAATTATTACCTGCAAAATCTGAGTTACCAACAGGCAGCTCAAGTTCAAAATATCCTCCTATTGCTTTATTATTCATTGACCAGCTCAAATTGATCTAACATATTATTAATCTCTTCAGGCGAATTAAACATCATAACATCAATGATTGATAATCCGTATTCAAAAGGTGTTCTTTTTTGGTCATAATGAACCGGAATCATTTTCTGAAATGAAATATCAATATGCTGATTTGTATATTTTTCTGTATCAAAAAATTCCAACCCTCCGATAGGGTTGATATAATGAATCTTTCCATCCAGTTTTTTACATATATTTAAAGCCCATTCATCCGGACTATTGGGTTCCTCTATTTCAAGATTCATTTCTGAGAATACAGGAAGTTCTTTCGGGAAACCAAGATAATTACATATTTTTTCCAGCGAAGCTTTATTCAATGCTGTAATCGTATCATATTCTCCTTCAAATATTTCCTTCAGTAGCTGGACTGTTTTATAATAGTAAGGAGCTTGTTTTTTATAAATCTGTAACTGAGACAGAATTTTACCTTTCCAATCTTGAGAATTATCAATCAGACACTCCTTAATTAAAGTGTCTCTGCCACTTTTTACTAGCGGAACCTGTATATATAACCAGCCCTCGTTCTGCTTAAGGATTCTGTTTCTTTCTATCCATCCATGTCTGATGAATTGTACAGGATCAAACAAAATAAACAGATCAGAATGCTTAATAAGACTTAAATAGCCTATATAGGGCATAAAATAGGGCTGCATTATTGCTGTTTTCATACTAATTATTTTGGATTCTTAGCATCAATCTTGAAATGAATTCAACTTCTTCAAAAGTCATATCATAGTAAAGCGGAAGACATAAAGATCTTTTAGAAATATCTTCAGTAATAGGTAATTCTAATTTTGGAAGATAAGGTAAAGCTGAGGCTAAACTTGGATAAAAGTATCTGCGTGTGAATACCTCATGGCTATCCATCTCTTTTTTTAATTTTAATAAAAGTTCTTCACTTTCTAAAACAATAGGATAGTACGGGTAATTCTCAGTGGCCTTGGCATGCCATAGGGGTTTTACAGCCTTTAGTGTTTTAAGCTTTTCGTCATACAATTCTGAAAGAGCCTTTCTTTTTTCGTGAATTTGGGTGATATATTTTAGATTAGCTAATCCCATTGCCGCATGAAATTCTGAATTTTTCCCATTGATTCCCAGATCAGAAAAGGAATCATACCCGGAAATTCCAAAATTCCTTATGGAGGCTAATTTTTTTAAAAGCTCAGGTTTCTTGGTAACTAATAATCCACCTTCGATAGTATGATAAAGTTTGGTAGCATGTAATGAACAGGTAGAAATATCTCCATATTCAAAAATAGATCTCCCATTTATTTTTACTCCAAAAGCATGGGCTGCATCATAAATGACTTTTAAATTATGCTTTTTAGCAATGGCTTCTATTGCATCCACATCACAAGGGTTTCCATAAACATGAGTAGCAAGAATTGCCTGGGTGTTTTCTGTGATAGCTTCCTCTATTTTCTTTGGATCTATACATAAACTTTTTGGGTCAATATCTACAAAAACCGGCGTACATCCTTCCCAGACGATAGTACTGGTAGTTGCAATAAAAGAGAAAGGAGTCGTAATGATCTCTCCTGTAATTTCCAACGCTTTTATCGCCATTTGTATAGCAACAGTTCCGTTAGTGACAAAAAGGAGATGCTGTAACTTAAGATGATCTTTAAGTTCCATTTCAAGCTGACTGGCCAGTGGTCCCATATTGGTAAGCCAGTTTCTTTTCCAGATACCTTCTAAATATGCATCATACTCTTCCTTCGGGGGAAGAAAAGGTTTTGTTACAGGAATCATAATTATAGATTTATTGGAAATTGAGTAAGTTTACCGCCTTTTTTTACAAAGACAAGTTCTACAAGCCATAAAACAGGAATGTCAATTGGTCTGTTTAAATCTGTAATATCATACAGCTCATATCCAGCTTCGTCCATTTTGTTGACCAATCTCAATAAGGAGTTTTTATACACTTTAACCTGAACGCCTGCTTCTACCATAAACACTTCTGTTTTTCCAAATAAATCGGAGGCACCATCAATCACTTCCAGGTCCAGTCCTTCAGCGTCAATTTTTACAATGTCAGGATAATCAAGATTATTTTCCTTGATAATGGAACTCAGAGTTTTGATAGGAACTTCAATTTGCTCATATCCCATTTTGGCAGCTTCCTCTTCTGAATAAATAAAAGAGCAACTGTCATCTCTATCAACTATTGTGAATTTTAAGATATCATTTTTATCTCCAACTCCCACAGGTAAATATTTGATTTTAGGATTTTGCAGCAAGTCTTGAAAATTTGCTGAAAGCCTTTCCTGTGGTTCTATAAGAAGATAGGAAGAGTCAGGGAATTGTTTTAAAGCCTCTCTTGTCCATGTTCCGGTATTCGCCCCAATATCAACAATAAAATTAGGCTGAAAGTTTAATGCTTTCAGGGTTGCATAAAATTTATTCAGCAGGTCATTTTTCTCGTTTGCAACTGCTGCTTTTTTACTTCTTTGGACCATACTATCATAAGTGTCGTTCTTAATGATTGTATAGCCTACTTTGTTGGCTATTTTTTGTAATAAATCTTTCATCTTTTTAATTTTAATCTAAGGTCCAGTTGAAGGTCGGGCGAATATATCCAGGTTCACGACCCATCCAGTCGCCTAGTTCCCTTGGAGTATCTTCAACTATAAATGTAAATATATCAGATTCAATAAAATCTGCTCTTAAAGCATCTTCAATAATGTATAAACTCAAATAATAGTTACCTGACTGAAAATATTTTGCCGGGAAAGTGCATTTTATTTTATTATGTCCGGGTTTTAGTCCAAATTGTTCAAAATGAGAAAGAGAAAAAAGAGGTTCTCCCTGTTCATTATTCAAAACATAGGTCAAATGATATCTTCCCGGATTATTTGAAAGAACATTAATATCTGTGATTAATTCTATTGCCTGGTTTTCATATAAATTCTTAAAATCATCTGAGCCAGCGTTTTTCACGGTAACTCTTTGGATTCTTACGTTCTCGCTTCCAATATCAAAGGTTTTTATATATTCATTTTCTTTGGAATTTCCGAGATAATAGCTTACACATTTATCGATATTCCCTGAATATTTTACCATTCCTTTCTCTAATAAGATACCGTTGTTACAAAGGGTTTTTACAGCAGCCATATTATGACTTACAAACAAAATAGTTCGGCCTTCTCCTTTGGTAACATCTCCCATTTTCCCCAAACATTTCTTCTGAAATTCAGCATCACCTACGGCTAAAACTTCGTCAACGACTAATATTTCAGATTCCAGGTGAGCAGCAACAGCAAAAGCAAGACGCACATACATTCCGGAAGAATATCTTTTTACAGGGGTATCTATATATCTTTCAACTCCTGAGAAATCTACAATTTCATCAAACTTACGCTTGATTTCTTTTTTGGTCATCCCAAGGATAGCGCCATTCAAGAACACATTCTCACGACCAGTCATTTCCGGGTGAAATCCGGTTCCCACTTCTAATAAAGATGCAATTCTTCCATTGGTATAAATTTTTCCAGTGGTAGGTTTTGTTACTTTACTTAAAAGTTTGAGAAGAGTAGATTTTCCAGCTCCGTTTCTCCCTATGATCCCCACAGCATCTCCCTGGTTAATCTCAAAATTGATATCACGGAGGGACCATACATAATCAGATTCACCTTTGGTTGTTCTGTCATTGGCTTCACCAATTTTTAGATAAGGATCTTCCTTACCTCTTACTTTATGCCAAAATCTGTTGAGGTCATGGGATAAAGTCCCGGTTCCCACTTCTCCAAGACGATATTGTTTTGATATATTTTCTGCTTTTAAAGCTAACATGTTTTTGTGATTTAAATTTTTACTCAAGTGTTTTTATATCCAATGCTATAGTTTTTATACTGTGTCCATAAAGGTTTTTTCAACCTTGTTAAAAGTAACAACTCCAACCATAAGAAGAAGTAAGATAATCACAGTACTGGCAACCAGCATAACCGGAGAAAAATCTCCCACGCCCAGCCAGCCATATTTGAAGCATTCAAAAATACCTGTCAATGGATTAAATTTTGCTAACTTTTTGAAATATCCCGGAAGCATTGATACAGGATAAATAACCGGTGTAGCATACATATATAAGCTGATACCGAATGTTAAAAGCATACTTAAATCTTTATATTTTGTAGTAAGTGCAGAGAATATCATTCCAACACCAAGTGCAAAAAGGGCCATCAGAACTAATAAAAATGGAGTTGCCAGGATCCACCAGTTAGGAGAAACCTCATGATTAACAAGATAGTATACCCATACCATAAGAAATAGGATAAACTGAACACTTAAACGCATCAGGTTTGAAATGACAATTGAAATGGGAGTTACTAATCTTGGGAAGTAAACTTTACCAAAGATATTGGCGTTTCCTGTAAAAGTCGCCGTAGTTCCCAGCAATGCGCCTGAAAAATAATTCCATAAAGTAACTCCGGAGAGATAAAATATGATACCGGGAGCTCCATCTGTAGGTAACTTAGCAAATCTCCCAAAAATAATAAGGTAAGTAATCGTTGTAAAGATGGGATTTATAAAAAACCAGATTGGTCCTAAAATGGTTTGCTTGAAACTGGATATGAAGTCTCTCTTTACAAACATGTAAATTAAATCTTTGTAGTGCCAAACTTCTTTTAGTTTTAGATTAAATAAAGAATGGTCTGCTTCAATGGTTTCCGTCCACTTTTGTTGTGGTTCATTCATCTGTGTAAGTTTTAACAAATTTATAATAATTAATTTTTACCATTTTTTTAGTCTGTAAATTATTGATTATATAAAACTAAAAATAATAACTAATATATTGGTGTTGTTATTATGTATAAAAATTATTGACTCTATAATGTAATTATTTTGCAAAGTTTATAAATACTCAGTATAGGCAGGCATCTCAGGAGTAATGGTTATATTTTCCGAATGATTTTTTATAAATTCTTCTACAATATAGGATTCAATGAATTCTGCTATGCCTGTAATCATGATATTTTCCATTTCTTATTTTGTAATTGCTTTTCTACTTATACTTTTATAATGAAACTTTTTTTATCCCGGGATTTCAAATGAATAGATATTCCCTTTGTCAAAAATAACCTTATTTTCCTTACTATCAGTTCAAAGTTTAAATTTTTGAACCCAGATTATTCTGCAGTAATACATATAAAGTATTTACATCTTCCAATGCATCATACCTCAGTTCTTATATCCGTTACACATAGATAACAACAAGAAAGTATGGTTGAGATTAAAGAATTGATCTTACATAACTTTCTTTAAAATCTTATACAAAGAAACAGGAAGATTCTTTTTTATTGCAAAGTCCAGTTTTTTTGACCGAAACGGATATGCATGATAAGCGTTGATATATTCCTCAGGTAGTTGAGTTCCAGATTGATATAATTTTTGAGTAATATGATTGATGCTTCCTCTCGAAACTCCTTTTTTATCAAACATCATCTGAAGTGTAGCTGCCTCCATTTCGATTCTGTCTGCCTTTACTTTTGAAATATTGTCAGCATGAAGCCTGTAATATGCCAGCTTTTCAGGAATATAGGCAATTAAATATTTTTGACTGACCTTGAGCCATCGATAATAATCTTCTATAATAAACTGTGAATCATATTTTCCGGTTTCCCTTACAACGTCTGTTCTTAATAAGACGGTGAGCGCTGCAATTCTATTTCCTTTTAATAGTTCTTCTCTGAAAATATAAGGGTCTATATTTCCCAATGCATCATAGTCAGCAATATCCTCAATAATCTGGCTGTCGTTATTTACAGCATGGGTATGAGAAAAAGACATTCCATATTCATTTCCCAGTTTTTCAAGGGTATATACTGATTTTTCAAGGGATTCAGGGTGTAGGAAATCGTCTGCAGCAATGATTTTTATATATTTCCCTTTAGCCAAATCAAGGCACTCATTAAGCATTGTGGGTAAGCCTGTATTTTTAGTATGGAAGTTTTTTTCTGCAGGATAGTTGTTTTCCTGTAACCATTGTTCAAAAACTTCTACTGAATGATCCGGAGAAGCATCATCGCCTACAATTAACTGGATGTTTTTGTAGGTTTGATTTTTTATGCTATCTAAATTTTCTTTTATAAACTGTGATTGATTATAAGAAACTACGACAACTGTTACTAAGGGTTGTTCCATTTAAAATTTATTTACCGTTTCAATAATTGCCAGGACTTCCTCTTCTTCTAAAACAGATGAAATTGGCAGACTTAACACTTCCGCATGAATTTTTTCGCTTATAGGAAAAGAAAGATCTTTCCACTCTTTATATGCTTCCTGATGATGAGGAGGAATAGGATAGTGGATAATGGTTTGTATTCCATGTTCTGTAAGATAAGCCTGAAGTTCATCTCTTCTTTGGGTCCTGATTACGAAAACATGCCATACATGCTCATTTTCATTTTCAGGATACTCAGGAAGGATGATCGCAGGATTGTTGATTTCTTCAATAAATCTTTTTGCGATAAATCTTCTTGCATTGTTTTCATCATCAATATATTTCAGCTTGATGTCTAACACTGCTGACTGAAGTTCATCGAGTCTGGAATTTAACCCCTGATAAATGTTTACATATTTTTGATTGGAACCATAATTAGCCAATGCTCTGATAGCTTTGGCTAGCTCATCATCATTAGTTGTTACAGCCCCTGCATCTCCTAAAGCTCCTAAGTTTTTTCCCGGATAAAAGCTGAATCCGGCAGCATCTCCAAGATTTCCGGATTTTATACCATTCCACTCTGCCCCTATAGCCTGGGCATTGTCTTCAATGATTTTTAAATGGTATTTCTGAGCAATTTCTTTAAGCTGATCTGAGAAAACAATTCTTCCCTGAAGGTGAACAATAAGAATTCCTTTTGTTTTTGGGGTGATTTTTTCTTCAATTTTAGCAATATCAATATTATAGGTATTGAGTTCCGGTTCTATTAATACAGGTACTAATCCGTTATCAGAAACAGCCAGTATAGAAGCGATGTAAGTGTTGGAAGGAACAAGGATTTCGTCTCCTGCTTTCATGATGCCTAATTCTATGTAAGCACGAAGAATAAGGCGTAAAGCATCCAATCCGTTGGCTACTCCAATAACATGTTTTGATCCGATATATTGTGCCAAATTAGTTTCAAAAGCTTTGGTTTTTTCTCCTAAAAGATACCATCCTGATCTGAATGTCTGTAATAAGGCACTTTCTATTTCCTGTTGGTATTTGAGATTAACTTTTTGTAAATCAAGAAACTTTATCATTGTTATTATTCTTTAAAAATTTTGCAGGGTTTCCCACCCATATTTCATTATCGGGAACATTTTTGGTCACTACGCTGCCTGCACCGATTAATGCATTTTCACCTATCGTAACTCCAGCTAAAATAGTCGCATTGGCACCAATCGAGGCTCCTTTTTTTACCAAAGTTTTTTCTAATGTGAAATTTTTATTTTTAGATTTTGGAAAAAGGTCGTTGGTAAAAGTTACATTAGGTCCGATGAATACATTGTCTTCAAGATCTACACCATCCCAAATCTGAACTCCGGGTTTGATGGTGACATTATCTCCAATAGTAACCTCATTTTCTATAAGGACCTGGCAGTTGATATTGCATCCACTTCCGATTTTGGCGCCTTTTAAAATGACACAGAATTGCCATACAGAAGTTCCTTCGCCTATATTTTGAGACTGTACGTCAGCTAAAGGGTGTATCATTTTTTGTAATTTTTAAACTCTTCAAAATCTCTGAAATAATCATGCTCGTCATAATGTTCAGAAGCAAGGCATAAAAGGACTGCACTGTGGCTGAACTTAATATCTCTCCAGATTAATTCCGGAATATAAAGTCCCTTGGAAGGGTTGTCTAAAACGAATGTTGCCTCATTACCATCCAGGTCCTGAGTGTTGAATTCTATTGTTCCTGAAACGGCAAAGATCACTTGCTGTAGTTTCTTATGGGCATGTCCTCCACGGATTACATCTTGAGGCGTAAAATAAGTCCAGTAAACTCTATTGATGGGAAAAGGAATATTCTTTTGAGTTTCTGCTACAGTAATATATCCTAATTCCGGAGATCCGATCTTTGAAAAATCTATAATATGCGGAGTCATAATCATTTAATTTGTATATCTATTAGGGCTCGTTTTTAGTCCCTTCAATTCCATAAGAATTTTGTATTTTCTTGCCATCATCATCTAAAGAATATAAAAGCTCTTTTTTGTCCTCTTTTACTACACTTACTTCGAATGGAACAATATTGACGACATCAATATGATCGGGAAGCCCGAGATGAAGAGTATATCCTTCGATGAATTTTTCATTTAATTCATCCACGCTGATGTTGATCGTTGGGTTAAATGTTTCCACAGAAACCCGATTTAAGGTTGTTCCTACCAATTTGGATTGTAACGGCCCCATCCCTTTTCTGAAAAGTTGATGTTGCAATGCATATCGAAACACATTTTCTTCCAGAGTGATTGGATTATGATAAGGTATTTTTTCTAAAACCTTTAGCAGGTGTTTGGTATTGTATATAGTTCCATCAACTGAAAAAGGGTAGGACCAGTGCGTAATGTTCTTATCAGCATAATAATCCCATTCATAATAATTGTCCTTTTTCTGAATATAATCAGGGAATCCTTCAATATTATCACCTACATACATCCTGTAGGACGAGTTTTCGGGATCTTTTTTAAATTCAGAAAGAATATTTTCATCAAGAAAGACATCATTATAAAAAACACCGTCATCAGTGTTAAACATAATGAGTTCATGTCGGCTTTTTCGCAGAAGCCCCTGAAGTAACCCTTTAAAATTATCTCCTTGTTTGCTCTTTAGGTTTTTCTCAAGAAAGAATTTTATGTTTTTTTTGTTGGTCAGTGTTCTGAAAAAAGCAGGATCAAACCATATTTCTTTTCTTTCTTCAAAGCGGATATTGGGATAGTTTTTATATTTTTCAATTAATTTTTTGTAGCCTAAATGATGATTGCCGGTGGTATGGTATAAAACTACCGTTTCATAATCATCTATTTTGATTCTTTTTAAAATGGTACTCAACAAGTAATCTACCTGCATGGCACGGTTATATGAAAAGATAATATTTAAAAGCATGATTAATTATTTTGAATGATGAGCACGGAAAAGGTATAACTTTTTGATTTCTGAAACAACAGCAAGGAAAATTACACTAGGTGATTTTTGATTCCATTGATTTCAAAACTCATAGTTGCCTGTTTCTCTACGTCCAATAATCATAAAACGATTACTCATCACAATTATTTCATGAGAACTTTTCAGGTAAAAAAGGTCTATTGTGGTATTATCTACTTTTATCCTTATTCCTGAATTGATCTTCGTTATTAATTACAAAAACTATTGGCTATAAGCCAATAGTTTGTAAAGTTTATAAATTATATTATATGATTACTGACCAACAAGTTGTTTTAAATACTGACCATAACCACTTTTACCATATTTTACTGCTGTTTCCAGTAATTTTTCTTCGTTGATGAATTTATTTCTGAAAGCAATTTCCTCAATACATCCAATCTTGAAACCTTGTCTTTTTTCAATAACACTTACGAATTCCGAAGCATCATGAAGGGAATCAAAAGTTCCTGTATCCAGCCATGCTGTACCTCTGTCCAGAACCCCTACTTCAAGTTTTTCATTTTTAAGGTAAACATTGTTAATATCAGTGATTTCCAATTCTCCTCTTGCAGAAGGCTGGATGTTTTTAGCAATCTCCACAACGTTGTTGTCGTAAAAATATAGACCAGGTACTGCATAATTAGATTTAGGTTTCAAAGGTTTCTCTTCAATAGAAACTGCTTTGAAATTGTCATCAAATTCTACGACACCATATCTTTCAGGGTCTGCAACGTGGTAAGCAAAAACAACACCCCCATCCGGATTGGTTTTGTTTTTTAATAAAGTCCCCATTTCAGAACCATAGAAGATATTGTCTCCTAAAACAAGTGCTGCAGGATCATTACCAATAAACTGATCGCCCAGAATAAAGGCTTGTGCCAGTCCATCCGGACTTGGCTGTACAACATATTCTATATTACAGCCAATTTGAGATCCATCTCCTAAAAGTTTAATGAACCCAGCTTGATCATGTGGAGTCGTAATGATTAATATATCCTTAATTCCAGCCAGAAGAAGGGTGGATAGCGGATAGTAAATCATAGGTTTATCATAAACAGGCATTAATTGCTTGCTTACGGCAATTGTTAGAGGGTAAAGTCTTGTTCCGGAACCTCCGGCTAATATTATTCCTTTCATCTTTTTATTATTTGATATTCTCTATTCTAGGGAAGTAGAGCCTGCTCCTTTGATTAAATAAGGTTTAATTTAAGAAGCAATAAAATATGTTTCTTCAATCTTACTCAATCTTAGTTATACTGATTTTCGTAATATTTCTGATACTCTCCGTTGGTAACGTTTTCCAGCCATTCTTTATTTTCAAGATACCAATCGATGGTTTTTCCTAATCCTTCTTCAAATGTTACGGATGGCTTCCAGCCCAAATCTTTGTTTAATTTATTGGCATCAATAGCATAACGTTTATCGTGTCCCGGTCTATCTTTTACAAAAGTGATTAGTTTTTCAGAATGCCCTTCTGGTTTTCCTAATTTAGCATCCATTTGCTTAATCAGTTCTTTTACCAGGTCAATATTCTGCCATTCGTTGAATCCGCCAATATTGTATGTTTCACCCGTTTTAGCTTCATTGAATATCTGGTGAATAGCCCTTGCATGATCAATTACAAATAACCAGTCTCTTGTATACTTTCCGTCCCCATAAATAGGTAAAGGTTTTTCGTTAATGATATTGGAGATACAAAGAGGTATTAATTTTTCCGGGAAATGGTTGGGTCCATAGTTGTTTGAACAATTGGAGACAATAAACGGCATTCCATAAGTGTTTCCATAAGCTCTTACCAGGTGGTCTGAAGCAGCTTTTGATGCAGAGTAGGGAGATTGTGGATCATAAGAAGTGGTTTCAAGGAAGAATCCTGTTTCCCCTAAGCTTCCATATACTTCATCAGTGGACACATGATAGAATAAGTTTGTTCTTTTTTCATCCGGGAATCTGCCATGGGTATGATCCGGATTTAAGGTCCAGAATTCTTTACAAAGATTAAGGAGATTGGCTGTTCCGTTTACATTTGTGTTGATGAACGCCGTTGGATCGGTGATACTTCTGTCAACATGACTTTCTGCAGCTAAGTGTACCACTGCATCTGGATTATATTTTTCAAAAACCTTTCTTAGTTCTTCAGGTTTTGTAATGTCTGCTTTTTCGAAAACATAATTAGGTTCATTTTCAATGTCCTTCAGGTTTTCTAAATTTCCGGCATAAGTAAGTGCATCAAGGTTGATAATCAAACTTTCCGGATTGTTTTTTACAAATTCTCTTACAACATGAGATCCAATAAATCCCGCTCCTCCTGTAATAATGATATTTTTCATTTCTTTATTTTGTAATTGTTTTTCTGCCTATACTTTTATAATAAAATCCTTTTTGCTGTGGGATTTCAAGCGGATACATATTCCTTCCGTCAAAAATAACCTTATTTTTCATTTTCTTAGCCATAAGGTCAAAATTAGGATTCTTAAACTCTGGCCATTCCGTAGCAATAAATAAGGCATCTACATCTTCCAAGGCATCATACATTCCTTTAGCATATTGAATTTTGTCTCCCAATAATTTTTGAACATTCGTTTCAGCAACTGCATCATAGGCTACAATTATTGCGCCTTTTTCTAATAAAAGAGCAATGTTGTCTAAAGAAGAAGCTTCTCTGATGTCATCCGTATTGGCTTTGAAAGCAAGCCCCCACATAGCAATCTTTTTTCCTTCTATATTTCCACCAAAGTATTTTTCAATTTCTGAAACAAGAATGACCTTCTGGGAAGTATTTACGTTTTCTGTAGCTTCCAGAATCTGGAAGTTGAAATCTTCCTGTTTTCCTGATTTTATAAGTGCTTTTACGTCTTTAGGGAAACAGCTTCCGCCGTATCCGATGCCAGGGAACAGGAATCTGTGTCCAATTCTGTCATCGCTACCCATTCCTAATCTTACCTTATCTACATCAGCCCCTACTTTTTCACAGTAGTTTGCAATTTCATTCATAAAGGTAATCTTTACAGCCAGGAATGAATTGGCTGCATATTTTGTAAGTTCAGATGATTTCTCATCCATGAAAATAATTGGGATACCCGTATTGGTAAATGGCTGATAAATTTTAGCCATAATATCTTTAGCTCTTTCAGAACTTGCTCCTACAACTACTCTTGCAGGATTCATGGAATCTTCAACAGCAAACCCTTCTCTTAAAAATTCAGGATTGGAAACAACATCAAAAGGAATGTTCGTTTTAGAAGATATGGTTTCTCTTACTCTGTCTGCAGTGCCTACAGGGACAGTGCTTTTATTAACAACAACTTTATACTCGGTCATCTGTTCTCCAATATCATTTGCTACCTTCAATACATAAGAAAGATCAGCTGAACCATCTTCTCCGGGAGGAGTAGGTAATGCCAGATAAATGACTTCACTTTTATCTAAAGCTTCTTTTAAGTTGGTCGTGAAAAATAATCTTTCAGATTGGATATTTCTAAGAAACATCTCTTCAAGGTTCGGCTCATAGATGGGAACGATGCCGTTTTTCATACCTTCTACTTTTTTTTCATCAATATCAACACAGTATACTGAATTGCCAAGTTCTGCAAGAGTAGTTCCTGTAACTAATCCTACGTAGCCTGTTCCTACAATCGTTATATTCAAAATGTTTTTGTTTTTAAAATTCAAAGACAAAAATAATAAAAATACCTTCATCTGCTTCTTTAATTTAATGTAAATGAATTTCGTTCTATTTGCTTGATAATAAGATAATTTTGCTTTTTTAGAAAAAAAGCGTATATTTGCAATGGATTTACGGAAAAAATGGGAAGGCTTCGCAAGAAAGCCTTTTTTCGTACTGTAAATCAAGATAAAAGAATGTATGGAGTTTAAAAAAAGAATTGAAGAATTATTAAATGAATTCCTTGAGACCAGAAAAGATCTTTTCCTTATTGATCTTAAAATTTCTGCAGGGGATGATATTACAGTGATTTTAGATGGTGATAATGGAGTTTCTTTGCAGGACTGCCTTGATGCAAGCCGTGCAATAGAATTCAATATGGATCGTGAAGAACATGATTTCAGCCTTCAGGTAATGTCTGCGGGATTAAGCGAGCCATTAGTAACACCAAGACAGTTCAATAAAAACATAGGAAGAGAGATTGAGGTGATGCTGGAGGATTCTTCTAAAATTGAAGGAGAGTTGTCAAAAGTAGACGAAGAGAAAATCACTCTTGTTTTACGTTACCGTAAACCGAAGGATATCGGGAAAGGAAAGGTGGATGTGGAAGAGGAAAAAGAAATTCCTTACACTGAGATCAAAAAGGCATTAGTAGTAATTAAATTTTAAAAAAGAAAAAAAATAGATGGATAATATAGCGTTGATTGAATCCTTTGGTGATTTTAAAGACGAAAAAGGGATCAGTAAGATTGATCTTATGGCAATTATTGAGGATTCACTGAAGACACTTTTGAGAAAAAGATTCGATTCAGATGACCACTTTGATGTGATTGTAAACCCGGATAAAGGAGATTTTCAGATATTTTTAAATAAAACAATTGTAGAGGACGAAATGTCTGAAGATGATGATTTGGAAATTGAAATTTCTGAAGCGAAGAAGATTGATCCTACCTTCGAAGTAGGGGAAGACTTTACAATGGAAATTCCTGTTGCACAGTTGGGAAGAAGAAATATTCTTACCTTAAAGCAAATTCTGGCTACAAAACTACAGGAGCATAATAATGCAATGCTGTACGAACAGTTTAGAGATAAAATTGGTGAAATCGTTGTAGGAGAAATCCACCACATCCGTCACAAACATGTAATCTTGTTGGATGATGAAGGAAATGAATTCATTTTACCAAAAGAAAACCAGATCCCATCCGATTTCTTTAAAAAGGGTGAGAATATCAGAGCTATTGTTGAGACAGTAGATTTTAAAGGTTCTAAACCACAGATTATTATTTCCAGAACTGCACCTAAATTCCTAGAGAAGTTATTAGAACTGGAAATTCCTGAGATCCAGGATGGAACAATCATGCTGAAAAAAGTAGTGAGAATTCCTGGTGAAAAGGCGAAAATTGCAGTAGATGCTTATGATGACAGAATTGATCCTGTAGGAGCTTGTGTGGGTGTTAAAGGATCCAGAATTCATGGAGTTGTAAGAGAGTTGAGAAATGAAAACATCGATGTTATTCAGTGGTCTAAAAACCCTGAAATTTTGGTGAAGAGAGCTTTAGGAAATGTGACGGTCAATAAAATTGACATTAATGAGGAGCAAAACTATGCATTAGTATATACTCCTGTTGAAGAGATTTCTAAAGTAATTGGAAAACAAGGACAGAATATTAGACTGGCTTCTTGGTTGTCAGGATATGAAATTGATGTTTACAGAGAGTCCAGCGAGGATGACGATGTTGAATTGAGAGAATTTAATGACGATATCGAGCAGTGGATTTTGGATGAGTTTAAGAAAGTAGGACTTACAACTGCAAAATCAGTATTGGATAAAGAAACTGAGAGTCTTTTAAATATGGTTGACCTTGAAGAAGAAACAATTGAAGAGGTTAAACGTATTCTGAGAGAAGAATTTGAAGATTAAGATTTAAAATGAATCTTAATAAAACAGTAAAAAGGAAATACTTTAATTTTAAAAATTAAAAAACAGTAAATAATATAGATGCCAAAAATTAGATTAAATAAAGCGGTTAAGGAATTCAATATTTCGATGTCCAGATTAGTAGAGTTTTTACAATCAAAGGGTTTCGAAGTTGAAGGCAATCCTAACGCTCAATTGGAAGAATCGGCATATTCTGCATTGGAAGCTGAGTTTGCTAAAGATGGCGAACAAAGAAAAGCTTCCCATGAGGTGGTGATCACTAAAGTTCCGGAAGAGAAACTGGAAATTGAAGAGAAGAAAACCCCTGAAGTGATAAGAGCTAAAGCAAACAAACCAGAAACTAAGATTTTAGGTAAGATAGATTTAGAACCTGCGAAACCTGAAGTTGAAGAAACCCCTGCAGCTCCTGTAGCGACACCGGTGGAAGAAAAGAAAGAAGAAATAGTGAAAGAAGAACCGGAAGTAAAAGCAGCTCCTGAAAAGCAGGAATTTAAAGTTTTGGATAAAATTGATTTGTCTCAGATAGAATCTAGAAATAGACCTGTAAAAAAAGACAAGCCAAAAATGGAGGAGAAAAAAGAAGAAGAAAAACCGGTTGAACCTGTAAAAGAAACTCCAAAACCAGTGGTAGAAGAGAAAAAAATAGACGCTCCAAAAGTGGAAGCTGAACCTGAGTCTCAGGAACCTCAAAAAATTGAAACTGTTTATCAGAAACTGGACGGTCCTAAGATCGTAGGTGAAAAAATTGACTTAACTCAGTTTGCACCAAAGCCAGGAGCTGGAGCAAAAAAGAAAAGAAAGAGAATTGAAAAACCTGGCGGCCAGAATAATCAAGGCCAAGGAGGAAACAATCAAAACTCTGGAAATAATAACCAAGGTGGTCAAGGAGGAAACCGTCCGCACAATAATAACAATGGTGGTGGCCAAGGAGGAAACCGTCAAGGACAAGGTGGTCAAGGTAATCGTCCACAAGGTCAAGGTGGTCAAGGTGGAAACCGTTTCGGAAATAACCAGGGTGGAAACCGTCCAGGTGGCCAAGGTGGTGGATTTAAGAAAGGAGGTCAAAACAACAGACCTGGTCAAAGAGTTATGCCAGTTGAATTAACTGACGAACAAGTTAAGAACCAGATCAAAGAAACCCTGGAAAAACTTACCAACAAAGGGGGTAAGTCTAAATCTGCAAAACACAGAAAAGATAAGAGAACTTACCGAAGAGAACAGGATGAACGTCAGCAGGAGCTTGAAGCACAAGACAGAACGCTGAAAGTAACAGAATTTATTACGGTAGGAGAATTAGCGAGTTTAATGAACGTTTCTCCAACTGAAGTAATCTCTGCATGTTTCTCACTTGGGGTAATGGTGACCATGAACCAAAGATTGGAAGCTGATACCTTATTATTAGTAGCTGATGAATTCGGTTATAAAATTGAGTTCTCTGATGCTGATCTTGAAGATGCGGATGCAGAAGATGAAGTTGATACTGAAGAGAGCTTGGTGTCAAGAGCACCAGTGGTTACTGTAATGGGACACGTTGACCATGGTAAAACTTCATTACTGGATTATGTTAGAAAAACTAATGTAATTGCAGGGGAGTCCGGAGGTATTACCCAGCACATCGGTGCTTATAATGTGAAGCTGGAAAACGGTCAAAGAATTACATTCTTAGATACACCAGGTCACGAGGCATTTACAGCGATGAGAGCCAGAGGTGCTCAGATCACGGATATTGCAATTATTGTAATTGCTGCTGATGATGATGTAATGCCACAAACAAAAGAGGCAATTGCTCACGCTCAGGCTGCGCAAGTGCCAATGATTATTGCAATCAACAAAGTTGATAAGCCAAATGCAAATCCTGATAACATCCGTCAACAACTTTCAGGTTTAAACCCTCCGGTTTTAGTGGAAGAATGGGGTGGAAATGTTCAGGCGCAGGAAATCTCTGCTAAGTTTGGTAATAATGTGGACGTGCTATTGGAGAAAGTTTTATTACAGGCTGAAATGCTTGAATTGAAGGCTAATCCTGATCGTTCAGCTAATGGAGTTGTTATCGAAGCATCTCTTGATAAAGGTAGAGGTTATGTTGCTACAATGTTGGTACAAACCGGAACTTTAAGAGTGGGTGACTACGTAGTAGCAGGTAAAAATCATGGTAAAGTAAAAGCTTTGCTTGATGAAAGAGGGAAAAATCTTGCGGAAGCAGGTCCTTCAATCCCTGCAACAATCTTAGGTTTAGATGGAGCACCTACAGCTGGTGATAAATTCCGAGTATATGCCGACGAAAGTGAAGGTAAAGCTATCGCTAACAAGAGAGAGCAACTTCAAAGAGAGCTTTCTATCAGAACGAAAAAACATACAACACTTGAAGAATTGGGTAGACGTATAGCTTTAGGAGAATTCAAAGAATTGAATATTATCCTTAAAGGTGATGTGGATGGTTCTGTGGAAGCACTTTCTGACCAGTTACAAAGATTGTCGACAGAGGAAATCAGTGTAAAAATTCTTCACTCAGGTGTAGGACAGATTACAGAATCAGATATCAACCTAGCAGCAGCATCAGATGCTATTATCATTGGATTTAATGTAAGAGCGGGTGCTAATGCAAAAGAACTTGCAGATCGTGAGGAAATTGAAATCAGAACATATTCCGTAATCTATAAAGCTATCGACGAAGTAAAAGAAGCGATGGAGGGAATGCTTTCTCCGGAAATTCAGGAGCAGGTAATTGGTAACGTTGAGATCCGTGAGGTATTCAAGATTTCTAAAGTTGGTTCCATTGCAGGTTGTATGGTTCTTACCGGAAAAGTTACAAGACAGTCGAAAGTACGTTTGTTAAGAGATGGTATTGTGAAATTTGATGGAGAGCTTGAAAGCTTGAAGCGTTTCAAAGATGATGTGAAAGAAGTAACAAAAGGTTATGAATGTGGTCTGAACTTGAAAGGGTATAACGATATTGAAATCGGAGATATTCTTGAAGTTTACGAAGAAGTAGCTGTTAAGAAAAAGCTGAAATAATATTCAGATACATATATAAAATAAGCCGTCTCATTGAGACGGCTTATTTTTGTTTGCATTCACTTTGTTTAAACCTCTTTTTTCTAAACTTACCGATTTCCTTTCAGTGTAATTTTTTCAAATGTTTATTTTAGTTTAGGTTTGAATTGAAAACTAATGTATTGAATGTTAAAATTATTTTTTTTATTAATGACCAAAGGATTAGATGTGCAATGGGTTGTCTGCTAGATCTTTTTAGGTAGAATATGGGTAAGCGATGGGATTGTAAAGAAATGTATAAAACTTTATATCCTGTCAAAACTGATTGATTTTTTTTACTTTTAAACACCTATTTAACTGAAAATTAGCACTTTTATAATTTAGATTGATTATAAATAATTTTTTTTACACCGAATTATTAATTGTTAAATACCATTTTAAAACGGTTATTTTTTATTTTCATAAACAAATGTGGGGAAATATTACGAATCTTTCTGTTTTGTGGGGGGTGTTTCTGATGTATTGTGAATGAAATTGATCTATCTGTGCATATAAAATTTGCTAGTGTTAATATTTATTAACATATTTGCCTCTAAAATATATTAAAATTTGTTAATATGAATGTTAAACTACGTGTATTAAGTGCTGGAGCATTGTTCTTTTTGGGGCAGGTTGCTTATGCACAATCAACAAAAAGAGATACAGCTACAAAAGAAACGAAAATTGAAGAGGTAGTATTAACTGGAGCTTTTGGTACAAAACTTACGCCAGAGCAGTCCATTGGATCTACTTCAACTGTAAAAGCTGCTGAACTAGAGAAGCCTGCAGCTATTTCTATTGATAATGTTTTACAGGGGAAGGTTGCAGGTTTATATTCCTCTGCCAGTTCTGGACAACCGGGAGCAAGTACAATCACATTAATTAGAGGTCTTACGTCATTAACTGGTAATAACGAACCTTTATATGTGATTGATGGTGTTGCTGTACAATCAGGAGATATTGCTGGAGCATTAACATCACAGAATGCTCTTTCATTAATAAATCCTTCGGATATTGAAGATATTCAGGTTTTAAAAGATGGTGTTTCTACAGCGTTATATGGATCTAGAGGAGCGGCTGGTGTTGTCCTTATTAGAACGAAATCAGGAAAGAAAGGTAAGTCACAAATAAACTTCATCAGTGAGATTGGAGGAAGTAGTGTTGCCTTTGAAAAATTTAAAATGACAAATGCATATGAGAATACTAAATTATTTGGTTTAGGATTATATAACTCGGGGAATGCAAGTTCATTACAAGAAGGTTATGATATAGCTAAGTCTGAATTTGACTGGGATGGTGTTACTGATACTGATTGGAATAAATTAGCAAGAAGAAATACTCCTTCTTATAATAGATATAATTTTAGCTATACCGGAGGAACTGAAAATTTTAAAATATTTTCTTCCTTAGGATATTTGAAGCAAGAAGGACTGGCTAGAAATGCAGATTTCCAGAGATATTCAGGGTCTTTAAAAGGAGATTGGAATGCTTCTGATAAATTAAAAATGCATTTTAATATCAATTTATCCAGATCTATTCAAACAGGAGCTACTGATGGATCTTCTTATTCTAACCCAATATTCTCATCAAGGCTTTTGTCACCAACACAAAAACCATATAATGCTGATGGATCATATAATACAAACTTATATTTTCTAAATCCTGAGTTCAACCCAATCGGTATAGAAAATGAAAATATTGAGAAAGGAACTTTTGATAAGGTTATTTCAAGTGTAGGTGCTGATTATAAAATCTTACCATATTTAACGTTCTCTACCAACTTTGCGATTGATAATACTCAGTCTAGAGAAATGATTTACTATAATCCTGATTTTGGGGATGGTAATTTTGATGGAGATGTAAAAGGGAATGGTTATTTGTATGGGTATAACAAAAATCTGTTTACATGGGATTGGTATTCATTCTTACACTTCAATAAAAAATTCGGAGAAAAACATGATGTTTCAGCGTCTATTGGTATAGAAAGTTATGTAACCGAAAATAATAATAGTAATTGGGATGCTCAAGGATTCCCAGCAGGAACTAGAATTCCTTATGCTGCTGTAGCTGCAAACCCTTCATCAACTCCTTCTTCTAACTTTACAAGGATCACAGATGTAGGTTACATGGGTAGATTTGCGTATACTTATGACAAATTTGTAACATTATCAGGATCATTTAGAAGAGAAGGGAACTCTATATTTAGTGATTATTGGGGGAACTTTTATGGTGTAGGTGCTAGTGTGAATCTTACTAATTTAAATATCTTGAATAATGTATTCAGAAATTTAGTAGTGAGAGGTTCAATCGGGCAAAATGGTAACCCATCTTTAACTGCATATCAGAAAGCTGCACTATATGCCTATTCAGGTGATTATCTTGCGTCAAATGCAGGTTATATTTTCCAAACAGGAGCATATCCTGGAGAGAGATTAAAATGGGAGGTATCTGAAAAAGTTAACTTAGGAGTAGATTTTAGTACAAAAGGAAATAATAACCTGTATGGTACTGTTGATTTCTTTAAGAACAGCAACAAAGATCAATTGTTGAGTTTTCCAATTCCTACTAGTGGATCTGGATTTACAGGTATAACAAGAAATCTTGGTAGTACGGTTTCTCAAGGAATTGAAACAACATTAGGATTTAGAAGAAATACAGAAAACTTTAGCTTTGATACTAAGTTTCTTTATACTTACAATGAAAACGTAATCAAGTCTTTAGGGGCAGGAGGAGCTACTACAATTGTAAGAAACGGAAGCAAGGCTTGGGCAGTTGATCACAATCCTACTGAATATTATTTACGTTTATGGGCTGGTGTTGATCCTAAAAATGGAGATCCATTATGGTATACGGATGAAACACGTACAGCTACAACAAATAGCTCTTCTATTGCTAAACAAGTGTTTACAGGAAGAAGTGCATTACCTAAACATATGTTAAACTGGCAAACTGATATGGAGTATAAAAACTTTAAATTAAGTTTCCAATTTAATTTCTTAGGAGGATATTCTGTATATGACCGATGGGCGTTTATCTATGATGGAGATGGTCAATATGCTAACGTAAATGCATTCAGTGATGCATTATATAATTCTTGGACGCCAGATAATCCTAATGCTACCAGACCAAAATATGTATTTGGAGGTAACAGAAATTCAACAGCTGCTTCAGACAGATTCCTATATGATGGAGATCACATTCGTTTAAGACAAGTTGAACTAGGATATAAATTTACTAAGAACGTTTTAAATATTGATGGTGTTAATGGTATTTATGTATATGTAAGAGGGGTGAATCTTTGGACTTATGCATTTGATAAAAGATTATATTTCGATCCAGAAGCGAACTCGAATGCATGGACTTATACTTCAGAGAACATGGGTATTTATGACCAGACACAGCCTAACATGAGACAGTACATTATGGGGGTTTCAATCGATTTTTAATTTTATTAAATAGTTAAACATTATGAAAAATATAAAGACAAAAATAAATACATTAGCTATTGTCAGTTTAGGTTTTTTAGTGACATCTTGTGGGGAAGAAGGCTTTTTGAAACAAGAGTCACCGGTAAATCCACCGACAGAAACAGCTATTAACAATGAAAAGACTTTACAGATTGCGGTTAATGGGTTGTATAATTTAATGCAGACCAATAGTAATGGTTCTCAGAACTCTTATGGCGCATTGATTCCTACTTTGAATGAATTGTTAGCGGATAACGGTTTTGTAAGTTTACGTAATTCTAATAGATTTTCTGCTACTAGACAGCCTACACTAACTTTCTTTGTGAGACAAAGTGGGGATATTCAGACATTGTGGAATTCTCTATATAAGATTATTGCCAATGCCAACTATATCATTAGTAAAGAAGGAACAATCTCTGATGACATAACAACGCCGGCGCAAACACCAGCAAATTTATTTGCTCAGGCTCACTTAGTGAGAGCAATGTGCTACCATACTTTGGTTACTTTCTTTGCTGATAATATAGGAGGAGCAAACCAAAACTTAGGGGTTCCTATTGCATTAAAATATGATCCTTCTCAAAAGTTATCAAGATCTTCTGTGCAGGCAGTATATGATCAGATTAAATCAGATTTAAATGCATCTCAGAATATTAATGATATAAATGAAAGTACTAGTGGGAGAACTAATCTTTTAGGGAAGGCAGCGTTAGATATGATGTATTCTAGATATTATCTTTCTATTAAAGATTATGCTAATGCAAATGTATATAGTCAGAAAGTATTGGATAATGCGAACTATAGTCTTTTACCTTTAAGTGGAGTAGGTAGCTTCTTTACTGCTGAAGGGCAGCCAGAAACAATCTTTGAACTTCAATATACTCCTAATGACCAACCAGGCGCAAATGATGGTATCACAGCAACTTGGTATTCAGGAGGAAGATACAGACAAAATTTTGCAACAAGAGCATTTTATAATCAGTATAGTAATACGGATGTTAGAAAGAATGCTTGGTATAGTTTAACAGGTATTGGAGCTCCAAGTATTACAACTTTCCCAGATAATCCTAAGCCTGTAGATGTGAAAAAATACACTACACCAGATCAGGATATCATCATCATGAGAAAAACAGAAGCTGTATTTAACCAATTGGAAGCTTTATATTATACTAATCCGGCTTCTGCTTTAACTAAACTAGTTACTTGGGTGAATACTTATAGAGATCCTAGTTATGCATTTGCAGGAACAGGAACTGCTCTTCTAGATGAGATCTTGAAACAAAAGAATATGGAATTCTTCTTGGAAGGATTTAGATATAATGACTTGAAAAGAAATGGTAGAGGGTTTACTAATCCACAAACTACGGTTACTTTAAGTCCAGGTATGAAAGAATTTCAGGCTTTCCCTGTTCCATTACAAGAACAGAATGCTAACCCAAATGTTCAACAGTATCCTGGTTATTAATCTATAATGATCATATTATATACAACCCCTGCTCTACGCAGGGGTTTTTATTTACTATTATTTCTTATTTTTGCTGTACAATAATGAATAATGAAGTATATCCTTTTCATAATCACTTTCTTCGGCTTCGCTGCCAGTGCACAGGTTGTTAAAACAGAAGATGCCAAAAAGCCTAAACAGCCGGAAGATACTCTGGTCATAGACTCCGGGAAGAAAGATTCCTTAAAAATTTTTAAACCAACGATCAACGATTATCAATACCAGACTCAGTTTTCGGAAAAGAAAGTTTTTGATACGGTTATGACGTTTAATAAAACGTATATTTTCTCACAATATAACAATAACGATAACTTTGGAAGAATACAGCCTGCGAATATCGGATCAGGATTTAATCCCTTAGTCTTTGAGGTGAACGCAGAACAGAATTTATCTTTATTGCCTTCCAATAAATCGTATATGATTTTAGGTGCAAATGATGTGAAGTATTACGATGTGAAAACACCTACTGCAACATTTATCTATCATAATGCAATGAGAAATGGAGCCGCACTAAATTCTACCTATACCCAAAATATTGGAAAAAGATTCAATTTTTCCATTGAATATATGGGGCTTCGTTCACAGGGACTTTACAGAAATTCATTGGCGGCTAATAACAATACCATTTTCTCCGGACATTATGTTTCAAAAAGTGGAAACTATGAATTATTTGCGCACTACCTTCATCAGAATGTTAACAACCAGGAAAGTGGGGGAATTACCGAAGATAACTTGTTTCAAAGTGGAGACAGCAATTATAAGAACAGACAGAATGCTCAGGTTAATCTGGCGTCAACGAGTTCGCAGTTTGCCTACAGAAGATATTATCTAAGCCATCAGTTTACTCCGTTCAATGCTGAAAAATTTCCATTCAGCATCAGGCATACGATTTTTCATCAGGGAAATAAATATTATTATAATCAGGGAGCCTTGGAAAGCTATTGGTATGAAACTGCTGCTGATTTAGTTAATGGATTTCCTTTGACAACAAAAAAATATTCCAGTAATCTGAGTAATACTTTGAGCCTGGTTTTTAATAATGAAAAGTTCAAGTTAGATGCTGGGGTTCGATATCAGATGATTAAATTTGGAATAAGAGATGTTGTCTCTCTTGATGGAGTACCTTTTCCGGGTGAGCTTAAAGAAAACAGAATTGGAGCTGTAGGAAACCTACAGGTAAAACTTTGGGATAAAGTTCAGCTTAATTCATTCCTTGAGTTTTCAAACGGAAGTCAGTTTAAAAGCTATCTGAGAACAACAAACAATCTGAAGTTTGAGCCTATAAAAGATTATTTTGTGAATGCAAAAGTGAACTTCCAGAGTGCTTATCCATCATTCAACTATTTATTGAATACTTCAGTTTATAATAACTTCAATTATTATCTTGAAAATGCGAAGAATCAATC
Source organism: Chryseobacterium sp. G0162 (assembly GCF_003815715.1). Lineage (NCBI taxonomy): Bacteria > Pseudomonadati > Bacteroidota > Flavobacteriia > Flavobacteriales > Weeksellaceae > Chryseobacterium > Chryseobacterium sp. G0162. The sequence continues at coordinate 2,079,683 of NZ_CP033922.1, read as the reverse complement.
TATAATGGAGCTTGGAGGAAGTATTAATCTGAAATGGTTTAAAACAGAACTTTTTGCCAACTACTTTAGAATTGATAATTATACCTACTTTGATAACAATGGAGCTCCTAAGCAGAGTGAGAACTCATTGAATATTTCTCAAATTGGGGGGGATGCTACATTCAGCTATGGTAAATTCCATTTAAATACAAGACTGCATTTCCAAAATGCGCTAACGAATAAGAACTTGCTTCCAATGCCAAGTTTTGTAGGGAGAGCAAACTTCTTCTATCAGACACAAGCATTTAAAAAGGCAGCAGAAATTCAGGCAGGACTTAAAGTATATTATTTCTCTAAATTTAATTCCAGAGAATATTTCCCGGTTCTTAATGAATATGTTCTTCCAGGCAACGATTCATTCGCTATTGGTGGACAACCTATTGCCGATCTATATATTAATATGAAGGTGAAAAAAATGTTCTTCTTCATAGAGGGACAACAGGTGGGTACCTTTATTTCTAATAACAAAGCTTACGCATTTCCACATTATCCGGTGTATGATTTCAGACTGAATATCGGAATCGTATGGTATTTGTTCAACTAAAAACGATACAGGTTGAAAACAATTAATAAAATATCATTTAATGATATAGAAAGCATACCTCAATTGGTAAAAGATTTTTTGAATCATGATATTGAAGGTTTTGAAAATAAAACATTTTCTGTAGAGCATTTCAGCGAGCAGATTCACTTGAAAAAAGATTCTTTTTCTTCAGAACAGAGGAATATATTATATGATGTATTTGAAAAGCAGTTGTCAGATCTTACCCTTTCTTCAAAGCAGAAAGAAAACCTTGAACATCTAAAACTGCCAAACACTTTTACCATTACAACAGGACATCAGTTGAATTTGTTTTCAGGACCGGTTTTCTTTGTCTATAAAATTTTACAGACCATTAAAACCTGTGCCTATCTTAAAGAACATTTTCCAGATTTTAATTTTGTTCCAGTATATTGGATGGCTTCTGAAGATCATGATTTTGCTGAGATCAACCATTTTAAAACGGAGAATAATTATTATGAAATTAATGAGAAATCCGGTGGTCCTGTAGGCAGAATCAAAATTAATGATACTTACTTTATCTCTGAATTTGAAAAAGAATTCAAAGATTCAGTTTTTGGTACAGAACTGATCTTGATGTTGAAAGAAGCCTATAAGGTTGGAAATACTTTGACGCAAGCGATTCAGATCTTGGTAAACCGTCTTTTTTCAAAATTTGGATTGTTGATATTGGATGGAGATTCAAAGGAACTTAAAGAGCAGATTAAAGAGGTCTTTAAAGATGAATTGCTACATTTCAGCTTACATAAAACTTCAAAAGATAAAGTCGATTTTCTGACTGATAAATATGGCAAGGTTCAGGTGAATCCTCGTGAAATTAACCTTTTCTATCTTTCTGAAACGAGAGACAGAATAGATTTTAATGGACAGAAATATATTGTTGTAGATAAACATATTCAGTTTACGGAAGACGAAATTATTGCTGAGCTTGAAAATCACCCCGAAAAGTTCAGTCCAAATGCTTTAATGCGTCCGGTATATCAGGAAAAAGTATTGCCAAATCTTGCTTATATCGGGGGGAATGCTGAAATTATGTATTGGCTGGAGCTGAAAGATTATTTTTCAAAATTAGATATCCCATTCCCAATTCTGATTCCAAGAAACTCCATGCTTTTCCTGAAAGAGAAAATATTGGGGAAAATTGAAAAATTGGATCTTAAAATAGAAGATTTTTTCCAAAATTTTACAGTGATTACCAATCAAAAGATTTTAAATAATAATCCTATTTTAGAATTACTGAATACAAAAGAAGAAATGCTGGTTAACAATTTTGTTGCGTTAAAAGCAGCAGTTGAAACTACTGAGAAATCTTTTGGAAATATGGTGAAAGCAGAAGAAGTAAGACAGCTGAAATCATTTAAAAGAATGAAAAAACGTCTTCTTCATGCAGAAAAAATAAAACAAAATGAATTATTGGAAAGACTTGAAAAGCTGTTTTTAGATGTACATCCTTCCAAAACATGGCAGGAAAGAGTTTTCAACTTTAGTGTATTCTTTTCAGATGAAGGTTATCCATGGCTTGAAAATTGTTTGGAAGAGATGGTGGTTCAAGATTCCAAATTAATAATTGTTGCCATTTAATTTTAAAGAAGTATTTTTGTAAATTATAATTATCGAATATGATAAAGAGGTTTTTTATTCTATCCAGTTTATGTATGGTTTTGGGAGTTTCAGCCCAGAAGTCGCATACCGTTGTACAAGGTGATAACCCTTACAACATTGCAAAGAAGTATGGAATGACTGTAGATGAATTGCTGAAACTAAACCCTAAACACAAAGATGGCAAGCTAGCTATTGGAGATGTTTTAGCCGTAAAAACAGAAAAGGCAGTAACTCCGGTTGCTTCTAAAACTGCTACACCTGAAAAAGTAGGCACAATTGCGGGAACTGCGGTAGGTAAAATTATTTTGCAGCCTAAGCAGACAATCTATGGGATTACAAAGCAATACAGAATCTCTGAAACTGATCTGAGAAAACTGAATCCTGAATTGGATTCTCATATGAAGATCGGAGATGAAATCACATTACCTCTTACCAGCATCAAAAAATATGGTGGAGACCAGCCTACAGCGACTGCAACTGCAACTGCAACAACAAAACCTGTAGAAACTCCTGTTGAAAAAACAGTTACGGTTACACCCACTACCTCTGCTGCAGAAGGAGAAAGCTATGTGATTCAGGCTAAAGATAATTATTACAGAATTACAAAACAGTTTGGGATTAGCCAACAGGATCTTTACACCTTAAATCCAGGATTGGAAGAAAAAGGACTGAAGCCTGGTGAAACCATTAAAATAAAAAAAATCAATACTGATTCTGGAGTTGAAACAACCAATTCAAAAGAAAAAATGGATTCAGGGAATGAAAAATCTACACCTGTTTCCAACAACGTAGTGGTTGGTGATGACTATGTGACTTATACCGTTCAGCAGGGAGATACCGTATTCTCTATTGTGAATAAGTTCGGAGTAAGTATCGATGAATTAATTGCTCTTAACCCAGACCTTTCCAAAGGGTTGAAATCAGGAATGGTTTTAAAAATCAAAAAACAGGATCCGGTTTACGTTAAGAAAAATGGTGATGCGCTAAGTGTGGTATTGATGCTTCCTTTCGGTTACAGCACCAATGAAACACAGTACAGAGGAATGGCTCTGGATTTCTTAACAGGTGCTAAACTTGCTATTGAAAGAAACGCAAGAGGAGGTCAGAAACTGGATATTAAAATTGTAGATTCAGGAAATGAAGCTTCTTTTAAAAACTCTCTAACGCAGATCAATCCTGAAAATACGGATCTTATCATTGGACCATTCTTTAAGTCCAATGTAATTGATGTATTAGATTTTACTAAAAATCAAAAAATTCCAGTTGTGGCTCCATTTGCCAATACACCGGAATTATATAACTATAGCAATTTGATTATCGTTGAAACGAATAATCAGACGTATGCAGATAAACTTATAGAAGAAGTTAAATCAGTATATTCAGATCAAAAGATATATGTAGTAGCAGACGCTAAAAAAGAAAATGCAAACTACATCAAAGCAGGGCTTGAAAAAGCAGTGAAAAATCCTAATATCATTATTGTTAATTCTCCGGCAGATATTCAACCGGATCAAAACATGATGACAGGACAGTCTGCTCCGGTTATTGCTGTTTTAGCTAGTGATGAGATGGGAGAAGCTTTTGCTAATAAAGTGATTGCCCTTTCTAAAGAAGTACAGGGAGTAAAAGCATTCAGTATGTTCTACTCTCCGGTTTTTGAGAAGAAAGTGGATGATTTGAGCCAGGCAAGTCTGGTATATCTGATGGACAGAAAGATCAATACAGATGGTAACTTTGAAAAAGAAATTCTTGCAGCTTATAAAAGTAAATACTGTAAGACTCCACCAAAATATGCTATCGTAGGTTTTGATGTTGTTAATGATATGTTGACAAGAGAAAATAGAAAAGGAGAAATCTTCAAACAAATGAATAAAGTACAGACTCAGCTTGCCACCAAATTTGAGTTTGTAAAATCTAAGTCGAACGGTGCCTATGTAAACACAGGTTATAGAGTAATCAGGCTGGTACCTTAGATGATTTATCTTTGTTTAAAAGAATATTGTTAACATTATAGTTATATTTGCATAATATTTAATTCAATACATGAAAGCACTTGTATTTCCAGGGCAGGGTTCTCAGTTCGTAGGAATGGGAAAAGAATTGTATGATTCTAGAAAAGATATTAAAGATCTGATGGAATCTGCTAATGAAATTTTAGGTTTCGACATTCTTTCCATTATGTTTAACGGAACGGATGCGGATCTTAAGAAAACAGAGGTTACCCAGCCTTCAATTTTTATTCACTCAGTAGCAGCATTAAAAGCAGTAAACGGTCTTGGCGCTGAAATGGTAGCAGGACACTCTTTAGGAGAGTTCTCAGCATTGGTCGCTAATGGCGTTTTATCTTTTGATGATGGTTTGAAATTGGTTTCTGAGAGAGCTAAGGCTATGCAGGAGGCTTGTGATGCAAATCCAAGTTCAATGGCAGCTATTTTAGGTCTTGAGGATGCTAAAGTTGAAGAAATCTGTGCACAGATCAGTGGAATTGTTGTTCCGGCAAACTATAACTGCCCAGGACAATTGGTAATCTCAGGAGAAACTTCTGCAGTAGAAGAAGCTTGTGTGAAATTAAAAGAAGCAGGCGCAAAAAGAGCTTTATTATTACCGGTAAACGGAGCTTTCCATTCACCTTTGATGCAGCCGGCTCAGGAAAGATTAGCGGCTGCTATTGAAAAAACAAAATTCAGAAAAGCTACTATTCCTGTATACCAGAATATCACGACTACAGCAGTAACCAATCCTGATGAGATCAAACAAAATCTTATCGATCAGCTTACAGGTCCTGTAAAATGGACACAGTCTGTACAGAATATGATTAAAGATGGTGCTTCTAACTTTGTAGAAGTAGGACCAGGAAAAACTCTTCAGGGACTAATCAAAAAAATTGACGGATCAGTAGAATCTAATTCTGCCATCTAATTAATAAAAAATATGAGCGCGATATTTTCACCGGGCAAGCTGATGCTTACTTCAGAATATTTCGCAATCGACGGAGCTCTTGTCTTAGCGGTACCTACCAAGCTGGGACAAGAGTTTTTTTTTGAAGAAAAAGATGATAACAAGTCTTTGATTTTCTGGGAAGCTCTTCATCAAAATAAACCTTGGTTAAAGGTTGTCATTGATTACAAAAAATGGCAAATCCTGGAAAACAACATTCCATCAAGTGCTGAATTTATTGTAAAAACATTAAAGAACGTTCAGCAGCTTTCTACTACAAAATTCAAAAACGATTATACTTACCATTTAAAAACCAATCTTCAGTTTCCTGCTGATTTTGGCCTTGGAAGCAGTTCAACATTGATGAACAACCTTTCTGAATGGGCTAAAGTTGATCCTTTCTATTTAAATACAATCAGTTTAGGCGGCAGTGGGTATGATATTGCTGTTGCAAAAGAAAAATCAGCCGTACTTTTTCAGAGCAAACCAGAAATCTGGTATGAGAAGATAGATTTTAATCCATCCTTTAAAAATGAATTGATTTTTATTCACTTAAATCAAAAGCAGGACAGCCGTGAAGGAATCAATCTTTACAAATCAAAAAAGAAGTCTCAGGAATTAGTTAATGAATTTTCAGATATCACAAAGAAAGTTTTATTATGCAATGAATTGGAAACCTTTTCTGAACTAATGATGATTCATGAGCGTAAAATTTCCGATTTTATTGAAATTCCTACAGTTAAAGAAAAAATATTCTCAGATTGCCCTGTATTTGTCAAAAGTTTGGGTGCTTGGGGCGGAGATTTCGTGATGAGTGCCAAATTTGGGGGCTTTAAAGAGTATTTTTGGGAGAAAGGTTTTACTACTGTTTTTAAATGGTCTGATTTAATTGATTTATAATCAGTGTTTTATAGCTCCTTTTTTTTATTTGCCATTCTGACTTATATCAGTATATTTAAACCGCCTTTAACAAATAATTAATATTATTTTTGTTGAAGTCAATAAAGAAATAGAAAATATAAGTAAAATGAAAAACACTAAAATCATCCAGGATTTAGAGAAATTAGGGATTAAAGGAAACTATGAAGTAGTGTGTAACCCTTCGTATGAAGAATTATACCAGGCTGAAGTTTCTCCTGAAAATCAGGGGTTTGAGAAAGCGGAACTTACAGAATCGGGCGCGGTATCAGTAAAAACAGGAATTTTCACAGGTCGTTCACCTAAAGACAGATATATTGTTCAGGATGATGTTACAAGAGATACAATTTTCTGGGATGGTAAAGTAAACTTACCAACAACGCAGGAAATTTTCGGGTCTTGTAAAGAACTAGTGATGACTCAGCTTTCTGAAGCTAAGAAAATTTATGTTGTAGATGCTTTCTGTGGAACAAATGCAGATACAAGACTTAAGGTAAGATTTATTATGGAAGTAGCATGGCAGGCGCATTTTGTTACCAACATGTTTATCCGTCCTTCTCACTTCGAGCTTGAAAATTTTGGAGAACCAGATTTTACAGTAATCAATGGTTCTAAAACAACTAACCCTAACTGGGAAGCTCAGGGATTGAACTCTGAAAACTTCGTGATGTTCAACCTTACTGAAAAACTACAGATCATCGGAGGTACTTGGTACGGAGGTGAAATGAAGAAAGGGATGTTTGCTATGATGAACTATTACCTTCCATTAAAAGGAATGGCTTCAATGCACTGTTCTGCAAACGTAGGAGAAAAAGGGGATGTTGCTCTATTCTTTGGTCTTTCCGGAACAGGAAAAACTACTTTATCTGCAGATCCGAAAAGATACCTTATCGGTGACGATGAGCACGGATGGGATAACAATGGAGTATTTAACTATGAAGGTGGATGTTATGCTAAAGTAATTGACCTTTCAGAAGAGAAAGAACCGGATATCTTCAGAGCAATAAAAAGAGATGCGCTTCTTGAAAACGTTGTAGTACACAATGGAGTAGCAGATTATACAGATGGATCTATCACTGAAAATACAAGAGTTTCTTATCCAATCTATCATATTAATAAAATTGTATTACCATCTAAAGCTGGTCATGCAAGTAAGATCGTTTATCTTTCAGCGGATGCATTCGGAGTACTTCCTCCGGTTTCTATCCTGAATGAAGATCAAGCTCAATACCACTTCCTGTGCGGTTATACTTCAAAATTAGCTGGAACTGAAAGAGGAATTACTGAGCCTCAGCCATCTTTCTCTCCGGCATTTGGTGAAGCGTTCCTTACATTACACCCAACAATGTATTCTAAAACATTGATCGGAAAAATGAAAGAACACGGCGCTAAAGCGTATTTAGTAAACACAGGTTGGAATGGTACCGGAAAGAGAATTTCTCTAAAAGATACAAGAGCAATTATTGATGCGATCATTGACGGATCTATTGATAATGCTCCTAAAACTCAGGTTCCAATCATGAACTTAGAAATTCCTACTGAACTTCCAAACGTATCTACAGGTATTTTAGATCCTAGAGATACTTATGAAAATGCTTCAGAATGGGAAGAGAAAGCAAAAGATCTTGCTTCAAGATATATCAAAAACTTCGAACAGTATTGTGATACTGAAGAAGGTAAGAGATTAATTCCTTCTGGACCACAATTACAAGAACAAACTATCTAATAAGATAGAGTACAAATAGAAAGCCTCATCCACGATGAGGCTTTTTTTATTTTATATCTTACGGATTAAGCTGATGCCATATTACATAAAAAGAATAGACTTTTCAGAATGAAAAATACTCTTAATCTATTAAATCTAGAAGAAAAAAATAAACCGATAACCCGCTAGATATTATGACATTATTTTGTCTGAGATAAAGAATATGAAAATAGTGATATAAATAGCTAATATGGATATCATAATTGCCAGATGTCTATCCATCAATTTTAATTTCAGTTTTTTTATTTGTTCCTTTTTACACTTAATGAAGCGATTAAATTATTATATATTGGATAATCAGTTTCTCATAATTAATTTTTTTAATTTGCTGTTTTATAGCTTTTTATGTACTTGTTATAAGTCATTTTCTAGATTTTCATTTATGATTTAATTTTTTGTAGGACCGTAAAGAATAACTTTGCAACAGGGCTTTGAAAAGTTGAAAATAATGAAAATACTCTATCACTAATTCCTTATATTTTTTAAAAAAATTAAATTTCTTTTTGTCTATTTTAGTTACAAATAATAATTCTATTTTGTAGAGTTATTGTAATATTTGCTGCTTTTACAATAGAAGATTAACGAATAATTTTAGCAGGTTGGAATAAAGGATAAAGTATTAATGAATATGAAAATAAGCTTTAAGTAAATAGTCAATGATTATGAAGGAGAAATTTATTTTTATAAATGACGCTGCGTTAATGTATGATTAATGGCTTTTTAATTTTGAGAGTGATGTCTTTGAGTGTATGATCATTTTATCAATTAATGGTTCTTAGTAAATATAAGGTAATGAAAAAAATATTTTGAGTGTTACTAATTTTATAGAGTACGTTGCTTCTGATACACGGGTAGGTTGGTATTAGTACGACAACGGCGAAAAGGGCTTTTCGTTTCTTCTCGTTATAATCATTTTTACATCATAAAGGAAAATACCTCTATTTATTCAGATCGTTTACTTTTCAAGCTTGAATTGAAAATCTCTTAATCTTGAATAAATTATAGTAAAAAATATTCCTATCTATTTTGAGGATAGAGTATTAAGAACTTGTTATGCCATAATCTAATAAAATAAACACAATTGCTATATATATTAAAAACACAAATGGTGATTAATACATACTGTTTAAAAAAATAACCACTTTTGAAATGAATACAGTGTGATTTTAAAATAATGGAGATCCTGCTATAGCGTAAAGCCAGTCAGGATAGCTATCTGTTTTAGATACAAAAGAATACAAATTAAATATAAAAAAATGATGAAACACAAATTATTACAAATGGTGGCTTTTATAGCCCCATTCTTATTGATCTATGGCCAGGTAGGGATAAATACTGCTACACCAAACCCTAAATCAGCGCTAGAAGTATTTTCTAAAAATAAAGGTTTTCTTCCGCCACGCATGACAACTCTGGAAAGAGATGATTTGCTTTCTCCGGAATCTCCAAATGTAGAGGCTGAAGGGATGGTGATTTACAATACAACCGTTCACTGTCTGGAATTTTGGAATAGTTTGGAATGGATTAATATGTGCCAGGGAGGCTCATCAATTTATACGATCAATTGTGAGCCTGTTGTCAGCGGAAGCTTTTATGCAGGTGCTGCGGCAGCAGGTTCTGTAAGGATTAAAGTAACCGTAAACAAGCCTGGAAATTATAAAATTAATACGGCAACAATCAATGGGTTGAGTTTTAGTGGAGATGGAAATTTTGAGAATACAGGAGAACAATATGTTATTCTTTCCGCTGAAGGAACTCCTTTACAAACAGGAACCTATACCTATTCTATTATTAATCCTTCAGGAAATGACAGTTGTACGTTTAATATCACGGTGACGAATCAGCCTTCTGGAAGGACAATAAAAGTACTTTCCATAGTTCCTGATGCTTGGAATGGTACTTTATCGACAGATTCTTATGGGAGATATTCGTCAGTTGCGAGGTCTAAGTTGACCAATCCTAGTAACTTTGGGCCCAATGGAAGTGTGGTAATGTCAAATTTTATTTTCAATACTGTTAATATCCAGACTGCAACCTCTGCTGAATTATCGCAGGCAATCGATAACTCAGATATTATTTGGATTGGTTATGTATATACTAGTTATTTCTCGGATCAGGCTATCACTATTTTGAAACAGAAGATTCAAGAAAAGAAAAAGTTTTTTATTATTGATGCGGAACATCAAAATCTTACTCCAATCAATAAACTTAATATAGGTTACAGTGTACAATATATTAATTCTCAAAGACCAGGATCTTTTTTTACCACAACCTCTCAAGGACCAAATAGTGGTGTATTTGGGAATCTTACCGAAAATACAAGGATACAGACTAACCGTTATATGGGAAGAATCACGCAATTTCCTTCTACTGCCAAATTATTTATGAAAGACAGCGCCGGTGGAGTTGCTGGGACCATAGATGGTAATCTATTAGTGTATACCGATGTGAATTTATTTTATAATTATGAATCCACAGATAAATTTTATAATGAAGGAACAGGTTGTACAGAAAGTCCTAATGCCAGAATGTTTTGTAATATATTTAGTATAGCGATCGAATATGTAAGGTAGATTTTGAAAATATACAGTTAAATTATAGAATTCTGGAAAATTACAATGAACATAGATCTAATACAAATTTTAACCTTATCATTCTTAGACAGAGGCTAAGAAAAAAATAAAAGAGTCCATTTTCACGGGTAGTGAGATGGACTCTTTTGGTTTTTAATATGTCTATGTAATTGTTGACTAATTCATTTCGGTAATTGGTCAAAATTTACTTAAGGCTCAATAAGGCCAATCTATATCCATCCATTCCGAAACCTGATAAAACCGCATCTGTATTGGCTGCTGTAACAGATTTCTGTCTAAATTCTTCTCTTTTGTAGATGTTACTGATGTGAACTTCTACCTTTGGTTTTTGGATATTCTTTAAACAATCTGCTATTGCATAAGAATAATGGGTAAATGCTCCTGGATTAATCACAATGGCATCAAAATCATCTTCCTGAAGCCTGTTGATAAGCTCGCCTTCAATATTGGATTGATAATATTTTAATTCATGAGAACGAAACTCAATTTTTAGATTTTCTAAATAAGCTTCCATAGAAATACTCCCATAAACTTCAGGTTCTCTGGTGCCTAAAAGATTAAGGTTAGGACCATTAATAATTAAAATTTTCATAAAAAGAATTTATCCAAAGATAAATATTTTTACAGACTATTATCTGTTACAAATTACAGGTTTTGCTGAATATATTCAGAGGGTGTAATCCCCTCAATTTGCTTAAAAGCTCTGTTAAAGGTTGATTGATTCGAAAACCCGGCTTCAGTGTAGATAAACATTAAAGTGATTTTTTTGAAATCAGTTTCAGTGAATAACTTTTTCACATAATTAATTCTATACCTATTAAGATAGGTATTGAAGTTGGGATATTCTTTATAACGAATAGCCTTGGAAATATAAGAGCTGTTGACATCCAAAACAACACTCATCATTGAAAGATTAAACTTTGGATCTTTAAAAAGCATGTCCTGATTCATTGTTGTTTCTATTTTTTCAAATAATTTTTCAAAAGCTTCTATATCTATAGAGTCTGGTATAGTCTTGATTATACTTTCATTTTCATCTTTAATCAGGGTAGAAGAAGGTGAAATAACCTGATCTGATGTTTCCAGTCTTTTAATTTTATCTTTATAGTGGATCAGTAAAAATACAATTGATATATTGGAAATAAATAGAAGGGTGTCATTAAACTTAACCTCTTCTTGGGTATGTTTGGGGAGATCAAAATTGAAATTGTTAGCCATTATACTGACTGTAACAATGGTAAGTATTACATAAATGGTATATAATATAACTTCTTTTTTAGAAAAAAATATGTAAGCGCCCAACGGAATGGGCAATAAGATAGAGAAACTTGCTACAGAGTTCTCCCAAAAGGATAGTATAATATAAGCACTGTATAGAGGAACACAAATTAAAAAAAAATTGACCAGTAAATCAGGTGAATATTTTTTTCTTGTTAATATGTAAGGAAATCCTAAAGAAAATAAACCAAAAGCCAAATACCATGACATTATTTTGTCTGGGATAAAAAATATGAAAATAGAGATATAAATAGCTAATATGAAAATCATAATCGCTACATATCTATCCATCAATTCTAGTTTCAGGTCTTTTATCAGGTCTTCTTTTTGCACTTAATGAAGCTATTAAATTATTTTATACAGGTAATCAGTTTTTCATAATGGGTTTGTTTAATTTATTGTTTTATAGTTGGTTATATGTTTGTTGTAAGTCATTTTCTAGATTTTCATTTATGCTTTAATTTTTTTTAGCATCGTAAATAATAACTTTGCACCAGGACTTTGAAAAGTTGAAGATAATGAAAATACTCTATCATTAATTCCTTGAAGTTTCTTAAAATTAAATTTCTTTTTCATCCAATTTAGTTACATTATTTTGCTTCTCAAACTTTGGATTGAAAATATATCAAGTCTACTAAATTATAGAAAAAATATAAAATTAATGAACATATAATAATTCTTTTTTGTGGAGTTATTGTTGGACGTTTAATTAATATTAACTGTTTTGGTAGTTAGAAAGTAAAAACTATAAGATGAATTGACAGCGTAAATTCTATTAAAATGGGATAGGACTTTAGCTAAAAGTTGGGTGAATAATAAATCCTTTTCAGGGTTTAATTCTGCGTAGTTGTTTTAATTTAATTATAAGATACTTATAATATTTCTTATTGATGATTTGAAATGAAGATTTACTACCAAAGAGAATTGGTTTGATGATGCTAAAGTTATAATAGCCAGATGTATTTCAATGATTTCCTCTCAATTGTATTATAATTAATAAATATAAAGTAATGAAAAAAAAAATTATTTTGACTGCTGTGGTCTTATGTAGTACACTACTTCTGGTATATGGGCAAGTGGGTATTGGTACGGTAACGCCGAGAGGTGCTTTAGATATCAATAAGCCTACTACAAATACTTTTGGATTGGTTCTTCCTACTAATTCAGATACTGATAATATTGTTAATCCTCAGGGAGGAAATGTTGCCCTTGCAACAATGATGTATGACTCTACTCAGGATTGTATCAAGGTTTACAGATCAAATGGATGGTCGCGATGTTTGTCTGATAAGATCAACAGACCAGAGACTGTTCGTTTTGCTTATTGGTCAACATTTGCTATTGGCAGTTCAGGTTTGACTACTTTTAATTCTCAGTTAAATAATATTAATAATTATAGTGTATCCGGGACATATAAAAATGTTTCCGGATTTCAGTTTACTAACATTACCTCTACTTTGGCAAATGCAACCGTTGAAGACCTTCTGACTAATTATGATATTATCTGTACAGGGTTTTCTAATATGAGTGCTGCTGATGCTGCCAAGATTAAAAGTTATGTAGACAGAGGGGGTGTTGCTATCATATTGCTTGATAATAATATTGGAACAGCATTACTTCAAGCTTTTGGAGTTACTGGTAATGTAACAACGGGAGGTCTTGCAGGGAATAGCACAACGAGCAATATTAATAATGGTGTTTTTGGAGATGCAAGAAATGTAGCATTAACAGGGGCAGCCAGTGCAGGCAGGGTACAAATATCCCAACTTCCGACGGGCAGTAAGCTACTTGCTAATGAAGCTACTAATAATGCAGGGGCGTGGATTACTGGAGCTGGTGGAAGAGCTGTTTTCTTCTGGGATGAAGGAGTTTTTCGTTCATCCGATGTAGCGGGTACTGTAATAGATACTCCTCAGGAGAAGTTCTTGCACAATGTAATAGCATACACTTTAGATAGGGTTGGATTATAATCTGCCATCTATATTTAATTAAAAAACAAGAGGTAATGAGAAAGAAAATTATTTTTAGTATTGTTGTTTTGTGCAGTGCATTGTTTAAGATGTATGGACAAATGGGCATAGACACAACAACGCCAAGAGGTGCTTTAGATATTAATAAGTCTGTCACCAATACTTCCGGATTGGTAATTCCTACCAATTCAGATATGGATAATATTATTAACCCTCAGGGAGGTAATGTTGCTGTTGGGACTATTATATATGACTCCACTCTGGATTGTATTAGATTTTATAAATTAAACGGATGGTCACGGTGTGTGTCTGACAGGAAAGGAAGACCACCTGTTTTGCGTATGGCCCAGTGGGCTGTTCCTGCTGGGATGCCTTTTAATTCTCAACTTACTGACACCAATAATTATGGAACTTCCGGAACATATAATAAAGTTTCCGGAATTCAGATTACGAATATCACCTCTACTTTATCAAACATGACGGCTGATGAATTACTTTCCAACTTTGATATGATATGTACAGGATGGAATGGGTCTAACTTACCTGCTGCTGATGCTGCGAAGATTAAAGAGTATGTAGATCGGGGTGGTGTTGCCCTTTTACTATTTGACAGAAATGTAGGAACGGGATTGCTTCAGGCTTTTGGAGGTAACGGAACTGTGGGTAGTGGTGCAGTTATTGCGAGAAGTACAAATGATGTTGTAAATAATGGTATTTTCGGTGATGTGAGAGATATTGCATTATCAGGTGCTGATACTGCTGGAAGAATACTAATGTCACAACTCCCTGCAGGTGCAAGGCTTCTTGCTACTGAGGCCACAAATAATGCTGGAGGGTGGATTGCAGGAGCGGATGGAAGGGCTATTTTCTTTTGGGATGAAGGAGTTTTCCGTGCATCTGTAACAGGAGCTATAGATACTCCTCAGGAGAGATTTATTCATAATGTAATTGCATATGCTTTGGATAAAACGGGATTATAATTTGTTTTCAAATATAAAAGCACATAGGTGATTTAATGATCTAAATTCAGATTTATTTTTAGAGATCACTAAATTGATACTGAAAAAATAATGATTTTTGAGAATCTGACCGTAAAAAGGTGGCTGTTTTTAAACAACACCTTTTTATGATGTAATATTTTTCTTAAAAAATTGACGGGAAATGGACTGTACTATACATCCTAATTGTCATCAATTTTTAAGTTCTGTTGAATATATTCTGAAGGAGTGATTCCCTCAATTTGTTTAAAAACTCTATTGAATGTAGATTGATTTGAAAACCCTGCTTCAGTATAGACATACATGAGAGTGGTTTTCTGAAAATCAATTTCTTCTAAAAGTTTTTTTACATAGTTGATTCTATAGGTATTGAGATAAATGTTGAAATTAGAATGTCCTTTATATCGAATTGCTTTAGAAATATAAGAACTGTTGACATCTAGAACAACGCTTAATCGTGAAAGGTTCAATTTAACATCCTTAAAAAGCATTTCCTGGTTCATGGCTTTTTCTATTCTTTCAAATAATTTTTCCATGCCCTCAATATCTGCAATGTCTGTTGCGCTTTTGGGTTCATAAGGTTTAGCCTTTGGGAGAGGTGGTGAATCTGCATGTTCCAGTATTTCTTGCTTTTTGATTTTGTCTTTGTAATAAATCAATAAGGATACGACCAGAATATTTGAAATAAATAAATTGATGTCTGTAAACATGACCTCCCTTTGAGTATGCTTTGGAAAGGCATATTTCAAATTGTCAGCGGTGATACTGGCTGTAATAATTATGATCAGAGTATAGGCAACATACTTTATGGTGCCTTTTTTAGAAAAAAAAATATAAGCTCCTAAAGGAATGGGTAATAACCATGAGAAGCTGGCTACAGAATTTTCCCAAAAAGCAAGCATGAGATAAAAACCGAATATGGGGGCAAGTATGAGATAAGTATTTACAATGAGGTTGGGAGAAAATCTTTTTCGTGCAAATGAATAACCGGATCCTAAGAATAAGATCCCTGCCGGCAGATACCAGGATAGAATTTTGTCGGGTATAAAAAAAATAAAAATGATGGAGTAGACTCCTAAGATAGAAATCATAAGAATCACATATCTATCCATCAGTTCCAGTTTTAACCTATGTATCTGGTCTTTTTTTATTTTCAATGTGGACATTTAAATTAAATATTATAATAATTGTTAATGAAATCTAATAAATCATTCTTTTAATTGTTTGGCTTTAAGATCCTTATGAATGTTAAGTCAATTTCTAGATTATCATTTATAGTTGATTTTTTTTGAATCTTCTTGAGGAATAACTTTGCAAAAAGCTTGTTACAAAATCAAAAATGATTGATTATAAATGAATTTTTAATCTTAGGTTATTATAATAGTTTTTATGAATTTTTCTTTCACATATATTTTTCGAATTTATGACAAAAATTTAAATAAAGAAAAGAAAAGTGGTTTTGAGGTTATTTTTAACAAGTAAACTATTATGCTAAAAAATAATTATGATTTAGAAATTAAGATAAACTAATCAATCCTTTATGAAATGCAAAAATCAATAATTAACAACACAAATGTCATTCAATAAATAAAAACACAAATGATGATTTTTAATACTTATGGAGTCTCTAAGAAATACCTTATCAATTTTTTAACTAAAATAAAAATACATTTACTAATGGTTGTTGTTTCTGAAGTATCATTTTCCCACGTAGGGATTAATAATGCCGGGACTCCTTATATGGGAACCATGAATGTTCCTTATCTGGGAGAAAGTGGTGGAACTTATCCTACACAATCCATAGGACCGTGAATGGGCTTACAGCAACTCTTTCTTCAGGGAATTTTAATTCTGGAGAGGGCACATTGAGGTATACGGTGTCAGTATACCTATAATTACCAATCCTACTACTACCATCTTCCCAACTAAATATTGGAGAACAGTCATGTTATGCAACAATAGGAGGAGGTAATATCCTGAAGATGGATAGACGGAATGATTTCTTAGTTTGATTTAATAACATGCACTATATAATGAAGTATTTATATAAGGATTTACAGCTGATTAAGCCGGAGATTTTTCTTAATAAGAGTAAAGAGGAAATCGTCTCAATGTTAGGACATGGTTTTAACTATTGGCATTCAGAGATTTGGAGCTATGCTGTGCCTCAAAAGATGTTTGAAAGCCGCAGATGCCTTCTCCTTGTCTTTGAAGATGATGTTGTAAAGCAGTCATACATAAAAAGATATTATTTTTGGGACTGAATGAAATAAAGAATATCAGGTAGAACGTCCAGTTATAATTGTGATTTTTTCATCTTGCTAATTTCCATATTTTGATGATGAATCTTAATTCTGCCTGATTTTTTAATTTATCAATATGTAATTTTTAAATAATGGTATTTGATTTTAAAAACATTCATATAGGAGCGTGTATTAAGGAAAGATATGAGAGCTTGGGAATTTCAATGATTCGGGTTTGCAACTTTCTTAATATTACAGATGATGAAGTGTACGAAATGTTTATGCAAAAAAGTCTGGATACGGAAGTTCTGTTGAGATGGAGTAAGCTTTTAGAATATGATTTCTTTAGAATCTATACCCAGCATATCATCATATTTGCACCGCAAGCCAATATGGGATATAATACAGTTAGTCCCAAAAAGGGTTCTTCTCTTCCGCAGTTTCGGAAGAATGTATATACTAAAGAAGTAATAGATTTTGTTTTGGAGCTTATCAGTACCGGACAGAAAACAAAACAACAGGTAATAGAGGAATACAAGATTCCTAAAACTACACTTTATAAATGGGCTAGTAAGTATGATAAATCTTAAATAGGTTTTTCATTTTGATAGTTAGAAAATAAATGGTTGGCTCATGCACTGAAATATTAAATTAAAAACATTGAATATATGATAGAACAAGGTCCTGATTATATAAGAATTTATACCGATATCATTGCCATGAAGCATCCTCAAAAGCTTGAAATATGTGCGCCTATTTTACAAAAAAAAAGATTGACGGCATTGGATGTTCTTAAGCTTAATGAAATTGTCTTCGGATTAGAAGGAATTGAAACAGAAAAATTTAATCAAAGACATAAGTCTTATGATAAGTCTGCTATTATAAAAATTTTAAATTTTCAAAAAGACCATGGATATAATAATACTCAAATGGCGAATCAATTTAAAATGAGTAGAAATACTTTAGCAAAGTGGAAAAAAAGTTTTGAATGTAATCAATAATTTTACATTTAAAACGGTTTTTAGAGATTTTAATTTAATGGTGCTTAGGCACCATTTTTTTGATATTATGAGATGGTTTTATCATTAAATACAATTTAATGATATTTATCATATTTATTAAAATGATAATTTATTTAAGGTCTTATAGTGGTGGGTATTAATAAAATATTATAATAAATTTTGAAAAATTATCATGAAAATTTTATAAGTCTACTTGTTTTGTAGACTAAAAGTTTATAGATTTGCAACCATATTTCGATCGGCTTATAAAGAAAGATGGAGGGAACTGACCCTACGAAGTCTTGACAACCTGCGTTATGTAAGGTGTTACATTCAGCCTTTAAAGGAAAAATAAGCATTTGGTTTATCGTATTTATCGATGCCCTTTGCTGTTTTTTCAGTAAAGGGCAAAATTTTAATATATGGTAAATAAAATTGATTATGATTAATAAAAATCTATTTAATTCTAAAATTTGGATTCCACCCGTTGCTGTATTTTTCTTAGGAATTGTAAGTGTAAGCGGGCAAAATTCCAAACCGAAAAAGGATACTCTTAAAGAAAAGGAAATTGATGAAGTGGTTGTGGTGGCTTACGGAAAAGCAAAAAGAAATAGCTACACCGGTTCCGTAGCAACAATTTCCAGTGATAAAATCAATAACAGACCTGTGACCAACATTACCAAAGCATTGGAAGGACAGGTTCCCGGAATTCAGGTTACCGGTGCATCAGGACAGCCTGGAGCTACTTCTACGATCAGGATCAGAGGGGTAGGTTCGGTTAGTGCTTCCAGTGAGCCTTTATACGTTGTGGATGGGATTCCTTTTGACGGAAACATCAATGCGATCAGTCCTAATGATATAGAATCCATCAGTGTTTTAAAAGATGCTACGGCAAGTGCTTTGTATGGTTCAAGAGGAGCGAACGGAATTATTATCATTACCACAAAATCCGGTAAAAAAGGAGAAGCCAGGGTAAACCTTAACATCAGCCAGGGGTTTTCAGGCAGAGCGGTAAAAGATTATGAGCAGGTCACTACGGATCAATATTTCCAATTGTATTGGGAGGCAATGAGAAACGGATACCAATCCGGTCAGATTTCTGCACAACAGGCAGCACAGATGGCAACAGACAATATTGTATCTGGTACCGGATTATCAATTAATCCTTATGGAGCTAATTATCCAAAACCAGTGGGAACAGACGGGAAATTATTACCGGGGGCGAGAGCTTTATGGAATGATGACTGGAGAGATGTTCTTCAAAGAGTTGCTTCCAGAAATCAGGTTGATCTAGACATCAGCGGGGGAAATGAAAAAAGTAATTATTTCTTTTCATTAGGTTATCTAGATGATAAAGGAATGGCTATTGAATCTGGGTTTAAAAGATACAGTACGAGATTAAAAATAAATTCTGAAGTTAAAAAATGGTTGAATGTTGGAGCGAACTTAAGTTACACGAACAGTATTCAGCAGGCTCCAAGTTCTTCAGATTCTAAGGCGAGTAATATTATTCAGGCGGCAAGGGCAATTCCGTCTTTTTATCCTTATTATGAAAGAAATCCGGATGGATCTTATGTAGTGGATGCGGAAGGGAACAAGATTTATGATTTTGGAAGATACAGACCTACTGCGGCACTTCAGAATCAAAATTTAGCGGCAAGTTTACCATTGGATAAAAATGAAAATAAGATCGATAATTTTTCAGGGAAAGGATTTATGGAGTTTACATTTCTTCCGGAGCTGAAGTTTAGAACGAGTTTTTCTGTTGATCTTGTTAGCTTTAATGAGCATTTTTATACCAATCCGCTTCTTGGACAAGGAAAGGAGACCGGAGGATCTGTAAGAAAAGCGAATAGCAGAACACTTTCCTATACGACCAGTAATATTCTGACTTATGATAAGAGGTTTGGAAAACATCATATTAATGTATTGGGAGGTCATGAATTTTATAAATATGATTACCAAATTATTTCCGGTAGCAGACAGGGTTTCTCATTACCTAACTACTATGAGCCTGATGCAGCCTCTCTGTTAGTGGATTTTGGAGGGAATAGTGATAAATTAAGCTTGTTGAGTTTCCTTGGAAAGGTGGAGTATGATTTTGATAATAAATATTTCTTATCTGCATCTACAAGAGCTGATAGTTCTTCAAGATTTTCAAAAGATAACAGATGGGGGACATTCTGGTCTGTAGGAGGTTCATGGAAACTTTCAAATGAAGAATTTATTAAAAATCTAAATTTCTTCAATCAGTTGACATTACGTGCAAGTTATGGAGGACAGGGGAATGATAAATTATTAAGGCCCAATGGACAGAGCCTTTATTATGCTTATCAGGAATTATACAGGGACTCACCTCTAGCTGGTGAGCCTGGAAAAACGTTGGAGAAAGTAGGAACTCCTAATCTGAAATGGGAAACCAATCTTAATTTGAATGTAGGACTTGAGTTTGCCATTCTTAATAACAGAATTAAAGGAAACGTAGAATATTTTGAAAGAAAAAGTAAAGACCTCCTCTTTAATGTACCGGTTGCTCCGTCTTTAGGGATCACTGATTATCCGGCCAATATTGGAACAATAAAGAATACAGGTTTTGAATTTTCATTATTCACAACGCCTATTAAAAATACGGACTTCCAATGGAACGTGGATATTAATCTGAGCACCTTAAACAATACGGTAACTAAATTGCCTAAAGGTCCTCTTGTGGTAGGAACAACAAAACAATTGAATGAAGGGGGATCTGTATATGATTTCTTTATTCCGGAATGGGTAGGAGTAGACCCAAGTAATGGAAAACCATTGTGGAAAACCATTACAAAGGATGCTAATGGAAATCCGGTGGAAGGAACAACTTCAGAATATGCCAAGGCTACAAAAATGCTGCAAGGTTCTGCTCTGCCTAAGTTAACCGGAGGAGTCAGCACGAGCATTAATTATAAGAGTTTTGATTTTTCTGCATTACTGACATTCAAGATTGGAGGGAAGATTCTGGACACAGATTATACTTCAATCTTACACAGTGGAAACTTAGGTGGACGCGCATGGGGGACGGAAATGCTAAACAGATGGACTCCTGACAATCCTTATACAGATGTCCCGGCTTTAAGTACAAAAACGAATAACTGGACTTCGGTTTCTACAAGGTTTCTTTATTCAGGAACGTATGCAAGGCTTAAGAATGTAAGCTTAGGATATACATTACCATCGGATTATTTTGAAACAATTGGATTGAAGAAGTTCAGAATTTATGTTCAGGCAGAGAATCTTCTGACTTTCTATAAACATAAAGGAATGGATCCTGAACAGGCACTGGACGGGACCACATATTACAGATATCCGGCTATGAGAACGATTACTTTTGGTCTTCAGGCAACGTTTTAACCCTTAACATTTGAAACAATGAAACAATTAAAATATTTATCTTTTGCATTAATAGGATTATGGTCACTCACAAGTTGTGAAAGTGAGATGGATACTGCTCCTACGGATCAGGCGAATAGTGTAGAAGTTTTTAAAACAGCTGAAAGTGCAGAAACAGTAATTAACGGAACCTGGGCGAAATTCAATAATGACGGAACTACTTTTGCTAATATCGGGTATTCAACTGTATTAAGAGCAAGTGATGCTATGGGAAGCGATGTAGCTGTGTTAACCAATAAGTATGGCTTTTCATCGACCTATGATTTTACAGAAATGGTGAATAATACAGCGGCTCGTCCTTTATTTATCTGGACAATGTTATATTCCACCATCAATAATATGAATAATGTTATTGCCAAAATTGATGCAGCAGAGGGAAGCCAGGCAAAGAAAGATCAGGTAAAAGGTCAGGCAAAAGCATTGCGTGCGTTCTGTTATCTGAATATTGCCAGCTTTTATCAGTTCAGCTACCTAAAAGATAAATCGGCTTTAACGGCTCCAATCTATACAGAGCCTTCATCAACAAGTAGTGTTGCAAAGAAAAAATCCAGCCTGGAAGATATTTATACTTTGATTAAAAGTGATCTTACGGATGCTGATAACTTATTGAAGAATTATACAAGAAATAAAAAGGATAAGATCAACCGTAACGTTGTCAACGGGATTTTAGCAAGAGTTTATTTGAATACCGGAGAATGGACTAAAGCTGCTGCTGCTGCAAAAACAGCAAGAGAAGGTTTTGCATTGATGACTCCGGAAAAATATAAGGAAGGGTTCAATGATATTAATAATGGAGAATGGATCTGGGGGCATGCACAGACGCAAGAGATGTCGGATGCAAGTTATGCCTTCCATTATCTGGATGTGTCTTCATCAGGGAGTTATTATTACAGTTTCATGGCCGATCCTTATTTTAAAAAACTGTTTGATAGCAATGATATCAGATCTGAGTTATTTTCATGGGATGGACTTCCAGCAAGGGAAGGATTGTTGAGATATGCTAAATTCAAGTTTAAGTCAACACTTATTGCAGATATTGTTTATATGAGAGCGGCTGAAATGTACCTGATTGAAGCTGAGTCAGAAGCAAGAAATGGAAATCCAGCTCAGGCAGTAGCTGTTTTAAATCAATTAAGAGCAGCAAGAAATGCTAATGCTTATACAGGTTCATTAGCACAAAATGATGTGATAAATGAAGTTTTGATTGAAAGAAGAAAAGAATTATTTGGAGAAGGCTTCTCACTTTCAGATATTATCAGAACGCAGGGAACAGTGGAAAGAAAGCCATTTGTAGATGCAGGAGGAAAACCTATTAAAGTCCAGGTGACCACTTCTAACGGAATAATAAAAACAGTGGATGGTAAAGGGCATAGCGTATTTGATCTTCCGAATAAGACTCCGTTTGTTCCGAATAGTCCGTATTATTTATTCAGTATTCCGTTGAAGGAAATTGAAAATAATCCCAATTTATAATCTATAGTCCATATTAGATTTGATTTTTTAGCCACTGCTTTTGCGGTGGTTTTTTATATAAAATGGCTGTCTTAAAATAAGGCAGCCATTTATCATTGTATCAATAAAAAAGTTCTGTTTGTAATTAATTTTTATATACTTTGACAAAAGATAATACAAACATTATTTTCGCCAAAGAACCCTACTCTCCGAGGTCTCCAGCTTTGGAGAATGTTTATAAATTACTTTTATTTATTTACTCAAAGCCTTGAGACTTTGCGCAGCGGGGGAATCAGGAAGCTTTTTTATAAATTCTTTGATTTTAATGTCCTGTAGCCCATCATGTTGCATGTAATGTTCAATTTTTAATGTTTTACTATAATCTTTATGAGATATTTTATACCTTAATATATCAAAAGAAAATTTTGATAGCTCTATTCTTAATTTTTCCATTTCCAATGGATGAACCTCAGTGTCTTTTTCAAGCATCTCTGCAAAATCTAATAATTTTTTGCATATGTAATAAATTTCATCCTTAAGAAAGATAGGAGGAAATCCTAGTAAAAAATTTATTCGGGAAAGTATGATGTTTTTAAAACCATACTCTTTTATTCCGTAATAATATTCTAATTTATTAACATTTATATCAGCATTTAATATTAAAAAATTTACTACTTCTTTAGGGTTTACCTGATTTGAATAAAAATTTTTCAATTCTCTGATACTTGTCCATCCTGCTCTGTGTAATGATAAGTCTGCTTGATTTAAATAAGCAAATAAAAATACACAGAGGTTATATTCTAATTTTATTTTTTTCATATTTTCATTAAAAAGGCTACCACCAACGTTTAACATATTTTGGGTTCAAACTTCTTATATCCAATTGCATACGACCTTCTATCAGAATTCTGCCAGAATTTCCTGTACCACCAATATGAGGAGTAGGGGTTACCCCCGATTTAGGGACTGTAAATTCTATATATCCACCACCACGATTACCACCTGCTGCCTGTCCCAAGTGTACTTTCGATGGACTTATAAAAGGTTCCATTTCAACATCAACTCCATATGGTTTAGGTGATGAAACATTTATAGACTCCTGCTCTCCGAAGTCTCCCGACTTTGGAGAACGTTTGTAAAATTACTATTATTTATTGGTTCAAAGTCTGGAGACTTTGTGTAGCGGGCGCTTTGACGGAGATTGTTGATTTTTATATTTTCGTGATGAATACATTAAGAAGTATGGCATTTATTTTGAAAATAAATAACAATTGAGTGATAAATATGGTTTTTTAAAAAACGGTAAAGATTATTTTTTTTTAATTTTTGTCATATATTTAAAATCCTATAGATTACCTGTTTTATAAAAAATCTTTACCTTTGTAACAATGAACCTGTTAAGATGGATACTGGCAATTTATTTCATGGCGTTATCATTGATGCCATGTGAAGACTTGTCTCATCCATTAAATTCAGGAAACAAAAGTATTTCTTTAAGTATTTCTGAGACTCATTCTACAGACCAAGGAGATATTTGCTCACCATTGTGTGCTTGCAGCTGTTGCCAGATGACAGTTTCTGCATTTAAAATGGATCCTTTATTAGAACTCCCTGAGCAGATTCCTGCTTATTTTTCAAAGAAAATCTTATTTCACAAAAACGACTTCGCTTACCAGATATACGATCCTATCTGGCAGCCTCCTAAAATTTAATTTTATTGATTGTTAGAAAGTTATGCTTTCTAAGCCTACTTGAAACTTTGCAATACCATTGCAGAGGTTTTCATGATATTTTTGCTGCAGTATTCTATACTGTATGCCTATATTTTCAATAAAATTAAATAAAAATCGTGTTAGATAAAATCATAAAATTCAGTATCAAGAACAAGGCTGTCATTGGGATAATGACCTTGGTATGGGTTATTTGGGGAACATGGAGTGCTACCAAGTTACCCATTGATGCCGTACCGGATATTACCAATAATCAGGTTCAAATTATTACGGCTTGTCCTACATTGGCAGGACAGGAGGTGGAACAATTGGTAACGTTTCCCATTGAGCAGAGTATTGCTAATGTTCCGGATATTCAGGAAACAAGAAGTATTTCAAGATTTGGACTCTCTGTTATTACAGTAGTTTTCAAGGAAAATGTTGATGTTTACTTTGCCAGACAGCTCATCAATGAACAATTAAAAAATGCCGTTGAGGAAATTCCCAAAGGAGTAGGAACTCCTGAATTGGCTCCTGTAAGTACAGGGCTTGGGGAAATATATCAATATATTCTTCACCCTAAAAAAGGAAGCGAAAAGAAATACAATGCCAAGGAACTTAGAACCATGCAGGATTGGATTGTTCGAAGACAGCTTAACGGAACACCCGGAGTGGCTGAAATCAATAGCTTTGGAGGAGAATTAAAACAATACGAAGTAGCCATTGACCCCAACCGGCTGAAGGCGATGGGAACAAGTATTACCGAAATATTTACCGCGTTAGAAAAAAATAACCAAAATACCGGAGGGGCTTATATTGATAAAAAGCCTAATGCTTACTTTATCAGAGGGATAGGGTTGGTGTCTTCTTTAGAGGATATTAAAAATATAGCCGTAAAAAATGAAACAGGTAGTGTTCCTATCTTTGTGAAAGACGTGGCAGATGTTCGTCTAGGAAGTGCTGTTCGATACGGAGCTTTGACGTATAACGGAAAAGTAGATGCTGTAGGAGGAGTAGTGATGATGCTGAAAGGTGCCAACAGTAACGAGGTGGTAGAGAATGTTAAAGCAAAGATTCCTACCATTCAGAAATCTCTTCCAGATGATGTGGTCATTGAACCATTTTTGGATAGGACAGATTTGGTAGACAGAGCTATCAGTACTGTTGAGAAAAATCTGATGGAAGGAGCCCTAATTGTAATTTTTGTTCTTGTAGTCTTCCTGGGGAACCTAAGAGCAGGACTTATTGTAGCCTCAGCCATTCCGCTTTCCTTGTTATTTGCATTGGGAATGATGAATGTCTTTGGGGTAAGTGCCAATCTGATGAGTTTAGGAGCAATAGACTTTGGACTTATTGTGGATGGAGCTGTTATTATCGTTGAAGCAACCTTGCATTTGCTTCACAATAAAAATAAAGGGATGCTGACCCAGGTTCAAATGGATCAGGAAGTGGGGACTGCAGCCTCTAAAATGATGAACAGTGCCATTTTCGGACAGATTATCATTCTGATTGTTTATGTTCCGATTCTTACACTGGCAGGAGTAGAAGGAAAAATGTTTACTCCAATGGCTAAAACGGTAGGTTTTGCAATCATTGGAGCTACGATATTATCCATTACCTATATTCCGATGATGAGTGCATTATTTTTATCTAAAAAAATCTCACATAAAGAGACGCTTTCAGATAAAATGATGAATGCAATACAGAAGGTTTATCAACCATTGTTACAAAAAGCAATTAGAGCTAAATACATTATTGTTTCAGCAACAGTAGCCGTTTTTGTGATTGCAGCATTTATCTTTAAAAATATGGGGGGAGAATTTATTCCACAGCTACAGGAAGGAGACTTTGCATTCCATTGTATCCTGCCACAAGGAAGTTCACTTAGCCAGAGTATAGAAACTTCAATGCAGGCTTCAAGAATTATCAAACAATTTGATGAGGTGAAAATGGTAGTCGGAAAAACCGGATCTGCTGAAGTTCCTACGGACCCAATGCCGCCAGAAGCTACCGACATGATTGTTGTTTTAAAGCCACAAAGCGAATGGAAGACCAAAAAATCCTACAATGAGCTGGCAGATGAGATCAGTGAAAAACTGGAAACCATTCCCGGAGTGTTTTTTGAGAAAAACCAGCCTATTCAGATGCGTTTTAATGAATTGATGACAGGGATCAGACAGGATGTTGCGGTGAAAATATTTGGTGAAAACTTAGATTCGTTAGCAGTGTATGCTGATAAGGTTGGAAAGATTATTCAGACGGTGGATGGAGCTACTGCACCTCAGATTGAAAGAGTAAGTGGTCTGCCGCAGATCAATGTACAATATGACAGAACCAGAATTGCCAATTACGGATTGAATATAGAAGATGTCAACAATGCAGTAAGTACTGCCTTTGCTGGGAAAGCGGCCGGACAGGTTTTTGAAAATGAAAGACGTTTTGATTTGGTAGTCCGCCTTGACAGTCTTCACAGAACCGATATTTCGGATGTGAATAACCTGATGATAACCTCAGCTACTGGAGCTCAGATTCCGTTGTCGCAGGTTGCAAATGTAAATTATAAACTTGGCCCGGCACAGATTAGCCGTGAGCA
Organism: Chryseobacterium sp. G0162; assembly: GCF_003815715.1. Taxonomy (NCBI): domain Bacteria; kingdom Pseudomonadati; phylum Bacteroidota; class Flavobacteriia; order Flavobacteriales; family Weeksellaceae; genus Chryseobacterium; species Chryseobacterium sp. G0162. The sequence continues at coordinate 2,052,599 of NZ_CP033922.1, read as the reverse complement.
GGGAAAACGTAGAATTGTAATAGGTTTTAACGTTAAAGGACGAGATGTGGAAAGTGTGGTAAAAGATATTCAGACCAAACTGGATAAAGTGAAATTACCATCCGGATATTACTTTACCTATGGCGGACAGTTTGAAAACCTTCAGGAGGCCAGTAAGCGTCTGATGATTGCAGTTCCTGTATCATTACTGCTTATTTTTATGTTGTTGTATTTTACATTTAAATCATTCAAGCAAGCTGCTTTGATCTTTACAGCTATTCCAATGAGTGCGATTGGAGGTGTTTTTGCACTTTTAGTAAGAGATATGCCATTCAGTATCAGTGCCGGAATTGGATTCATTGCATTGTTTGGAGTTGCAGTACTTAATGGAATTGTACTGATCGGAACCTTTAATCAACTTGAAAAAGATGGTGAAACCGATATTTTAAAGCGCGTTTTTGAAGGAACGAAAACAAGGCTAAGACCTGTTCTGATGACTGCAACAGTAGCTTCACTTGGATTTTTACCGATGGCTATTTCAACAGGAGCAGGAGCAGAAGTACAAAAACCATTGGCAACCGTAGTTATTGGTGGTTTGGTAACGGCTACCTTCCTTACTTTATTTGTTCTGCCAATGCTGTACATTATTTTTAACACAAAGGTCTTGAAGAGAAAGAATAAGAATATGCAATCATTTACCATCATTCTAGTATTGGGACTAATGATGCTGGGGCAGACGTTTAAAGCGCAGTCCAGACCAATCTCTGCGGAAGAAGCAGTCCAGATGGCGATCAACAATAATTTAACCTTACAATCAAAGGATTTAAGCATTAAATCAGCAGAAGCTTTGCGCCCAACGGCTAAAGAACTTCCCAAATTAAGCTTTGATGCGCAGCTAGGGCAGTACAACAGTCCGAAGTTTGACCAGTCTTTTGCCATTTCACAGAGTATCCCTTTTCCAACGTTATTTAAAGCCAGAAAAGAGCTCATCAATGAAAATATTAAGAGCAGACAGATTGATAAAGAAGTTACCATCAACGAACTGATTAAAGATGTTCGTACTTATTATTATCAGATTGAGTATTTTCAGTACAATAAAGAAAAACTGACCAATCTTGCCGGTTTTTATGATGAATTTATCAGAATTGCAACCGTAAGATTCAAAGCAGGGGATATCAAGAAGATCGAAATCAATACGGCAGAAACCCAAAAAGGAGAAATCGATTTGTTATTAAGACAGAATGAAGTGTACCTAAATAATGCATATAAAAATTTAAAAACCCTTCTGAATACTTCTGAAAATTTGGAAGTTCCGTTCAATACCAACTATGAACCTCTGAAAGCTGAAAATGTTTTGGATAGTAGCGTAGTTGCGAATAATCCTACAGTAAAAGCTTTCTATCAGGAAATGGAAATTGCGGAGAAGAATAAAAAGGTTGAGAAAGCAACAGGGCTGCCTGATTTTAGTTTGGGATATACCAACCAGTCACTGATAGGTTTTCATACCATCAATGGACAGGAGAATTTTTATGATTCAGGAAAACGTTTTCAGTCGGCAACGGTAGGAGTGGCAATTCCACTGACATTTGGAGCTACAAAAGCAAGAATGCAGGCACTGGAATATGATAAGCAGGTAGCGGAAACCAATGCAAGAATGCAAAAGAAGCAGCTTACTGCCCGGTTGGAAAATGCTTTTAATCAATACCAGCAAGATATACAGCAATATGATTACTATACCAATCAGGCGCTGCCCAATGCTGAAAAAATTGTAAAAGCAGCTCAGTTAGGATATAAAACGGGAGAAATTTCCTATGTAGAATACCTTTTTGCCTTGCAAACAGCAACCAATATTCAGTTAAAATATCTGGAATCCATTCAGCAGGTAAATCAGGCTGTAGTGACTATTAACTCAATCATTAATAAATAATATGAAGTCGATTGCATACGACCTTAGCATAAATAAAAATTCAAATATGAAACTCAAATATAATATCATAGCCTTTGTACTCATCTCTCTGTTGGCGGTAAGCTGCGGAAAAAAAGAAGCTGCAGAAGAAAAAGCTCCTGAAAAAACAGAACAGAAAGCACCTGCGCATGAAGAAGAACCGCAAACCATTGCTTCTTTAACGGAGGAGCAAATGAAATCTGTGGGTGTTGTTTTAGGATCAGTAGAAATGAAAGAACTCACCTCTACGATTAAGGCCAATGGTCTCCTGAGTGTACCCAACAGTAATAAAGCAACCATCACTTCCCTGTATGGAGGTATTATTAAAACAATAAACATTCAGGTAGGAAGCATTGTGAAAAAAGGACAGGTGATTGCAACAATCGCCAATCCTGAGTATATTCAACTGCAGGAAGATTATTTAACCACCAATAGCAGAATTACTTATGCTGAGCAGGAGTTCAGAAGACAAAGAGAGCTTTTTGATAATGATGCCGGAGCTAAGAAAAATCTTCAAAATGCCGATGCAGAACTGAAAACCCTAAGAACCAAAAGAGCGTCCCTTTTGAAACAACTTCAAATGATGGGAATCAATCCGGGAAATGTAAACAATGGTAACATGAGGTCCGGTTTGGTAATTACCGCCCCAATCAGTGGTACAATTAGTGGGATAACGGCACAGATAGGAAGCTATGTAGATATTTCATCTCCTGTGGCTACAGTAATTGATAACGGTTCTATTCACCTGGATCTTCAGGTGTTTGAGAAAGATCTTCCAAAGATGAGAGTAGGACAGATTGTGCATTTCAAACTGACCAATAATCCCGAAACAGAATACGATGCAAAAATTTATAGCATTGGCTCTTCTTTTGAAAATGAGAGCAAAACCATTTCAATGCACTGCGAAGTGATCGGAAATAAAGCCGGATTGATCGATGGAATGAATATTACCGGGATTGTAAGCCTTGATAAGAGCACAACACCTGCTGTTCCTACCGAAGCCATCGTAGAGGCAGACGGGAAATTCTATGTCTTTATTCAGACTGATAAAAAAATGGAGGAAGAACATGACGAAAAAGGAAAACCACATTCTAAAACTTTAAACTTTGAAAAAATAGAAGTAGTGAAAGGAACTTCGGATATGGGATATACTGCTATTACTCCAGTTGGGAATATTCCGGATAACGCTAAAATAGTAGTGAAATCTGCCTTTTTTGTGAATGCCAAATTAGTGAATTCAGGAGAGCACGAACATTAATAATAAAATAGAATTAAAAAAATGGCCTTAAAAGAAGAACTTGAAAAACAAGGGAACTGGTTATTTAAATACCGGAGTTTCCTTCCGATAGGAATTTTATTTGTAGGATTAATTGTTTTTATTCAAACCAATTTGCAGGAGAAAACATCGGACTGTATCATCTATTATGAATTTCTGTTCCTACTCGTGAGCCTTGTAGGTTTAGCAATCAGAATATATACTGTGGGGTATACTCCCAAAAATACCTCAGGAAGAAATACTGCTGAAGGGCAGGTTGCCGATACCCTTAATACTACCGGAATCTACAGTATGGTAAGAAACCCTCTGTATTTAGGTAATTTTTTTATGTGGCTGGGACCTGCACTTATGACAGAAAATATTTGGTTTATCATATCCTTTATCCTTTTCTATTGGATCTATTACGAAAGAATCATTTATGCCGAAGAGCAGTTTCTTGAAAGAAAATTTGGAAATAATTATAGAGCCTGGGCAGATAAAGTACCGGTTTTTATTCCTAAATTAGGGAGGTTTACTAGCAATAGGTTATCATTCAGTATCAAAAAGGTAATTAAGAAAGAAAAAAATGGACTTTTTGCTGTTTTTTTAATTTTTATGGTCTTTGACTTAATTGGCGAGTGGATTAAAGAGCACGATCATTATAATATGATTTTTATGATTGGCTGTATTGTCACCATGCTCATCTATATCGTCCTTAAAATAATTAAAACAAGAACATTCTATCTGGAAAATACAAGGTAAAATCAATTAAAAAATTGAATTATGTTATTAAACAAAAAAATATCAGTCTGGTATTTCATTCGTGAAATAAAATCACAAATTCTGTTCATCGGAATATTTGCGATAGCGATCGGACTTCTGGATATGTTGCCGTGGTTTCGGAAGATTTCACTTCCTCTGAATATTCCTGCTCTTTTGGGGACGGCGGTGTCTTTACTGTTGGCTTTCAGAACCTCTCAGTCTTATGAAAGATGGTGGGAAGCCAGAACGGTATGGGGAGCCATTGTGAATGATTCCAGAACATTTGTTAGACAGATTATTCAGTTTTTGCCGGCGGAAGATCATAAAACGGTCAGAGATTTTGCAGAAAGGCAGATCATCTGGACGTATGCGTTAGGAGAATCATTGAGAAAACAGCCTTTTTCAGATAAAGTTCAGAATTATTTGAAAGAAAACCAGATCAATGCTGTTAATATTCCCAATGCCCTTCTGGATGGTCATTCCAGACAGCTTAAGGAAATAGGAAATTCAAAATTGACGGATTTCCAACAGATGCAGTTGAATGATATGGTGACAAGACTTTGCGACAGCATGGGAAAATGTGAAAGATTAAAGAATACCGTTTTTCCAAGATCATATAGTGTTTTAGTTCATACTTTGATCTATGTATTTGCGATAATCCTTCCATTTGGGTTAGATGACTCACAGCTGATTGTAGAAATTCTTGTTACTTTCCTGGTTCCGATTGTATTTATTACCATAGAAAAAACGTCTATTATGATGCAGGACCCATTTGAAAACAGACCGGTGGACACCCCAATGACTTCTCTGGCACAAACCATAGAAATCAATATCAGACAAATGATTGGTGAACAAAACGTTCCTTTGAAAAAAGAAAATACATCCTATTATGAAATGTAATTAAGTCATTAGCTATGGAAAATACCAAAACACAAATACAAACTCCCTCCGCAGCAAGCAGACATAAAAAAAATCTGTTGATTGTACTATGTCTTAGCGGAACTTATCTTATTGCTGAGGTCATAGGCGGAATTGTTACCAATAGTCTTGCATTACTAGCGGATGCCGCCCACATGCTCACCGATGTTGTAGGACTATTGCTTGCATTTATTGCCATAAAAATTGGCGAAAAAAAAGCAGATCCCTCCAGAACTTATGGATATTACCGTACCGAAATATTAGCTGCGGTTATTAATGCTGTTGTTTTGCTGGGAATTTCAATATATGTATTATTTGAGGCCTATAGAAGGTTTCAGAATCCACCGGAAGTACAAAGTAAATCCATGCTGATTGTAGCAGGAATAGGATTATTGGTAAATATTGTCGGAATGATGATCCTTAGAAAAGATTCAGAAGGAAGTCTGAACATGAAAGGAGCGTATTTTGAAGTACTCTCGGATATGCTCACTTCTGTTGGAGTAATGATTGCAGGAATTATTATGCTGACAACAGGATGGTATTATGCGGATCCATTGATTTCTGCAGCCATCGGATTATTGATATTTCCAAGAACATGGAGGCTGTTGAAAGAAGCTATCAATGTACTGTTGGAAGGAACACCAACGGACGTAGATATTCATGAATTACGAAAATCATTGGAACAGGTTCAGGGAGTGAAGAATGTTCACGATCTGCATGTATGGTCGCTCACTTCAAGTGTGAATGCAATGAGTGCTCACGTTGTTAAAGATAAGGGAGTCTCTCCGAACCAATTATTAAAAACATTGACGGATACCACTGTTGAAAATTTTAAAATAAGCCATACGACTTTTCAGATCGAGGAGGAAGGGTACGAAGAAAATGAAGTACATCTGTAATATTTTAAAAGATTAAAAATGAAAAAAGATATAGAAAACAAACTCATTGATAAAAATACCAAGCCAACCAGTATGAGGATTTTGGTATATGATTTTTTAAGCTCGCAGGACGCTGCCCTGTCTTTGTCTGAAATAGAAAATCACTTTGAGAATGCAGACCGAATTACCATCTACAGAACATTAAAAACCTTTGAAGAAAAAGGAATTGTTCACAGCATCCAGGAAAATACGACTACAAAATACAAATTGTGTGATGATGATTGTGATGAAAAAACACATAAAGACTGGCATCTCCATTTCTATTGTAAAATATGTAAGCAGACAACCTGTAAAGAAGATATTTCCTTTCCGGAAAACATACAAACCAATTTCCGGATTGATGAAATAAGGCTCTTTGCCAAAGGAATCTGTGAAAATTGTCTTGAAAGTTTGCAATAGCATTGCATCAGTCTCACCCCTAAATTTGTATAAAAATATCAGTTATGGAAAAATGCTGTAGTACAACCCCGGAAAAAAAAGATCCAAAAGGACATACTCATAATCATTCAGAAGGAGATGGACATAATCATGACCACGACGGACATGGTCACTCCCATGACACCGGAGATCAGAGCATCTTTCAGATGTTTCTTCCGGCGATTATATCTTTTGTAATTTTATTATTAGGAATCGCTTTTGACAACTATATAAAACCTGCCTGGTTTACAGGATGGGTGCGCTTAGTATGGTTCCTGGCAGCTTATCTCCCTGTAGGATTTCCAGTATTAAAAGATGCTTTTAAAAGTATTATTAAAGGAGATGTGTTTTCAGAATTCTTTCTGATGAGTATCGCTACTATTGGTGCTTTCGCCATTGGAGAATATCCTGAAGGTGTTGCGGTAATGCTTTTTTACGCAGTAGGAGAGGTTTTCCAGTCGATGGCGGTAACCCGAGCCAAAGGAAATATCAAGGCTTTATTGGATCAACGACCAGATGAGGTTACGATCATGGAAAATAATCAGCCTAAAACCATTAAAGCTAAAGAAACAAAAATTGGTGATGTTATTCAACTGAAACCAGGTGAAAAGCTTGCACTCGACGGAGAACTGCTTTCTGATTCAGCATCATTCAATACAGCTGCTTTAACAGGTGAAAGTAAGCCGGATACCAAAAATAAAGGTGAAGTAGTATTGGCAGGAATGATTAACATGAACAGTATTGCTCTTGTAAAGGTAACTACTGCTTATGAAGATAGTAAATTAAGTAAAATATTAGAGTTGGTTCAGAATGCAACCGCTCAAAAAGCACCTACAGAATTATTCATCAGAAAATTTGCAAAAGTTTATACCCCAATTGTTGTAATTCTGGCCATAGGAATCACTTTCTTACCTTATTTCTTTGTTGGTGATTATCAATTTAGAGATTGGTTGTACAGAGCGTTGATCTTCCTTGTAATTTCATGTCCTTGTGCCCTGGTAATTTCTATTCCATTAGGTTATTTTGGTGGAATCGGAGCAGCCAGCCGAAATGGGATTCTGCTTAAAGGAAGTAATTTCCTGGATGCTATCGCAGAAATTCAGAATGTGGTGATGGATAAAACCGGAACCATGACAGAAGGTGTTTTCAAAGTTCAGGAAGTAAGTATGAATGCTGCATTCAATAAAGACGAAATCATGCAGCTGGTTAACCTGTTGGAAAGTAAAAGTACACACCCTGTAGCCACAGCCATTCACAATTATGTAGGAGATATCAATTATTCCATTCCCATGGAAAATGTAGAAGAAATTGCCGGGCATGGATTAAAAGCGACCGTCAATGGGAAAGAACTTCTGGTAGGGAATTTTAAATTAATGGATAAGTTCAATATCAGCTATGATATTAACCATGCTAATATTGTATACACACTTATTGCGGTAGCGTATGATAAAAAGTTTGCAGGTTATATTACCATTGCAGACAGCATTAAAGCAGATGCTAAAGAAACCGTGGATAATCTTCATAAAATGGGAGTAAAAGCCACCATGTTGAGTGGTGATAAAGGGACTGTTGTGAAATATGTAGCCGATCAGCTGGGAATTGATAATGCATTCGGAGATCTTCTTCCAGAGGATAAAGTGAATAAAGTGAAAGAGATTAAAGCCAAAAATCAGACTGTAGCCTTCGTAGGAGATGGAGTGAATGATGCTCCGGTAGTGGCTTTAAGCGATGTAGGAATTGCGATGGGAGGTTTAGGAAGTGATGCTACTATTGAAACGGCAGATGTTGTTATTCAGGATGATAAGCCAAGTAAAATTCCGATGGCCATCAATATCGGTAAACAAACGAAAAAGATCGTTTGGCAGAATATTATCCTTGCCTTTGCTGTGAAAGCGGTAGTTCTTGTGCTTGGTGCAGGAGGTTTAGCAACAATGTGGGAAGCTGTATTTGCTGATGTAGGAGTTGCTTTACTGGCTATTTTAAATGCAGTAAGAATTCAGAGAATGAAGTTTTAAAGACCAAAAAACATACAACTATATTATATTAATGAAGGCTCTGCTGACTACAGCAGGGTCTTTTTTTATGAATATTAATAAAATGTTTGTTGGAATACGCAAACGCAAAGGTTTCTACCTAAATATACATATTTAAGGCGCAAGAAAATCAAAGATTTTCAGTAAGAGGAACTTCCTAATTTGCCACTAATGCAAGAATAAAATGATTTTGTTTTCAAAAAGTCTTTTCTATGTATCTATGAGTTTTAATTTTTTTTAACCACATGGATGCATAGGCTTTGTGCGTAAGTAAGATTATTTATGTATCCTTGGCATCAAAATATGCAGTTTTCAATTTTATCGCAGATAAAATCCTAGCGCCTTAAAACACAATCTTTTAAAAACTCTTCGCGTCCTTGCGTACTCCAACAAAAATAGCAACAAAGAAAAAGCCCTGTCGAAAAAAACAACAGAGCTTAACAAGATTAAACTTTTATAAAGAACTAAATTTTTTGTTTTGATAAGGCAAAGAAATTGAAATCCTCTTTCCCTATACTGAACTGATGCTCGCCAATTCTGGAATAGCCGTTTTTATCATAAAAATGTAATGCTCTCTCGTTAGAATCCAGAACGGATAACCAGATATATTGCTGTTCAGACCTTTCAAAAGAATCCATCAGTTCATCCATCAATGCCTTTCCTGCTTTTTTATCCAAAAACTCTTTCAGTACATAAATTTTCTGTAACTGAGAAACAGCGGTAGAATCAATAAACGCTGTTGGAGAATTAACTTTTAGTTTGGCATATCCAATCGGAAGTTCGTTCCAGAACGCAACCCAGAATTTATTATTAGGATTCTGAATACTATTCCTGATTTTAGCTACACTGAAGGTTCGTTCAAAATAATCAAATAGATCCTTTGGATCACGGAAATAGTCCGAAAATGTTTCTGTGAAGGTTATTCTTCCCAGTAGTGCAATATGTTGTGCATCTTCTATGGTAGCAGTTCTGATTTGGATCATGAGATAGATTCTGAAGCCTAATAACCAAAGGTCGTTATAATATCACAATGAGAACAGATACAGTTTTATGGATTTATTAGGTAACAGTTTTTTAAACGCGTAGATCCATAGACTTATGCAAGTAAATAATTTGTGTATTGGTGGCGATTAAATAGACAGGATTCAATTTTATTGCAGATATAATTCGCATAATCTTTAAAAACTCTTTGGAAAGACTCATTAATGACATTCATCATAAATGAGAGATAAAACAGTTTTGAAGTAGTATATTTGTAACTACAGAACAGAAGAATTGAGATTATTTATTTCCATATTTATCATTTTTACGGTTGCAGTACGTCCTGTTCTGCCTTTGGTAAACTATGCCGTGAATTATGATTATATTGTGAAAAACCTTTGTGAAAACAGAGGAGTCCCTCAGTCTACCTGTAAAGGAAAGTGTTATGTGGAGAAAGAACTGGCAAAAACAGAAAAGCAGTCCAATACTTCACAAACGGTAAAGATTGCAGGATTGGATGTTTTTATCTCTAATGAAATCCTTTCTTTCCCGAATAAAAAAGATCCTGAACCGTTAGGTAAAGCTCCGGCTTCAGATTACTTTGATTCCTATTCTACAGAATATTTTTCAAGGATATTCCACCCTCCTTTAGTTTAATATTTATATTGAACTAATATTTTAGTTTAAAGCTAAAATGGTTGTAAACAATTCATTATAGATTTACCTGAAAGCCCTTTTTAATTGGTTTTATGCGATTTCAACGAATCGTATGGTTGTTTTAATGTATTGTTTAGTTCCGTAATTTTACTCAATAGTATTAATTTTAATTAATCATTAAAATGAAATTTCCAATTATTTTGACGGCTTTGCTGTCAATAGTCCTGTTGTCGTGTACAAAAGAACCTCAGGTCAAACATAAAATGAATATGAGCACTTCAGGGGAAAATATAAAGAATGTCCAGGTAGTGAATGAAGAAGATCCTATTTGTCACATGAAAACGGCAGGCTCTTTAAAAGATACTGCAGTATATAAAGCTAAGGTATATGGCTTTTGTAGTTCGTATTGTAAAGATGAATTCAAAAAAAATCCTGAAAGCTATGCCAAAAAATAATAAGACTAAGGTTATTATTCCGATTGCCATTTTTGCTTTACTTTTCTTAGGGATAGGAGTGGGAATGAGTTACTTTAAAAAGAATCTTTATACGGTGATGAAGGTTCCTGATTTTGAACTGACAGATCAGAATGGTAAAAAAATAACCAATAAAGATATGCTGGGAAAGGTGTATCTGGTAGAGTTTTTCTTCAGTAAATGTCCTACGATATGCCCGGTGATGAATACGAATATGAAGGCCGTTCAAAACCAGATCAATAATCCTGACTTCGGTATTATTTCTATCAGTATCGATCCGGAAAATGATACTCCTGAAGCTTTGAAAGAACATGCTCAAAGGATTGGGGCTACATCTCCTAACTGGCATTTTTTGACTGGTGAAAGAACATATATCGGTAAATTAGCAGATCAGTTCAATATCTATGTCGGAGACAAAGAAGATGATGCGGAAAGTCTTAATCATAGTGGAATGATTGCCCTGGTAGATGAAAAAGGGAACATTCGTTGCAGGTATAATAAAGAAAATATGCCGATTCTTTATTATTCAGGATTGAATTATGAGGATCCGGAAGGAAAAAATCCGAAGCTAAATGGAAAATATCATCCGGATAGAGAAATCCTGATTGAGGATATTAAGAAGTTATTAAATTAGAGGGAAGAAAGGTAGCTGGAAGTATTGATCGTTAAGCAATTCTTTAATTGTTTTTAAAATTTCAAGTACTTCTATCTTCCGGCCTCAAGCTTCCATTCTAAAGTAAAATATTGTTTAACCATATAACAAAACATTATGAAGATTATGAAAATTGCTGCTTTAGGAGCAGTATTAGCAGCTCAGTTTACACTGGCTCAGTTTAAGCAAACTCCTTTACCGTATGCTTATAATGCATTAGAAGGATCAATAGATGCGCAGACAATGGAAATTCATTATTCAAAGCATGGTGCTGCATATGCTGCCAACTTGAATAAAGCCATTGCCGGAACTCCACAGGAAAAAGAATCTTTACTTAAGATTCTTTCTGAAACTTCCAAGCTAAGTCCTGCGGTAAGAAATAATGCGGGAGGACATTATAACCACGAGCTTTTCTGGACTATCCTTACTCCGGAGAAAAATACTCAACCTTCTGCAAAATTAGCAAAGGCTATTAACGAAACTTTCGGAAGTCTGGATGCTTTCAAAGAAAAGATGAGTAAAGCTGGTGCAGACCGTTTTGGATCAGGATGGGCATGGCTTGCCGTGGATAAAAACGGAAAACTTTTCGTTTCCTCTACCCCTAATCAGGACAATCCATTGATGGATATTGTAGAAGAAAAAGGAACTCCTATTCTGGGAATAGATGTATGGGAACACGCTTATTACCTGAAATATCAAAACAAGAGAGCAGATTATCTTTCTGCAATCTGGAATGTGCTGAACTGGAAAGAAGTCAGCAAAAGATATGATGAAGCTTTAAGCAAAAAATAATTAATGAAAATAATTTACAGCATACTCTTTATTGGCTATATGGTGTTCAGACCTCTGATCCCTTTGGTTGAGTATGCTGTAAATTATAATTATATTGTCAACACGCTTTGTGTCAATAAAAGCAAACCGGAAGTTCACTGTAACGGAAAATGCTACTTAAGCAAAGAGCTGGCAAAAACCAATGCTGATACGGAATCTACTCCTTTCAACAAAGCAAAGAATTCAGGACAGAAAATTCTTGATATGTACACGCTGCCTGAGATTGTAGAAGTTGCTATCACCGGAAAAATTATTGTTTCCAATTTCAATTTTCTCTACGAAACAGATTATTCTTTTCTGTTTCTGAAACACATTTTCAAACCACCTATTTTTTAGGATTCAACTATTCACTTATAGAAATTAACCACAGAAGTCACCAAAGTTTATTTAGCAGATTGTAAATAGGCTTGGAATCTTATGCTTATACAGTTCATAAAACTTGAAAATATTTGATTTTCATAAAGCCAAAGTGTATTTCTCAACAATTCATTTATACCTCTTAAATAACTTAAGTGTTATATAATCTTTGTGTCTTTTGTGGTAAAAGAGGATGTTTTAACATTCAAAGTATTTCTATTGTATTATCAACTAAAAAAATCAACAATGAAAATGTATCAACTTTTTGTAATGAGTGCACTGTTGATGGTTGTTTCCTGCACCCTCGACAAAACAGATTACGAAAATGAAACCAATACAGCTGTTCCGGAACTCTATGAATTTAAAGAAGCAACAGCTGTAAATAAAGATCATTATAAAATAAGTATTGAAACTTTAAACGGAACATTTTATAAAGGATATAATGAAATCAGAGTAAAGGTCATCAATACTCAGACGAATGAAAATATCAATGCTTCGGAAGTTACTTTTTTACCCATCATGACGAAAGGTGATGGAAGCAAAACTTCATGTCCCTATCAATACATGCTGAACTATAAGCCAGATGGTAAGTACTATTTGGGGTATTCCGTATTTACGGATAAAAGCAATGCCCTGGCAAATTGGAAGCTTTATTTGAGTTTCACGGTCAACCAGAAGACATATGCCATCAATAAAGATATCGCGGTGAATGAACAGGGGAATAAGAATCTTAATATGACCTCTTTTACGGGAAATGACGGTGAACAATATTGTATTGCACTTATTGCACCTCAAAAACCGAAAGTTGCAGAAAACAGCTTGATAGCAGGAATCTATAAATACAATAAGCCTGCTGTATCTACAGGGAATTTTCCCGATCCTATACAGTTTTCCTATTCGGAAGTGAAGGACTATACTCTGCAATTGGATCCAAGAATGCCGGAACCTTCCATGGGAAATCATTCATCTCCCAATAATCGGGATTTAATACAAGGGAATGACGGATTGTATCACGGTATTGTCAATTATACCATGACAGGAAACTGGACCTTAAATTTTATCATGCTGAACCAAAATGGCAAAATCATCAAAGGAACTAAGGTTTCTACTGATTTTACACCAGGTGTTCCGGGCGGTAAAAGTGAACTTTTTATTGATACTTTATTCTAATTTCATGAAGCAGTTTGGAATTATATTAATCTTTTTGGGAGTTATTATCAATGCCCAAAACAGAAAAGTACGAAAAGATAGTATTGCTCATTTAGCTGAGGTAAAAGTAAAAAGCAATAAAAAGAAGATTGAAACGGATATAAAAATGGCCGTTTCAGTAGATGAATTTCTAGCATCTTCTGACAAAATAAGCTTTATAAAACGCGGAGCATATGCTTGGGAGCCCTTACTCAATAATATGAGTACGGAAAGATCTGTCATTACTCTTGATGGGATGCGCATTTTTGGGGCATGCACCGATAAAATGGACCCGGTTACTTCCTATTTGGAAAGCAATACGCTTTCAGCGATAGATATAAAATCAGGTCAGGAAGGGAGTTCTCATGGGGCAACAGTAGCCGGAAGTATTGACCTGAAAAGAAAAAGTACACCTTTTGGTCTTGAAAAGAAGTGGAGTGGAGCTTATCAGACAGGCTTTGAGTTCAACAATAAACAGGTTTTCAATCTTGGAAATATATCTTATTCCGGGAAAAAGCTTGTGGTGGATGGAAATATTTCCTTTCGGAAAGCAGGTAATTATTATGACGGGAATGATGCTGAAGTGAATCACTCTCAATATAATAAGTTCAATACCGGAATTGGAATCGCTTACAAGACAAGTCCCTTATCTTCAGTGAGAGTGGATGCCATTTTCGATATGGCAAAAAATGTTGGATTCCCTGCATTAACAATGGATTTATGGCTTTCCAGAGCGATGATTACATCAGCTTCCTATAAGCAATTGTTTAAAGAAGGGTTGATTAAATCCTGGGATACAAAAATCTATTTCAATACCATAGAGCATTATATGGATGATACAAAACGTCCTGAAAATTTTGTTCACATGGATATGCCGGGATGGAGTACTACGTATGGATTGGTTTCTTCGGTGAATCTTAAAAAAGAACGGTATACCTCAGACATAGAGCTTAATGCATACAATAATGTATCCATTGCAGAAATGCGCATGTATCCGCAGGATCGTAAGAACAGAACAATGTTTGCCTATAGCTGGCCTTGGGTTACCACCCGTTTTGCCAGTTTCTCGATGAATAATAAATGGGATATATCTGATAAAAGCCTTTTGAGTTTCGGCGGATCCTTAGGACTGAACTATAATGAGTCCAAATATGCAGAATTCAACTGGATTTTTCATCCGGGAGCATCTCAACAAAAAACAAGAGTTCTTCCTAGCTTACATGCAGGGTATCAATTTACAGAGAATCACTTTAGCTTTTCTGTAGGTACAGGCTATGGGCATAGAGCACCTTCCGTTTCAGAAGGATATGGTTATTATATCTACAATAGCTTTGATCGCTATGATTACATTGGAAATCCTGATCTGAAAAATGAAATTTCTTATGAAACCAATGCCAGTGCAGGTTTTAAAAATGAAAAATTGAGTATTGAAGCTAAGGTAAATTACTTCTATATTCAGAATTACATCATTGGGAAAATTTTAAGTCTGGGAAGCCCTATGAATTATCAATCGGTAGGAGTGAAGGCCTATACTTCCCTGGATCATGCAACACTTTTTAATATGTCTCTGAATGCAAGCTATAGCATTATCCCTGATCTACATTGGAAAGGAACACTGACGTATGCAAGAGGAAGAGATGATAAAGGAAAAAACTTACCTTTCATCCGCCCTTTGAGCTATCTGACCTCTTTACATTATACCCATCGTAATTTTGGAATTCAGACTTCTGTACATGGAGATTGTATCCAGCTTAATTACAGCCCGGAATATGGAGAAGATCAAACACCAGCTTACGCTGTCTGGAATTTTTCCATGGATTATACTTTCAAAATTAAAAAACTTAAAACGGTTTTTCAGGTAGGAGCCGAAAACCTGCTGAACAAATATTACAGCACCTATGCAGATTGGGGAAATATCCCAAGAATGGGGCGTAACATCTTCACATCTTTAAAATTCAATTTTTAAGGATCATAAAAACTTTAATTAAAACAACAACTTAAAATTTTTAAAATGCAAAGCTTAAAACAATATCTACTATTATCAGCTTTTTCATTAGGAGTCATTTCATGTCAGAATAGTGATGATAACCCTGTTGCCAATAATGTAACACTTGAATTCAATAATACCTTTAAAAACAGAACCATTGTTCTTGGTGATGCTACTTCCGTAACAGCTACTACCAATACTTCAGCAGAAGGACAGGTTCACCATTTTTCAGAATTGAAGTATGTGATAAGCAATATTCGTCTGGTAAAAGCAGATGGCAATGAAATTCCTTATAAAGTTAACGATCTGGATCAGGGAGCTACGGTAATTGACCAGTCAAAACCGGAAACCCTTCGTTATTTACTGAGTAATATACCCGCGGGAGAATATAAAAGGATCAAATTCGGATTAGGAGTAAAAAGAGAATTGAATGTACTGGATCAGGTGAAATTTCCAAAGTTCTATGCAACAGCAGGAGCCAATGATACCCAAATGATGTGGGAATGGGGAGCAGGGTATCGGTTCACCAAAATTGAAGGCTTTTATGGAACAGATAATAAACAGATGTCTATTCATACCGGAAGCACTATAAAAGGGTCAGAAGGCAATTTTACCCAGGGAGTAGATGCTTACAGAGAAGTTACTTTAAATCTTCCCAACAATGCCATTGTGGACAACAAAGCTCCTAAAATTACTATTCAAGCTGATTTTGATAAGCTGTTGACAGGAAAAATTAATACGATTGTATTAGTTACAGGAACAGGATCAGGATCAGATGGTAATGCAACCCCGAATATTCATACCGCTAATCAAATGATAAAATTTGTTGATAACCTGGGAGGAAACGGTTCGAGTGATATTTCTGGAATGTTTTCAGTGAGTGGTGTTGAAAACTAGGCTGTTCTCTGTAGTAATGAAAAAATTATTAAGCATTTTAGCCATTATCATTCTGTTAATCTCTTGTAATAATGATTATTATGAGCCTATTGCTTATGATAATCCACAAATTCCATTCAATATTCCGCCTGGATTCCCAGAACTAAATGGTTCGGCCAATTCTAATAAGCCTACCCAATATGGAGTAGAGCTGGGTGAAAAATTATTTCATGAGAAAAGGTTCAGTGCAGATAATACAATTTCCTGTTCGAGTTGTCATATTCAGGGGAATGCCTTTGCAGACAATAATGCCCAGGGAGTAGGGATTAAGAATAGAGTAGGACTACGAAATGTTCCTGCCATTCAGAATATGCTGTTTATGAAATTTTACAATTGGGATGGTAATATTCTTGAATTGGAAAAGCAGCCGCTGGTTCCTATTATAACCCATGAAGAGATGGGGTCTTCTATTCTGGAAGTGATAGGAAAGATAAAAGATGATCTGGCATATAAAGATTTATTCCGAAAAACATTTGGAGACGAAACTATTACTGCAGAAAGAATTTATAAAAGTATAGCACAGTATGAATATACCTTAATTTCTGCCAATAGTAAGTATGATAAGGTAAAAAGGAAAGAAGATAATTTTACAGCAAATGAAGCGCAAGGGTACCAAACTTTTCAGGAGAAATGTGCAAGTTGCCATAGTACAGAGCTTTTTACTGATCAGAGCTTTAGAAATATCGGGTTTCCTGTAAATCCGGATACCAATGAAGCTGGACGTGGAAGAGTGACTGGTATTCCGACAGATTATATGAGTTTCCGGGTCCCTTCTTTACGAAATGTAGAGTATACTGCGCCTTATGGAAGTTTTGGACAGTTCCCGACTTTAAGAGCAGTGCTTGATTATTTTGATAAAGGAGTTTTGGGTGCTGATAATCTTGACCCTGCCTTTAAAAATAATGGAAACAGAATTCCTCTCACAGAACAGGAGAAAATCAATCTTATCTTATTTATGAAAACATTGAGCGATCGTGAATTTGTGAACAATACCCATTAAGTAGAATAGAGAGATTCAACATGGATTAATTGTTTAAATTGATTATAAATCCCGTTAAAACCTAACGGGATTTTTCATGTTTATGCATTGATAATCATTTTATTCTGCATGCCATCGTATCTGGAGAGAATTTTATATCTTTGCCGGAATTTGGTGAGCCATAATAAGCTCTTAAAAGGGAATCCTGTGAAAATCCGGAACAGACCCGCTGCTGTAAGCTCCACACCAAAGTTTTTGAAAAATAGATCCACTGTTTTTAGGAATGGGAAGGATTTCAAAAACGGAGTAAGTCAGAAGACCTGCCAGAAATAATAAACGTTTGACGCTTTCGTGGAATAAAGCTTAGGACAACAATGATTCTGTGCAGTGACAGCTGTGCTTTGTCGTTGCTTTTCTTATATCCATTAGCGTCATCATGATCCATGAATGAGCTAATGATAGCAAAACTAACTACATTTCAATTCCATAAAATTGTTTTCACGGCATTCGTGTTAACCTCACAATTCCTGTTTTCTCAGACTCATAAAAAAGACAGTATTAAAGGAGAAGCTATAAAGACTGTCAATATTTACAAAAAGAATTTTAAAGAAATCCTTCCTGCTCAGGTCTTACAAGGCGAAGAGCTTGAACGGCTCAACAGTCATTCTGTTGCTGATGCACTGAGATATTTTGCCGGAGTTCAGATTAAAGATTATGGCGGAATGGGTGGTTTGAAGACGGTCAATATCCGAAGTATGGGAAGTCAGCATGTAGGTGTTTTCTATGATGGAATCCAGCTTGGCAATGCTCAAAACGGATTGGTAGACTTAGGAAGGTATTCTTTGGATGATCTTGAAGAAATCTCATTGTACAACGGTCAGAAAAGTGAAATTTTCCAACCTGCCAAAGATTTCGGGTCATCGGGATCCATTTATTTACAACCCAAAACACCAACATTCACCGGCGGTAAGAAAACCAATCTTCTGATCAGAGCAAAAAGTGCTTCTATTGATTTATTTAACCCTTCCTTCCGTTTAGAACAAAAAATTTCAAAAAGAATTTCAGCAAGCGTCAGTGCAGAATTTCTCCAAAGTGATGGCCTTTACAAATTTTACTATGGTAGGAAATTCCCAAACGGTACTACAGCAGCTGATACCATTTCCAAAAGATATGATTCTGATATTAAGGCAAAGCGCTTTGAAACCGCTATTAATGGAACTTTAAATAACGGAAGCTGGAATATCCGTGGATACGGTTATATTTCAAACCGTGGTATTCCGGCACCTATTGTAAAGAAGCGTTTTAAAGCAAGAGGTGCAAGAATGCTTGATGAAAACTATTTTGTACAGGCCAATTTCAGAAAAAAGCTGTTTCCTAAGCTTGAAACTCAGCTGAAGGCGAAGTTTGCTTATGATTATACTTATTTTAATGATACAGTATTATCTCAGGCAGTTTATCCCGCAAAAAATACTTATATCCAACGAGAGGTTTATCTTTCATCTTCCAATATTTATACAATCAATTCAAATTGGGATGTGAGTTTAAGTGGGGACTTTCAGTATAATAATCTTGATGCTGATTTACGTGACTTTTCTTATCCTACGCGTTATACAACTCTTGTTGCATTGGCTACAACCTATCAGTGGAACAGATTTAAATTCTTAGGAAGCCTTTTAGGGACATTTACCTTTGAGGAGGTAAGAATGAACAAGCGACCTGATGACAGAAGAGAATTTACACCAGCCTTCTTTATGAGCTACCAGCCGACTTCAATACCGGAACTTACGCTTAGGGCATTCTATAAAAATATCTTCAGATTACCAACCTTTAATGATCTGTATTATACCAGCGTAGGAAATACTTATCTGCAACCCGAGTTTACCCATCAGTATGATGTAGGGTTTACGTATCAGAAAAGATACGATCATTCTTTATTTAAAGGACTTTATATAAAAGTTGATGGTTATTATAACAAGGTAACAGATAAAATTGTTGCTGTCCCTACTACCAATATGTTTAGATGGATGATGCTGAACCTTGGAAAGGTCGAAATCATCGGAACAGACGTGAACATTCAGACCGAATTAATGTTTGGAGATGTAAAAGTTAAACCATTATTAGCATATACCTACCAGAGAGCGAAAGATAAAACGATTAGTGAAGGGAAGACAGAAACCTATTATGGACAACAAATCCCTTATACACCCAGGCATAGTGGATCTTTTACCTTAATGGCCGACTATAAAGACTGGAGCTTCAACTACAGTACAATTTATGTAGGAGAAAGGTATGATGGACAGCTGGATAATATTCAGTACAATTTTATTCAGCCCTGGTATACCCACGATCTTTCTGTTCAGAGAAAATTGAGACTGGCAGGGCATCCTTTTAAAATCAACCTTGAAATGAACAATGTTTTTAACCAATATTATGATGTGGTAAAAAACTATCCTATGCCGGGAAGAAATTTCAGACTCACTTTAAACTTCACCTTATGAGAAAGCTAAATATTTATTTCTTGTTTTTTGCATTGGTAACGCTTGTTTCCTGTCGTACCGATGAGATTCTTATTCCTATGGAAGTTGTGGAAGGGCTTAACCCTGTTGAAAACACGGGAATAAAAGGATTCTATGTATTGAATGAAGGAAATATGGGAAGCAATAAATGCACCCTTGATTTTTTTGATTATACTAAAGGCACCTATTATCGGAATATTTATTCCGAGATCAATCCGAATGTTTTAAAAGAACTGGGAGACGTAGGAAATGATATTAAAATCTATGGAAGTAAGCTATATATTGTGGTCAATGTTTCCAATACCATCGAAGTTCTTGATGCTAAGACTGCCAAGCATATCAAATCAATTTATTTACAGAATTGCAGATACATGACCTTCAAGGATGGAAAAGCGTATGCCAGCAGCTATGCCGGTCCTGTAGATATCAATCCGCTGGCTCCCAAAGGTAAAGTTGCAGAAATAGATACTGTATCCCTTTCCATCCAGCGTACAGCAACAGTAGGATACCAGCCCGAAGAAATGGAAATTGTGGGAAATCAATTATTTGTTGCCAATTCCGGAGGATACATGGTTCCGAATTATGATAGAACTGTTTCTGTAATTGATCTGAACACTTTTACAGAAAAGAAAAAAATTGATGTTGCCATTAACCTTCACCGTCTTAAAAAAGACAATTACGGAGATCTGTATGTGAGTTCAAGAGGAGATTATTATAATGTTCCTTCCAATTTATACCTGGTAGATGCAGCAACCGGAGTGATAAAGAAAGACTTTCATATTGCCGTTAGTGAAATGACCATCGTGAATGATAAGTTGTATTACTACGGAAATGAATTCAATTATAATACCCATGCTTATGTAAAAACATTTGGAATCATAGACGTAAAGACTGAGCAGGTTATTTCCAATAGGATTATTGATAAAGAATACGAATCCATCATTAAAACACCTTACGGAATCGCAGTCAATCCAATTACAGAAGATATTTATATGACAGATGCCCGAAACTACGTATCAATGGGATTTGTATACTGTTTTGATAAAAACGGACATTTTAAATGGAAAACCGAAGGTGGAAATATCCCTGCCCATTTTGCCTTTTTATATAATTAAATGAAACTGATCAACATGAATAAAAAAACTATTAATTATTTAACAGCTGGGTTTTTATCCCTTCTATTTGCAGGAATGATTGCGTCCTGTCAGCATGATGATGAGGTTGCAGCACCGGTTCCTACTGATCCGGAAGTAATACCTCCCACATTTAAAGGATTAGATACTGCTTATACCATTGAACGTTTCAGGGTATTGAGTATTCCTACCAATATTTCAGGAAACATTACCTGGAGCATTAATGACTCTATCATCTCCCAGAATTCCGAACTGGAATTTATCAGCACAAAGACCGCTACTTATCCTTTAACATTAAAAGTAGGAAGCGATAAAGTTTTTCATTCTAAAATCAGAGTCACTAAAGAAGCTGGAACATTAAGTAAATACATTTCCAAAGTTTTTGACTTCCGTCCGGCAGTAGGACAGTTTATGAATGAAATTCCAGAATATGATTTGGGCAATACAGCAGCAGATATGATTAAAAAAGCCAATGACTATCTGGTAGGTTCTAATTCTTCCATGATAAGCCTTGGAGGTTTCGGAGGACAGGTAGTGTTTGGTTTCGATCATACCATTCCTAATATGGAGGGAAGAGATTTTAAAATATTAGGCAATGCATTTTTTGGAAACTCTGCTAATGATCCTCGATCCGGAAGTTGTGAACCAGGAATTATTATGGTAGCCTATGATAAAAATAAAAATGGAAAACCTGATGATGATGAGTGGTACGAAATTGCAGGCAGTGAGTACTTTAAAAATACGACGACCAAAAATTATAATATTACTTACTTCAAACCTAATGAAAATAAAGCTCCCGTTCCGGGAAATGACGGCTGGCAGACAGATATAGAATATATCAAATGGCAGGATAATCTTGGGAACACAGGATTTAAAACAAAAAATGCATTCCATTCACAGAGTTACTATCCTTTATGGCTTTCAGATGCTTCTTACAGTTTTACAGGGACCAGGCTTAAAGATAATTTTTATGACCAGAGTGGAGTAGGAAACTATTGGGTAGGAAAATCTTATGAATTTGGATATGCGGATAATGCCCCCAATAATGATGAGGCTTCCAATATCGATATTTCATGGGCGGTTGACAAAAACGGAAAATATGTGAAGCTTCCGGGAATAGATTTCGTAAAAGTATACACCGGAATCAATCAGGAAGCTGGATGGCTGGGAGAGGTTTCTACAGAAGTGGCAGGAGCCTACGATTTACATCTAAAAAAATAACGAACGTAAAATATATTTAAATCAATAAAAATGAAAAAGTTCTACCTTTTTACCATACTTTTTCTGTTTGCATTTTTCACGAATGCCCAGATAAAAGTACAGGGAGTTCCAAGGAATGATATTCCGGGGAATACTCCGTTAACTACCACTAATATTACAACCAACATCACTTTTTCTGATATTCAGTATTGGGTGGGAACAGGTTCTAACCAGGCTGCATTCGTAGTACAATGGAATGATAGTAAAAATCCGGATGCTTTAGTATGGGGATTCAGATGGGATGGAAATGCAACAGGTGAAGATATGCTTAAAGCAATTGCAAAGGCAGACAAAAGATTTTTTACATTGCTGTATCAGGGGACTCAGTTTGGATCAGCAATAGGAGGACTGGGGTTTGATTTGAACGGACAGGATTCTAATGCCCTTATTAAAAGTGGTAATACTACCTATCCTCTGTATCCTGTGGATGGTATTGTAAATACAACAGCTTATGATTTTGATGATTATGTAGCAAAAGATGTTAACGATCATTGGAAATCAGGATGGTATAGTGGTTTTTGGTCTTATTGGGTGAAAAATCCAACTGATGCTGACTTCGGATTTTCCGGTGTTGGAGCTTCTTCCCGTGCTTTACAAAATGGATCATGGGATGTTTGGAATTACAGCCCGGATTTTCAAACACCTCCAATGTCATCTACTCTTACACCGGTTTCTCCTTATGTAAGTTCCACCAATTTTACCAATGGGTTCTTTATGGTGAATGAAGAATGGTTTGGACATACAAACGGTTCTGTAAACTTTATAGATAATAACGGACAAATCAATTACCGTGTTTACAGCAATGCGAACAATAACCATGCTTTCGGAGCAACTACGCAATTTGGAACAATCTATGGAGATAAATTCTATTTTGTATCTAAACAGGCAGCAGATGGAGGAGATACTCAGTATACTCCTGGTGGTAGATTGGTAATTGCCAATGCACAGACGATGCAGAAAATTGCAACATTTAATACGATTGGGGGTGGAGATGGAAGATCATTCTTAGGAGTAAATGAGAACAAAGGATATATTGGAGCATCCAATGGTATTTTCTTATTTGATATTGCAAACCTACAGGTAGGCAATATAATTGCGACGACTGGTGGTGGAAGCCAGTATGCCGGGCAGATCGGAAATATGATCCGTACTTCAAAATATGTTTTTGCAGTAAAGCAGAGTGTAGGAATTTTAGTAATTGATCCAATTACAGATACTGTTGTAAATACTATTGCCGGAGCTTTTATTTCTGTTGCTCAGGCAAAAGACGGAAGTATCTGGGCGATTCAGAATCAGAAACTGGCAAATATTAACCCTGCAACTCTTACCGTACAGTACTATGATATCCCAACTACAAAATATTCTGACTCATGGGGCGCCTGGAATGCAGGAAGTTTTACTGCAAGTAATACTGAAAACACATTATATTGGATCAAAGCCGGCTCTGGATTTAATCCAGGAAACCAGATTGTAAAATTTGATGTTACTACCAAGGTATTTAATGAAAGCTTTATTACATTACCAGGGCAAACAGGAGCTTACAAACAAATTCCTTATGGTGCGGCGCTTCGTGTAAACCCTACTACCGGTAATCTTATCCTGAATACTACAGAAAGTGGGTTTGGCGCACATTATCAGAAGAACTGGATTCATACATTTGATAACAATGGTAATCTGATTGACACTAAAACATTGGCTGATTATTACTGGTTCCCTTCATTAGCTGTATTCCCGGATAATACAGCACCAGTTGTAAACAATACATTTCCGTCGCAGGTTACTGCAACAGGTACTACAACTATAGATTTGAAAACAATGGTTTCGGATGAAGATAGTTTTGGATCATCTATTATAAAAACAATCAAATCAAATACTAATCCATCAGTAGTTGCTGCGGAAATTAATACCAATGAAGAATTAGTGCTTACTCCAATAGGTTCAGGAACTGCAGATATTACTATTAGTTTCAATTCTAATGGTAAGGTCGTTGAAAAAATACTTAAAGTTAACAGTACTACTTCTACATTAGCAACCGCTGAAGTGAAAAAACTTGAATTTGGTATTTATCCAAACCCTGTTACGGATATCCTTTATATCAAAACACAGGAAAAAGTGGTAAACGTTTCTATTTATGATGCTTCAGGTAAGCTTATCAATGCTCAGTTCAATAATGGGCAAGTAAATGTAAGCATGTTACCAAAAGGAATGTATATTCTAAAAGTTACCACGGATAAAGCTGTATATCAGCAAAAGCTAATTAAAAATTAATTTTAGCATAGCTAATTTTTGTTTCACTCTGACCCGGCCATAAATTGGCCGGTTTTTTTGATAAAACACGATTTGTTTTATTCAAGGTGATTAATAAACGCTGAAAAATGTATAGTCTTACTTTAAAGTTCATTACTACAATAAAAAGAAATGATTTTTTTTGAAAGAGAATTAAATGTAAATATGTAGTACCTGTGTGGTGTGTATGTGGGGTATTTGACTAGTACGAATAGGTGATTGTAGTATCTATGACATGTTCGCATTTTTGGAATGTGAAGGCTGGAAAATATATTTTTGCCCCAAAATTCAAACACAAATGAGAAGAAATTTTTTTTTACTATCGATGATGTTCATCGTGAATGTCTTGTTTTCGCAAGTGGGGATTGGAACGGCAAACCCAAGAGGAGCTTTGGATATTAACAAAGAAACTACCAATACTATGGGATTGGTTCTTCCTACCAATGCAGACCCGCTGAACCTTATTAACCCAATGGGAGGGAATATAGCAATAGGAACTATTATGTATGATTCCACCCAAAGTTGTGTAAGAGTATTCAAGCCTACCGGATGGTCCAATTGTCTATGTGACCAATGCAACCCAGCACCCAGTTTTGCTGTTGATTGTTCTAACGGGGCTCTTAACGGAACCTTCACAGCAGGTACAGCTGCCAATGGTACAAAGGTAATTAATTACGCTAATGCTACAGGTCAATCCTATGCTGCAATTGCAGTAGCGTCTACAGGAGTTTCAGGTCTTACTGCTTCTGCTTCGGGAGGAACACTGACTAATGGGAGTGGAAGCATTTCCCTTTCTATTTCTGGTACACCATCTTCCTCAGGAACGGCTTCTTTTACAATAAATTTGGCAGGCCAATCTTGTAGTTTCTCAGTCAATGTGAGTGCAGGGGTTATTCCTATAAGGAAAGTCCTATCTCTTGGTGGAGGAGCGTATACTCCAAGCCCCGGAAATGTTACAGCTCCAACTACTATTTTAGTATCACCTGGTAACTTTGGGCCTACAGGAACTGTACCATCACAAGGGTTTGATATTGTAAACGTAGGAACTGCACAAGGAAATCTTGCCAACAATATTGCAACACACAATCCATATATGATTATATTTTCTTGGGATTATACTTCTACTTCGGCAGATGCTATTGCTCTTAAGAATTATCTTGATAAAGGAGGTAGGGCAATGATTTTCTTGCAGCAGGCACAACCCAATGAGCTTCTAACTAAAATATTTGGGGCTACCACTACTTTTAATGCAGCTGTAGGGACAAACTTTGTTAAGCCCATAGTGAATATGAATCACCCTATTCTTAATGGCCCATTTGGGGATGCGAGAGGAAAACTCGTAGGAGATGACAACGATGACTCTAGCTCTTATACCAATGCTAATATTAACAGTTCTAATGTAGATATTTTATCTACAAACAATGGCCAGGTAGTTGGTTTTGTTCATAAAACATACAAGCTGTTCTTCTGGGGTGATGGTGGATTTCCTCTTGGCTTAGCCGATAATACTTCTACAGTATCATATCCGGCTGGGGTAGATGCGTCCGGTAAACCCATCCCCAAAAATAATTTTGGTACTGGAACTTCTGCTTCGTCTATAGTTTATAACAGTATTTTGTATGCCAATGCAGTGGCCTGGATGATGCAGTAAATAGAAAATCAAAGACTTCTATTCTTGTTCATATGGGGTTTTTATTCATCAAAATTTAATTGATAATTTTAAGAATAGGTATAAAATAAAACGGCAGGCTTGGAAAAGCCTGCCGTTTTTTGGCAATGTTTAATTGTTTATTTAAGTAAAACCTTACTTGAATGCGTTTTCCCATCCTTAGTCTGAAGTTTTATAATATAAAGTCCCTCAGGTTGGTTGGTTTCAAATGTATTTGAATTTAATTTAGTACGGAATACCTCTTTTCCGGAAGTGTTGATAAGAGTAACCTCGGAACCATCTACTTTTAAATTTTTATCCAAAGTTACCTGTCCGTTTTCACCATGAGCCATAAAGCTGATGAAAGGATCTCTATACTGGTATCCATAATATACCCTAAGCTCTCCTCCTAAACTCAGTAATCCTCCATTTACATTGATCTTGATACGATCATAAGGCTTGTTCATCGTAAGTTCAATTTCCCCTTTGCTTGGATCTGTTCCCCCAAGTATTAAAATGTCATTGTTTAGGTTTTGATAATCATTGTTGGAAACATCTCCATTGAATGTCTCAATAGATACCCCTCCCAATACCTGTGCACTTAGAGGAGTTCCGTTAGAACCAATACCAATAACCAATTTATTCGTATAAGTACTGTTAGGGAAAATCAATGTTTGTTCGGTGCGTGCCAGCAAACCGATGGATACCTGTAGAACAGAATAATCATTTTCATTAGGACCAATGGCATTCAGAGGGTTTAGGACTCCACAGCCTATACATACTCCATATACCTGATTGTTTTGAGCATTTGCATAATATTTTACAATTTGAGCAAATGACAGGTTGCTTGCCAGAAACAATAAAGAAGCAAAAACGACAGTCTTAATACTGCGTGGACTCAATAATAAATTAGTTTTCATATATTAAAAATTTTGATTTTTTAGTTTTGTGTAAATTTATAAATAAAATGATTATGTTAATTATTTTATTTCATTTTTTTGTGATGTAGTTATAAATCACTTTTTATAATCTATTTTTTTTAATTATAAAATAATAACATTTAATTTTCTTGATCCATAAAAAAACGACAGCCCTTTTAAAGACTGCCGTTTGTGGTTCATCATTTATTTAATAATGATTTTCTTAGAATATGTTTTTCCTTCTTGAGTTTGAAGAGTCATAATGTAAACTCCTCCGGGCTGATTAGAGTCAAATGTATTGCCTTTAAGCTTTGAGCGGTAAACTTCTTTTCCTGAAGTATTGGTTAATGCAACTTCAGAACCTTCTACAGTAACATTACCACTTAAGGTAACCTGCCCGCTTTGGCTATGGGCCATTAGTTGTATTAATGGATCCTGGTAAGCATAGTAAATTCTAAAGCCTCCACCAAGACTGAGTACCCCTCCCGTTAAACCAATTCTGATTCCGTCATAAGGTTTTGCCGGTTTAAATTCTATCGTACCTCTGTTAGGCGTAGCTCCCAGTTTTAGAAGGCTTATGTCAATGGTTCTGCGGTCTTCATTAGAAGTTCCCCCATTCATAGTTTCAAGGGTTACACCGCTTAATAGCTGTACGGATAAAGGAATATTATCTGTTCCGATTCCTACAACAAGTCTTGTGTCGGCTCTAAGATCCGGGAAGATTAATGTTTGCTGGATTCCTCCTAGCAATGCAGTTCCTAATATCATTGTGGAATAATCATCTTCATTGCCTCCTACAGCATTCATTGGATTATCTACACGGCATCCTAAGCATGCTACACCAAATACACCAGAACTTTGTGCGTGAGCATAAATTCTATTCTGAGCAAATGAAAATTGAGCTGAGAATAAACATAACACCATTAAGGCACCTTGAAAAGAGAATTTATTTCTCAAAAGTAAATTAAATTTCATATTATTAATTTTTAGATGAATAGTTTTAGTCAAATTTAAGGATTAAAAGAAGAAGCAAAAAATAATATTTCCTTTTTTGGTGATATTTTTAATAAAATTTAATATAGCTCAGTATAATTAAGCTTGAGAGCTGTATCTTATAAGGAGGGTATTAAAGATTTTGAGATAATAAATAGATCCTAATAGAGAGGAGGAGGGGAGAGTTGTATTGAAACAAAAAAGAAGGACTTTCGAAAAAGTCCTTCTTTGGTAGCCCGTAGGGGAATCGAACCCCTCTTACCAGAATGAAAATCTGAGGTCCTAACCGATAGACGAACGGGCCCTCTATCTTCCACTACCGAAATAGTGTGTTAGTTTTTGTTTTTATAAGTATCAACTCTTAATTTGTAGCCCGTAGGGGAATCGAACCCCTCTTACCAGAATGAAAATCTGAGGTCCTAACCGATAGACGAACGGGCCGGTTAGATTGTTTAAGTAATAGCTTTCTACTTTGTTTTAAAAACCACTGTAAAAACTCAGTGGTTTTTAAAAATTAAGTAGCCCGTAGGGGAATCGAACCCCTCTTACCAGAATGAAAATCTGAGGTCCTAACCGATAGACGAACGGGCCGCTATACTTTTACGCTAATTTATTAACGTGCTTTGTTAATTTGCTTTTTAAGTTAGCTGCTTTGTTTTTGTGGATAATATTTTTCTTAGCTAATTTATCCAATAAAGCGATAACTTTTGGCAGTTGCTCTGTTGCAGTAGCTTTGTTTTCCTCATTTCTTAAGGCTTTCAATGCTGTTCTAGCAGTCTTGTGATAATATCTATTACGAAGTCTTCTAGTTTCGTTCTGTCTGATTCTCTTTAATGCTGATTTATGATTTGCCATATCGTTCAAATGTGAGTGCAAAACTATAAACTTTTTTTTAAACTACCAAATTAAATTTGAAAAATTTTAATTTTCTTCTGAAAGGTACTTTCTAAGCTTATCTATTGCCTGTTCTATTTTTAAATTTTCTTGTTCTTTTTCTATTTTTTTGATCGTATTCCCTAGCATGATCAGTGCGTTATTCCATTCTCCAGTGGTATTGGTGAAAGTGAGTGCATCTATTGTTACTTCAAAAGCAACCCTTTCTCCAGTCCTGTAAAGTCTGAAACTGATTTTATCATCTCTGCCTGTAATCCCGTCTTCATTGATTTGTAAATCGTAACTTTTTGGGTTAGAGTGGATTTTCTTAAAAAGCAACTTTGCTTCTTGTATTTTTAAATCCGGCATGATATAAAATTTGATAGTCTGTAGAAAACTACAGACAGGGGGTTATCAATAATAATTTTCATCAGTGTCACCATATTTGTCTGACAATTATGGTTAAATTTATTAAAAAATTTTTGCAAATATAAGGCTTTTGTGAGATATAATGTAAATATCATGCTTTTTTAAAAGAAAATCACTGATATTTTTATCTGGATAATAATAAAGTTCAGTGTACCAGCATCCTATAAAACCATTTTTTATTTCTGTTGTAAAATGAATGGATAAATTCCAACAGGAATTGAAAAAAATATATTGTATTTATAGTGAATTTACCAACAGAAGAATATTTTCTTTAATCTGCGAAGTAGGATTAAAAATAAAATCAATCGGTTCGTTTTTACTGAGAAATTTGGAAATGTTAAACGCTGAGAATGGAATTAATATCTAACCGGTTAAAATAAAAAAGGAGAAATGATACGTATCATTTCTCCTTTTTTGTAGCCTATAGGGGAATCGAACCCCTGTTGCAAGAATGAAAATCTTGAGTCCTGACCACTAGACGAATAGGCCAAATTTTGAGGTTGCAAAAGTAGAAAAACCTTTTTTAACTTCAAAATTATTTTTTAGTTATTTATAAACTTTTTGAATCACGGTATTTTTAATTCCTTTGGCCTCAACCTCTTTCTGTAATTTTACAGCATCCTCCAAAGTATAAACCTTTCCATAAGTATAATAGAAAACACCACTGTCTTTCTCTCTTTCCACATCTTTAAGGTTCTGAAGGATATATGAATTTCCGTTCAGTTTCTCACCTGTGTACACTTCCAGCGTGTAATATCCCATACTTATTCTCTGATTAGGCATGAATCCTACTGCAAAAGCATTTCTGAATCCGGCATCTTTAGCTGTTTTAAGATTAATGTCCTTCACTGAAGCCATATTGGTTACCGCATAATAGTATTTGTATTGTCCGTTTTCTTTGAGCGTAAGAGTATAGTTCAGTCCTTTCAATGCAGGGTCATTCTCGTTGTATTTAGTAGGAGAACTCATCAATAATATTCTGAAATCATTTTTCAACGGAACTTCTGCCGGTTTTTCAGGTTCTTGCTTTTTCGTAGTAAAAGATCCGCCGGTTTTCCTGTCAATCGCTTTTTTATAATCAATGATGGCGTTATAGATACTTTCTGCAATTTCCTCCTGACCCTTTTCTGAAGCAATATAATGGCTTTCTTCAGGATGGTTGATGAAACCTGTTTCAATCAGAACAGAAGGCATGGCATTCATACGGAGAACGTGAAGGTTCTTCTGAAAAACTCCTCTTGAAGATCTTTTATCTTTATTCACAAAGTTATCTTCTACCAATCCGCCTAAAAGGAGACTGGACTCAAGATATTTACTTTGTTGCAGTTTTAATGCAATTAAAGATTCCGGAGAATCAGGATTATAAGATCCGAAGGTCTGCTTATCTTTTTCATCCAGAAAGATTACATCATTCTCTCTTTTAGCAACCTCCAGGTTTTCATTGTTCTGGTTAGGTCCCTGTACATAAGTCTCTGTACCATAAGCGGTAGGTCTTGCAGAAGAATTACAGTGGATGGATACAAATAAATCTGCCTTACTTCTGTTAGCAAGATTGGTTCTGTCAGATAGAGAAGGGTATTCATCAATCTTTCTGGTATAGATTACTTTGAAATCCCTGTTTTTTTCAAGCATGGCCCCCACTTTTAAGGTGATAGCAAGAGTAATGTCTTTTTCTGCAATTCTTCCAATGTCTGAATAGGTCCTATTGGCTCCATGATCACTTCCTCCGTGTCCCGCATCTAGAACTAGTGTAAACTTCTTTTGAGAGAAAACAAAGTTGCTGATTAAGAGAAGGAGAAATGATAAAATTATTTTAAAATTTTGTTTGTGCATCTTACAGTTATAAAAATTATATTAATTTTGGGCCTTAATTATATAGAATAAAATTGGCCAAAACCGTCCTCAAAAATATATTACAAATTTTAATTATCCTAATTTTTAACAATTTTTTAGCACAGAAAACCCCTGAAAAATTGCCTAAAAATGTGGTTAATGATACTATTTCCAAAAAGGATACCATTGTTGCGAAAAAAGAAGCTTTAGATGATGTACTTCACACAAAAGCAGATGATCAGCGAAGAGATATTCCTAAAAAAATGACATTCCTTAATAAGAATGCCCAGGTAAAATATCAGGATATGCAGATTGATGCAGATTATATTTCCATTGATGATAATAAAAACCTGATTTATGCCAGAGGAAAACTGGATTCTTTAGGAAAGATCATAGAGCCCGTAGTTACTACACAAGCCGGAAAGAAATACGAAACCAACGAGTTTAGCTATAATACAAAGACTAAACAGGCTATCGCTTTCAATGCTAGAACAGAGGAAAGTGAAGGCGTAATTATAGCTCAGAAAACAAAAAAATATAACGATTCGGTATTTGCCATGAGAAGAGCAGATTATACTACCGATGAATATTTTGTAAAGAAAAAAGATACGGCGGCAGATTATTTCATGAGAGCTTCGAATATCAAGCTGATAAAATCAAAAAATAAATCTCAGATTGTTACGGGACCTATTCAAATGTATATAGAACAGGTTCCTACACCATTGATTATGCCTTTTGCCATTTTGCCATTTTCGGATAAAAGAGCAGCCGGTATTTTGATCCCAAGTTTTGGAGAAAGGGAAGATGTAGGATTTTTCCTGAACGGAATTGGATATTATCAGCCGATTGGTGAACATTTTGATCTTAAAGTGCTTGCTGATATCTATACCAAAGGAAGCTGGAACTTGCGTCCACAAATGAATTATCAGAAAAAATACCGCTATTCGGGGTCTTTCAATGCAGACATAGGAACTGTCATAAGAGGGATCAAAGGGTTGGATGATTATACTAAAAACAGTACGTACAGGATCAGCTGGTCGCATTCTCAGGATTCCAAGGCTAATCCTTTCCTTACCTTCAGTGCGCAAGTGGATATGGTAAGTACAAAGTTCTATAATAATCCGCTAAACAACAATTATATATTCAATCAAAATGTATTGAATACCAGCCAGAATTCAACGGTAACTCTTACCAAAAGATTTCTGAAGCTTCCGGTAACCATTACAGGAACGGCATCTTATTCACAGAATTTTGCTACAGGATTTTCAGATCTTCGTCTTCCGCAGATGAACGTAGCGGTCAATCAATTTTATCTGTTTAAATCAAAATCCGGAGTAAGACAGGGGCTTATTGAAAATATTACGGTAAATACAGGTTTTAACCTGACAAATTTTGTCAACACTCAGGAAAATGAGTTGTTCAAAAAAGAAATGTGGGATAAAATGCAGACAGGGCTTAAGAATAATATTGCATTAGCCACCAATACTACTTTGGCTAAATATTTTACATTCAGTTTAAGTGCTAATATTGATAATGCTTTAACCACAAAAACTTTAAACAGATATTATGATCCTATAAAGAATGTGACCGTAGATGAAATCAATAAAAATTTTGCGGGATATTCTTCATTCTCTACTACTGCCAGTCTTCAGACAACATTGTATGGGATGATGAAGTTTAAAAAAGGATCTATTGTAGAAGCAGTGAGACACATGGTAATTCCGAGTATTGGCTTTACTTACTCTCCGGATTTTTCAAGTCCTGGTTTTGGATATTACAAGAACTATTACAATGCAACCGGAGCACTTACGCCTTATTCCATCTTTGAAAAAGGAATTATTGGAAGCCCGTCAAATAGTCTGGTGGGTGCATTAGGTTTCAGTATAGGAAATAATATTGAAATGAAGGTGAAATCTAAGAGTGATTCTACCGGGGTAAAGAAAGTGAAGATTTTTGAATCTTTAAACCTTACAGGAAGCTATAACTTTGCCGCAAAAGATCACCCTTGGTCTATTTTCAGTATCAATGGGCAGTCTTCTTTCTTTAATAATAAACTTACCGTTAATACCAGTCTTTCTCTTGATCCTTATAAAATTGAATTCATTCCGGGACAGGATCAGGGGATCAGAACAGAAAAGTTTGGAGCTTTCGGGGTACAAGGATTCAATGTTCAGGTATCTTATCCTTTAAGCAGTGAAATCTTTGGAGAAAAGACAGATTATGCGAAAAAATATGCTTCAAAAGGTGAAGTCCGAAATGAAAACTATTATTTTGATGATGACAATTACTCGCGTTTTGATCAAAGCTGGACATTGAACGTTAATGCAAACTATGCCTATTCAAGAGGAACCAGCAGAATTGGTAGTAAAATTGCTTCTGTAGGTCTTGATGGAAGTATTAAGCTTACTCCTTATTGGAATGTTACCGGAAGTACACACTATGACTTGGTGACTAAAGAATTGGCCTATACAAGAATTGGTTTTTCAAGAGATCAGCGAAGTTTTACCATTAATTTTAACTGGGTGCCATTCGGACAGTATAAAGTGTATGACTTCTTTATCGGGATCAAGGCCAATATCTTAAGCGATGCATTGAAGTATAAAGACAGAAGTTTTACACAGCCAAATTCACCTTTCTAACATCAGATTGGCATTTGCCAATATAAATTTTATATTTGCAACCAAATAAATCTAACGAAATGATCATGAAATTGCTTAACTTATCGTTGGCAATGAAAGATGATTTTATAAAAAAATAAATATCCGTATATGAAACAAATAATCAACACAGTTAATGCGCCTGCAGCTATCGGCCCATATTCGCAAGCAAATATGGCAAACGGAGTGTTATACATCTCCGGTCAGATCCCTGTAGATCCTGCAACTGGTAAATTGGTAGAAGGAATTGAAAAGGAAACTCATCAGGTTATGAAAAATCTTGAGGCGATCCTTACTGAAGCTGGGATGACTTTTAAAAATGTTGTAAAAGCAACAATCTTCCTTAAGAGCATGGATGATTTTGCAGTAATGAATGATATTTATGCTTCTTACTTAGATGCAGAAAGCTATCCGGCACGTGAAACAGTACAGGTTTCTTGTTTGCCTAAAAATGTGGATATTGAAATTTCTATGATCGCACATCAGGATTAATGAACTTTATAAGAAATACATTTGCGGTATTGATCGGTCTTGGCATAGCAGGGCTTATTATTACTCTTGGTATAAGGGTTTTCCCGCAATGGGTTACTTTCGAAGCTTTTGCTCCGTTTGAGCATTGGCAGAGATTTCTTTTCAGTATGAAAGACGATAAAGCCTTTTTTGGCTTTCTTTTGTTTATTTCCGGACTGGGAACTACCATTGGTGGAGTAGCAACGGCAATCATCGTTAAATACGCTAAAGTAGCTTATGCTATTCTAATCGGTTTTATCATGCTTTTCATAGCGATGCTGGATGTAATTATATTTCCTTATCATCCTACCTTTTATAAGATCTCCATCTTTCTTACCTTTTTCCCGTTTTCATGGATTGGGGGTAAGATTGTAGAAGTGATTTACGAGAGGAACAAGAAGAAAAGAATCGCTGAGAAAATGAATAAATCCAAATAAATAAAAAACGCTGCAAAATCTTTGCAGCGTTTTTCTTTTGATATGAAAATAACTATTGTTCAGTTATTGATTAAGGCATTTTAAATCCTTTCGTGTACATTCTTCCATAGTCATCTACAAATTTCACCTGTACATTCCCCTGGTATTTATTCAGTATGCTTTCGATGTCTTTTTGTGAATTCACCGGCTTACCATTGATCTCGATGATAATGTAATTGTCTACGATTCCGATCTTAGCCATTTCCCCACCTTCAGATACATTTTTAGTAACTACACCGCTATTCAGCCCATATTCAGTTTTGAATCTTTCAGTAAGAGGATCAAACTCAGCACCGATTTTTTCAGTTACGCTAAGATCCGCTTTCGTTCTGGTAGAAGTACCTCCTTTCTGGTCTCTTAAAGTTACATTTGTTGTCGCTTCTTTACCATTTCTAGAATAGGTTACCTGAACTTTATCACCAGGACGCTTACTTCCGATTGACATCGATAGATCAGCAAAGTCGGAGATGTCATAACTGTCTATTTTGGTAATGATATCACCTTTTTTCAGACCTGCATCTTCTGCACCGCTATTATCACCAAACCCTGTTACATATACTCCAGAACCAGACTTAATGTTTGTTTTGAATTGTTTATTATAAGCAGCAACTTGTTGGTCATTTGAAAGATCTAATGATGAAACTCCTAAGAACCCTCTTTGTACGATACCGAATTTCTTGATATCCTCAACAATTTTTCTTGCTAAGTTAGCTGGAACGGCAAATCCGTATCCCTGATAATATCCTGTTGTAGACTGAATCGCAGAGTTAATTCCAATAAGTTCACCATTGGTATTTACCAAGGCACCTCCAGAATTTCCCGGGTTGATGGCAGCATCCGTCTGAATAAAACTTTCAATCGGGTTACTTGCTTTCCCTTGGCTTCCTAAAATACCGATTCCTCTTCCTTTAGCAGAAACAATACCTGCTGTTACAGTGGAATTTAACCCCAGCGGATTTCCTACTGCAAGTACCCATTGCCCAACGTCAATATTGTCTGAGTTAGCAAAGTTTAGGTAAGGAAGGCCTTTTTCTTCAATCTTTAATAAAGAGATATCCGTGTTAGGGTCAGTTCCCACTAAAGTAGCTATATATGATTTTTTGTTGCTCAGTACAACTTCCAGTTTATTAGCACCTGCTACAACGTGGTTGTTTGAGATGATATAACCGTCAGGAGAAATAATTACTCCGGAACCCATCCCTGAAGGCATGTTGTCCGGAACCTGCTGTTGCTTTTGCCTTTGTTGGCCTCTTCCTCCGAATGGATCACCAAAGAAATAATCGAACAGATCCTGTTCCGTAGCTCTGCTTGCTGTTCTGCTTTGATAATTTTTAATAGTAACTACAGCCGGAACAGTTGTTTTCGCTGCTTTTACAAAGTCATCGCCTACAGCACCCGTATTCATTCCTGCGAATGATGTGTTAGGTGCGGATGTAGTGAAAAATGATTGATCTCCGTTATTGGAACCGTGTCCGAAATATTGTATAGCTCCAACGGTAGTAGCTCCGGAAATAACTCCAACTACTGCAAATGGTAATAGTTTTTTTAAAGTACTCTTCATTGTATATCTTTCTTGTTTATTAATTAATTTCCTTTTTTGTTTTTGAGTAAACAAATTTAATGTTAAATAAGTAAGCAATTAGTATGCTATGTTTCAATTTTAACTAAAATTTAACGGCTATTATATCATTTTATGCATTATGTCATAATTGTTAAGGCCAGAGTTAACAAAAATTAAAAAAATATTAAACAAAATGTGACAGAATGTTGCATAAAATACCAATGTAAAAAGTTACTTTCATTACTCATTATCATCATTCATGATAGGTAGCTGTCAATTATCATTGAGTCTAGGAAAAGTAGTTAATTTGAAAATGCCTATCTTTGCAAAAATATTTTTCTCACTTAAAACGTTTATAGCATGCAACTGTATAACACCTTAAGCGCAGAAGAAAGAGCTAGACTTATTGATGAAGCTGGTAAGGAACGTCTTACTTTATCTTTCTATGCGTACGCTAAAATTGAAGATCCCAAAAAATTTCGTGACGACTTATTCATAGCCTGGAATGCCCTTGATGCGCTTGGCCGTATTTATGTTGCCCATGAAGGAATTAATGCTCAGATGAGTATTCCTGCAGAACAATTTGAGGCTTTCCGCAATACATTAGAAGTGTACGACTTTATGAAAGGAATCCGTTTGAATGTAGCGGTAGAACAAGACAATCATTCCTTTTTAAAACTGACCATTAAAGTAAGACATAAAATTGTTGCTGATGGTCTGAATGATGAAACTTTTGATGTAACCAATAAAGGAGTTCATTTAAAGGCCCAGGAATTTAATAATATGCTTGATGATCCAAACACCATTGTAGTGGATTTTAGAAATCACTATGAAAGTGAAGTAGGACATTTTGAAGGAGCTATTACTCCTGATGTGGAAAACTTCAGAGAAAGTTTGCCGATCATCAATGAACAACTACAGGATTTTAAAGAAGATAAAAATCTGTTGATGTATTGTACCGGTGGTATCCGTTGTGAAAAAGCGAGTGCCTACTTCAAACATCAGGGGTTTAAAAATGTGTTCCAGCTGGAAGGAGGAATCATTGAATATACGCGCCAGATCAAAGAAGAGGGAATAGAAAGTAAATTCATTGGTAAAAATTTTGTATTCGACCACCGTTTAGGGGAAAGAATTACCGATGACATTATTTCTCAGTGTCACCAATGTGGAAAACCTTGTGACAATCATACCAATTGTGCCAATGATGCCTGTCACCTGTTATTTATCCAGTGTGATGAATGTAAAGACGCAATGGAAAACTGCTGTTCAACAGAATGTCTGGATACCATCCATTTGCCTTGGGAAGAACAATTGAAGCTAAGAAAAGGATTGCAGGTTGGAAATAAAGTATTCAGAAAAGGAAAATCTGATGCCCTGAAGTTTAAAAATTCAGGAGATCTGCCTAAAGCACCTTTAGCGAAGGCGGAAACCAAGAATATCCGCCAGAAAATATCTGTTAAAAAAGTTTTGGTTGGAAAAGCAGAACATTATTTCTCAAAATCAAAAATCGGGCAGTTTTTAATTGAAAACAAAGAACTTTCAGTAGGAGATAGAGTGTTGGTTTCCGGACCTACAACAGGTGAACAGGAACTCACAATTACTCAGATTTATGCTAATGGAGGTCCTTGCGAAACAGCAAAACAGGGAGATCAGATCACTTTTGAAATTCCGTTTAGAGTTCGTTTATCAGACAAACTGTATAAAATTCTTGAACCTTCTGAAAACGCATAAAGTATAAAGAAGCTGTTCAGTAAAAATAATGTAACTGGTATGTTGAAAGCTGAGCTTAGAAAACAATATATGCAAAAAAGAAAAGCCTTGTCTCGTGATGAGGCTTTCTTGTTATCTGAAAACATTTTTCAGAATTTCATTACTTACTTTAAACCTCAGTCTGGGGAAAAGGTCCATATTTTTGTTCCGATTGAGAAGTTTAATGAGATTGATACTCAAATCTTCATTGATTATTTTTTAGCGCAAAATATCCGTGTTTATGTACCTAAAATTGTAGACGATCAACTGATTGCTATTGAAATTTTCAAGGATACTGTATTTGAAACAAACCATTGGGGAATTTCAGAACCAATTTCCAATGAGGATTCCGGAGAGAAAGATTTTCACTATGTGATTACTCCGCTTTTATATTGCGACCGGAAAGGGAATAGGATAGGATATGGAAAAGGTTTCTATGACAGACTTTTCCAAAATATCTCTGCTGAGACCAAAAAAATCGGAGTCAATTACTTTGACCCCGATGAATGTATCGATGATGTCTGGGAAAATGATATTCCTCTTGACTATTTGGTTACGGCTACAGAGGTACTGTCTTTTTTAAGCGGTTTGGAATAAAAATCTAAAAAGTAAAATTTAAACTCTTTTTTCAGCTTTGAAGTTGATAATAAGATATACTGTGCATTCTTTTCAAAACTTCCTAAAGATTTATTCTTGTCATCAAAATATTCCACATTGAATTTGGCGTAATCCAGCGTGTCTTTTTTATAAAATTCTTTATAAACATTGAGTGAGTTTACTTTTGCTGCTTTTACTTTCATGCTATCCAGCTCCTTAAACATTCTTTTGAAAGTCAGAGAATCAGGTTTGTGGAAATAGCTTTCCATTTGGGAATAAATAAAACTGTCTACTTCGGTATTTCTATTGCCACTGACATACAGGGTAGATAGATCAAGAAGCTCCTGAACCTTCTGCTTTGTTATAGAATTGATAGCCTGCATGCTATCCATTTGTACAGCCGGATAGCTTTTTGTGTTGTTACTGTTTCGTAGTTTATCCAGGTCACTGGCTTCTGTTTTTTTATTACAGGCAACAAATAAAGTCAGAAGTATAATGAGGAGTAAAAAATTATTAATTCTTTTCATCTGTAGTCGCAATTTTGAATTTAATGGATACGATCTTACCGTTGTCTTTTTTCATTTCTATTACATTCAGGTTTTTTAGAGATGTAGTAGGGGTTGTAACGAGGGTGATATACTTTTGTTTGTCTAATCTTTCGATACCATAGGTGTTATTATCATATACCTGATAGATCACAGCATTATTACTGATAAGGTTTTCCAGCTGGTTTCTTTTCTGTTTAATAAGGGCTACCTGTTCTTCAGAATTTCCTGTAATATCTTTTCTTGAGAAATAATAAGCTGCCATTTTGTAATCATCCGGTTTAAGCTCAATTTTTTCTTCTTCGGGAGCATTTTCAAGATTTCTGTTTACATCAAGCGGCTCATAAAAAGCAGCGCTGATCTTCATTTTCAGAATTTTATCTTTGGTTGAATAAGAAAAACATTCTCCAGGTTTTATTTTATACATCAAAGGAGATTCATTTTCCTTGATAACCATTATATCTAAGGTGTTGATAACAGAAACTCCTCTGTCTTTATCAATAAAGCAATACGTATATGTTTTTGAAAAAAGAACATCTTTGAATCCTAGTAAACCGGTTATTGCAATTAAAACGGAAGTAATAAGAGCCCAGGCATTCTTTTTTAAGAAATTTTTCTTGACAGGAGCTGTTAAAATTTCAACTTCGTTTTGATGCGAGTCTTTTTTGTTAACTTGTTGGTTTTCAGTATTTGTTTTTTGTAAATCAGTATTTTCATGAGGCTGTAACTCAGTTTTTTTAGGTTGAATTTCAGTTTTTGGAAGGTCTGGGACTGTAGAAACTGTTTCTTCCAGTTCATTGATCTCATCTTCCTCAAGATTTTCGTTTTCCTGAAGTAATTCCCCGGCAAAAAGATGCTGTTTTTTGAATTCATACCATGAGTCGTAACCTGCATAAATACTCAATAAATTAAGCATGTCTATCCTTGGTAATTTAGTGACTGGTGAATTTTTGAAATAGGTATAAAATGACTTTTCACTGATGTTACCTTTGGCTTTTTTGCGCAGGTCTTCCTGAAAATATATGATATCTATACCCTTCCACTTGGATATGTCATCCTGTGAAGGGGTGTATTCTTTTAAATATTGACCTTGGACATCCTTTTTTAGCTGTTCAAAGTGTAATAGATCTAAATCTGTCAATTTTTTTAAAAATGATTAAATTGTTGATTATCAGTTATCTTTTTTTGTAAAACTATTTTACAAAGGTATTACAATTATTTTTCATAAACAAACTTTCTAACTGCTATACCTTTGTCTTGTTCAAATAACAGAACAGAAGAAAATTTTATAAAACAATATTAACAAAATTAAATTTAATTTATTATGAAAAAGTCATTATTCGTAGCTGCTATCGCTGCAATCTCTCTAGTTGCTTGTAAAAAAACTGACGCTACAGCTACTGAAGGTACTACTGATTCTGCTGCTGCTACTGTTGCTGATTCTGCTGCTACTGTAACTGATTCTGCTGCTAAAGTTGTTGATTCTGCTGCAACTACTGCTGTAGAAGCTACTAAAGATGCTGCTGCTGCTACTACTGCTGCTGGAGCTGAAGTTGCTAAAGATGCTGCTAAAGGTGCTGCTGACGCTGCTAAAGGTGCTGCTGATGCTGCTAAAGGAGCTGCTGATGCTGCTAAAGATGCTGCTAAGAAATAATTTTAGCTTAAGCTTAAAAATAAAAGAACCGTTTCCCAGTGAAACGGTTTTTTTATGCTTATATAGGGTCTCTTCCCTTAGCCTGTCATCCTGAACTGAAGATGAAGCAATCTCATTATAGGATAATATAACAATATTGATCTGTTTGACAATCGCCAAACTTTACCCCAATCGTATCTTATCCTTTCTTTTGTTTTAAAGATTCATAGCAAGTTATGGCTACAGCATTGCTCAGATTCAAAGAATCAATACTGCCAGCCATCGGAATCAATGTATTCTTTCCTTTTCCGATCCAGAAATCACTTAACCCCGAGTGCTCAGTCCCGAATAATACGGCAGAACGCTGTGTGAAATCTCTTTTATAAAGATCTTCAGCCGTTTCGTCCATTAATGTTGTGTAAATATTGAAACTGTTTTTCTGAAGAAATTCTAGTGTTTCTTCGTTTTCAGCCTGATAAACTTCCATTCCGAAAAGACAGCCCACACTAGATCTGATCACATTTGGATTATAAAAATCGGTTTTTCCATCAGCAACAATAAGGGCATCAATACCGAAAGCTTCACAACTTCTCAGGATAGCTCCTAAATTACCCGGTTTTTCTACCCCTTCAACGATGATAATAGTAGAATTATCCTTCGGAACATAAGAGGAAAGTGGGGTTTCCTTTGAGTTGTATATCCCAATGATTCCTTCTGAACTTCCTCTGTACGCTATTTTTTCATACACTTTATCACTTACATAATGAATTTTCCCCTCAGGAGGCGTTCCTTTGAATATATTTTCACTTATAAAGAATTCCACAGGCTCAAAATCGTATTGTATCGCTCTTTCATTTTCCTGTTGCCCTTCTACTACAAAAACTTTTGATTTTTTTCGAAATCTGTTATCACTAAGAAGTTTAGTGATATTTTTTATTTTATCGTTTTGAAAACTTTCTATCAACATTCCGCAAAATTATGCAAAATTTATGATTGAACTTCTTTAGATTTTATAAAAAGGTTTTTCCATGTCACCTGAAATGGTTGGTGGCTTCTTCTTTTGTGAACAATTGTAAGTACTACAACCAGTACAATAGAAATAATTTTATAAAGGTTGCCATATACATTTCCGGAAACATTTTCTGATACATTAAAGAGTTCCCAATACAGATTCATGAAAAAATGAAGGAATATGACCACCCAAAGATTGAATGTATGTTCAAAATAAACCC
Source organism: Chryseobacterium sp. G0162 (assembly GCF_003815715.1). Classification (NCBI taxonomy): domain Bacteria; kingdom Pseudomonadati; phylum Bacteroidota; class Flavobacteriia; order Flavobacteriales; family Weeksellaceae; genus Chryseobacterium; species Chryseobacterium sp. G0162. Next base: position 2,010,460 of record NZ_CP033922.1, on the reverse strand, counting down.
ATGAAAAGAAAACAGAACCAAGAAATGTAATGGCAAAAATTTCCATTAGTTCTACTGTATCACGGCTCTGATATAAGTGTACCTGTGCAAACAATAACGATCCCAGGAGTATGGAAGATAAAAATCCCAGTTTTGTAAATCTGAATAAAATTCCAATAAGAAATGCCCTGAAAATAATTTCCTCGAAGAATGCTGAAGATATTGTATTAATAAATAGGGACTGGTAATCTAAGGTCTTGATAACGTCAAAATGCAGGCTGTATCCTATAAGCATGGGCAGTGTTCCCATAAAAGAGAAGATAAAACCCTTGCTAATAGATTGGTCCAAAGAAAATACATAGGGAATATTTTTTTCAGGAAATAAGATCTTTGCCGTGATCATTAATGGAATTAATGTGATTGTATAGGCAATAACATGGGCTATAGCTTTATTATGAAACAGATCTTTCGAATAAGACTGAATCGATTTAAAACAAATAAGATCCAAAAAATAGTAGGCTGTGAAGCCCAGAATAAAGATTAAAATAAAGCGGATGTTTTTACTCATATTGAATATTTTTAAGCAAAAATGAAGCTTTTCGGAAAGTGAATCAATGTAAAGTGATGAATGACAAGAAATAGTGACCAATGACAAACTTAGCCTTTCTATCGTTGCAATTGTGGGATAATTTGTGGAATGAAACTTCTGGAAACCGGAATTTCGAAATCTATTTCTGAGATGATAAGTTTATATCCCTGTGCATTTCCTCTAAGGCTTTCTACTTTATCTAAATTAACAATATATGAACGATGACATTTTTGGATTGTGTTTGTTTCACTTTGTTTTAAAAGTCCTGATAAACTTATTCTGAGCAACACTTTTTTTACCGAACCATTTTCAGAAAAATATAAAGTACAATAATTTTCCATAGACTGTGCACAAATAAGATCATGTTCAGAAAGTGTTAGCGTTATATTATTTGTTGAAATAGTAAGAAGTTTGCTAGGAATATGCTCTGTTTTATGGGATAGATGCTGTGAAATATTCTTGGCTGTATTTTCATGGATTGTTTTTAAATAAATATACCTTGACAGAATATAAATAGCAGAAATGGGTATTCCTATTGCCATGGAATAGAGGAACATATAAACATAGTTTTCAAAACTTAGCGATACATGGCTTATGAATAGTGAATTATAAAAATAAGAAAGGACAGAACCCAGTAAGAGGACTGCAAAAATTTTTAATAGCTCTGATACAATATTCCAATGATTGAACCGGAAGGTACAAAGGCTTGAAATGAAAAATACAGTTCCAAAAATGATAGTATAAGGAAAAAGAAGAAGGTATTTGTAAGGATGATGAAAGTTTTCTGTTCCAAATGGCTGAAAAATGATCAGAAAAAGATATACTGTGACCCCGGCTCCTATAGAAGATAGAAGAATTTCTGTGAAGGATTCAGACTTCGGATATGGATATGATTTTAATGAAGTTAGGGATTTCATCTTACAGTACTTGAGTATTTTATATCATCCTGGTAAAGTTATATAAAATTAGTATTTGATTATTATGAATCAACAGAAGATAATTTGCTGTCAGTAGGCAAAAGCTGAGTTATGTATTCACTTGGAGTGATGCCCTCGAATTGTTTAAATACTCTGTTGAAGGTTGCTTGACTTGTAAAACCGGCACCTGTATAAATGTACATCAGGGTAACCTTGGTTAAATCCGATTTTTCAATGAGGTTTTTTACGTAATTGATTCTTAATGAATTAAGGTATTGGTTGAAGTTCTTATAACCCTTATAATCAATAGCTCTTGACAGGTAGTTTATATTTGTTTTTAATTCTGAGCATAATCCGGATAGTTTAATAGAAGGATTGGTAAAGTAATTATTGTATCGCATGTACTTATCCAATTCCAAGAATAAATTTTCCAGTTTGTGATGATCTATTGTTACATCACTTTTATGCTTAGAGGATAATTCTATAATATAATGGGGTTCTTTTGAAAGTTTTTTCGCTTTGTGTATATGTTTTTCCTTCATCTTGCTTTTAATCCTGTATCCAAAAGCCTTAAATTCTAAATGGCTTATTTTGATTTTGTAATAGATAAATAAACAGATGAGAGAAAAGTTAGCCAACACCGTTGCTGCATTAGTGGGACGGAGATATTTTTTGTCGTATTCATAAAAATGATGGTCAAAGTATTTAGCAAACAGCATAATGAGCAGCATCAATATTATTGTGTAAAACATGTAATAGATAACCATCTTTCTTTTTAAAAAAACATAGGCACACACTGGCATCGGGATTAACCAGATAAATCCTACAAGGGAATCATCAATAAAGTTTAAGATGATGACAGAAATATATAGAGAACTGAAATGAAGATAAGCATTAACAATCCTGGATATATTAAAATTTCTCCTGATAAGTATATATGAATAAACATAAAATACTAATGCACCTGCAAAGTAATAAAGAGGAAAAGTATTTTTTAACCAGAACAGATAGATATAAATAGAAACAATATGGAAGACAGCTAGAATGACTAAATAAGTTTCAATAAGCTGCTTTTTTAAAGAATGTATTCTGTTATTGTAATATTGAGTAATTCTCATTGCAGCAGGCCTTCAGCTTTTATTCATGATTTAGAAGCGGCAAATATAGTCTCTAAATTTTTTTATACAAAGCAAACATTCAAATTAAATTTTTATTACAGACTGTTTTGATAATCTTCAAAAAAAACATAATTAATCATATTCATAAAATGATTGGGTTAAAAAATTAATATTCAGGAATGTATACATGTTTCAATCATTTTTTCAATATGATTTTACTATCGCTTTTATGATTTTGTATAAGATTTAATTTTGCAAAAACATAATGATAGAGAAGGTTTCAGAATAATAACTCGTATAACTCGACTGATTTTAGGGAAGAGAATATTACATTATTATCTGAACTCAATAAAAACTAAATGATGAAAAAAGAATTAAAAACTAATAGCCTTTTATTATACAAACAACCTTTAAAAAAGAATTTATGAAGAAATTTTTCTATGTTTTAATGATTAACCTGCTATGTGGGATTTCACTATCCAAAGCACAAACAGTAACTGTGAGTAATAGCGGAGCGGGGCAATCATCTGTTTATACTTTTGAGTATACAACATCTGTGGCTATTGGTAAAGGAACTCTAACGCCTAATGTTTTTTATCTTTTATTGCCTACAGAATTTCCAGCAATTTCTCCTGCTGTAACAGGCGCAAACAACTTAGATCCTTATGTTAGTTTTAAAGTAAATGGAGTAGCTTATCCATGTTCTACTTCATTTGGAGTAGGAGGAAGCTGGAATTCTGGTGTACAGCTATCTGTAGGAGGGTCAACAACCGGTGTTGCTATTCCGGCTGGTGCAAAGATTAAGATTGTAATATCAGGGATGATTAAAAATCCAACAAAGGCTGGAGCGTATACAATAGAATGGAGAACTGCAGCTGGAAGTGGACAGAGTACACAGGATTTCAGTAGCACGATTAATGTTTCAGGAGGTACATTAGCAACACAGGAAGTGAAAATCAAACAAACCGAACTTTCTGTATATCCTAATCCTGCGGTTGATGTTATACAGGTTTCAGGAGTAGGTAAACTTCAAAAATACACTGTGTATAATGCAGTAGGAAGCCACATTGCTGAAGGAAATATTTCCGATAATGGAAAAATTAATATTCATCATTTTGTTTCAGGTGTCTATTTTCTGAAACTTGAAAACGGAAAATCCGTTCAGTTTATCAGGAAATAAAATAGATGAGACAGTCTGAAATAAAGGCTGTCTCATTTTGTTTTTCAGTATTCTGAATTTATTTATCTACTGATTATGCCTAAAAAATTAAGTAGGGTTTTGAACTTTCTCAGGTGCTTTCATCAGAATAATATTTCCAATCAGTAATGAAAAACAGCTTGCTACCCAAAGAAAATATCCCGGACCATATCCGGTTATGGGGAATTTATGCCCAGCCTCATTCACTGTAATTTCTCCTACAGATAAATAGCAAAATGTAAGACCAAAGGCGATCAGGCTGAGTACAGCAGATATTTTTATTTGTTTTAATAATAGAAAAAAAGCTCCGATAAAAAGTAGAGGATTAGCCAGCCATGCTATTCCGCCGCCATCCATTTCTGCCCAACCTAGCAGTGCACAGGCCAGCCCACTCATGTCATGTCCTTTTGCGTAAACTGCTGTAAAAGGAAGTGAGGTGAGATAAAGAATAAGACATATTAATAAGATAAGATTTGTTTTTTTCATAGTATTCTGGTTTTTATTCTATCAGATTACTGTTGTCAATAAGACTTTGAGGCAGGTCCTTTTTATTTTTAATTCCCAATGATTTCAGTTTTTGAGTCTGGATCACAAGGTTGTCGTTTCCTGTGTAAAGCTGTTTGTAAGCATCATTGTAAACATTTTTGGCAAGATCAAGATTTCGTCCTACTTTTTCAAGGTTATCCACAAATCCTACGAATTTATCATATAACCGGGCTCCTCTTTCAGCAATTTCAAGAGCATTTTTGTTTTGATATTCACGTTTCCAAAGATCTGCAATTAGCTTTAAAGAGGTAATCAGATTGCTTGGATTTAATAGCAAGATTCTTCTATCATAGGCGTAATTCCAAAGGTTTTGGTCTGCTTGCATAGCTGCAATATATGCCGGTTCACTAGGTATAAACATCATGACAAAATCCAAAGATTTTCCGTAATCATCATACGCTTTCTGACTAAGCTGCATAATATGATTTTTGATGGAACCCAAATGTTGATTAAGTTTCATCATATAGACATCCTGATCGTTTTCATCCACTAATTCCGTAAATGCAGTTAGAGAAACTTTAGAATCAATGATGACGTTTCTTTCATCCGGGTATTTTACAACGGCATCCGGTCGCATTTTTTTACCGGAAAATTCTGAGAACAAAGCTTTGTTGTCTTCATCACGAAGTTCATGTTCCAGAAAATATTCTCTTCCTTTTACCAATCCGGACTTTTCAAGGATGCTTTCAAGAATCATCTCACCCCAATTTCCCTGGGTTTTACTTTCACCCTTCAGCGCTCTGGTTAATTTTTTGGCATCTTCGGAGATTTGTTGGTTCAGTTCGGCAAGTTCTTTTACTTTTTCAGCCAAAGAGAAACGTTCTTTATTTTCCTTTTCATAAGCTTCATTCACTCTGTTTTTTAAATCTGTAATCTTTTCCTGGAAGGGTTCAAGGATGTTTTTTAGATTATTCTGATTTAAAGTGGTGAATTTCTCTGTTTTTTCTTCCAATATCTTATTGGCTAGATTTTCAAATTGCAGTTTGGATTCTTCCTGTATTTTAGTGATCTCTTCTTTTTGAGTATTCAGCGATTTCTGAAGACTATCATTTTGCGCAGAAAGTTCAGAATTTTTAGCAAAGAAATCCTGTTTCTCAACAATAAGATTTTCAATCTGGAAATCCTGTTTCAACATTAGTTGCTTCTGATCCTGAAACTGACTGTTTAATGAAGAATGCTGAGCAGAGAGCTTAGCAAATTCATTTTTCAGATCGTTCAGAAGATCCTGCTGCTGGATATTGAGATCCTTTTCTTTATTGAGATGCTGGTTAAGTTCCTGGATCTTTGTGTTCGAGTTTTCAAGATCTGATTTGTTTTTAATATGCAAGAAATTGAGTTCATCATAAGAGCTTCTTGAAACCGTTGAAGATTTCAAGGCAAAATATAAAATAATGGCTCCCAGGACTCCGCCCACAATACATCCAATAATTAAATAGGTCATCTCCATTCTTCAAAATTAGGAAAAAAGGCTGGAAGTTAATACTGAATAATAAATTTCGGAAGGCGTTTTACATTACCATAAGCATTCTTTTAATCTCTGAAAAAATCTTTGCTTCCTTCCTCTGGCTTCCTTTCTTCAATCATAATCCCTATATTTATGGGAAATTTCAGAGACATTATGAATATCTTATTGGTAGAGGACGATCAGAGAATTAGCAGCTTCCTGTTGAAAGGACTTTCTGAAGCCGGCTATACGATGACGCTTGCAGATTCTGGTGAAAAGGCCAGGGAAATTCTTCATACCTATGATTTTGATATTATATTAATGGATATTATGCTTCCGGGATTGGATGGAATGCAGCTTACACAGATCATAAGGTTTAAAGGAAATTATACTCCGATTTTAGTGTTAAGTGCATTAAATAGTCCGGATGATAAAATTAAGATGTTGGATCTGGGAGCGGATGATTACTTATCCAAACCATTTCATTTCGAAGAATTGATCTCCAGAATTAAAGCGTTGACAAGAAGGAATAAATTAAGCTATCAGAAAGAAGACCAGTATCTGTCTTGTGGCAATATTAGAATTGATACGGATCTTCATAAAGTCACCCAAAATAATACGGAAATCGAATTTTCTCCTACAGAATACAAGCTTTTTACTTTTCTTATGGAGAATAAAAACAAGGTGTTGAGCAGAACTCAGATTTTGCATAACGTCTGGGGCATCGATTTTGACAGTGCAACCAATGTGGTAGATGTTTACATTTCCTACGTTCGTAACAAAATTGACGAATCGGAACAGAAAATTATTCATACTGTAAAAGGAACAGGATATTTAATTAAAGATTAGTATGACGCTCAGGAACAGGTTTACCCTTATTTCCAGCCTTTCGTTCGGCATTGTTTCTATCATCATATCTGCGGTGATATTTTTTGCCTATTATGATAGTACGAAGATTTTTTATTTTGAAAAACTTCGGAATACTGCCCTGATTTCTGCTATTTATTATCTTGAAAAAGACGAATTACCCAAAGACAGGCACGCCCAGATTAAACAGGAATATAAACATCTTATTCAGAATAATCAGGTAGCCGTTTATAACCAGAATAATGAAGTAACATTTGGGCAAAACCTGAATGATAAAAATATTAAAGCGTCTCACTTACAAGCGGCCAGAAATAATAAGGGAACTCAGTTTATGTCTGATAATCAGTTCTACTATGGGATTTTCTATCCTGATAATCAGGGTGATTTTGTAGTTTTTGTAAAGTCTCCCAATGATTCATTTCAATCACAGATCTGGAGGCTTTCGATCATTATGCTTTCTGTGTTGATTATTGGGCTTTTGGCAATTTATTTTTTAAGCCGTTATCTTTCAAAGGTGGTATATAAGCCTATTTCTAATGTAGTAGAACGTATTAATAAGGTGGATTATAATAATATCTCTACTGCTATTACTTCCACCAATACCAATGATGAGATTGAAGATCTGATCAAGTCTTATAATAAATTGCTGGGACGAATTTCTGAAAATGTTCTGCTGCAACAAAATTTTATCAACTACGTTTCTCACGAATTTAAAACTCCTTTAGCAGCTATTTCCGGAAACCTGGAAGTATTTGCTCAAAAAGACCGTACTCCCGAAGAATATAAAAAAGTGGCGAAGGAATCTTTGGATAACGTGTATGAGATTGAAAATATTCTCAATAACCTTTTATTGATGTCCGGGATGACAAAACTTGAATCTTCCCACAAACAGGTAAGAATAGATGAGCTTATCTGGAAGATCTATGAAAAACTGGAGCCTAAGGCAAAAGAAAATCACTCCCATATTAAAATACAACTTCAGGTTCCAAAACCTGCTTTATTAGAATTTCCCGGGAATGAGACTCTCCTCTATTTGGCTTTATATAATATTGTAGAAAATGCAATCAAATATTCTTATGGGCATCCTGTAGAAATTATCTTATCGGAAAAGAATAATCAATTGAATATTGAAGTGAAGGATCAAGGAAAAGGGATTCCTGCAAATGACCTTCTAAAGATTACAGAAACGTTTTACAGAGGGAAGAATGTGGATTCAATTAAGGGGAGTGGTATTGGATTATCATTATCAAAAAGCATTTTTGATCACCATCATATTATTATGAAAATTGATTCTACAATAGATGTGGGTACAGATGTCCTGCTTGTATTTCCAGCTAATTTCTAAAATTGCAAAATTTTTTAGGTTTTGGCTAAAGCCAATCGAATCCTTATTTAGATGTAAACCTAATAAAGTCCGTTTCTCTTGATGTAAATTTCCTATAGATTCCACGAATTTTCACAGAGGGTTATGGATGCATTTTTAGGGGAATATAAATCGTGTTATTTGTGAATGCATTCATGTAATTCGTGTTTAAAAATCTCCTTAATCTATATGGTCTGTGAGTGTTTTAAAACGGATCTCTACCTGTTCTAATCAAACTCTAATGTTGGTCTAATTGAATTTTAATTTCATTCGAAATTAGCTCTAATATTAGGAGAATAGCTTTGTGGTCTTAAAATAAGAGACCTTGAAGAAGATTTTTTTTACACTATTTTATATTCATTGTTTCAGTTTCTTTTCAGCACAGATTTCAGATACCCTGAAGATCAGCAGAAATGAAGCTGAAACCATTTTTCTGACCAATAACCTAGATCTTATTGCTCAGAAATTAGAGATTTCTCAGGCTGAGGCCAGAGCTCTTCAGGCCAAATACTGGCCCAATCCTAAATTAAGTATCAGTGAAGTAAACCTTTGGAGAACCTATGATATTGAAGAACAGCCTGCCCTGATCGGAAACTGGGGGAAGAACACTCAGATTTCTGCTGAAATAGAGCAGGTGATCCAGACCGCAGGGAAAAGACGGAAAAATATCGAACTGCAAAAAATAGAAGTAGAAGGTGAAAAATATGAATTACAGGAAGTATTGCGTGAGCTCAAAAAGACTTTAAGGAACTCGATTACTGAAATTCAATACAATCAGGAACAGCAGAAGATTTATCAAGGGCAAATTGCTTCTATCGAAAAATTAACAAGATCCTATAACAATCAATTGACCTTGGGAAATATCAGTAAGGCTGAATATATCCGTTTGAAGGCTCAGGAAATTGAATTCAAGAAAAAGCTGGTTTCATTGAAGCAGGAAATAGAAGATCAACAGGCTGAACTAAAGGCTTTGCTGATGATTCCATCTCACTCGTATCTCGTTATTTCAGATTCATTTGCAATGCCGGAAAAACAGCTTTCAGAAATCGAACTGACACAATGGATGGAAAAAGCAAAAGAAAACCGTCCGGATATCCTGATCGCTAAAAATAAAGAGAAACATGCTGCCAAGAATCTTGAAATTCAAAATGCGATGAAAACTCCTGATGTAGCTGTTTCAATAGGCTATGACCGCGGAGGTAACATTATGAAAGATTTTATTGGATTAGGAGTTTCGGTTGACCTTCCCATCTTCGACAGAAATAAAGGAAATATTCAGGAAGCCAGGCTTGAAATTGAGAAAAGCAAAAATGAAACCCGTAAAAATCAGCTAAAATCTGAGAATGAAATTGTTTCCGTTTTCAGAAACTATATCCGTACCCAACAGGTCTCAGAGGAAATTGATGATACTTACGAGTCCACCCTGGATGGCTTATTGGTGAGCCATGAAAAGAACTTCAGACTAAGGAATATCAGTATGTTGGAGTATATGGATTTTCTGGATACTTATATCGGTAATAAAATGATCATTCTGGATACTAAAAAAGAACTTAATCAATACTTTGAAAACCTGCAATACGTTGTAGGACAGGATTTATAAATGACCATTCAGCATGGCCTTAAAATATATGAACATCTACTTATGAAAATGAACACTACTAAATATATCGCAGTAATTTATCTGTCCGCTATGGTAACACTTACGGGGTGTAAAGATCAGAAGCAGGGCAACGAAGTTGAAAAAGGATATTGTATCAGCAAAGAACTTAAAAAAGATATTAAACTGGCTAAGGCAGAAATGCTTCCTATTGAAGAAAGCATTACCCTTACCGGAGAAGTGGAGAGCAATTCTGATAAAACAGTTCCCTTTGTAAGCCTTGTGGACGGAGTAGTTACCGATACGTATTTTTCTCTTGGAGATTATGTGAAAAAAGGACAGATTCTGGCGACTGTAAAAAGTACGGCTGTTAATGAAATGCAGGATGACACTCAAACATTGCAGGCTCAGCTTGCTGTAGCTAAGAGAAAACTGTCTTCTGTAGAAGCAATGTATAAAGATGATATTGCCTCTCAGAAAGATCTTCAGGAAGCAAGAGCAGAGGTAACAATTTTGCAGTCCAATATTTCTAAAACCCAAAAGAATATGCAATTGTATTCTGCGGGAGGAAGCAATCTTCAGATCAAAGCTCCTGCGGATGGTTATGTTATCAACAAGAATATTTCTAAAGGGATGCCTGTAACTGCCGGTGGTGACCAGCTTTTTACCATTTCCAATCTGGATAAGGTCTGGGTCATGGCGAATGTGTATGCTACCAATATGAGACATGTTTATGTAGATCAGCCGGTAGTAGTGAAGACTTTAGCGTATCCGGATGATAGTTTTTCAGGAAAGATCAATAATATCTCTCAGGTTTTTAATGAAAATGAAAGAGTACTGAAAGCGAAGATCATTATGGATAATAACGGGATGAAACTAAGACCGGGAATGTCTGCAGATGTTGTATTGCCGATTAATTCCCAAAATAAAAGTGCTTTGGCTATTCCTGCGAAGGCTTTGATCTTCGATAATAATCAAAGCTATGTAGTAGTATATAAAAAAGACTGTGAGTTGGAAATAAGACCTGTTACGGAGATTGCCTCAAACAGTCAATATATCTATGTAGAAGGAAATCTGAAACAGGGAGAAAATGTAATCGCTTCCAATGGATTGTTAATTTATGAGAACCTGAAAAACCAATTAAATAATTCTAAGAAGTAATGCGAAAATTTGTACAGAATATAGTTTCCTTCTCTTTGAAAAACTCTTTGATTGTTCTTTTAGGAACTTTCATGTTGTTGCTTGGAGGAATCTATTCTTATATACACACTCCGATTGAAGCCTTCCCGGATGTTACCAATACCAGGGTAAGAGTAATCACCCAATGGCCGGGAAGAAGTGCTGAAGAAATAGAAAAGTTTGTCACATTGCCCATTTCCAAGGAAATGAATGCTATTCCGAATAAAACTTCGGTGAGATCTATTTCCCTGTTCGGATTATCAGTGGTAACAGTGATTTTTGATGACCATGTCAATGACTTTTATGCGCAGCAGTATGCATCTAATAAACTGGGGAATGTAAATCTTCCTGCCGGTGCAGAATATAGCATTGAGCCTCCATCCGGAGCAACTGGTGAAATTTACCGCTATATCATTAAAAGTAAATTGCCGATTAAAGAAGTCACGGCTATTCAGGATTGGGTGGTAGAAAGAGAATTACTGGCTGTTCCCGGAGTTGCTGATGTGGTAAGCTTTGGTGGCGAAGAAAAAACATATGAAATAAAAATTAATCCTACGGAATTACACAATTACGACCTTTCCCCCCTGGATGTGTATGAAGCAGTTTCGAAGAGTAATATTAATGTAGGAGGTGATGTTGTGGCCAAAGGAGATCAGGCTTATGTGGTAAGGGGGATCGGTCTTTTAGAGAAGAAGGATGACATTGAAAATATTCAGATTGAAGTAAAAGGTTCCACTCCTATTTTGGTAAAGCATGTTGCTGAAGTTAAAGTGTCGGCAAAACCGAGATTAGGGCAAGTAGGATACAATAAGGAAAATGATGTAGTGGAAGGCATTGTCATCATGCTTCGTGGAGAAAACCCAAGTGAGGTGATCGCAAGACTTAAAGACAGAATAGAACAGTTAAATGGTGGAGAATTACCTGGTGATGTTCAGATCGTACCAATCATTGACCGTACAGAATTAGTAAATACAACGGTTCATACGGTTTCCAAAAACCTGATTGAAGGAGTTATTCTGGTTTCCATTATTGTATTCATTTTCCTGTATAACTGGCGAACAACATTTATTGTAGCATCAGTAATTCCGCTGGCTTTTCTTTTTGCCATTATTATGCTGAAAATTCAAGGACTTCCAGCTAACCTTATTTCTATGGGAGCCCTGGACTTTGGACTATTACTGGAAGGAACGCTCGTCATCGTTGAACATGTATTTGTTGCCCTCGAGCTGAAGGCCAAGAAGATCGGATTAAAGAGATTTAATAAAATTTCCAAATTGGGAATTATTAAGAAAAGTGCAGGAAGTGTGGCAAGCTATATTTTCTTTGCCTTACTAATCCTGATTGTAGCCTTGATGCCCATCTTCTCTTTCCAGAAAGTGGAAGGGAAAATGTTTTCTCCTTTAGCATTTACATTGGGATATGCCTTATTAGGATCTTTGATTTTAAGTTTGACATACGTTCCGGCAATGTGTAAGCTTTTATTAACTAAAAATATTGAGGAAAAAGAAAACTTCATCTCAAGATTCTTTAGAGTAAACATTTACAGAATCTATGAATTCAGTATTCGTCATAAAAAGGGATTTGTTGTCGGTTTTATCGCTTTACTTGCCATTTGCGGGTGGAGATTTTCAAACTACGGTTCGGAATTCTTACCTAAACTGAATGAAGGAGCTATTTATGTACGTGCTACACTTCCCAATAGTGTCAACCTGGATGAATCTGTTCGTTTGACTAAAGAGATGAAGGAGATTTTGATGAAATATGATGAAGTGAAATTCGTAATGACTCAAACCGGCCGCCCTAATGACGGGACAGACCCTACAGGATTCTTTAATATCGAATTTAATATCCAGCTGAAACCGGAAAACGAATGGAAGAAAAAAATATCCAAGGATGAACTTCTTGAAGAGATGAGAGTTTCCCTTGAAAAATATCCGGGAATAAACTTTGGATTTAGCCAGCCGATTCAGGATAATGTGGAGGAATATGTAGCAGGGGTAAAAGCACCGCTGGTGATTAAAATATTCGGGAATGATTTGTTTCAACTTGAAAATTATGCCAATCAGGTAGCCAATTCTATCAGAACGGTTCCGGGAATTTCAGATGTGAATGTATTTAAAAATATTGGACTTCCTGAATTGAGGATACAGCTTCACGATTCAAAAATGGCAAAATACGGAGTGTCTACAGCAGATGCCCAGGCGGTAATTGAAATGACTATTGGCGGACAGGCGGCTACTAAGTTCTATGAAGAAGAAAGAATGTTTGATGTGATGCTCAGATTCGAAAAAGAATATCGTGATACGCCGGAAAAAATGGGGAATATTCTGATCCCGACACAGGATAATAAAAAAGTTCCATTGAAAGAAATAGCAACCATTGATTATCATACCGGACCTTCATTTATTTACAGAGAAGGGAACAGCAGATATATTGGTGTAGGATTTAATATTGAAGGACGAGATCTGGGAAGTACCATTAAAGAAGCTAAAGAAAAAGTAGAGAAAGAAGTCAAACTTCCGAAAAGTCATAAGATGACATGGGCCGGCGAGTTCGAAAGTAAAGAAAGAGCGGCGAAGCAATTAGCGATGGTAGTTCCTATTTCACTTGTACTTATTTTGATGTTGCTGTATTTCAACTTTGGGAATGTAAAAGATACATTGATCTCTTCTATTACATTAGCATTTGCATTCATTGGAGGGTTTCTATCCCTGTGGTTTACAGGAACCATCTTTGGAATCTCTGCAGGAATCGGATTCATCATCCTTTTTGGAGTAGCTACTATTGATGGGATTGTTCTGATTGGAGTGATGAAAGAAAATCTTCAGAACAGAATGTCACTCAGAGAATCCATTGCTGAAGGAGTTAAAAGCAGGATCCGTCCGGTGGTGATGATTGCGCTGATGGGATCTATGGGACTTCTTCCGGCAGCAATGTCCAATGGAATGGGCTCTGAAATTCAAAAACCTTTGGCTATTATGATTGTAGGTGGATTAATTATCTGTATGCTGCTCTCATTTACCATATTACCGATTGTGTTCTATTATGCCTATCATAAAAAGCATAAAGAGACCTTATAGTTTCTTTTTATTTGTTCATTATTTGGCCGGGATCCGTGAGGAAGATCCCGGCCTTTTTGTTTTAGCTTAAATTGTTTTTGTTGATTCCAGTATTTCAATATTCTTCACAATATCAGAACTTTCACATTTCTTCAGTTCTTTAAGTAAGGGAGGTGTAAGAATTTTTGGATTCAAAATTTGTGTAGCTACCTTTGCAGCTGCATAATCTACGATATTAATAACCTGTTCTCTTAAAAAATTAGGGGTATTGGATGCAATCACTGCTGTTGCCCATGAAGTATCTCTGGCTCTGGATATCGCAAAATCTAGTACAGCGTTATCTTTTCCGTTAGACAGCTTATCGATGAGGTTGACGGGATAACATATTTTGTTCAGGGAATCCTGAACTTTCTGATTAATAGAAGCAATAACAGTATTGATATTTTCAAAATCCTTTTTTAGTGGGTTAATCTTCCGGTAGGGCATAATAGTCGCTGCAGAAATCCCCAGATCCAGATTAATATGTGCATTCATCCCCAGAAAAATATGCTGTAAAATCAGAAGATCTTTATTTTTGGTGGCTTCAAAGGCAATATACCAGGCATTAGTACACTTTTTACCATTACTGTAGTTTTCCCATGCTTCAAGATAGCGTTGTGCAAAAGCAATATCCAGCGTTGTCATTCGGGGATTATCTTCAAATTTCTTTTGTTGAATTCCTTTTAAAACATGGGCCGTCATAATGCGATAAGTACAGGCGAAATATCCAGCCGGACTTTTGTTTTCTTTGCACCAGATGATGATTTCATCTAGTCTTTTCAAGACTTCTTCGATGGTTTTCATGGTAGGTTTTGTTTATTTAAAGATAATAAAAACCTGCAATCAGTGGTATATGGCTTTGGAGATTCGTAGAATAGCTTTATATTCATGAAAAAAGTGAGCAGTAAGCTCACTTTATTTCTCAGATTATGGAGTGATTACAATCGGATCCGGAAAAGGTTCAAGAACCAGAGGTTTACACATCGCAGCCGGTTCACATCTTCCACCCATGCATACAAAATTAGTCATAGTGGTTGAGCCATCAGGGCATCTGATCATACCTTCACCAGGACATCCTCCGGGACATTCTGGTAGATGTAAATACCCGCCGAATACATCTTTCAGTTCTGTTCTTGAAAGTTTTGATACGTTCATTTTTTTCATGGAATTAATTTTTTTTGTTAATGCTAACTTTCTTACAATCAGTTTGTAAGTTTTTTCTTTTGATTAGACTAAAATAATGAAAATATTTCTTTTTTTAGTCATAGTGGTTTGAAACGTAAATATTTAAGGAAATAAATTGTATATTTATTTCCAATTAATGAGAAATAAAAAGAGGAATCCGAAAATCTTAAAGAGTAGGAAATTAAAACTAAACTAAATACCTATGAAAAATTTAAAAAACTTAAACAGACAAGAGTTGAAAACTGTTTTAGGAGGTGCTGCAGCTGTATGCCTGGTACCAGTGGATGGAGGAAGCTGCCCGGCAGGCTATACATTCTGTAGCAATCCTTATTGTTGCTATCCGCCGAGAAAACCATTTATTTGTATGGACTAACAATAAAAAATCCCTCAATTGAGGGATTTTGCTTTATTCTTTAAGGATTCTCTTTTGAAATTTCATCATGATGTTTCAGGTATAACGGTAAGGCTGCGGAGCCATACCAAGGGAAAATTTCATAACTGAAAATTCCAGCCTGAACTGCAGGGTCAGTTTTTACCCACTGCTCGGCTTCTTCTTTAGATTTTGTATTGAAAATAAACATTCCACGGTAGTTTTCTTTATTTTTTTCCAGGAAGGGACCTGCGACCACAATTTTTCCTTCATGAGCCAGTTTACCAATGTTTTCCATGTGTCCTTTCATTAAAGTTCCCATTTTGGTTTTATCTTCAATTTTTGCAGTACCGGTTGTCAGCATCACAATAGTATAAGGTTTCATGCCATATTGATCTGCTCCCAATGAAGTGGCCAATTCCTGATTGAACTTCGGTTTTTCATTTTTTTTGTCCTGAGCGAAAGATAACACAGAAAAGAGGAGGGAAGGGATAAGTAATGTTCTTGATATCATATTGCTTTGTTTTGATAAATATAATAAAACCCTGTAAATTGATGAGACTTCGATTTCAAATGATGATATGATACAAAAAAACCTCGATGGTTACGAGGTTATATCTAATAGATTTGATGAGGTTATATCAATCTTTTATTCTTAAAAATTCTTTGGCCAATTCAATCATTTTAGGATCACCGGTATATTTTCCGCGCTCATCAGAAAGTTTTACCGTTGGAATCCATTCCTTGTTGGGAGCTTGTACACCAATAAGTTTCATCACGATATTCATTGGCTTTAATCCTACATCATTCGTAAGGTTAGTTCCTATTCCGAAAGAAATACCTATTTTTCCTCTGCAGTAGCTTGTAATTTCTTCCACCTTTTCAAGATTTAAGGCATCAGAGAAAATGATATATTTAAACATTGGATTGATGCCGTTTTTCTGATAATGCGCAATGGTTTTATCTGCAAACTCCAACGCATCACCACTGTCATGACGTACTCCATCAAAAAGTTTTGCGAATTTTTTATCGAATTGCTGGAAGAAAACATCCGTAGTGTAAGTGTCGGAAAGGGCTACTCCCAAATCACCTCTGTAAACATCTACCCAATGTTCCAAAGCCAGTTCATTAGCCATTTTGAAACCATATTCAGCAGCATGGAACATAAACCACTCGTGAGCATGGGTTCCGATTGGCTTCACTCCATATTTCATCGCAAAATGGACATTGGAACTTCCGATGAAAGTAGAATCTTTTTTCTGTGTTAAGGCTTCCATGACTAAATTCTGTACTTTATAGGAATGTCTTCTACGGGTCCCGAACTCAGCAAATGTTACTCCCAGTCTGCCTAAAGAATCTGCTTTCTCAAGGGTTTTGCTCATTACCACTTCATTAGAATCTCTCTCCATGTGGTTCATTTCATAGTGCAGCTCACTGATGATTGCCAATAGAGGAACTTCCCAAAGAATTGTTCTGTACCAAAGACCTTCAACAATTACGGAAAGATCTCCACCTTCCTGGTGAATTTTCACTTCAGACGGATCAAAATGATAGCCTTCAAGGAAATCGAGATAGGGAAGATCAATATAAGGACATGTTCTGGCCATGAATTTCTTTTCATCCTTGGTAAGTTTAAGTTCAGCCATTTTATTAACAGCTTCCTTTAATGCTACATCAAAACCTTCCGGAAAATGATGTTTCCCTCTGTTGATGAATTCATATTTAACAATAGAGCTAGGAAAAAGTTTTACCACAGCATTTTGCATGGTTATTTTATAGAAATCGTTATCCAGTATAGAATTTAGTCTTACGTCGTTCATAATATGTGTAATTTTAACGCAAATATAAAAATTAAAAATAAAATCGCCTAAATGTAAGGCGATTTTTTTGAAATATTTTGATGAACCTATCGGTTTATTTCCCCAAATAAGAATTGTACATCCAAACTTCTTTCTCCTGTTCGGTAATGTAGTCACTCATCTGAGAGTTGGTACCTTCATCACCAGCCTTATCTGTAATATCTAAAAGCTCTCTCTGTAGGTCAATAACAACTTTGAATGAGCTTAGAATTTGCTCAACACTTTTGTTCCCGTCAGTTACTTCTTTGCTTTCTTTGATGGTGGCTACTTTTAAATAATCAGAGTAGTTGTGGGCAGGAATAGCCCCTAATGTTAGAATTCTTTCTGCAATTTCATCAATTTTTAAAACTAAGCTATTGTAAAGTTCTTCAAACTTCGGGTGAAGGGTAAAGAACTGGTCCCCTTTAATATTCCAGTGAGAACCTCTGGTGTTCTGATAAAAAATAGAATAGTTGGCTAAAAGTGCATTTAATTTTTCTGCTATTTTCTTGCAGTCGGCTTCTTTAAGCCCTATAATACTAGCGTTTTTCATAAGTTTATCTTTTTATATATCTCAAAGTTACGAAATATCGTGCCGAATAGCCCGGGATATCAATAGATGATAACTATAAGAAAATTTTTTAAAATAGTTTGGAAGTATTAATATTGCAAATGATGAAGGCTATGCGTGGGGATAGGAAGGTGATAGCTGAAATCATAGGCTGAATTTATCAGCTGAATAATTAATGTTTATATTTAATTTTAAAATGGGAATAGTCCGAAATATAGTTGTACGAAGCTTCTTGCTGTCTTTTATCTTTTTTTTCTCAGTTTGTTTATTATATTATATCAATTCTATTCTGAAAACTGACGGACACTACGTCTATCTTTTGGATGATGCATACATTCATCTTGCAATGGCAAAGAATTTTGCATTCTATGAAGTATGGGGGATGACAAGATATCAGTTTTCTTCTACTTCCTCTTCTCCGTTATTTACGTATATTCTTAGTGTACTGATTAAGGTTTTTGGAAACAATGATCAGATTCCGCTGTATTTCAATGTTTTTTTTAGTATTGGAATTCTTTATGTTCTTTCCGAATATTATGCTGAAATTTTTAAAGAAGTTAAAAAAACTGTTTTAGCCATACTTTTTACTGCATTCTTTATTGTACTTCCTTTGAATATTCTTTCAGGAATGGAACATGTTTTTCAGGTGTTCTTGTTTGCGGTTAATATCTTTTGTCTTTCCCGTATTGGTCATAATAAACTTATCCTATTTGGCTTTTATTTCAGTTTGCTGTTGATGGGATTAGTTCGCTTCGAAAGTATGTTTTATTTTGTAATTCTGGCTTTTATGTTTGCCGTTGTCAGAAAATGGAAAGAAGCATTGTTTGTTGTATTGTTGGGCTTCATTCCTATTATAGCATTTTGTGCTTTCAATTATCAGCAGGACGGGTACTTTTTTCCTAACTCAGTATTGGTAAAAGGAACAAAATTAAGTCTTGATGCCAATATATTTGAGCAGGTTAAGGTCATTTTACTGGATAATCTTTTGCTGAATATCAGCTTTTATAAAATAGGAATTTTTCCTCTTTTGTTATGCATGGTGTTTATTTACAGGGACTTTAGAAATAAAGCGCTAAAAGAAGTAGTGCGGGATAATTTTTTATTAATTGTATTTTCACTGTTGATGATCTGTCATTCTATGTTTGCTGATTTAAAAGGGCATTTACGTTATGAAGCTTATATTCTTACAGGCTTTAGTATGATATTAATCCCAAAATGTAAAGGACTGTTCTTTAATTGGAAGGATTATATTGTAACAGAAAAATGGATAAGTCTGTTAGTGGCAGCTAATGTTTTTTTGATGATCTATAAATGTTGGGTTGCTCATCCTATTATGAGCAATGGAGGTAAGAATATTTATGAACAACAGGTACAGTCTGCAAAATTTTTACACCAGTTTTATAATACTTCTAAAGTAGTAGCTAATGATATTGGAGCAGTTTGTTATTATACGGATATTCATTTGCTGGATATTGCAGGTCTTGGATCTGTAGAAACCATTCATTTTAATGAAAATAAAAAATCGTTTGACCAAAAGTTTGGAAACTTTCTTAGCAACTATTGTCTGGATAATAAATATGACATTGCGGTTGTATATGAAGGCTGGCTGCAGGGGTATGTTCCTTCTTATTGGAGAAAAGCAGCCACACTAAAGATTGAAGATAAAGTAACAGTTGCCAGACTGGAAGTTTCCATATATTCTATAGATGTGAAGAATCTTGAACAGTTGAAACAAAATATCAAAAAATTCAATTGGAATAAAAATGTTACGGTTACAATAATAGAATAGATATCAATTACAGCCTCCCATTCCGATATGTTTTTATTTCTCTTATTGTTGATTTTCGTGTTAAATTCTTAAGGAATAGATAACAATTTGTTAATGAATCCGGAGATTGTGTTTTCTAGCTTTGCACTCGAAATATAAATTTAAAGTAAAAAGCAATGAAGAAGTTTTTCCTGTATTCTATGGTATCATTATTCATGTTCTCATGCAGTAATAATGATGCAGAGGCGCAGATCATCACAGATCCTAAAGTTGAAAGTAAATATCAAACTAAAAACGTTGTACTTTTAGTAGTGGATGGTCCTCGTATTTCTGAAACCTGGGAAGCTCCTAATAAAGAAAACATACCTAACAGGGTAAGTTTATTAAACCAGGGTGTTTTTATCAGCAATTTTAAAAACAATGGAACTACAAACACAAACCCGGGGCATAGTGCCATGTGTTCAGGAGTATATGAGAATATTAAAAATAATGGAACCGAATTGCCAGGGTTTCCATCCGTAATGCAGCAGTGGCTGAAGTTCACAGGAGCAGATAAAACAAAAGCATGGGTCATTGCTTCTAAAGATAAACTTGAAGTTTTAAACGATTGTAAACTAGCAGACTGGAAAGGAAAGTTCCAGCCAAGTGTTGACTGTGGAGTAAGCGGAAACGGATCTGGATATCGTGATGATCTTGTCACCATGACGAAAACCAAAGAAGTGATGGCAAAATATAGTCCGAATGTTATGGTTATCAATCTTAAAGATGTAGATTCTTATGGCCATGCTAATAATTGGAATGAATACATCAAAGCCATTAAAACTACTGACGCTTCCATTAAAGAAATCTGGGATTATATCCAGTCACTTCCTGCTTATAAAGATAAAACAACACTGATCGTTTCTAATGACCACGGAAGACATATAGATGCCAACGGAGGTTTTGCAGAACATGGAGACGACTGTGCAGGATGTAGACATATTGAGTTCTTTGCCATGGGCCCTGATTTTAAAAAGAATGCAACTATCAGCACCGGAAACTATGAGCAGATTGACATTGCCAGTACAATGGCTGAACTTTTAGGAGTTCCTAAACAATATATGAAAGGAAAAATAATAAAGGATGCCTTTAAATAAAATTTTGATTTTTTGATACGAACCTCCATTACTTAAAATGTCACAATAACATAAAAGTAATGGAGGTTTTCGGTAGTTTTGAAAACAAATGAAGAAAATTGATGACGAAATAAAATATCATAACTGCTTGTCAATTAAAAAAATATTACTATTTTTGCAGCCTAAAATAAAAAGCAATTAAATGCCTACTATTCAACAATTAGTAAGAAAAGGAAGAGCCACGCTTGCCAAGAAGAGCAAATCGGCTGCCCTTGATTCTTGTCCACAAAGACGTGGTGTATGTACGAGAGTATATACAACTACACCTAAGAAACCTAACTCTGCACTTAGAAAAGTAGCAAGGGTAAGACTTTCTAACGGTAAAGAAGTTAACGCCTATATCCCGGGCGAAGGACATAATCTTCAAGAGCACTCGATAGTATTGGTTAGAGGCGGAAGGGTGAAAGACCTACCGGGAGTACGTTACCACATCGTAAGAGGTGCATTAGACACCGCTGGTGTAAATGGAAGAACTCAGAGAAGATCTAAGTACGGAGCTAAGAGACCTAAACCAGGACAAGCAGCTGCTGCTCCTGCAAAAGGAAAGAAAAAATAATCATTAAATAAGGTACAGAAGCAATGAGAAAGACAAAAGCGAAAAAAAGACCGTTGTTACCAGATCCGAAATTTAATGATCAATTGGTAACGAGATTCGTAAACAACTTAATGCTAGACGGTAAGAAGTCTATCGCATTCAAAATTTTCTATGATGCATTAGATATCGTAGAAACTAAAAAAGGAGAAACTGAGAAAACAGCCCTTGAAATCTGGAAAGATGCATTAACAAACGTTATGCCTCACGTAGAAGTACGTTCTAGAAGAGTAGGTGGAGCTAACTTCCAGATTCCTATGCCAATCAGAGCTGATAGAAAAATTTCTATGGCAATGAAATGGTTAATTAGCTACTCTAAAAAGAGAAATGATAAGTCTATGGCTTTGAAATTAGCTAATGAAGTTGTAGCTGCTTCAAGAGAAGAAGGTGCAGCTTTCAAAAAGAAATCTGATACTCACAAAATGGCGGAAGCTAACAAAGCTTTCTCACACTTTAAATTCTAATCTGAAATGGGTAGAGATCTTAAATTTACAAGAAATATTGGTATTGCTGCTCACATTGACGCAGGTAAAACTACCACTACTGAAAGGATTTTATTCTATACAGGAGTAAACCACAAAATTGGAGAGGTTCACGATGGTGCTTCTACAATGGACTGGATGGAGCAGGAAGCAGAAAGAGGTATTACTATTACTTCTGCTGCAACTACTTGTTCTTGGAACTTTCCAACAGACCAAGGAAAGCCTGTTGCAGATACTAAGCCTTACCACTTCAACATCATTGATACACCGGGACACGTTGACTTCACTGTAGAGGTAAACAGATCTTTAAGAGTATTAGATGGATTGGTATTCTTATTCTCAGCAGTAGATGGAGTAGAGCCTCAGTCTGAAACAAACTGGAGACTTGCTGACAACTACAAAGTTGCTAGAATGGGATTCGTAAACAAAATGGACAGACAAGGTGCTGACTTCCTTAACGTGGTAAACCAGGTTAAAGATATGTTAGGATCTAATGCAGTTCCAATCGTTTTACCAATCGGTGCTGAAGAAGATTTCAAAGGAGTTGTAGACTTAATTAAAAACAGAGCGATCATCTGGGATGAAGCTGGACAAGGTGCTACTTTCGAGGTAGTTCCAATTCCTGAAGACATGAAAGATGAAGTTCTTGAATATAGAGAGAAATTAGTAGAAGCTGTTTCTGAATATGACGAAACTTTGATGGAGAAATTCTTTGAAGATCCGGATTCAATTACAGAAGAAGAAATCAATGCTGCATTGAGAGCTGCTACTATCGATTTATCTATTATCCCAATGACTTGTGGTTCTTCATTCAAGAATAAAGGAGTACAGTTTATGTTGGATGCAGTATGTAAATACTTGCCTTCTCCATTGGATAAAGATGATATCAAAGGTACTGACCCAAGAACAGACGCTGAAATTACAAGAAAGCCATCTGTAGATGAGCCTTTCTCTGCTCTAGCATTTAAGATTGCTACTGACCCGTTCGTGGGAAGATTAGCATTCTTCAGAGCATACTCTGGAAGACTGGATGCTGGTTCTTATATCTTGAACACTCGTTCAGGAGATAAAGAAAGAATCTCTAGAATCTATCAGATGCACGCTAACAAGCAAAATCCAGTAGAATATATTGAAGCTGGTGATATTGGTGCTGCTGTAGGATTCAAGTCTATCAAAACTGGTGATACGATGTGTGACGAGAAAAACCCAATCGTTCTTGAATCGATGGTTTTCCCTGATCCGGTAATTGGTATCGCTGTTGAGCCTAAAACTAAAGCTGACCAGGATAAAATGGGTAACGCTCTAGCTAAATTGGCTGAAGAAGATCCAACGTTTACAGTTAGAACTGACGAGGCTTCTGGACAAACGATCATCTCTGGTATGGGTGAGCTTCACTTAGATATCATTGTAGACCGTATGAAGAGAGAATTCAAGGTTGAAGTAAACCAAGGACAACCTCAGGTAGAGTACAAAGAAAACTTAACAAAAGTTGCTCAACACAGAGAAGTTTACAAAAAACAATCTGGTGGTAAAGGTAAATTTGCTGACATTGTATTTGAACTAGGACCTGCAGACGAAGGTAAAGTTGGTTTAGAATTCATCAATGAGATCAAAGGTGGTAACGTTCCTAGAGAATTTGTTCCTGCCATTGAAAAAGGATTTAAAGCTGCAATGAAGAACGGTCCATTGGCTGGTTTCGAAGTTGAAGGTATTAAAGTTACTCTTAAAGATGGATCTTTCCACGCAGTGGATTCTGATGCTCTTTCATTTGAAATGGCTGCTAAATTAGGATTTAAAGAAGCGGGACGTGCTGCTAAGCCAGTAATTATGGAGCCTATTATGAAACTGGAAGTTGTAACTCCGGAAGAATATATGGGTAACATCATTGGTGACCTTAACAAAAGAAGAGGTACAATCAGTGGTCAGGAAGAAAAGAACGGTGCTGTTGTAATCAAAGGTTCAGTTCCACTTTCTGAAATGTTTGGATATGTTACTACTCTAAGAACACTTTCATCAGGAAGAGCTACTTCTTCTATGGAATTAGAGAAGTACCAAGCTACTCCACAAAACGTTGCTGAAGAAATCATAGCTAAAGCAAAAGGTTAATTTTTAAATTAAAGAAATGTCACAAAGAATCAGAATAAAACTAAAATCTTACGATTACAACTTGGTAGACAAGTCTGCTGAGAAAATCGTAAAAACGGTAAAGGCTACTGGTGCTGTTGTAAACGGTCCTATTCCATTACCAACGAACAAGAGAATCTTCACAGTGTTGAGATCTCCGCACGTAAACAAGAAAGCAAGAGAGCAGTTCCAATTATCAGCTCACAAGAGACTAATGGATATCTACTCTTCTTCTTCTAAAACTGTTGATGCTCTAATGAAATTAGAACTTCCTTCAGGTGTAGACGTTGAAATTAAAGTGTGATAACTGCATACTTTGCAATGATTATACAATCCGTTCCTTTTTAGGGACGGATTTTTGTTTTCATTTCCAAAATGATGACCATCTATTTAGTTGAATCCAAATATTATTGATATTTTTGGCTCAAATCTATACCATGAAAAGACTGATATTCTTATTATTCCCTTTACTGCTGAGTGCGCAGACGCATCGTTTTGTATATCTACTACAATATAAAAAAGATTCATTAGCACAGGATTTTACCAAAGCCAATATGATTCTGGATATCAATCCTGATGATGTTAAATTTTATCCATACTCTTACGCTCAGAATGATTCTTTGAATATTGTCCGTGGCCAAAAAAGATCGAGATGGGATGATGATCTTCCTGCTGTTATCAGGAAAAAGGGTTCTTTTGAAAATACTTCATTGATTCTGGTGAATGATTTATTTTCTTTAAAATCCACTGATAAAATGAACTGGAAGTTGTTAAGTGATACAAAAATTGACGGACAATATAATTTGCAGAAAGCAACCACTCGCTTTGGAGGCAGAGAATGGATTGCATGGTTTTGCAAAGACATCAACCTAAGCGAAGGACCTTATAAGTTCCGTGGTCTTCCGGGGCTTATCTTTGAAATAGAAGACAGCAACAGAAATTATATTTTTAAGCTGGCAAAAAGTATGAAGTTTCCCAAGACCTATGAAACTCCATTTCTTGAAAGCTTTGTCGGAAAAAAACCACTTCCTGTAACTGAAAAAATTATTGCAAAGAAACAATTAGAGCTTTACAACGATCCGTTACATGATGTCGCAGAATCGTTTAAATCCAATACCAATCCCGAGAATACTTTCTGGGTTTCAGGAGTACAGGTTAAAAGCATAGATCAATTGAAAGGGATGTCTGATGAACGTAGAAGAGTAATGCTTCGGGATAATAACCCAATCGAAATTGATAAAGCTATAAAGTACCCTTTGAACTAATATAAAAGAGCAATACATCATACTTTCCGTCCCTATTTTAGGGATGGATTTTTTTTTCATGATGGGTATAAATGAAATTGAGATTCACATATGCACACTTTTTTCTTTTTTAAAATTGATAATCATTAAATAGTATGGACGTGAGATTCTTAATAGCAATATGGATATGTTGGAAGGTTTTTAGTATAATATGAGTGAGATTGGTAATCTTATATTCAAGGGAGTCGGTTGGGTGAGATATGTCACCTTAGTTTATTTATTTAGAATCATTAAAAATAATAATTTTGCAAAAAAATTCTTGATGTTTAGAACAGTATCTTTTTCCTTGCTTGTTTTAGGATCAGCTTTCATGAGCGGTCAGAAAACGAAGGACACGTTAAAAAGTAATCATATTAATGAAGTAGTAATAACGGGTTCCGGGTATGCTCAGAAAATCAAAGACACACCAGCTACGATTTCTGTAATTTCTCAGGCAGACCTTAAAAAAAGAGCATATAGAGATATTACAGATGCTTTACAAGATGTTCCCGGAGTTTTTGTCACGGGAGGTGGTAGTACAAGTGATTTTTCAATAAGAGGTGCTGAATCTGGACAGACATTAGTTTTAATTGATGGGAAAAGAATCAATACAAGAGAGACAAGACCCAATTCTGATGGCCCAGGTATAGAACAAGGATGGATGCCACCATTGGAAACCATTGAAAGAATTGAAGTGGTAAAAGGACCAATGTCTTCACTATATGGTTCTGATGCGATGGGTGGAGTAATCAATATTATCACAAAAAAACTGAGTAACGGCTGGAGAGGATCTGTAGGAACCAGCTTAATACAGCAGGTACATAAAGAATCTGGAAATACATACCAGATTGATGGATATGCTGCCGGTTCTTTAGTAAAAAACCTTCTTCAAATGAAAGTGACCGGGAGCTATTCCGACAGAAATGAAGATAAGTTTGTTGGTGGATTTACAGAAAGAGTTATTAAAGCTTTTGGAACAGAATTCAGTCTTACTCCAAATACTAAAAATACCTTTAAACTAAGCTACGATTATAACCGTCAGGAAAGAAATCAGAATCCTGGATATTCTTTGGGACCAAAAGCAAAAAGCTCACGTAATAACTACGAGAGAAATGTATTGGCATTAAGCCATAAAGGCGACTATTCTAATTTTCATACAAATTCTTATATCCAGTATGACAATACGAATAACCCAAACAGGGATATGAGGTATGAGACTCTTGCCGCATACAGTCTTAATAATTTCAATATTAAAGATCATGTCATCAGCTTTGGGGCAGAATACAGATATGAAAGACTGAATGATTTAGGAAATAAAATGAAATCCGAAAATGGGGAAGTGGTAACCAAACTGACCCGTTGGAACTGGTCTGCTTTTGCGGAAGGAAACTGGAAGTTAGTGGATAAACTACACCTGGTTACAGGAGCACGTCTGGATAATGATGAGAACTATGGTTCTAACTTTACACCAAGAGGATATTTAGTATGGAGTGCAACAAACAACTTTACATTTAAAGGAGGTGCTTCATGGGGATATAAAGCTCCGGGGCTAAGAGCTGTAAACCCAGGATGGGGACAGGTGACCGGTGGTGGAACTCAGGATGGAGTAATTATCGGAAACAAAGACCTTAAACCGGAGAAAAGTTTCAATCAGGAATTGACGGTAATGTTTGAGGATAATAGAAAAGTGATTAACCTTAGCGTAACAGGATTTAATACAGACTTTAAAAACAAACTGGTTGAAGTTAGAAAATGTAACAACACCGAAGAATGTAAGCAATTTGAAGCCTTATACAATCATATCTATGACTTTATCTCAACAAGAGAAAACCTTGGTAAGGCAAACAGTATGGGACTTGAAGCTAACCTTGGAGTAAATATGACAAAGGATATTGTATTAAAAGCAAACTATACCTATACTGATACTAAGATTAAATCTGAAGAAATTCCAGCATTATACAATAAACCATATGCAAGAATACCAAAACATATGGCCAATGTAAACCTTTCATGGAAGGCTAACGATAGCTTTGAGTTCTGGTCAAGAGGAAACTACAGAAGTGAAAGCCAGCCGGGAGTTAGCAGAGGTAGAGCCCAGGAATACCCAATTCCATCTTACTTCTTATTAGATTTAGGAACGGTGTACAGATTGAACAAACACGTTCGTTTCACATTTGGAGTATATAATCTGTTAGATAAGGATATTCGTAATGATACTACTGATCCGGCTAGTAATTTTGGTTTCAGAATCGATGGAATCAGATATCAGTTCGGCGCTAATTATTTCTTCTAAAACATTGTAAAACCTTAAAATAAAATAGACATGAAAAGTACTTATATCAAAACTCTTGTAGTAGCATTGGCAACCTTAGTGGTAGCTTCATGTTCAGGTGACAAAAAGAAAGGCGTAGACTACAACCAGTTTAAAACACAAGTACAGCTTACTCCAGACCAGGAAAAAAGCTTTGATGAGATCACTGCAAAATACCAGCAGTTGCAGGAGCAGAATTTTCAGGCTGCAAAAGCTCAGGGTGCCAATATGGACCGTGTGGCATTGGGGATCAAAGGAGAAGAACTGAGAAATCAGCAGGCTATTGAAATGGCTAAAGTCTTGGATGGCCCACAAATGGAAAGATTCAACAAATTTGTTGACGAAAATGCCAGAAAAAGACCAAGATATGACAATGCTTTATTGGAAAGAATAAAAGCAGAAGCTCAGCTTTCAGAGGATGAATTCAAAGTGGTGAATGCGGCAAATGATGCTTTTGAAAAAGCGTTCAGTGATGCCCACGATGTATATCATGGAAACAATGATCTTGCCAAAGAATATTGGGAGAAATTTGATGGGCAGAGAAAAGCTGCTATTCAAAAAGCATTAACTCCGGAACATTATACAAAGTTTGAGGAAATTGTAAAAGAAGTCCAGTTTAAAGGACGAAAATAAACGATATTAATACCGGTTTAGAAAGGAGGATTTACTACGGATTCCTTTCACAAATTTGTATTGACTTTTTAATTTATTCATATCAAATTAATTTTGCAAACATTAAGATGGCTCAACCATCTTAATGTTTTTGCTATAATACCCAACATGAAAACATTGTTTAAAAGCCTTTACAGGAAAAGACGAAAGAATGAATCACTCATTAAATATATGATGTGGATCATTCATCTTTGGCTTGGGCTTTTATCATGTGCTATTGTTTTTGTGGTATGCCTTACCGGATGCCTTTATGCTTTCAAAAATCAGATCATAGAGTTTACAAACAGAGATAAGGTATATATCAGTAAAACTTCTGTTCAGGTTAAGAATCCGGATCTGATCCAGACCGAATTATTGAAGCAGAATAGAGAATTGACCTCATTGCTTATTCCTGATGATAAAGAACGCAGTTATGTCATTGGATATCGTGAAAATCAGGTAGACAAAAGTGCTTATTATAACCAATATACCGGAGAAATTCTTGGTCAGCCTGAAGTAGGGTCCAGTCGTTTTTTTGAAATCGTTCTGGATATTCACAGAAATCTGATGATGGGTAATACTGGCCGACAAATCCTGGGAGCTGGAGTGTTGATGTTTTGTGTATTATTGATTTCAGGGTTGATACTTTGGCTGCCTAAAAAGCTAAAGTTTCTGAAGCAGGGTTTAACTGTTATGTTCAGGGCGAAATTTCAGCGTGTGAATTATGACCTTCATAATACTCTTGGTTTTTATACCTTCCTGATATTATTCTTTATTGCTGTAACCGGATTGTATATAACCTATCCCTGGGTGAAGAATGGTCTTATTATAAGTTTAGGGGGTTCATCTATTGATAATATTTCAAAAGATAAAGAGAGTGGAGAGGATGCATTCGGTGGATTGTTGGAAGACATGCTCCAGAAGCAAGATGAAAAGAAAAACCTTAAAGACTCTGAATCAGCCTCCATTGATAAAATCTTACAACTGGCAGATCAGCATCTTCCTTATTCTGCAGTGACCAGTATAGAACTGCCCAATAAAGATAATCCGAGGTACGTTGTCATTAAAACCAATACGCAGAATTTTCTGGGTATGATGCTTCCGGATGAAGCCACGTTTGATAAAACCGGAAACTTTAAAACTAAAGAACTATTTTCAGCCAAGCCTTTGAATAAGCAATTTACTTCTTTAGCCAAACCCTTGCATACAGGAGAAATTATGGGTTTGCCAAGCATTATTCTTTATTTCATCGTTTCGTTTATTGGTTGTTCATTACCTGTTACAGGATTCCTGATCTGGTGGCATAGATTTAGAAAAATGAAGTAGATAAATAGAATATCTTTATTTTTCACTTGAGTTTACGTACCTGATTTTTAATATTTTCTTTACTTGTTCAGGTTAATTTTATACATTTATTATAAAATAATCTGAACTATGGGACATAAGAATAATAATTTTTTTGAAAAATTTTCAAACTGGGCTGTGAGATTTACAGGCAGTCAATATGCTTTTATTGGTGCTATGCTTATTGTTATAGTTTGGGCTATTTCAGGACCTTTTTTTGATTATTCCGAAACCTGGCAATTGGTTATCAATACAGGAACCACAATCATTACTTTTCTCATGGTTTTCCTCATCCAAAAAGCCCAGAATAAAGATTCAAAAGCTATCCAGATCAAGTTAAATGAAATTATTGCCGCTCATGAAAAAGCGAGTAACAGGATAGTAGATATTGAAGATCTTACAGAAGCGGAATTGGATCAGCTTCATCATTATTATGAGAACCTGGCACAATTTGCTAAAAAGGACACAGACATTCATACTTCCCATTCCATAGATGCTGCACAGAGAAATCAGGATTACAAATACGAATTCTTTAAAAGAAAACACGAAGAATGGCTGCAACGGCAGGAACAAAAAAAATAGTATAATTTTTTGAACACAATATTTTACCGTTTTGGATAGGAATATTTATTTAATTTAAATAATATATTGTTTTGTTATTTGATTTTAAATAAATATATATATTTGCTGAATAATATGTAAAATTAATTGGTTTGAAAAGAAAGTTATTTTGTTTACCAGTGTTACTTTTAACAACAGTGGTAAGTGCACAATGGAATAAGGCTGTGCCACAACAGAAAATTATTAAAAAAAGTGATCGCTCAATCTATTATAAACTTGATATAGATCAGATCAGAACACAGCTGTTACGAGCTCCTAAAATTGGAGAAGGTTCCCCGGTTACGATAAGTATTCCTAATCTGGAAGGTAAAACAGAAAGATTTACAGTGAATAGTTTTCCTGTAATGGATGAAACTTTAGCAAAACAATACCAACTTGGATCTTATGTGGGAGTCGGTATTGATGATCCTTCAAAGTACATTCGTTTTAGTGTAGCTCCCAATGATTTCCAGTCAATGGTTATAGGAAGTGATGGTAAGTATGAATTTATAGAGCCGGCAACCGCTGATAAATCCTATTATTCCATACATGGAAAGACCAGTAAGAACGGACATGCATTTACATGTAGTACTAAGGAAAGTAAAGAGTCCGTTGCCAATCTTCAGAAGATCATGAATTCCGGTGCTACAGCTAAAGCGAGTAATAAAACCTTTCATACCCTTAGACTGGCCATGTCTGTGACAGGAGAGTATACCAATTATTTTGGTGGAGTAGGCGGAGCTCTTACACAGATCAATGCTACTTTATCAAGAGTGAATGGTGTATTTGAAAGAGAGTTTAATATCCATGTTAATGCAATTAATGCACCTAACCTTATCTTTGCAGATGCTGCTACCGATCCTTACAGTACTTCCGACTTTATGTGTAAGTGGAATTATGAATTAATGAATACTTTACACGGCGGAGCATATGGTGTTACTGATGAAAGCTTCGATATCGGGCATCTGTTCGGTGCTACAGGTGGAGGTGGTAATGCAGGTTGTATAGGCTGTATAGGGAGTAATGATATCTCTACCACATCGTATACTGCTGCTAACGGAGGATGTGGATATGCCTATATAGGTCCGGACAATTACAAAGGAAGTGGGATTACTTCACCTGCTGATAATGTTCCTATGGGAGATAATTTTGATATAGACTATGTAGCTCATGAAATGGGGCATCAGCTTGGTGATTCTCATACTTACAGCTTCTTTGAAGACTATCTTAATCAGGAGATGGAACCGGGATCTGGCTCAACCATTATGGGATATGCTGGTATAACGGGTACTACTACCGATTTACAAAATCATTCTGATGTCTACTTCCATAGTGCAAGTATTGAACAGGTTCAGAATAATATGGTTGTGGTTACGGCAGATGTGGAAACTCCCATTACGAATAATCCTCCGGTAGTTGCTGCAATGAATACCACTTATACCATTCCAAAATCTACGGCATTTGTATTAACTGCATCGGCAACTGATCCTGATGGAGATGCTTTAACGTATTGCTGGGAACAGATGAATCCAAGTAAACTGGATAATGGAGTAACAAAATCAAATATAGGAAATACAAGTTCAGGGGCAAGTTTCAGATCTTGGCCGCCAGCATCAAGCCCTACAAGATATTTTCCAAAGCTTGAAACAGTACTGGGTGGAGCAGTAAAGAAAACTGCTGATTTTGAAGCGGCGAGTACAGTCGCAAGAACGACCAATTTCCGTGTAACGGTAAGAGATAATAAACCTGGCGGACAGGCACAGTCTGCATATGCAAATCAAACGGTTGTTGTAGGTTCTGCTGCTGCATTTACAGTGAACACAACCTCTCTTACTCCTAATGCCAACTCTACTATTGCGTGGACGGTATCCGGAACCACAGCTTCTCCATATAATGTAGCCAATGTTAAAATAGATTATACTGAAGATAATGGAGCAACATGGAATGACTTGGCAGCATCAGTTCCAAACAATGGTTCTGCAAGTGTATTTATTCCTGCATCTTTAGCTGGGAAAAGTGTTCATGTGAGAGTTTCAGCCATTGGAAATGTGTTTTATGCAGTGAAGAAAGCTACTGTAGCAGCTACACTAGCTGTATCTGAAGCTGGAAACAATGTGAAAACGGTTCACATCTATCCAAATCCTGTTGAAGATATGCTGAATGTAATGAATGTTTCTGCAAACGCTACTTATGAAATCTTTAATACTCCTGGACAATTGATCTCAAAAGGAACAATTGGCGATGGCAGAATTAATGTGAGTAGTTTGATAAAAGGAGTTTATTTCATTACAATTAATGGTAAGGATATAAACAGTACAACTAAGTTTGTCAAAAAATAATTTATAAAATAAAAAACCTCTGAGCGATCAGAGGTTTTTTTATGATTTATTTTATCTCATGAAATAGCTAAAGTAGCTACAGCTTCCCATCAGACTTTTTGTAGTTTCAGCATCGGAATATTGTGCCTTCAGCTGAGCAAAATAGGTTCTGTACTTTTGATTTTTCAGGTTGTCCATTTCCTTTTGACGAGCATCCTCTTTTTCAGACCATTTCGGGTCAGAATAATCGAAATCTTTCGGTGCTTTAGCTTCATACTGATAATATTTACCTTGCTCGGCACTTGCCATCTGAAACAGAATTCTTGCTTTATCTTCTTTATTGTTGGAGAGCTTAAGTGCTTTTTGATAATAGTTGATCGCTAAATCAAAATTATCAGGTTCAATATATGATGTATCAAGGAAGTTTTTATAATAATACTTGTAAGGATTACCTTTGTCATTATTCCAGAAGTAATATTTTCCTCCGTTACTGTTGTCAATATCCATGACGAACAAATGACGGTAATATCCTAAAATAGAGGTGTTGTATAACAGGTTTCCGATAAGCTGATTAGCTCTTGAAGCTGCTTCATTGTTACCATTTCCGATTTTCTTCAGCTGGATAAGAGCATTTGTCAATTCCAGTTTGTTCATATTGTCTTTGATGAAAGGGAAATCCGTATAGCCTTCAGATTTCATAGATTCAGCATCTGGACTCTGGTAACTTTCCCAAACATTATGCCCGAAAACAAGACCTGAAATATTATTAAAGCCGTTGTATTCAGAAGAAGCATATTGTTTTTGGGTAATGGTTTGCCCGTTTTTTTCAGTCCAGTCATAATTTTCCCTTGGAACTCCGCCAAACTTCTGAGCCTTTTCATAATATGATTTAGCCTTTTCAAAATCAGCAAGTCTCATTGCTCTGTCACCATAGATGGTATTGAAGAATGCATCAATATTACCTACGCTGTCCATATTTTTGGCGATGATCTGCTGCTCAAACTGGGTTTTATTGGGTTTCCTGTAAAAATCTTCAACACTTTTTACCAGGCTGGAGTTCGGATTGTACTGAAGGTCAGAAAGCTTGTTATTCATCAGGAATGATTTTCCATCCTCTCCCTGAAGGAAATAACGGTTAGCCATTACATCCTTTAAGAAATCTGCGGTGGAAGGAGCGCTTCCGTAATAATCGTAATCACTATTTACATTCGCTGTATCTTTTTTCACTTCTTTTTCCACAAAATATGCAGCATAATCTTTCATCATATGATCTTCAAAGGCAGCATCAACTTTTGGTTGGGAAACAATATCATTCAGAACCTTCATTCTTTTAATTTCTTCCAGGTATTCAGGGTTCGTTGTTTTGATGTCGTTCAGGATTTCAGTGCTTTCTTTATAATCTTTCTTTAAAAATTTAAGGTAAGCATCTGCAATCTGCCAATATTCATCTTTGGATTTTTCTTTCGCCTTTGAAGTAAATTTTTCAAGGTCATCAAGATAATCTTTGGTATTATCATCATATCCGCTATATCCGGTAGTATAAAAAGGAATTCTGTTTGGGTTGTTCAGCAATTCATCATCACTCTGGTCAGCTTTATTTCCATTGCCGGATGCATCAGATTTAGAACCTCCGAAAAGATTCTTGAAGAACCTTACGATTTTCTGCCAGAAAGATATTTTTTCTTCTTTTACCTCTTTTACTTCTGTTGTTGTCTTGTCATTGTTGGTATCTTTTGAAGTATGGTTTTCAGTATTTCCTCTGTAAACAGATATTCTGCCATACGCTTCAGAAGTGTAATAGTAGGTCGGAAGATAACTCCTTTCCAATTCATTGATACTTCTTACTGCCATTACTTTCAGGATTTCAGAATCCGGATTAATGTCAAACATCTTTTCCATGATAGGAATAGGGTTGTTGAAATCTTCATATCCTAAAAGGAAATAAGCCATATTCTTTTCCTCATTCGTATGGGCTCTTTTCATAATATTGCTGAAAGAAGCTGTATCCGAAAGCTTCATAGAAACAAAAGCAGATTCCTTACGGTTCTTACTGTTCATAAATACCTGGAAGAAATTCCAGTTGGCATCACTATTCATTTCCAATCCTCTTTGAGCTCCTGCCAATTGATCCAGTGCCATATAATATACTGTACCTTTTAGTTTAATAGGTTCAATATATGTTTTGAATGCCTGTAGTGCAGAGTCATAATCTCTGGTATAGTGATTCAGACGTATAAGCTGATATCCGTAACGTTGTTTGATCTCCGGATTTTTGGCAGAATTATATAAAGAGTTTAGCGCTGCGATCGTTTTATTATAATCAAGAGATGTGGCATTTTTTCTGTTTTCCTGCCTGTTATAATAAAAAGAGTTTTCACTTTCAACATAATTGATACTCATATAAGGCTCCAGATATTTAGCCTCAATTAAATAATCAATACCTTCCTTATATTTTGGATAAAATCCTGTTCCTAGTTTTTGCAAAAGAGGGTTTGTAGGAGTTCCGTTTTTAAGAGCATTCAGATCATTCATGCTTAATTTATAAACAAGATTCTGGGTCTCGGCATAGGTAAGCTGATTGTTGAAATACTTTTTCCATGTTTCAATGTTATCATCAGGAATCATAGAAGGATTGTATTCACCAAAGAATCTTGAAGAATAGGTATGAAGAAAAGGAAGATACGACTTATCCTTAATAATGCTCTGCGTAAAAAGATTGAAGTATTCATAATCCGGATCCGACCATGCACAGGCGTTGGAATTCGTATAGAAAAGAGATACAACCGCAAGTGAAAGAATATACTTTTTCATAGGGTTTGTGTGGTGTTTTTTTTAGTTTTTATAGCGTTATTTTGTAATCAAAGTGCTGGCAGAAAATAACATAAGTTACTGAATGTCTATTCTCTGTCCTAATCTATAGTAGATTTAAAATTTTCGATCTAGCACAAATTTACTATCTAATTGATAATAAATTATATTAAACTGCTGTATTTTTTTCTGAAGGAAAAGAATCACATCAGTTAATTGTTCCTCTGATATTTCTTCCACTTTTATTTTGAAACCTTTATTCAGGTAACTCCCAAAGTAGAAGCCATCTTTCAATACTTCAGCTTCATGGTCAGAGATCTTTTTAAAATTAGGGTTGTTGAGATCTTTTTTAGACAAAGCATTAATGAGTTTATGCTTGCCCAGATGATTCGTAATGATTCCCCATGAATAAATCGGTAGAGCCACTTCAACTTTCTTAATAGGATAGTCTTCCAGTTTCGAAAGATAGCTTTTCAGGATGCTGACATCCAGGATTGAATTTTTGTCCGATTTATCCAAAGGAGATGAAGTGGAGTAGCACATCAGATAGACCTTATCCACTGGGGGAATTCCTGTTTGCTTTTTATCTTTAACCTGATGAAGACGTAACGTACAGGTGATTTCCTTTCCGGAAACTCTTTTGAGCTCTTTTAAGAATTTAAAATAGTCTTCCCGTGTCCCGGCAGTCCAGTCACAGTCGATCTGAATTTCATTGTTGATTTTTAAATGATATTCCTCCGCTTTTTTCTGAACCAGATAATGGATACTCTCTGCAAGAAACCTGATTTCTTCCTGGGAAATTCCTATTAAGGTGGGGTTGGTGATAAAAACTGTTGGTACGATCTGCTTATCGGTCTGGAAACTCTGATCTTTTGTAATAACCGCAACAGGTTGGAATTTTCCACCTGCTTTATCAACATCAAAAAATCTTGTGTATACATAAGGAATAGTAGCCTGATCTAAAACTTTCTTCTCTTCCTGATCCAGTTTCAAATTCGTTTTCCAATAATAAAATGTGTAAGGATGGTTTTCTTTCTTATTGCATGAAACAATAAAAAGGAGTACCCATAAAATCTTTAGTATTTTCATACTGTGGTGTGCATAATTGATTCTCCAAAAGTAAAGATATTTATACAAACCATTTATCGCGAAATCCCGGGATTTTTTATTCCTGACAAATTCCATAATCTCAAACATCCCTTCCTTGCAAAGCAGACAATTAATATAACTACTCCCCTCCATCGGAGGGGGCAAATTTTTTTTAATTTTGAAGTGGCGGCTTTTCCTCACAACAAACAAAAAGCCATCCCACAAGGAGTGGTTTTCTATTATGCTTATTGATACAATTCACTTTCGCAATTACAAGTATCTTTATCAATACTATCCTTGGCAGAACAGCAGCCTTCAAGATTCTGAATATTCCCCTTTTCATCAGTAAGGTAGATCTTGTCTTTACCGAATTTCACAAAGAAGGTCTCTTTATACTTTTTG
The DNA here is from genome assembly GCF_003815715.1 of Chryseobacterium sp. G0162. Lineage (NCBI taxonomy): Bacteria > Pseudomonadati > Bacteroidota > Flavobacteriia > Flavobacteriales > Weeksellaceae > Chryseobacterium > Chryseobacterium sp. G0162. The sequence goes on along the minus strand of NZ_CP033922.1, from coordinate 1,973,654 downwards.
AACACCACTTTCATTACTTTATTGGGAGCATATTTACCCGCATTAATTTCTTCTTTGGTTTCTTTTCCGTTGGCCTGATTAACCTGAACATATCCAAAATACACATCACCTGTCTTTTTTACATCCAGATAATATTGAGGAGTGCCGGTACCACTGTATCCTTTCAGGATATCAAAACTTCTGTGTCCGGTAAAAGGCAGTTTTGTTTGTGCGAGAGTGAAAATGCTGATGCATAAGATCATTAAACTGAAAACTTTTTTCATAATATTTTTTTTTCAAATTTAAAAATATCTGCCCAATCTATGACACCGTAAAATCCCGGTGATTAAATAGGTTGCCAGAATTAATATTCTCCAACCTCTCTTTCAGCTAACTCTGTAATCCGTATAACCATTCCCCTTCGCTGGAGGGGTTTCAAATCAAAGATTTGACGGGGTGGTTTCTCCTTCCACCAAGCAAAAAACCACCCCAAAAGGAGTGGCTATTATATAATTTAGTTTAAAATTTGAATTAAAAAACGGTAGCTGCCAGTTGAATTCTTGCATATTTATTAGAAGGATTCCACATGGCCATCATAGAAACAGGTAAACTGTAATGTTCTGTGATCTTGAGAACCTTTCCAGCTTTTACACCTAAGTTTACAATATCAAAGTTGTTTTTTCCATTTCCATACAAAAAGGTGTTGCCATTCAATGAAAATCCTGCACCTACAAAAGCATCCAGATTCACTTTTTGACCACTGATGACAGGATAACTAGCCTGAACATAGGTAGAATATCTGTTCTTTTTATAACTTCCATCAGGTTCAAGGATTACTTCTCCTGCATTAGCCCCGCCATAAAGCATAATATCTGCTTCAATATTAATTGGGAATGATGGGCCGAAGGTATAATTGGTTCTTAAATCAATGATGTGAGCTGTTCTTCTTTGGGAATAACTGAAAATATCGTCAGCAGCATTAGCCGTATTGATATTCCTGGAATTATAAAGATCCCATAATCCAATATAAAAACGTCCGTTAGAATATTGAACGTAGTAATTGATCTCCTTATAATGAGTGTTATCTTTATCATCCGCCAGAGCAGAAGCGCCCCAAATACCTACTTTCCATTTCTTTTCCGCATCCAAAGCGTAAGAAAGATTTCCCATCACTACAGGCTTATCTGTAATGATCAAGCCTCTCCATAAATGATTGTTTTGAATGTTGGCGGTAAAATCCAGTCTGCCTACTTTGGTTTCTTTACCCTCATTGCTTTCCTGTGAAAATAGCCTTCCTGTAGCTAAAATAAGCAAGAAGATTCCTTTTAATATTTTCATGATTTGTATCTTTTGTTTTTATTTTAATACCATGAATAATAATGCCGCAATGACAGCTCCAGTAATTGGCCCTATTACAGGAATCCATGCGTAGCCCCAATCACTGCTTCCTTTTACCGGAAGAATAGCATGCATTATTCTCGGAGCAAGATCTCTTGCAGGGTTAATGGCGTATCCGGTAGTTCCTCCTAAAGAAAGTCCTATTACCCATACCAGGAAGGTTACAGGAATAGCTCCTATAGAACCTAATCCTACTTTTGCATTAGGATCAGCCTGTAAATTAATGCTTGGGTCCGAAAAGTGGAAAATGACAAATACCAATACAAAGGTTCCGATGATCTCACTGATAAGATTAGATGAAACTTTTCTGATCGCCGGTCCGGTGCTGAAACAAGCTAGTTTTGCTCCTTCATCCTCTGTAATAGCAAAATGGTCTTTATGGAACAGCCAAACCAAAAAGGCTCCCAACATTCCTCCAATCATCTGAGCCGCGATATAAGACGGAACCAGATCCCAGGCAAACTTTCCCGCAGCAGCCAAACCAATTGTAACAGCCGGATTCAGATGGGCACCACTTACAGGCCCTGCAACAGTTACCCCTACAAAAACGGCTAATGCCCAGGCAGTAGTAATAACAATCCATCCGGAATTATTCCCTTTGGTATCCTTCAAGACAACATTGGCTACAACACCGTTGCCTAACAAAATTAGAAGCATCGTCCCGATCACTTCTGCGATAAATGGAGTCATATGTGTATTTTTAAGGTCAGAAATTAATCTTCAATCCAGCTTTGAGCACGGGATACGGCTTTGTTCCAGGAATGAACCATAGCATCTACTTTTTCCTTTTCCAATTGAGGATGGAAATCTTTATCTACAATCCATTGAGCCTGTATCTCATCAATACTTTTCCAGTATCCTACAGCAAGACCTGCTAAATAAGCCGCACCTAATGCTGTTGTCTCTAATGTTTTTGGTCTTGTAATTTTAAATCCGAAAAGGTCAGATTGTATTTGCATCAATAGATTGCTTGCCGAAGCTCCGCCATCTACTCTCAGTTCAAGACTTGCTCTTCCGGAATCTGCTTCCATAGATTTTACAATGTCATAGACCTGGAATGCAATTCCCTCTAAAGTTGCTCTGGCAATATGCCCGTCAGTTGTACCACGGGTAATTCCTACAATAGTCCCACGTGCATACTGATCCCAATGAGGTGCTCCCAACCCTGTAAGGGCAGGAACAAAGTAAACACCACCATTATCTTCAACAGAAGAGGCCAAATCATTTACTTCATCAGAAGAATGGATGAGCTTAAGACCGTCTCTCAGCCATTGAATTGCTGCACCGCCTACAAATACACTTCCTTCTAATGCATAATTCACTTCTCCATTGATTTTCCAGGCAACCGTTGTTAAAAGATTATTTTTTGAAGAAACAGCTTCTTTTCCTGTGTTCATTAATAAGAAACAACCTGTTCCGTAAGTGTTTTTTACCATCCCCGGATTGATACACATTTGGCCAAATAAAGCCGCTTGCTGATCTCCTGCAATTCCCGCAATAGGAATTTTGGTAGAGAATAGAGTAGTAGCTGTCTCACCATATACTTCACTGCTTTGTTTTACCTCAGGAAGAATGGCTTTAGGAATGTTGAATAGCTCCAGCAGATCATTATCCCATTCCAATGTATGAATATTCAAAAGCATGGTTCTGCTGGCGTTAGAAACATCAGTGATGAACATTTTCCCACGGGTTAGTTTCCATACCAACCAGGTATCAACTGTTCCGAAGCATAATTTTCCGGCTTCTGCCTTTTCTCTTGCTCCGTCAACATTATCAAGGATCCATTTTAATTTAGTGGCAGAGAAATAGGCATCCAGTACAAGACCCGTTTTTTCCTTAATGGTTTCTGCATGACCTTGTTCTTTCAGTTCATCACAATATTTGGAAGTTCTTCGGTCTTGCCATACAATCGCATTGTAGATAGGTTCTCCGGTTTCTTTATCCCAAACTATTGTTGTTTCACGCTGGTTGGTGATTCCAATAGCAGCAACTTCCAGTCCGGAGATGCCTGCTTTGGCAATAATTTCTGCAGCAACGGAGATCTGTGATGACCAGATTTCGTTTGGATCATGCTCTACCCAGCCTGGAGTAGGGAAGATTTGTCTGAAATCTTTTTGTGATACATATTTGATTTCTCCGCTATGGTTGAATAGAATCGCTCTTGAGGAAGTTGTTCCCTGATCTAGAGCGAGAATTAACTTTTCATTCATATGGTGATTAATTAAGGTTGATAACTTTAGGTGAATAAGGAGTTAATAAATATCCTTTTGCCAATTCGATGAATTCATTTTCCTGTTGCTGGGCCCATGCTTCAGAATATCCTTTTTCTTCAGCAATAATTCTTGCCACATTATGTGCGCTGTCTATAGCTGCTCTTGCATCAAGGAATAACAAACGAGCTCTTCTTGCCAGTACATCTTCAATTGTTTCAGCCATTTCATTTCTTACAGCCCAAACTACTTCTGCCACCGTGAATGGATGGTCCGGGTGTATTTTTTGTGAAAAACGTGGATTACCTTCCTGTAAAGCTTTTATGGCAGGGATGTCAGATCCGTATACGTATAAATGATTCGTTCTGTCTACTTGTTCTGGTTTTACGTTTCCATGAATAGACATGTGTTCTGTTTTAGAACTCGTATTGCCTAGATTGTGTACCTGCATGGCTTTATCAATAGTATCTTCAGCCATTTTACGGTAAGTTGTCCACTTTCCGCCAATAATAGAAACCAATCCTGTGTCAGAAGCAATAACCTTATGGCTTCGGGAAACTTCTTTTGTACTCTTGCTTCCGTCTTTTGGAGCGGCAAGAGGACGAAGCCCGGCAAAAACAGATTTTACATCATCACGGGTCGGTTTTTTAGAAAGGTACTGTCTTGCTGTATTTAAAACAAAACTAATTTCCTCTTCCAAAGCACGAGGTTCAAAGCTTTCGTTTTCCAAAAGAGTATCTGTTGTTCCTACCAAAGCCCTGTCATGCCAAGGTACTACAAATAGCACCCTTCCGTCAGAAGTTTTAGGAATCATGATGGCATCATCACTTTTCAGGAATGATTTATCCAGAACCAGGTGAATTCCCTGACTTGGTACTACCAGTTTACCATGTTTTGGATTATTCATATTAAGGATGTCATTTGTGAAAACACCGGTAGCATTAATAACCACTTTTGCATGAATCTGGTATTGTTGTTTAGAAAACTGGTCTTCTGCAACTACACCTATTACTTTATCCTTATCATCTTTCAGAAGATTAACAACCTTTACATAGTTAATAGCACTTCCTCCTTTTTCAATAATGGTTTGGGTTAAGTTGATTGCAAGTCTTGCGTCATCAAACTGTCCATCCTGGTAAACAACACCGCTTGCTAAGTGATTTTGTTCAATAGTAGGAAGTTTTTCAATGGTTTTTGATTTGCTGATGTATTTCGTTTTACCCAAACTTAATTTTCCGGCAAGGAAATCATAAACGGATAAACCTATTTTATAATAGATTCCGCCCCACCAAGTATAATTAGGAATAATGAAAGACTGATTTTTTACAATGTGTGCCGCATTTTTGGCCAACAGGCCTCTTTCCTTTAATGCTTCTTTCACCAAGCCTACATCTCCTTGTGCTAAATATCTTACTCCACCATGTACCAGTTTGGTACTTCTGCTGGAAGTTGCTTTCGCAAAGTCATGAGATTCAAGTAATAAAGTTTTGAATCCTCTGCTTACTGCGTCTAATGCTGAACCTAAACCACTGGCTCCTCCTCCTATGACTATAAAGTCCCATTCTTTTACATGGGTTAATGTACTGAGTTCTTCGTTTCGTTTCATAAATGTTTCGTTTATGTTTCGTTTTCAAATATATAAATTAAAAATGAAAGCAAAAAGAAAATAAATGAAATTTTAAAATGTAGAATTGCCGTGATGTACAAAAACCTTTATCGCTGAAGATGAAACGATTGCATATGACCTTTGAAAACAATAAAAATCCACATGTAAAAAAAAAACGGTAATTTTGAGGAAACGAATAAAATGGAGAAGCTAATACCAAGGCATGATGAAATATTAAAGGAACTGGATGAAAAAGGACATGTTCTTGTTCAGGATTTATGCGAAAAGCTGAATGTTTCTTCGGTTACGATACGAAAGGATCTGAACTATCTCGAAAGTTTAGGACTTCTTTTTAGGAATCATGGAGGAGCAAGTAAACAGGTACGATATGCTTACGAGCAGAACGTAGGTGAAAAAGAAAATATTAATGTAGAAGCAAAGCAGACTATTGCAAAGGCTGCGCTGTCTTTAATTCAAGAGAATGACTGTATCATATTGGCATCAGGAACTACTATGCATTATCTTGCAAGGATGTTAATGAACTTCGGTCCGCTTACTGTTTTAACTTCTTCATTGAGGGTTGCAATTGAACTTTGTAATAATCCTAATATTAATGTAATTCAATTAGGTGGAGAAGTGAGAAAAAGCTCTACTTCGATTGTGGGATCTATTTCCGAAGGAATTCTTAAACAATTCTCATGTAATAAACTTTTCCTGGGGGTAGACGGAATTGATCTTGAATTTGGGATCAGTACCTCGAATGCTGCCGAAGCGCATCTTAATCAGGTGATGATTGAATGTGCAGACAAAACAGTAGTTCTTGCAGACTCTTCAAAATTGAATAAGAAAGGTTTTGGTAAAATTGCAGCATTGGATCAGGTGGATTATCTGATTACGGATGATGGAATTGCTCCCGAAGATCAGGTCAGGCTAGAGGAAATTGGAGTTAATGTGATGAAATAAACCCATGTAAATTCCTAAATATATATAATAGTATGTCAAAATATAAAGCCTGTGAGTGATCATGAGGCTTTTGTTTTTCTAGAAGATTGTTCTAATTGTATAGTTTGATTTCTGTGATAAGAAAGGATTGAATGTTTCTTGTTTCATGTAAAATAGAAGGATGATGTTTTTCTGCTGAAAATTGCGAAATGTTTCATTATCCTATAGTTATGGCATTTTTTTTGTTTCTAGCTGTTGGCTTTGAATTGTTAGAATAAACAATGAAAAGAAAAGGAGTGTTATTTGTGTTGAATTCATTTTTGTAAAGCTGTTCTTTTTTCTGAAAATGATCTAAATGATTAAAAATCAAAATATTTTACTCAAAATATTTGTCGGTTACAAAATTATTCATAAATTTGCACACTCATTTTAGGAGCGTAGTGTGCCTATATCAAAAGTAGAAATCACTTCAGACTTCCGAAAAATGGAAAAAAATAAAGGATAAATTTTATTATAATATAAACAATGTCAGGTATTATTGGTAAAAAAATCGGTATGACGTCTTTGTTTAACGAAGAAGGAAAAAACATTCCTTGTACAGTTATTCAAGCTGGTCCATGCTCGGTTTTACAGGTCAGAACCTTAGAAAAAGACGGTTATAAAGCTGTTCAATTAGGTTTCGATGACAAGAGTGAGAAGAACGTTGGTAAAGCGTTAGCTGGTCATTTTAAAAAGGCTGGTTCTGCTCCTAAAGCTAAATTAGTAGAATTCTACAGAGAATTCGTTGATGAAGTGAAAGTAGGAGAAGAAGTAAAAGTTGATTTATTCACTGAAGGTGAGTATGTTGACGTAACAGGAACTTCAAAAGGTAAAGGCTTCCAGGGTGTTGTTAAAAGACACGGATTTGGAGGTGTAATGCAGGCAACTCATGGTCAGCACAACAGACTTAGAGCTCCAGGTTCTATCGGTGCTGGTTCAGACCCTTCAAGAGTATTCAAAGGGATGAGAATGGCTGGAAGAATGGGAGGTGAGCAGGTAACTGTTCAAAACCTTCAAGTGTTAAAAGTTGATCAAGAACAAAATCTTTTAGTAGTAAAAGGTGCTGTTCCGGGAGCTAAAAATTCTTATGTAATTATCAGAAAATGGAACTAGTAGTATTAAATACATCAGGAAAAGAGACCGGAAGAAAAGTAACTCTAGACGAAACAGTATTCGGAATTGAGCCAAATCAGCACGCGGTTTACTTAGAAGTTAAACAGTACCTTGCTGCACAAAGACAAGGAACTCATAAAGCAAAAGAAAGAAGCGAAATTACTGCTTCTACTAAAAAGCTTAAGAAGCAAAAAGGATCAGGATCTGCTAGATATGGTGATATCAAATCTCCAACTTTCAGAGGTGGAGGTAGAGTATTCGGACCAAAACCAAGAGACTACAGATTCAAATTGAACAAAGCTCTTAAGAGATTAGCTAAGAAATCTGTTTTATCTCAGAAAATGAGAGACAACAGCATTAAAGTTTTAGAAGATTTGAGCTTTGGTGCTCCTAAGACTAAAGATTTTATCAATGTATTAAATGCATTGGAACTTAACGGTAAAAAATCTTTATTCGTTCTTCCTGAAGCTAACAAGAATGTGTATTTATCTTCAAGAAACTTACCTAAAACTAAAGTAATGAACTTCAACGAAATCAGTTCTTACGACTTAGTAAACGCTGGTGAGATCATTTTCTTAGAAGGTGCAGTTGAAAAATTCCAGGAAAATTTAAAGAAATAAGTCATGTCAGTTATTATTAAACCAGTTATTTCAGAAAAGGCTAACTACCTTACAGATTTAAGAGGTACTTATTCTTTCTTAGTTAACCCTAAGGCGAATAAAATCCAGATTAAAAAGGCTGTAGAAGCAGCTTATGGTGTAAAAGTAGCAGACGTTAATACAATGATTTATGCTCCGAAGGTTTCTTCAAAGTACACTAAAAAAGGTCTTCAAGTAGGAAAGACAAACAAATTGAAAAAAGCGGTAATTAAACTTGTTGAAGGTGATGTTATCGATATTTTTGCTGTAAATTAATTATTAATTATAAATAATAGTAATGTCTGTTAGAAAATTAAAACCTATCACCCCGGGACAGAGATTCAGAATTGTAAACAATTTTGAGGAAATTACTACCAACAAACCAGAGAAATCTCTAACAGTTGGTATTAAAAAGTCAGGTGGACGTAACCAAACAGGTAAAATGACCATGCGTTACACCGGAGGTGGACACAAAAAGAAATACAGAATTATTGACTTCAAAAGAAACAAAGCAAACGTTGAAGCAACTGTAAAATCTGTAGAATACGATCCAAACAGAACTGCATTTATCGCATTACTTGAGTATGCTGACGGAGAGAAGAGATATATCATCGCTCCAAACGGTATCAAAGTTGATCAGAAAGTAATTTCTGGTGAAAGCGTAGAACCAAATGTAGGGAACGCAATGAAGTTGAAAAACATTCCTTTAGGTACTGTAATTTCTTGTGTTGAAATGAAGCCTGGTCAAGGTGCAATTTTAGCAAGAAGTGCTGGTTCTTCAGCTCAATTAACTTCTAGAGATGGAAAATATGCAATCATCAAATTGCCTTCAGGAGAATCAAGAATGATCCTTACTGAATGTTATGCAATGATTGGATCAGTATCTAACTCTGACCACCAATTAACGGTATCAGGTAAGGCTGGTAGAAGCAGATGGTTAGGTAGAAGACCAAGAACAAGAGCGGTTGTAATGAACCCAGTAGATCACCCAATGGGAGGTGGTGAAGGACGTTCTTCAGGAGGTCACCCAAGATCTAGAAACGGTATGCCGTCTAAAGGTTACAAAACTAGAAAGAAAAACAAAGTGTCTAACCGTTACATCGTATCTAAAAGAAAATAATTATGGCAAGATCACTTAAGAAAGGACCGTTCATTCATCATACTTTAGATAAGAAGGTTCAGGCAAATATAGAGTCTGGTAAGAAGACAGTTATCAAAACTTGGTCTAGAGCATCGATGATCTCTCCGGACTTCGTAGGACAAACTATTGCTGTGCACAATGGGAAATCTTTTATCCCAGTTTACGTTACAGAAAACATGGTTGGTCACAAGTTAGGCGAATTTTCTCCAACAAGATCTTTCAGAGGTCATGGTGGTAACAAAAACAAAGGAAGCAGATAATCATGGGATCAAGAAAACAAGATAGTTCAATCGCAAGAAAAGAAGCTAACAAAGACGTTGTAAAAGCTTCATTAAATAATTGCCCGTCTTCTCCAAGAAAAATGAGATTAGTTGCTGATATCATTAGAGGAGAGCAGGTAGATAAAGCTCTTTATATCCTAAAATATTCTAAGAAGGATGCTTCTAACAAGTTAGAAAAATTACTTCTTTCTGCTATGGCAAACTGGCAGACTAAAAACGAAGGTGCGGATATTGAAGAAGCTAACCTTATCGTTAAAGAAATCTTCGTGGATAGTGCAAGACAATTGAAGAGACTAAGACCAGCTCCACAAGGTAGAGGGTATAGAATCAGAAAGAGATCTAACCACGTTACATTAATCTTAGGTAATAAAGAAAATTAATCAAGGTATGGGACAGAAGACAAATCCAATTGGTAATAGATTAGGTATCATCAGAGGATGGGATTCTAACTGGTTTGGTGGAAACGATTATGGAGACAGAATCGCTGAAGACTACAAAATCAGAAGATACCTTGAGGCTAGATTATCTAAAGGTGGTATTTCAAAAATCTATATTGAAAGAACACTTAAATTAGTAACAGTTACAATCACTACTGCTAGACCGGGATTAATCATCGGTAAAGGAGGTCAGGAAGTTGATAAATTGAAAGAAGAATTGAAGAAACTTACAGGTAAGGATATTCAAATCAACATCTTCGAAATCAAAAGACCTGAATTAGATGCTGTACTAGTTGCTGATAGTATTTCTAAGCAAATTGAAAACAGAATTTCTTACAGAAGAGCTGTTAAAATGGCAATGGCAAGTACTATGAGAATGGGTGCTGAAGGTATCAAAGTTCAGATCTCTGGTAGATTGAACGGAGCTGAAATGGCAAGATCAGAATCTTTCAAAGAAGGAAGAATTCCATTGTCAACTTTCAGAGCTGATATCGATTACCACTGGGCAGAAGCTCACACTACTTACGGTAGATTAGGAGTAAAAGTTTGGATCATGAAAGGTGAAGTTTACGGTAAAAGAGAACTTTCTCCACTAGTGGGACAACAGAAAAAAGGAGGTCAGTCAGACAGAGGAAACAGAGGAGGAGACAGAGACAACAGAAGACCTAGAAAAAACAACAACAATAACAATAATAATTAAAATTTTAGATTAGAAATTTTGAATTTTAAATTACCGTTACTTTTTTAAAATTAAAAAAAATCTAAAATCTAAAATCTAAAATCTAAAATTTAGAGATTATGTTACAACCAAAAAGAACCAAATTCCGTAGAGTTCACAAGATGAAGATGAAGGGGAATGCCCAAAGAGGTAGTCAACTTGCTTACGGAACTTTTGGGATCAAAGCAACTGAGGGTGCTTGGATCACTGCAAGACAAATTGAAGCTGCTCGTATTGCTGCGACAAGATATATGAAGAGAGAAGGTCAACTATGGATCAAAATCTTCCCAGATAAGCCAATTACTAAGAAACCAGCGGAAGTACGTATGGGTAAAGGTAAAGGTGCTGTTGAATACTGGGTAGCTGTAGTAAAACCAGGTAAAATTATGTTTGAAGTAGGTGGAGTTCCTTACGAAGTTGCGAAAGAAGCTCTTAGACTTGCTGCACAAAAATTACCAGTAGTTACTAAATTCATCGTTGCTAACGATTTTGTTAAACCTTTATAATCTTTGAGTACAATGAAAAATGCTGATATTAAAAATTTAAGCGCGGGTGATATTCAAGCTCAATTAACTGAAGCAAAAGCTCAATATTCTAAATTGAAATTGGCTCATGCAATCAGCCCAATTGAAAACCCGATTCAAATCAAAGATTTGAGAAGAACAATCGCTAGACTAAATACTGAGTTAACTAACAAACAATAATTTCATTTTACAATGGATAGAAATTTAAGAAAAGAAAGAATCGGAGTGGTTTCCAGCAATAAAATGGAAAAAACTATTGTTGTTAGCGAAACTACAAGAGTAAAGCACCCGATGTACGGTAAATTCGTTTTGAAAACGAAAAAATATACTGCACACGACGAGAACAACGAATGCACAGAAGGTGATACAGTTTTGATCCAAGAAACTAGACCTTTGAGCAAGAGCAAGAGATGGAGATTAGTAAGAATCATTGAAAAAGCTAAGTAATAATGTTACAAACAGAATCAAGATTAAAAGTTGCTGATAACACAGGTGCTAAAGAAGTACTAGTTATTAGAGTTCTGGGAGGAACCAGAAGAAGATATGCTTCAGTTGGTGATAAAATCGTTGTTACGATCAAAGATTCTACACCATCAGGAAACGCAAAAAAAGGTCAGGTATCTAAAGCTGTAGTAGTAAGAACTAAAAAAGCAGTAAGAAGAAAAGATGGTTCATACATCAAATTCGACGACAATGCTTGTGTATTACTAAACGCAGCGGGAGAAATGAGAGGAACACGTGTTTTCGGACCGGTTGCTCGTGAGTTGAGAGACAAAGAATATATGAAAATCATTTCATTAGCTCCTGAAGTACTTTAATTTTTAAAATTTTTTAAAGAAATGTCAAAGTTAAAAATAAAAAGAGGAGATAACGTAATCATTACTACTGGTAAGAAAGATATCAAAGGTAAGACTGGTGAAGTTATTGAAGTGATCAAAAAAGAAGGAAGAGACCCAAGAGTAATTGTTGCAGGACTTAACATCATCAAAAAGCACGTTAAGCCTTCAGCTTCAAACCCTCAAGGAGGAATCGTTGAAAGAGAAGCTTCTATCCACATCTCAAACGTAGCTTTAGTTGGTAAAGACGGGAAAGCTATCAAAATCGGTTACAAAATCGAAGGAGATAAGAAAGTAAGAATCAACAAAAAAACGGGTGAAACTTTATAATTTGAATTAACATGGAATTTATAGCAAGACCCAAAAAAATATACAAAGAGACAATTGTTCCTGCAATGATGGAAGAATTCGGGTACAAGTCAATTATGCAAGTACCTAGATTAGAGAAAATCGTTGTATCACAAGGTTTAGGTGACGCTACTGCTGATAAGAAAATTATCGATTATGCAGTAGAAGAATTGACAAACATCACAGGTCAGAAAGCAGTAGGTACGATCTCTAAGAAAGACGAAGCTGCATTCAAACTTAGAAAAGGAATGCCTGTAGGTGCAAAAGTAACTTTGAGAGCTCAGAGAATGTATGAGTTCTTAGACAGACTTACTTCTTCTGCTTTACCACGTATCAGAGATTTCTCTGGTATCAAAGCAGATGGTTTCGATGGTAGAGGTAACTACAACTTAGGTATTACTGAGCAAATTATCTTCCCTGAAATCGTAATTGACAAAGTGAAAAAAATCCAAGGGATGGACATCACTTTCGTTACAACTGCGAAAACAGATAAAGAAGCTAAAGCATTATTAACTCACTTCGGTTTACCATTTAAAAAGAACTAAGAAATGGCTAAAGAATCAATGAAAGCGCGTGAGCGCAAAAGAGAAGCACTAGTTGCTAAATACGCTGCTAAAAGACAAGCTCTTAAAGAAGCAGGTGATTACGAAGGACTTCAAAAATTGCCTAAAAATGCTTCTCCTGTAAGATTACACAACAGATGTAAACTAACAGGTAGACCAAGAGGATACATGAGAACGTTTGGTATTTCCAGAGTAACTTTCAGAGAAATGGCTAACAACGGTCTTATCCCAGGTGTAAGAAAAGCTAGCTGGTAATAATTACTAGATAAAAATCGGGACAATTAAGTTGTCAAGATACTAAAGAATAAATATCAGACCGAAGTTTTCTGACGTCTGATATTTTTCTCTTCAAGTCTTTTCAAAACTGATTGTTCTTTAACCAATAATTTATAAAAGAAAAATGGTAACAGATCCAATTTCAGATTTCCTAACAAGAGTAAGGAACGCACAAAGCGCAGGCCACAAAGTGGTGGAAATTCCTGCATCGAAAATCAAAAAGGAGATTACTAAGATCCTATTTGATCAAGGGTATATCTTAAACTTCAAGTTTGAAGATAACGCTGTTCAAGGAGTGATCAAAATCGCTTTAAAGTACGATAAGCAAACTAACAAACCTGCTATTAAGTCTATCCAAAGAGCTTCAAGACCAGGTTTAAGACAGTACAAAGGTTCTACTGAACTTCCAAGAGTACTAAACGGTTTGGGTATTTCTATCATCTCTACTTCTAAAGGAGTAATGACTGACAAGAAAGCTAGAGAAGAGAAAGTAGGCGGTGAAGTAATCTGCTATGTTTATTAATTTTTAATCAGAGGAAAATGTCAAGAATTGGTAAAGCAATTATAACAATTCCAGCAGGAGTTACAATCACTGAAAATAACGGTGTAGTAACTGTAAAAGGTCCTAAAGGAGAACTTTCTCAGGAGCTTACAGCAGGAATTACTGTAGAACAAAAAGATGGGGAACTGAACGTAAACAGACCATCTGATACTAAACAACACAAAGCGCTTCACGGTTTATACAGAGCGTTGATCAACAACATGATTGTTGGTGTAAATACAGGTTTCGAAAAGAAACTAGAACTAGTAGGGGTAGGATACAGAGCTTCTCACGCAGGTCAAAAACTTGAGTTAGCTTTAGGATTCTCTCACGGTATTGTACTAGAACTTCCAAGCGAAGTAAAAGTTGATACATTGACTGAAAAAGGTAAAAACCCAATTATTACTTTAACGTCTCACGATAACCAACTTCTAGGAATGGTTGCTGCAAAGATCAGATCTTTCAGAAAGCCTGAGCCATACAAAGGAAAAGGTGTAAGATTCGTAGGAGAAATTGTTAGACGTAAAGCTGGTAAATCTGCTTAATAAATTATAAGTATTATGGCATTAAGTAAATTAGAAAAAAGAATAAGAATCAAAAGAAGAGTAAGAGGGAAAATCTCTGGATCTTCTGAATTGCCAAGATTATCTGTATACAAAAGTAATAAGGAAATTTACGCTCAGTTAATCGACGATAAAAATGGTAAAACTTTAGCATCAGCTTCTTCTAGAGAGAAAGGTGTAGACGCTAAAGGTACTAAAACTGAAATTTCTGCTTCTGTTGGTAAAGCTATCGCTGCTAAAGCTATCGCTGCAGGAATCGAAAATATTGTATTTGACAGAAACGGTTTCGTATATCACGGTAGAGTAAAAGCTCTAGCTGATGGTGCGAGAGAAGGTGGACTTAAATTCTAATCATTAAATTTCGGAAAATATGTTAGGACTAGATAATATAGAAAGAGTAAAACCGGGAGGATTAGAATTAAAAGATCGTCTCGTAGCTGTTAACAGAGTAACAAAAGTAACAAAAGGGGGTAGAGCTTTCGGATTTTCTGCTATTGTTGTAGTAGGAAATGAAGAAGGTATTATCGGTTTCGGTTTAGGAAAATCTAAAGAAGTTGCTTCTGCAATTGCTAAAGCAGTTGAAGATGCTAAGAAAAATCTTGTGAAAGTTCCTGTAATGAACCACACTATTCCTCACCAAACTACTGCTAGATACGGTGGTGCAGATATCTTCTTAAGACCTGCTTCTCACGGTACAGGATTGATCGCAGGTGGTGCGGTAAGAGCGGTATTGGAATCAGCTGGTATTCACGATATCCTTTCAAAATCTAAAGGATCTTCTAACCCTCACAACGTGGTGAAAGCTACTTTCAAAGCGTTATTGGATATCAGAAGACCTGAAGAGATCGCTAGAATGAGAGGAGTTTCTCTAAGTAAAGTGTTTAACGGTTAATAATAAAACAATGGCAACAATTAAAGTAAAGCAAGTAAGAAGCGCTATTGGTAGAACAAAAACCCAAAAGAGAACGCTTGAAGCATTAGGATTAAAAAAACTTCACCAAGTTGTAGAACACGAAGCGACTCCTTCCATCTTAGGAATGATAGCTGCTGTAGGTCACTTACTAGAAGTTCAAAAATAATTTTATAAAAGAGAAATTAAAATGAATTTAAATAACATACAACCTGCTGCAGGATCTACTTTCAACTCAAAAAGAATTGGTAGAGGTCAAGGTACAGGAAAAGGAGGTACTTCAACAAAAGGACACAAAGGTCAGAAAGCTAGAGCTGGTTATTCTCAGAAGATCGGTTTCGAAGGTGGACAGATGCCTTTACAAAGAAGATTACCTAAATTCGGATTCAAAAACGTAAACAGAAAAGAGTTTAGAGGTGTGAACCTTGATACTATCCAAACTTTAATCGAGAACAAATCCATCACTGGAGAAATCACGAAAGAAGTTTTAGTAGCAAACGGTATCGTTTCTAAAAACGAATTAGTGAAAATTATGGGTAGAGGAGAATTGAAATCTGCGGTTTCAATCTCTGCTGATAAATTCACGAAATCTGCTGAAGAGCTTATTGCTAAGGCAGGTGGAAAAGCAATTACCTTATAATACTTACTAATGAAAGAATTTATACAAACACTTAAAAATATTTGGAGTCTTAAAGAATTGAGAGATAAAATTCTCTTCACTTTAGGGATTATCCTTGTGTATAGATTCGCATCTTATATCTCACTTCCCGCAATTAACCTTGCAGAGGTGGGAGATCTCTTAGAGCATTATAAAAATCAAGGCGGTAACAAGCAAGGAGCAGGTCTCCTTGGCTTGCTTTCGTCGTTTACGGGGGGAGCTTTCAGCCACGCTTCCGTAATGGCGTTAGGAATCATGCCTTATATTTCTGCTTCTATTATTGTTCAGTTGATGGGGATGGCTATTCCTTATCTTCAGAAGCTTCAGAAAGATGGAGAGTCAGGTAGAAATACATTGAACCAAATTACAAGATGGTTAACGATCGGGGTTTGTCTGGTACAGGCACCTTCTTACTTAACTTCTATTACTCAATTATTCTTACCGTATGCTCAGTTCCAATCTGCATATTTTGTAGAACCAAATTCGATTATGTTCTGGTTACCAAGTATTGTTATCTTGGTAGGTGGTTCAGTATTCGCAATGTGGTTAGGTGAAAAGATTACCGATAAGGGAATCGGAAATGGTATCTCTATCCTTATTATGGTGGGGATCCTTTCAAGATTACCTGAGGCATTCGTACAGGAGATGGCCGTGCAGAACGGAAAAGGAGGAATGGGATCTATCATGATCCTTATCGAAGTATTATTCTGGATGTTGGTAGTTCTTTTAGCAGTGATTTTATCAGTTGCTGTTAGAAAAATTCCTATTCAGTATGTAAGCAGAGCTCAAGCAAGAGGAGGTGTAAACAAGAATCTTATGCAGGGCGCAAGACAATGGATTCCATTGAAAGTAAATGCTGCTGGTGTAATGCCAATTATCTTTGCTCAGGCATTGATGTTCGTACCAGGATTATTAACAAAATTCGATGAGTCCAACACTTTTCTTGCAGGTTTCAAGAATGTTTTTAGCTGGCAGTACAATGTATTGTTTGCGCTATTAATTATTATCTTCTCGTTTTTCTATACTGCAATTACAATTCCGGTAAACCAAATGGCTGATGATTTAAAGAGAAATGGAGGTTTAGTACCGAAAGTAAGACCCGGAAAAGAGACAGCAGATTACTTAGATGATATTTTATCAAAAATTACCTTGCCAGGTGCAATTTTTTTATCTATCTTTGCAGTCCTTCCAGCAATTGTGCATGGAAGCTTTGTTCAGACAGATGCGTTTGCCCTATTTTTCGGGGGAACGTCACTATTGATTATGGTAGGTGTAATTTTAGATACAGTTCAACAGATTAATACATATCTGCTGAATCATCATTATGATGGCTTAATGCAGTCTAAACTGTCTAGAACGACTGGATATTAATTTATGGCAAAACAAAAACATATTGAACAAGACGGCGTTATAACGGAAGCACTTTCGAACGCTCAGTTCCGTGTAGAACTTGAAAATGGGCATATTCTTATTGCTCATATTTCTGGTAAAATGCGAATGCACTATATTAAACTTTTACCTGGTGATAAGGTAAAACTAGAAATGTCTCCCTATGATTTAACGAAAGGGAGGATCACATTTAGATATTAAAACATTTAGCCAAATGGAATACTCATTCCATTTGGCATTTGTAAAAAATAAATACTATCAAAATGAAAGTAAGAGCATCAATTAAAAAAAGAAGCGCTGATTGCAAAATCGTACGCAGAAAAGGTGTACTATTCGTAATCAACAAGAAGAACCCAAAATTTAAACAAAGACAAGGTTAACATTAAATTATGGCGAGAATTGCAGGTATTGATTTACCAAAAAACAAAAGAGGTGTTATCGGTTTAACTTACATCTATGGAGTAGGAAGAAATACTTCTTCTGAAATCCTTAAAGCTGCCGGTATCAGCGAAGACAAGAAAGTCAACGAATGGAATGACGATGAATTGGCTGCAATCAGAACATATATCTCTGAAAACGTAAAAGTAGAAGGAGAATTAAGATCTGAAGTGCAATTGAACATCAAGAGATTGATGGACATAGGATGCCAACGAGGAATACGTCACAGACTTGGATTACCTTTAAGAGGCCAGAGAACGAAAAACAACTCTAGAACACGTAAAGGGAAGAGAAAAACTGTTGCTAACAAGAAAAAAGCTAGTAAATAATCGTTAGGAATTATGGCAAAACAAACTAAAGTAGTTAAAAAAAGAAAAGTAAAAGTTGAAGCTATTGGTGAAGCTCATATTCAAGCTTCTTTCAATAACATCATCATTTCTTTAACAAATAAAAACGGAGAGGTTATCTCTTGGGCTTCTGCCGGTAAAATGGGATTCAGAGGTTCTAAAAAGAATACTCCATTTGCTGCTCAGATGGCAGCTGAAAATTGCTCTGCTGTAGCTCACGAAGCTGGTTTAAGAAGAGTAAAGGTGTTTGTGAAAGGTCCAGGTGCAGGTAGAGAATCTGCAATCAGATCTATCCACAATTCAGGAATTGAAGTTAGCGAAATCGTTGATGTGACTCCAATGCCACACAACGGATGTAGACCACCAAAAAGAAGAAGAGTTTAATTTTTAGAATTTACCCATTATGGCAAGATATATTGGACCTAAAACTAAGATTGCTAGAAAGTTTGGTGCTGCAATCTACGGAGATGATAAGAACTTCGAAAAAAGAAAGAACCAACCGCCAGGACAACACGGTCCTAACAAGAGAAGAGGTGCTAAAAAATCAGAATATGCAGTTCAGTTAGCTGAAAAACAAAAAGCTAAATATACTTACGGTATTTTAGAAAGACAGTTTGCTAACTTATTTGAAAAAGCACACAGAAGTAAAGGTGTAACAGGGGAAGTTCTATTACAACTTTGTGAATCAAGATTGGATAACGTAGTATACAGATTAGGTTTTGCTAAAACTAGATCTGGTGCAAGACAATTAGTTTCTCACAGACACATTACTGTGAACGGAGAGATTCTTAATATCCCTTCTTATTTGGTAAAAGCTGGTGATGTAATCGCTGTAAGAGAAAAGTCTAAGTCTCTTGAAGTTGTTACCAATGCATTGGCTTCTAAGTCAAACTATGAGTGGTTACAATTCAACGATGAGAAGAAAGAAGGTACCTTCATTTCTGCTCCTGAAAGAATCCAAATTCCGGAGGACATTAAGGAGAACCTTATCGTCGAACTTTACTCTAAATAATTTTTTAATCAAATTTTTGCTCAACCCAATAATATGGCAATTTTACAATTCATAAAACCCGATAAAGTAATTTTACTTAACTCTGATGAATTTAAAGGTCAATTTGAATTCAGACCTTTAGAACCAGGTTTCGGGCTTACAATCGGTAATGCTTTGAGAAGAGTGTTGCTTTCTTCTCTGGAAGGATACGCTATTTCATCTATCAAAATAGAAGGTGTAGAGCACGAATTTTCAACTATTCCAGGAGTAATCGAAGACGTTACCGAAATTATTCTTAACCTAAAGCAGGTTAGATTAAAAGCTTCAGCAGAAGGCCAGGCTAACGAGCAGGTTGTTGCTAAAGTTTCAGGTCAAACGATTATTACTGCTGGTGATTTAGGAAAATCGATCAACGGATTCGAGGTTTTAAACCCGGATTTAGTGATTTGTAACCTAAATACTGATGTAACTTTCGAAATTACTTTCAATATTGAAAAAGGTAGAGGATATGTTCCTTCAGAACAAAATAAGTCAAACAATGCACCTGTAGGTACTATTGCTATTGACTCTATTTTCACGCCGATCAAGAAAGTACAGTATAGCATTGAAAATTATCGTGTAGAGCAAAAAACAGACTACGAAAAACTTGTATTAGATATAGAAACTGATGGGTCTATTAGCCCTCAGAATGCTTTAACAGAAGCTTCTAAGATATTAATTTATCACTTCATGTTATTCTCTGATGAGAGAATCACGCTTGAAACTGAAGCTGTAAAAGCATCTATTCAATATGATGAAGAAACTCTTCACACAAGACAACTTCTTAAGTCTAAATTAGCAGATATGGATCTTTCTGTAAGAGCCCTTAACTGTCTAAAAGCAGCGGAAGTAGAAACTCTTGGAGAATTGGTTTCTTACAGTAAGTCTGATTTGATGAAATTCAGAAATTTTGGTAAAAAATCTTTGACAGAACTAGAAGAATTAGTGCATTCAAAAGGTCTTAACTTCGGTTTCGACGTTGCAAAATATAAGTTAGACGCTGATAAATAATTAATAATGAGACACGGTAAAAAATTCAATCACTTAGGAAGAACAGCTTCTCACAGAAGTGCTTTACTTTCTAATATGGCTTGTTCTCTAATTGAGCATAAAAGAATCAACACTACTGTAGCTAAAGCTAAAGCTTTAAGAGTATATGTTGAGCCTCTATTAACAAAAGCAAAAGAAGATACTACACACAACAGAAGAGTAGTATTCTCTTACCTTCAAAATAAATTTGCGGTTGCTGAATTATTCAGAACTGTAGCTCCTAAAATCGCTGAAAGAAACGGTGGTTATACAAGAATCATTAAGACAGGTTTCAGACCAGGTGATGCTGCTGATATGGCTCTTATCGAATTGGTAGATTTCAACGAGCTTTACAACCCTAATGCTGAAGAGAAAAAAGCTACAAGAAGAAGCAGAAGATCTACACCAGCTAAAGCAGCAGTTGTTGCTGATGCTCCAGTTGTAGAAGAAAAAGTAGAAGAAGCTAAAGCTGACACTACTGAAGAAAAAACTGAAGAATAATATTCATTCAGATATAAAATGAAAACCATCCGGATTCCGGATGGTTTTTTTTATGCCGTATAGACTATAGAGAGTTGACTCTAATTTTATGCTTAATAAGAAAGTCAATGTAAAAAGCCGTCCCATGGGACGGCTTATATTTTTATATTTTGGTTCTTTTTAATTCAATAATATTGCTGCCTTGCTCAAGGTGAAGACTATCACCTTTTACTCTTGCAGTCATATCATCTTTCTTATAAATGGTTTCATCACCTTTGGTATCTGTTTTAGGTAAAGTAAATGTTTTTTTGTTACTGGTAATGGCTACAGTACTTTCCTTCGGATCATTTTTGAAAACAACCTTTACCAGAGTACCATCTGTTGCTTTATAAACGAAATCTGTTTTTTCGTATTTTTTACCATTGACATCTACTATGGTTGAACTTTCATTTACAGAATCAATCTTTCCGTTATTATCTGTAACTACGGTTTCTGAGCTGTCTGTTTTAATAATACTCTTATTTCCGCTTTCACTTTTTTTGCAGCTGATTACACTTAATGTAAGCACAGCGCCTAGTGCTAAAAGACTTTTTTTCATGATTATATTATTTGAATTCAATATGATTTTTACCTTTTAATTTTACAAAAATCATGCCTTACAATATCATGATTTTTTGCTGTTTTTACAAGTAACTTGTATTTTTTATTCTTGGTTTTGACTCATGAAATCATTCTCAATATAATGCGGTTAGGGTGAATTAACATTTATTAAAAAAAAATGGTTTTGGATTGGAAAAATAATTAATTTTAATAAGATTAAAAACTAACCATAATGCTAAACTCAAACTTTAGGATTACACAAAAGTGTAATTGACTCCGTTTTATTTTCTGCTGATATTTGTTTCAAATAATAAAGACATGAGCATTTCCATTGCCATAGTAGAAGACGAGAAGAACTACAACAATGCGTTGAAGAAGGTAATCAATTACCAACAGGATATGAAAGTAGTGGCTCAGTTCTTTGATGGGAATGATGCCCTGAAAAACCTTCCTGATATTTCTCCCAATGTTGTCATGATGGATATCCAGCTACAGGATATGCTGGGAATTGAAATCATTGAAAAGCTTAAAAAAGACATGCCCGAAACCCAGTTCATTATGTGTACCAGTTTTGAAGATGATGAAAAGATCTTTAATTCTTTAAAAGCTGGAGCCATAGGATACCTTGTGAAAGGAGAAAGCATGGACAAAATACTTTCCTCAATTCGGGATGTCTATAATGGAGGTGCTCCCATGAGCTTCTCTATTGCCCGGAGAGTTCTTCAGCATTTTGAAAGGACACTTTCCGAAATTAAAGGCTTCGATGAATTGACTGGCAGGGAAAAAGAAATTCTTGAACTTCTTTCACAGGGACTTCTCTACAAAGAAATTGCCGATAAAAAATGCATCAGTATGGATACTGTGAAAAAGCATGTGGGAAATATTTACCGAAAACTCCACGTCAATAATAAAGTGGAGGCTATTAATAAATTTAACCATTTTAAAAACTAAGACATTATGAAAACCAAACTATCAGAACTTTTTTTTCATGAAAACATTGAAGAAATGCCAAAATCTTTTCTTGAAGCTTTTGCCGTAAGCCCTTTACCAGAAAGTGATTTTATTGAACTTACAGGAGAATTTAAACGCTTAAAAAACCAAAATGAAATTTCCTTTACGGACTCTTTAATAGTTGACGCAGCGCTTATTCAGATTATTTTAAGATCTTCAAAAAAGTATGTTAACTTCTGCTTTGTTGAAAAAAATAAAAATATTTCTTTAATGATCCATTTATCTGACAGTATTGTCTCTTTAGACTCTGACGATGAAGTCTATAGTCTGGAAGAAGTTCAGAATGGAGGACTCACGGTATATAATTTAATTCCATCAACGGATCTCGTTGACTTTCTTAAGGAAAAGAAAAATTATGAGGCGGGACTTGGAGATTATGTGGATAGAATAACCAATATGGTTAATACCCGCATTGTATCTTATGAGGTGGACGATATCGCTCTATTTAATTTTAATATTTCTAAATCTTATTCTGCTATGTGGAGATTTTTTAAATATGTTAAAATAAGTTTTATTCTGTTTAAAAGAATAAAAGGATCAATTCTCGATCCTGAATATAAAAAAAGACTAGGAAGACTTTCAATTGCTATGCAATATTGTTTTGAAACTCAAGATCCGGAAGGTAAACAGATGTCTTTTAGCAATCCTTCTGATATAACCAGTTTATGGCCTTAACCGTATTTTATTATATATATTGTTGTAGTTTATTAACGCTTACAATATTATTTTTCACTTTGGGAATAAGAAAGAAATTTTATTCCCAAAGTTTCTTTTTTATATATCTGTTAGTCACTTTATTAGTAGATGTTGTCATGGGCTTTGCAGAAAAAATAATAAAGGTAGATGAACCTAACGCTATACGATTTAATTTTTATATCATTTTTTCAATGTTCTATTTTCTCTATTTGTATTGGGATAAAAAGCGTTGGAATATTTTTTTAATTATTCTTTCGGCTCTGTGTTTATTCTTTATTTATGTGTTGAAAATAGATCTCCTGAACAATATTTTCGATTTGAAATTAGGCTTCATTATCTCTTTTTTTTATATCATTCTTTCATTGTCATGGCTTTTGAAAAAAAACTATTATTTTGATGGAGCAAAGATTATAGATAATCCGTTATACTGGATCAGTCTTTCGCAAATTGTTTGGGCCAGCTTTTTTATTTTAAGAACAGTTCCCATGTATTATTTTAATGATTCTAATAAAGGTATTTTAAGCTTTAGCAAGATCCTTTTTATTGCCGGAAATTATATCTGTATTATCTTATACACTTTTTCGTATTTTAAATGGAAAAAAAATAGCTATGCCGGACAAGATTAAACTTACCATACTTTTAATAAGTATAATCATTGTTTTTATAGTGATAAGTTTGGCTTTTATAACCTATCTTTTTAATAAAAAAAGACTGCTTTTTATACAGGAACAGAAACTTCAGGAAGCAGAACATCAAAATCAGCTTCTCCAGAAAGAATTGGAAAAGCAAAAATCCATAGAGCAGGAACGTGAACGTATTTCTCATGATATGCATGATGATCTCGGTGCAGGTATCTCCGCACTGAAGCTTCAGGCAGAATTTTTAAAACAGAAGGCTGATGATGAAGATCTACAGAATGATATCGCAGAACTTCTGAAAACTTCCGAGGAAATGAATATTTCCATGCGGGAAATGCTTTGGAGTCTGAACTCAGGAAATGATACACTAGGAAGCTTTGTTGATTATGCCATACTTTATACCGGGAACTTTTTAAAGAAAACAAAAATTATCCTTCATTCAGAATGCGAAGACATTATTTCTGATACTCCCATTTCTACAGAGTTGAGACGTAATCTTTTTTTATGCTTAAAAGAAGCGGTTAACAATGTCTATAAACATAGTCAGGCAAATACACTAAAACTTTCATTCTCTCAAAATCAAAATCATTTTTTAATGAAGATTCAGGATAACGGAACCGGTATTCTTGAAGAACAATCAGAAGGAAACGGACTTAGAAATATGAAAAGAAGGATGAGTGAAGCGGAAGGGGAGTGTAAAGTATGCTCTACAAGTTCCGGAACTAATCTGATCTTCAAAGTTACATTGTAATTACTAATAATTTTTATTTACCGCACCATTAGAAATGGTGCGGTTTTGTTTTATAATCACCCTTTTGTGTAATTGACAGGTATATTTTTTAGAGGGAACTTTGATATATAAAACCAATAGCCATGAAAACTTTAATTAATGACAGTATTGAAGATTTAGAAACTGCTTTGAAAAACAACAGTGATCTTCAGGAGAAGTTTAAAACCAATCCTGTAGAGGCCATTAGAAGTGTGGAAATAAGAAATCCCAAAGACACGGATTACTGGATTTACAGGATTATTGTGATTATGCTTGGCCTGGCCATTATAGCCATTATCGCAGGACTCATTCTTCTTTCCTTTTGGAGTGAAGGAGAACCAGACAGTCAGCTGGTAACCATCTTTGCTACCATTTCATCAGGAGCCATTGGAGCTTTAGCTGGCCTTTTATCTCCTTCACCTAGAAAATAAATTATTAAACTTTAAAAACTAAAATTATGAAAACTAAAAAAGATCAATTAACAAGAATTATAAATACCCAATCTCAATTACTCAATCTTAAAATTATGGAACTACAGATGGGTAGTGTTTTATCAGGCACACAGGAAAATGACAGCAGATATGTTGCTGCTAAAAATATAAGACTTCCGGATGATGGATCTCAGATTACTGTTTCAATTTACTTTGGTGGGGAGGGGCAGTTAGGATCCGCTACACTTAAGGTTTTGAGAACCAATCAGGAAAGTAAATTCATTAAAGAATCTATTGACAATATTTTAATAGGAACATGTAATGAGCTTATTGGACATGTTTTGAATATAGAATCTTTTATACAGGATGTAAGTAGAGAGAGCAATAAAACTATTTTGACTGTAAAGATTAGAAATGCAGGAAAAGTTATTTATGATGATACCCATGTTTCTGAAGTTAAAACTGAAGGCGGAGTTTCATTATATACACATCATATTACATTTTATTAAAAAATAGCCATGAAAACATTAAAATTGACTTATGTACTAGTCCTTCTTTTACTTTCATATTTTTGTTTCGGGCAGGAAGAAAAAGAGAAAGGAATAGACTTAGATATACTAAGAGCTCAGGCATCACCAGGAGCGAATCTGTTAGGAATTGCTAATTCTGATATTGAAAAACCTACAGATCTTAAAAGTATCATGGTTGCATTAAGAGAGGGAACCAGTAATTTTTCAAGTTTACCTACTTCATTTGCTATTGATCTGGCACCATTTAAATTGAATGGAAATTATCAGGATTTAAGAGCTAATACTGATTTTGCTACAACATTTAAGCAGACATTTGTAACTTCTTTAGCTTATAAAGGAATAGCAGCAGATGAAGATCTGAATTTAGAAGAAAAATCAAGGATAGGTTTCGGGATAAAGTTTTCTATTAAAAGGGGAAAATTCAATAGTGAAACGATGAGTGCATTAGATAAAATTCACGAAGTCCATCAATTGTTACAGGAACGAAGAATCTGGGCGAATAATACCAGTCCGGAATTAGCCGAGCTTGACCGTATCAACAGCTCCCTTTTACACAAGAAAAGGCTTTTGGAAGATGCTGAAAAAACAAATACTGTAGAATATAAAGAATTAGAAAAACAGATCGAAGAAATTAGAATTGATATTGAGAACTATCATAAAAAAGTAATTGATGACGAAGAAAAAATACAGGAAATAACAAAAATAGCAAAAGACATTAAACTGGAACGCTTTGGTCTTTTCTTAGATATGTCAATGGGAACCGTTCTTGATTTTAGAACTAATACATTCAATAACTCACAAATATCTAAAGTGGGAGCTTGGCTTACCGGTGGTTATAATTGGCAGAAGAATCCTTCAACATTTATTTTTATGGCCAGATATTTATATAATCCGGATTCATCTTTGGCAAACCCATCATTGAAAAAAGAAAATCTGCATACTTTAGATATGGGTTCACGATTGATATTCAGACTATTTGATGATAAATTTTTTTTGAGTGGAGAATGTATTTATAGAAGTATTTTGAATAAATCAGATTTTGAAGCTTCCTGGAAATATCTTCTTAATTTTGAGTATGAGCTAACTAAAAACCAAAGGCTAACATTCTCATTCGGAAAAGACTTTAATGGCGACTATGAAAAGAAAGGTAACCTTATTGTGGCACTGAATTTATTAGTTGGACTAGGAAGAATGAAACTATAATAGAGAGATGATAGGTAAAAGAACATCAAACATCAATTTCAACTCTCCGGATTATAAGATCCGGAGAGTTTTTTAGCATAATTCCACCCTATCAATTCTCCTGTTTATCATAATATAAATTAACTAAAATTTAACTTGGATTTATTTCAAAAATATCTCCTGAAATACCCCTAAAAGTTAAATTTTGATTAAATTTGTCTAAACTAAAAAAAATAAAAAATGAGTGCAATTTCTTACATAGAAGCAAGACAGATTTTAGATTCCAGAGGTAATCCTACCATTGAAGTGGATGTATTTACAGAAAACGGAGCGATGGGACGTGCAGCTGTTCCTTCAGGAGCATCTACAGGAGAACATGAAGCCGTAGAATTACGTGACGGAGGTTCAGAATATCAGGGGAAAGGAGTTTTGAAAGCTGTTGAAAATGTAAAAGAAGTAATTGCAGAGAATTTAGTTGGACAGCCAGTTTTTGAACAAAACTATATCGATCAGATTATGATTGAGCTTGATGGTACTCCTAACAAAGGAAATCTAGGTGCTAATGCAATCCTTGGGGTTTCTTTGGCAGTAGCAAGAGCAGCTGCAGCAGAACTGGGAATGCCTTTATATAAATATGTAGGAGGGGTAAACGCAAACACGCTTCCTGTTCCAATGATGAATGTAATCAATGGTGGATCTCACTCAGATGCGCCTATCGCATTCCAGGAATTTATGATTATGCCGGTAAAAGCTGATTCTTTCTCTCATGCATTGAGAAAAGGAACAGAAATTTTCCACAATCTGAAATCAATCCTTAAAGGAAGAGGTCTTTCTACAGCAGTTGGTGATGAAGGAGGTTTTGCTCCTACATTCAACGGTACTGAAGACGCTTTAGATACTTTACTTCAGGCGATCGAAAAGGCAGGATATAAGCCAGGTGACGATATCATGTTGGCATTAGACTGTGCCGCTTCAGAATTCTACAAAGACGGAACTTACGATTACAGAAAATTTGAAGGAGATAAAGGAGCACACAGATCAAGAGAAGAACAGGTTTCTTACCTTGCTGAACTAGCTGCTAAATATCCAATCATTTCTATCGAAGACGGTATGCAGGAAGATGACTGGGAAGGATGGAAAATGTTAACTGATAAAATCGGTGACAGAGTACAATTGGTAGGTGATGATTTATTTGTAACTAACGTTGACAGATTATCAAGAGGAGTAAAAGAAGGAATTGCAAATTCAATCCTTGTAAAAGTAAACCAGATTGGTTCTCTTTCTGAAACAATGGCAGCAGTACAGATGGCTCAGAACAACAAATTTACTTCAGTAATGTCTCACAGATCTGGGGAAACTGAAGACTCTACCATTGCTGATTTAGCGGTTGCAATGAACTGTGGTCAAATTAAAACAGGTTCAGCTTCAAGATCAGACAGAATGGCAAAATACAACCAGTTGTTGAGAATTGAAGAAGCGCTAGGTGAAACTGCAATTTTCCCAGGTTTAGAAGCATTTAAAATAAAAAGATAATTGAATTTATAAATAACGGCAAGCGATAATTTTTGTTTGCCGTATTTTATGGAAAGTGGTATATTTAAAAAAAATAAATAAATAATGTCAGACAACAAAGTAATATTGAATTACGACGGTAATTCATATGAATATCCAATCGTGGATAGTACTATCGGAGACAGAGGGATTGATATTTCAAAATTAAGAGACCAGACAGGTTTAATCACTCTGGATTTAGGTTACAAAAATACAGGAGCTACTATTAGCGACATCACTTACTTAGACGGAGATAAAGGAGAATTATTCTACAGAGGTTATCCAATCGAGCAAATTGCTGAGAAATCTAACTTTACAGAAGTAATGTATCTTTTATTACATGGAGAATTACCTACTCAGGATCAATTTACTTCTTTCGACAACAATATTAAAAAATATAACTTCATCGCAGATGAGATGAAAAAGATCATTGATGTTTTTCCTCGTTCTGCTCACCCTATGGGAGTTTTATCTTCTATGACGTCTGCATTGACAGCTTTCAACCCGAAAGCCGTTAACGTAAACTCTAAAGAAGAAATGGATCACGCAGCTGAGCTGATGATCGCTAAATTCTCTCACCTTTGTGCTTGGACGTACAGAAAAACTCAAGGTTTACCATTAAACCACGGAGATAACAACCTAAGCTATGTAGAGAACTTCTACAAAATGGCATTCAGATTACCAAACGCTGATTTCGAAATCGATCCGGTAGTAGTAAATGCATTAGATAAACTATTAATCCTTCACGCTGACCACGAGCAAAACTGTTCTACTTCTACAGTAAGAATGGTAGGTTCTGCTCACACAGGTCTTTTTGCTTCTATCTCTGCTGGAGTATCTGCACTTTGGGGACCACTTCACGGTGGTGCTAACCAAGCTGTAATCGAAATGCTTGAGCTTATTGAGAAAGATGGTGGTGACGTATCTAAATATGTAGCTAAAGCTAAAGATAAAGGAGATAGCTTCCGTCTAATGGGATTCGGACACAGAGTGTACAAAAACTTCGATCCAAGAGCGAAAATTATCAAGAAAGCTGCTGATGATATCCTTAAAGCATTAGGAATTCAGGATAAGGCTCTTGATATTGCAATGCAGTTAGAAAGAGTAGCCCTTGAAGATGAGTACTTCGTAGAAAGAAAACTATATCCAAACGTAGACTTCTACTCTGGTATCATCTACAGAGCACTAGGAATTCCTACAGAAATGTTCACTGTAATGTTTGCATTAGGAAGACTACCAGGATGGATCTCTCAATGGAAAGAAATGAGATTGAAAGGAGACCCAATCGGAAGACCGAGACAGGTTTACCAAGGTGCTCAGGAAAGAAACTATATCGATATCGCAAGCAGATAATATTTGCTTTTACCATATCAAAATCCCAAGGCTTGCTTTGGGATTTTTTGTTTTTTAATGGTTAGGAGCTGTTTCCCGCTATCCACTTTTACTCCTCGCGCCCATGCTGTCCAAAACCTGCTGTGGGGTAGCCGTTTCTATCGGGGCTAAGGATATAGGGCATTATAATACCCGAACAACGTTATCCACAATGTTATCCACAACGCTTATTATTCAATAGAAACGGGCTTTAGCCCGTTTAGAAATAAAAAATTCCATTGGCTTTAGCCAAAACCTAAAAAAATCCCATCTATCTGGAATTCAATTCAATAATTTATTAAATTTACTCTTGTAAAAAGATAAGTTTCGGCTAAAGCCAAATGAATGATATTTATCGATGAAATGGACTAAAGTCCGTTTCTATTGATAGAACAATTGATATTAGAAAAATAAATAAGCCATGACCTTCGGACAGCAGATGCTTTTTTTCTTTAGTGCAGTAGGAGCCTTTAATGGGTTGCTGCTTGGTATTTATCTGCTGTTTGTCAAAAAACTGAAATGTATACCTGATTTTTTCCTTGGACTTCTTTTGCTCATGCTAAGTTTAAGAGTGGGAATCTCAGTATGCATCTACTTTTACCCTGATTTACCAAGATTAATTCCTTATTTGGGCTTGGCCGCATTGTTCTTTACAGGTCCAGCTTTATATTATTATGTGAAGGCATCTTTTCAACAGGAATATTTTGATTTGAAAAATTGCCGCATGTTATTTGGAATCCTTACTTTGGTCTTAGGAACTGTAGGTTTGCTTTATCTGTTCTTTCCTGTGACTTGGGATCGTTATATTGGAACTTTTATATACACCGTCTGGTCAGTATTTATTTGTCTCACAGTTTATCAGTATTATATTTTTTCTAAGCAGAATATTATAAGGACTAACAGATTTGTTCTTCCGGTTCTGATCAGTAATGTGATTATCTTTTTGACTTACCAGCTTATTTCTACAGGTTGGATACAGATCTATTGTGCAGGAGGAAGCTTGGTTTTTTCATTCGTTCTGTATGCTAATTTTTTAATCTTATTCAATAAAAAAGATCAGCAGATCCCGGTAAAAGATCCCGGGAACAGATATTCCAATAAAAAGATTTCCGAAGAGCAGGCGGATAATTTTGCTTCCAGATTAGAAAAACTGATGAACGCAGAAGAACTCTATAAAAATCCGAATCTTAAATTAAGTGACCTTGCCTTCAGAATGAATATATCGACTCATCAGCTTTCCCAGCTGTTGAACGATAACTTAGGTAAAAGTTTTTCCACCTACATTAATGAATACAGAATCGGTGAAGCCTGTGGAAAAATAGAAAATGGCTCTTATTTAAAAATTGAAGAGATTGGTTATGAAGTAGGATTCAACTCAAAATCAACTTTCTTTTCAACGTTCAAGAAAATAAAGAATACAACACCACTTTTATACAAGCAAACACAAACACCTTCTGATACTGGGTTTCATAGTCTTAATTTATAATTTCGTACTGCGGAATTTTAATTTCAAAACCTGATTTTTGCAACAAGCCAATACTTTTGATCTCATAAAATTTAAAAATTATGATGATCAAATTATGGTTCTTTCTGTTACTGCTTTTTCTTTCTGTTTTTGGTAATGCACAGCAAACCACAGGACAAAAGGTATCAGATTCTCTTGCTCAACAAAAGCCTCCGACAACAAACATTTCAGAAGTCGTGATCCAATCTGCCCCACGACGAATCAAATTAAATGATGGAAATTTGACGATGGCTGTTTCCGGTAATAAAGATTTTAAAACTTCTACCCATCTTCTCGATGTACTGAGAAAAACACCGGGAGTTACTGTTGATCAGGAAGAGGGAATTTTTATTGGGGGAAGAGAGACCCCCGCCATATTCATTGATGGCAAACCTATTGTAATGAGTAATCAGGAGTTGCAGGCTTATTTGCGGTCTTTATCACCAGAAATGGTAGAATCTATCGAAGTAAACACGAATCCATCTTCAAAATATGATGCTGAGTTTAAGGGAATTATCGACATTAAACTAAAAAAGAATACCAATCTGGGTTGGAAAGGAAGCTATAATGGAAATGTGTATGCATATAAGTTCAATTCCCGGGAGAATACTTTGAATATTACTTATAACACAGAAAAAGTAGCGTACAGTTTGCAGGCTGGATATAATGATGGAATCTCAGTTTACCGATACAATGCCCTACAAAGGCTAGCTAATACCAATGTTATGAGGACCAGGACCTATCAGGAGGATCAGATAAAGGTGTACAGCATTCAGGCAGGAGCTGATTTCAGATTGAATGATAAAAATAGACTAAGCCTGAATCTCAGAGGTAACTTCAGGGATATTGACCGGATGCGCTTAGGTTCATTATATACTACGGACAAAAGTGAAACACAGCTTGTTTTTAATACCGAAAATGAAAACCCAATGTACTATTTCCAGAACAATTACGGAATTACTACTGATTATTCTTTTCAGAATAAAGGATTTAAGATAAGTTTTTTAGGTAATTATCTTTCGGTGAAAAACAAACAGCAGGACGATTTTATTAATAAAGATAAGCCTTCTTCAGCAGTATTGTCCTATTGGAAATCTGACCTTGTCAATAAGATCGATATTTATACAGGACAAATTGATGCTTCTCAAAAAATAGGGGATGCAGAGATAGAAGCGGGGCTTAAATATAGCCAGTCTAATACCCATAACAATATGAGATATGACACGCTATCAGTAAATAACCAGTTTGTCTTCGATCCCGGGAGAACTAATCTGTTTTCCTACAAAGAGAAAATAGTTGCAGGTTATCTGGCATATAAACAAAAATTTGGAAAACTTCAGATCAATGCAGGATTAAGGTTTGAAAATACAAATAGTATTTCTGATGCTGTTACTGTAGATTCTATTGTTTCAAGAAATTATCTGGAATGGCTACCATCCTTCAGTGCAAATTATACTTTCAATAAATCTAATGAGTTTTCGTTGGCTTATAGCAGAAAAATAACAAGACCCGTTTTTTCACAGCTTAATCCGTTTCGGTATTACTTCAGTCCTTTGAATTACTGGATGGGAAATCCTTATTTGCAGCCTTCTTTTACCAGCCAGGTCAGAGCAACCTATCGATATAAAAATTGGATCACAAGTTTTACGGTAGGAAAAGAAAAAGATGTTATGACCCGTTATCCAAGATATAATCCGAAAACCAATGTATTGGAATATCTGGGAACGAACCTTCCGTACCGTAATTTTGCAGTGTTGGAAACAAGTTTTCCAGTGAAAATTACAAAATGGTGGAATATAACAAGCCAGATTACTGGATATTATAATTATGAGTTCAGACCTTATCTTGATCAGGTTTTTACACTGGGCATTTATAACTATGAAATCAGGGTAAATCAAGTGTTTACTTTACCCAAAGGATACACCATTAATCTATTTACTAATTATGAATCTAAAACCGGAAACAGTCTTTATATTATCAAACCACGTTATAGCATAGATCTATCCATTCAAAAATCCTGGTTGGATAATAAGCTGAACACGAAGATCGGCTATAATAATATTTTTGATACTTATGATCAAAAGTTAGAGTTTAGGTATAAACAGATTATAGACAATCAGTTTAGGCATTGGTGGGATAACAGCCGGTTCTTTTTTTCACTGAGTTATAGTTTTGGTGGTTCAAAATATCAGGCAAAAGAAACCCAGAGAACGGATGAAGAGAATAGAGCAAGATAAAAGAAAACCTGCTTGGAAAAGCAGGTTTATTATTTTATTAAGGGCAAACGCAGTTACCACATGTCCAGATTCTGCAGCTACCATCTTCATTCCACTCACAGCAGTATCTTTCTCTGTTTATTCCACCGATTACCGATTTTTGTTGCTCTCTTCCTAATTTTTGTGCGTTTTTTAGCACAGGATTTTTCTTGTTCATGATTTTGTTGTTTTTGATGTTAATAGATAGTTAAGTTCTGATTTTTTTATGGACATTGACATCTATCACAAGTATAGAGCGTGCATTTTCCTGACGGATCCCATTCACAGCATCTTTTGCCTGCTGAGATTCCTATTCCACCTACTACTGATTTTTGTTGCTCTCTTCCTAATTTTTGTGCGTTTTTTAGCACAGGATTTTTCTTGTTCATGATTTTGATTTTTTGATGTTGATAGTTAAGTTTTAAATAATATAATTTAATGATAAATTATATCACTAATATATGACTTTATTTTGTTTAAAAAAGAATTTTTTATTATTATGTGTGTGAAATTTAATAAGTTGTATTGTATTAAATAGAATTTCAACAATTTTTTATCATAAAATAAAGAAGATAGAGTACGGCTCAGAAAGGTGAAATTGAAAGTTACTGTTACAAAAACCCTTTTACATATAATTTGATGTAGGCGCATTAAAAAAGCCGTATCAAAATTCATGAAACGGCTTTCTCAATATTTTATGGACAACCACATCTGTTACATACCCAGAGGAAGCATGCTCCAGTAACATCATCATATTCACAGCATTTTCTAGGCCCTGTAAATTCACCTCCAATAATAAATTTTTGTTGGTCTCTTTCTAATTTTCGTGCATTTTTCAGCACAGGATTTTTCTTGTTCATGACTTTGATTTTTGATGTTAATAATAAAGTTTTAGCATATATAATTCCGCGAAAATTATATCACTAATGTAGGATGTTAAATTGTAAAAAAAATCTATTTTTCTGTTCTTATGTAGATGAAATATAGTAGGTTGTAGACGTTTTTGTGTGCTTTATACTACGGTTTGTTGGATAGGGGGAGAATTTCGCTAAAAGAAGGTGCTTGCAAAGGCCAAATTTCAGACATAAAATAATCCAAAAATTTTCTAGATAGAGACCTTTACTTATATTTGTAGTATTGCATAAATCTTTATGAGACTAAACATTAAAAACGAAACGGGTAGGCTGAAGTCAGTAGTTCTAGGCCAGCCTAATTCATTGGGAGCTGTTCCCACACTAGAGGAGAGTTATGACGCGAAGTCATATTACTCAATCGAACACAACATTTATCCTAAGGAAGTGGATATCATCAATGAGATGAACGCTTTTGAAACGGTATTAAAAAAGTATGACGTTGAAGTACTTCGTCCAAGCATTATCCAAGATTATAATCAGGTCTTTTCAAGAGATGTAGCCTTTGTAATTGACGATAAAATGATTATTTCCAACGTAATTGCAGACAGAGCAGATGAGCAGGAAGCATACAAAAGCGTATTTGAAAAAGTAGCCTGGAGAAAAATTATTAATCTTCCGGAAACAGCACATATTGAAGGCGGAGATGTTATCGTATGGAATGATTTTATTTTCATCGGAACCTGCTTCAGTGAAGATTACAGAAATTATAAAACGGCAAGAACCAACGAGTATGCCATTGAAATTTTAAAAGAATACTTTCCGAAGAAAAGAATTATTGATCTTGAACTGAAGAAAAATGATAAAGTACCTTTTGAAGGAATTTTACACCTGGACTGTACTTTCAATCCTGTAGGAGAAGACAAATGTATCATCTACAAAAACGGATTTGTAGACGAAAGCGATTACCGCCTAATCATCGATATTTTCGGAGAAGAAAACTGTTTCCACATCAACGATGAAGAAATGTTTGAAATGTTCCCGAATATTTTCTCTATTTCTCCAGATGTTGTAGTTTCAGACAAAGCATTCACGAGAATGAACAACCATTTAAGAAATGAGTGGGGAATGACTGTGGAAGAAATTCCTTACAGAGAAATCTCAAAAATGGGAGGACTGTTGAGATGCTCTACAATGCCTCTTGTAAGAGAGTAATTGAGTTATAGAGTAGGAAAGTATTAGAGTATTAGAGTAGGAGTGTTTTTAGGTTGGGAGAGTTTGAGTATAATTTTTTAATCTTAATTAATCATTATGTCAACAATTAAATTTCATCAAGACCTAAAAGTTTATCAAAAGTCTTTTGAGGCAGCTCAACAGATTTATGAATTCTCTAAGATCTTTCCAAAAGAAGAACTCTATTCTCTTACAGACCAGATAAGAAGATCATCAAGATCTGTTACAGCTAATATAAGTGAAGCATGGGGGAAAAGACGATATGAGAAATCCTTTATTGCTAAACTTACAGACTCTGAAGGCGAAGCACGGGAATCACAAACATGGCTTCAGTTTGCTTACGCCTGCAATTATATGAATGAAGAGCAATTTAATAATTTGCATAATCAGTATAATCAAATAATAGGGATGTTAATTAATATGATTAATCAGTCAGAAAAATGGTGCTCATTTTCTTCGTTTGATACGGAACAGAAGGATCGATAGACCAGACTGACAACTCACAAAGCCTCATACCCTAACACCCTCAAACTTTAAAAACATGCAAACGACAGATACAGTATTAATGATAGAACCGATTGCATTCGGTTACAACGCAGAAACTGCAAAAAATAATTACTTTCAGGTAGAACAGACAGGTTCTGATATTCAATCAAAGGCTTTAGCAGAGTTCAATACCTTTGTTGGAAAGCTGAGAGAGAAAGGAATCAATGTAATTACCATAAAAGATACATTAGATCCTCATACACCGGATTCCATTTTCCCTAATAATTGGGTAAGTTTCCACAAAGATGGAAAAGTGGTTTTATATCCGATGTTCGCTTCCAACAGAAGAGTGGAAAGACGCGATGATATTATAGAAAGTATCAAAGATCAGGGATTTGAAGTTGCTGAAATTGACGACTGGTCATTTCCTGAAACTCAGGGACATTTCCTGGAAGGAACAGGAAGTATGATCTTCGATCACGATAATAAGATTGCTTACGGATCTGTTTCCTTGAGATTAGATGAAAACCTATTCAGAGAATTCTGTGAAAAATATGGCTTCACACCAGTAGTTTTCCATTCTTATCAAACGGTGGGTACAGAAAGACTTCCTATTTATCACACCAATGTAATGATGTGTGTGGCAGACCGGTTTGTCGTTATTTGTCTTGACTGTATTGATGATGAGCTGGAAAGAGAAAAGGTGATTGAAACCATTAAAAATTCAGGAAAAGAAATCGTTGAAATTTCAGAAGAGCAAATGCAGCAGTTTGCAGGAAATATGCTTCAGGTTCAGAATAAAGAAGGTGAAAAATTCCTTGTTATGAGTCAGACAGCTTATCAATCTTTAACTTCGGAGCAAGTAGCTGCCATTGAAAAATATTGCGAAATTATTTACTCTGATTTAAATACCATTGAAGTAAACGGTGGTGGAAGTGCAAGATGTATGCTTGCTGAGGTTTTTCTTCCTAAAAAATAATTAAAATCATTACCATTATATTCTTCTGACTTTGGAAACAGGGTCAGAAGTTTTTTTTATCATTCAGAGGATAAAAGTTTCTGTATGTTTTTTACATGAAGAAACAGGAAAAAGTTAGCTAACTTTGCCTGGAATGTTTAAAATCTAAAAATGAGACAATACTTTTTATCTTTAGCAATTCTCCTAGGAATATTTGTGGTAGGGCAACAGAAAACGTTCTGTAATCCAATTAATATAGATTATGGATATACCCCTTTTGAAGTCTTTTCAAAACAAGGAAAACATCGTGCTACAGCAGATCCGGTAATTGTCAATTTTAAAGATAAACTTTTCCTTTTCTCTACGAACCAGGAAGGATATTGGTACAGTGATGATATGCTGGACTGGAAGTTTGTAAAAAGGAAATTTCTCAGAGACAATAAATACATTCATGATCTTAATGCTCCGGCTGCCTGGGCTATGAAAGATACCCTGTATGTGTATGGTTCTACCTGGGAGCAGGATTTTCCTATCTGGAAAAGTACCAATCCCACCAAAGACGATTGGAAAATTGCTGTAGACACCTTAAAGGTTGGCGCTTGGGATCCTGCATTCCATTATGATGAAGATAAAAACAAGCTTTATCTGTATTGGGGTTCCAGCAACGAATGGCCTTTATTAGGAACAGAAGTAAAAGTGAAAACCCTTCAATCTGAAGGCTTTGTAAAACCGATCCTTAAATTGAAGCCGGAAGATCACGGATGGGAAAGGTTTGGGGAATATAACGATAATGTTTTTCTTCAACCCTTTGTGGAAGGAGCCTGGGTGACCAAACACAATGGAAAATATTATATGCAGTATGGTGCTCCGGCAACAGAGTTTAGCGGATATTCCGATGGTGTATATGTTAGCAAAAATCCTTTGGAAGGCTTTGAATATCAGCAGCACAATCCGTTTTCTTATAAACCGGGAGGATTTGCAAGAGGTGCCGGACATGGGGCAACCTTTGAAGACAATTATAAAAACTGGTGGCATGTTTCAACCATTTTTATTTCCACAAAAAATAATTTTGAAAGAAGACTGGGAATATGGCCGGCAGGATTTGATAAAGATGATGTCATGTATACCAATACAGCTTATGGGGATTACCCGACTTACCTGCCGCAGTATGCGAAAGGGAAAGACTTTTCAAAAGGTCTTTTTGCCGGATGGATGTTGCTGAATTATAATAAACCCGTTCAGGTTTCATCTACTCTGGGAAGCTATCAACCCAATTTTGCCGTAGATGAAGATATTAAGACTTATTGGAGTGCAAAAACCGGAAATTCCGGAGAATGGTTTCAGACCGATCTTGGGGAGATATCCACAATCAATGCCATTCAGATTAATTATGCGGATCAGGATGCAGAATTTATGGGGAAGACCTTAGGCAAAATGCACCAGTACAAAATCTATGGATCGAATGATGGAAAAAAATGGAATATTATTGTGGATAAAAGCAAAAATACCAAAGATGTTCCTCATGATTATGTTGAGCTTGAAAAGCCTGCATCGGCAAGATTCCTTAAAATTGAAAATCTGAAAATGCCCACAGGGAAATTTGCATTAAGTGGTTTCAGGGTATTCGGGAAAGGAGCAGGGGAGAAGCCCCGAAAAGTAGAAGGGTTTGTCCCTCTCAGAGCTGATGCTAAGAAATATGGAGAAAGAAGAAGTATCTGGATGAAATGGCAGCAAAATTCTGAAGCAGACGGATATGTAATTTATTGGGGGAAATCTCCGGATAAATTATACGGAAGCATCATGGTATATGGAAAGAACGAATATTTTTTTACAGGTGCAGACAGAACGGATGCTTATTATTTCCAGATCGAAGCTTTCAATGCCAATGGAATGTCTGAAAGAACAGAAATCGTAAAATCTGAATAAGATAATATTTTATCTGAGGATGTAATATCTTGGCAGTAAGCTGGGAGAGGGAAGTTCTTGAAGTACAAAACAGAAATATCACATATTTTGATTAGTTTTTTTCAGACTAATCAAATCTATGATTACCGTTACAATGAGTGTGTATTATAACTTCCAGTCTATTGCTCCCAGCTTCCATTTAAAGTATTCATTTTTTATCAATATGTTTTAGAAATGTTTCAATTTTATCAATAAGAAAAGTATTATTGGGCCGCTTATCCCAATCCAGATGTCCTCCTTTGAATTCATATGACTCATGGATAACATTATTTTTGCTGAGAATAGAATCCAGAATTTTCTTTTGACTTAAAGGAACCACCCGGTCTGTTGTTCCATAATAAGAAAGAGTAGAAGCAGAAGCAGACGTAATCCAATGTATTGGGCTGGCAAAGTTGACGGGTGAGGTTGCAGTAGGTAGTATTTTTGGGTCAACCAGGTGCTTTTCTACAAAAGAATATTCTTCATAGTTTTTAAAACCTGTATCTGAAAGATCAGCAGGACCTACTATATTAATAACTGCTTTTACCTCTTTATCAGCATGAAAATAATAACCATAAAGCATAGATAAATGACCTCCGGCACTATTTCCCAAAAGGATTAACTTAGGGCTGTAACTTAATCTTTCTTTTAGAAACTCAGTCACTTTTGTGATATCATCCGTTTGATTGGGAATTCCATATTGTGTAGCAGAGGCCAGTCTGTAGTTCATATTCATAAAAATATGATCTGGAAATCTTTGCATCATGGAAAGGGTAAAAAAGGTAAGTTGGGATTTATTTCCACCACGCCAGCCGCCACCATGAATAATAATAAAAACTTCACGTTCTCCGATCAATTTTTTATCAGGAATATAAAGATCCATAACCTGATCTGGGTTATTTCCATAATGAATATTTTCTTCTTTATTAAAATAGACATTATGGCCAAGACTGATCTTGCTTTCTTTACAGGCTGTCAATAAAAAGAAAATAAAAAAGGTGATGAATACTAAGCTCTTTTTCATACAATTAAAGATAAAAAACCTGCTGAAGAATCAACAGGTTTGTGTACAAAATAATTTGATTGAATATGAAGAAAGATAGTTTTTATCTGGTTCTGCTTTTGATAGAATCGGAAGCCCCTTCAATATCTCTTACCTTTTTCAGTTTTTTATTTCCGAAATTGTAAGTAAGGCTCACTGTTAAGTTTCTTTTATACTGATTCTGGTGGATATAGTTATAGTTTCCGTTGCTTTGGTAATCATCAATTACTACAATATTGGTTCTTAAAACATCATTTACATTCAGGGCAAAAGTCCAGTCGTTCCAGTTTTTCTTGATGCTAAGATCTAAACTTGATAAACCTCGTAACATCCCCAATTCTATCTGCTGTTTGTCTATGTAGAAAAAGTTCACTCCAAGGAACCACGTTTTCGCTTTATCAAGACGAATGGTATTATTGGTCTGAATCAAAAGACTGGTAGAATTTACATTATTGACATAGGTTACAAAATTTCCAAGCTCATCTTTGAATCGGTCCCCTGTGGTAGGATCCATATCCAAACTTCCGTTGTTCCTGTTATGCTGAACTCCTATGCTGAAGTTGGTTGTCCAATACTGTTTAAAAAATGATTTTTGGACTCCTATCATCGCTGACATTTCCTGCTTATCTCCAAAATTGGTTCTAATATATCTTAAAGCAAGATTTTGACCAGTATCTCCGTTAGGTTTCACAGGATAACCCTGTAGAGGAACCTGGGTGATAGCATCTTTAATATAAGAATGGTTTAAAACTACAAAATATGAATTCTTATACATGTACATTAGCTCTTGATTATAAGTCGAGGAAGCCTTTACAAATGGGTTGTTTTGTGTATAATTGTCATCAGTCAGCTTGTTCACCACAGGATTGATTTCCCAGAAACTTGGTCTTCTCATTCTGCTTGAAAATGAATAGGAAATATTGTTCTTATCATTAATAGTATAGTTAAGGCTCAGGTAAGGAAGAAAATTATTGTAGTTTCTTTCAATTCTTTTAAGAGCTTCTGCCCCTTCAGGTGGATTATCTGAGGTTCCTAAACTATTAGTGATCTCATATCTTGTTCCAATTTTTCCAGAGAACTTATCCGAAAACTTTTTTTCAGCAGTCACATAGAAACCATAGATACTTTCATCATAGATAAAGTGGTTAGGGGCTAACTTTGGCGTATCCTCTGGGTCAAAAAAGTAAGTATCACTTTTTGTATCGTTATCTGTTTGGGTTTTATTATAATTTCCTCCAATGGAAATGGTCAGGTCATTTTTAAATTTTTGAATGTAATCCACCATTCCGGAGAAATTGTTGATAATCTGCGGAAGATCCTGGAACATCTGTATAGACTTATTTCCTATGTTTCTGTTGATGTCAGAATTATAAGTAATATTATCTATAGCCTGGAATCTTTTATAATTCAGGTAAGCTGCATTTACATTCAGTTTACTTCCTAAAGAATCGGTTTTCAATTCATAATTTAAATTGAGCGAGTTATTATAACTTCTTGCATCTTCTTTATTTTTAGACCATGTATAACGTGGGCCTTTTTCGTTAACAATAGTATTGAACAAATTTACCGTTGAATTATAACTCTTATTGGCCCAGGTATTCCAGGATAGAGCTAAGTTGCTTTTATCGTTTAACTGATAGTCGATGTTCAGATAACCGCCAATGTTTTTGTTTGGATCATCAATATCACCTGTAGATTCATTGGATGCATTTTTACTGCTGTTCTTCAGAGTATAGGTTTGAGCTTCAATATTTTCACCACCACTGAGACTGGCACTTATTCCCAGTTTATCTTTTCTGTAGTTGGCAGAGAAACTTGCCTGGCTGGCATTGTATTTACCTTGAGTGTTAGAGAATCTCATATTTCCATTAAGACCATCACTCATTTTTTTCTTTAAAACGATGTTGATGATCCCGTCAGAAGATTCTACCTGATATTCACTTCCCGGAACTGTAATTACCTCAATTTTCTGGATGTTTTCTGCCGGAGTATTTTTAAGGAACTGAGCTAATGATTCTGCATCCATATTGGATTTTCTTCCATTGATGTAGATTAACACATTGTTCTTTCCTGCAATCTTTAATGTTTTATCATCGGTGGAAGACAATAACGGAGTCTGTTTCAGAATATCAAAGGTTGTATTTCCTTTGGCTATAGGAGAAGAAGCAACATCATAGACCAGACGATCACTTTGTTTTTTGAAAACCTGTTTGGTGATGGTAATCCCTTCTATATTTTTAGTTTTTGTCGAGTCAGATTTCTTTTCCTGTGCAAAAGCACAAGTTCCGAATATGACTGCAATTGACAAAAGTATACGTTTCATGTTTGTTTTTTTTAAGAGTGGTAAGTTTTTATAGTTTAGGTTCTTGATTTTACAGCATCATTCGCTGATTTCATTTCCCTTGCTTTTTTCAGTTTCTGATTTCCGAAATTGTAGGTTACTCCAATGCTTATTAATCGTGGATAGTTGAAGTTCGTTATATTATTATACTTCCCGTTAGGCTGTATACTGTTAACTCTGTAAAAACTCTGATTAAATAGGTCATTTGCCTCTGCAATTACGGTCCAGTCACCGATAATTTTTTTCAAACTGATATCAAAGCTTTGTCTTACCCCTATTGTACCACCTTCCATAGCTACTTTACTTCCGAAAAAGTAATTAACTCCTAGAAACCAGTCCTTTTTAGAAGAAAGACGAACGACATTATTGATAGTTGCAGACATATTGTAATTTTTAACATCTACGATGTAAGGTTCCAGTTCTTCCGATTCGTATGGCCCAAGCTGAGAAGTAGGATCTTGCCATACACCACCAGTGTAAGTAATATATCCTAGATTTACGGAATAGTTGGTGGTCCAGATATCTTTAAACCAGGACTTGTTCATTCCAAGCGTCAAACTGATTTCTCTATTCTTACCATAATTGGTTCTGATGTATCTCAGGAATCTTATTTTATCCATAAGCATATTACCCGCTTGATCGTATATGTAATTACCATTTTCATCCTTTTGCGGAGTGGTTAAAATTCCCTGTAAAGGAAGCAGGTCAGAAGCTGCGGCATCGTCTACCATTGTATAACTCAGGTTAGCATAGAATGCATTTTTGTACATATAGTTCAGCTCCTGATTATAGAACTTCGCAGCCAGTACAAAAGGATTATTTTGGGTATAATTGGTTGGAGTAAAATACGTTCTGGATGGGTTGAGCTCCCAAAATCTTGGTCTTCTGATTCTACTGGAGAAAGTATAACTTAAATTATGGTCGGAATTGATGGCATAATTTAAATTCAGGTAAGGAAGCAGGTTATTATAATTTCTTTCAAATCCTGTTTTTCCAAGAATATCTCCGGTACTTCTGGTCATTTCATAACGGGCACCTATTTTTCCGGATAACTTTTCAGTCAGTTTTCTTTCATAGTTTAAATAAATACCTAAAATATTTTCTTTATAAATGAAATGATTGGTCTGTTTAGTATCCATTACAAATTCATCGCCGATTAATTTGTCTTGTCTTGTATCATTATCTGTATTGGTGTAATTATAGCTAACTCCCATTAACCATGTTGCCCCTTTAGCCGTTTTTTTCAGATAGTCGATATTGGCTGCATAATTGTTGATAATTTGGGGTACAGATTGTTGTAAAGCAGAATATCTCTTTTTATACTCTGCACTTGAAGGATCAATATTGAATGGAATACTCTCATTGAAACTTACCTTATCTCTGTTAAACCATAAATAAGAAACATTAGAGGTAAGTTTACTGCCTATAGAATCTGTTTTGATCTCATAATTCAAATTGAAAGAGTGATTTCTGGTTTGAGCATCTTCATAATTAACAGTTCTGTCCATTAATACTCCATTTTGCCAGTTCGTCATATCCAGAACAGAATT
This sequence comes from Chryseobacterium sp. G0162, assembly GCF_003815715.1. Taxonomy (NCBI): domain Bacteria; kingdom Pseudomonadati; phylum Bacteroidota; class Flavobacteriia; order Flavobacteriales; family Weeksellaceae; genus Chryseobacterium; species Chryseobacterium sp. G0162. The sequence continues at coordinate 1,930,277 of NZ_CP033922.1, read as the reverse complement.
GAAACTCTTATTATATCTCATATTATAAGATAATCCAAGACTTTGTTTCTTGCTGATTTCATAATCAATATTAAATCCGCCACCGAAGTTTTTATTAGGATCATCATTAGAGCCATAGGACTCATTTCTGAAGGTTGGATCCCCGTTAGATAGTGTATATTTTTGTCTTTCTGTCCAGCTACCCATTCTAAAATTAGAATTTCCTGACCATTTTCCCTGTCTGAAGTTAAAAGATCCTCCTGCATTAGGGTTGTTGTAATAAGCTTGTTCGTTCTGCATTTTCAATGTCCCGTTGTAGCCATTATTTTTGTTCCTCTTCATCACAATGTTGATGACCCCTTCCTTAGATTCCACCTGGAATTCACTTCCTGGAACTGTAATGACCTCAATTTTCTGAATATCTTCCGATGGAGTAGACTTCAGCATTTCAATCAATGCCTCAGAATCCATATTGGTTTTTTTGTTATTGATATAAATAACAGCATCAGATTTACCTAAAATCTTTAAGGTTTTACCATCAATGCTGGAAATCATTGGAGTCTGCTTTAAAAGGTTGAACGTATTAGTGCCTTTAGCGATAGGAGAAGCTGCCACATCATAAACAAGACGGTCTCCCTGCTTTTTGAAAACCTGTTTCTTGATATTGACTGACTCAATAGCATTTACTTTCAAACTATCTTTTTTCTGTTGAGCGGAAACCAGTCCGCTGAAGAATAGTGCTGCAATGAGAATTTGAGTTTTCATGATTATTATATTTTAATTAATAGCTTGTATGGTTTGTTATTTAACATTACAAAGATATATAATAAATTTAGTATCATGCAATACAAAGTACTTAAAAATAATTTGAATTAAATTTAACTTATTGATTTTCAGTTACTAAAAATTAGTATTTAAAAATGCACTGCTTGACCTTTCTGTATAATAAGACAACTGTAACAATAATTCTGTTACAGCGAAACATGAAATTTTATGAAAAATAGTTTTATTCTCTGTCGAATTGAGCCAACTTTTTATCGACCCATACCGTAGCAAAGGGGAAAAAGGCTGCTAATAAAGCGAACACAAAATCTTCGTCATCCCAGTTATAAATTTTTCTTGCGGGAATGCAGAGTAAAAGGTAAAGTGTAAAAAATAACCCATGTAGACTACCAATGACGCTGATGAAAATAATAGAATAGAGATTTTCATCATACCGGATCCAGATCATAGCCACACAATATAATAAAACACATGAAATAGCTTCCGCAAGACAAATCTGTTTAAACCATTTGATGAGTTTTTCCTGAGAATATTTTGAGAAGAAATTTTCGATGAAGTTCATTTTTGTAGAATAAGTTGAGTATTAAAGGTAGGGGACTCTACAGTTTCCCACTTTAATCTCTTATTAATGGTTTTGCAAAATTACTTATAAAAGTTACTTCCATCCAAATATTCAAAAACTTCAGGTGGTAACATAGGCCTCACATTCTTACCTTCTTTGATCATATTACGGATTTCTGTAGCAGAAAGTTCTATCACAGGAGCCTTTATCAGAGAGATATTTTCATGCTGAAGATATTCTGAATCCTTCTTTTCTCCTTCAAACACCCTTGGATAAACAATGATATGATGATTTTTAATCAAAGCTTCAGAATTTTTCCATTTGTGCAGGCTATCCAGATTGTCCTCGCCCATAATCAGGCTGAAAGAATAGTCTGGGTGCTTTTCATGCAGATAAGTAAGCGTATCAATGGTATAACTTGGCTTTGGAAGAGAAAACTCCACGTTGGAAGCACGCATATTAGGATAATTCTTTACTGCCAACTGTACCATATCCAATCGGTTGTGGTCCTTCAATAAAGATTTTTTGTCTTTAAAAGGATTTTGTGGACTCACCACAAACCACATTTCATCCATATCGGAATTTTCCAAAATATAATTGGCTAAAATAAGATGTCCAATATGGATCGGATTAAAAGATCCGAAGAATAAACCGATTTTTTTCATATTTGTTAGATAGCAGAAAGGGATAATATAGTAAATGAATGATCTAGTCCTTAAACTTTACATCTTTGATATTAAGATAATGAGTTACATTGCCTTTCCAATGATTTTCTTCCAGCGTAAAAGCCAGATCAAAATTTTTATTTTTAAAATCCTCTACAAACTGTCCGAGTTTGAAACCTACACATTCAATATTTCGTCCCGTAGATTCTTGCTTGATATAAAACTTTAGATGATTGTTGTCTTTACCCATCGTTTTAACATAGCCTGAAAGCTTTTGATTCGTAAGTGTAAAGATAGGCTTCATATTGTGAGGTCCGAACGGAGCCAGTTTTCTATGGAAATTGATGAACTCTCTGTTAATTTCGTCAACGGTAATTTCAGTATCAATTGAGATAGAAGGTTCTTTCTGATGATCCTGAATTTTTTCAGAAACAATCTGTTCAAATTTTACTTTAAAAGCATCAAACTTATCCTTCTCCATTGAAAGTCCTGCAGCAGCATGATGTCCTCCAAATTTAAGGAAATATTCCGAGCATAGATCAAGAGCTTCATGAACGTCAAAATCCGAAACCGATCTTGCAGAAGCTACCATTTCACCATTATTTCCGTCCGTAAAAACCAATGTAGGTTTATAATAAGTTTCAATCAGTCTTGATGCTACAATTCCAATTACCCCTTTGTTCCACTCAGGATGATAAACAATGGTAGTGTGTTTCGTTTCCTGTTGAGATTCTATAATCTGGTTCAAAGCCGAAAGAGTAGAGTTCATGTCCAGTTCACGTCTTTCATCGTTGAGGTTCATGATGTCACTCACAATCTGGTTGGCATGTTTCAGGTTCTCAGAAACCATAAGTTCTACTGCAGCTTTTCCATGGGAAATTCTCCCTGCAGCATTTATTTTAGGGGCAATTTCAAAAACAATATTTGAAATTTCAAAATGAGACAACTTATCTTCGGGAATTAATAATCTTAATCCGAGGTTTCTTGTTTTTCTAAGGGTTTTTAATCCCATTTTAGCAAGAACTCTGTTTTCTCCGGTCATCGAAACAATATCTGCAGCGATGGATATAGCCAAAAGGTCTGTAAGCTCAAATAATTCTGCGTCCGGAAGTTTATAGATGGTATTCAATCCCTGGCAAAGCTTAAAACCTACACCGCATCCGGAAAGTTCCTTGAACGGATATCGGCAGTCGCTTCTTTTAGGATCTAATACAGCTGCAGCATTAGGAATTTCTTCACCAGGAAGGTGGTGATCGCAGATGATAAAATCTATTTCCAGGCTGGAGGCATAATTAATCATATCAAGAGCCTTAATTCCGCAGTCCAGTGCAATGATTAGTGAAAAACCATTCTCTTTGGCAAAATCAATTCCCTCTGTAGAAATTCCATATCCTTCAGAATTCCTGTCAGGAATATAGTAATCCAGGTATTTTTTCTCAACAATTTTGCTGAGGTAAAGGTACATTAAAGCAACAGCTGTAGTTCCATCTACATCATAATCGCCATATACCAATATTTTTTCGCCATTTTCAATTGCAGTAGCAATACGCTCTACAGCTTTTTGCATGTCTGCCATTAAAAACGGACTGTGTATATCGTTAAGGTTTGGTTTGAAAAATTCTCTCGCCTTCTGATAATTGTCAATTCCTCTAAGAACGAGAAGTTTAGATTCAAAAGTACCAAAACCAAGTGACGAACTTAGTCCGTCCACAATTTCCTCATCGGGTTCGGGCTTGTAAATCCATTTTTGACTCATGTTCACAAAAATAAGGAAAAAAAATAGCATTTTGGTGGGATAGGGAACGAAGTTTTGACTTAATAATTGTTAAAAATTAATTACCTTCGTGCTCCAAATTTAAATGACTATGAAAAAAATTATCGTATGCCTTGTATTTTTAGGGGCAATGAATTCGATCAGTGCACAGAAAATCAATCTTGGAAAAGCTGCCGGAATTGTTTCAAATGGTGCCAAAGCTTTAACGTTTACCAACGAAGATGCTATTAAATTATCCAAAGAATCTGTAGATTGGATGGATAAAAACAATGCTGTAGCAGGACCCAAAGATCCTTACACAGTAAGACTGAACAAGTTGTTTGGAAAACACAAAACACAAGACGGTCTGAATTTGAACTATAAAGTGTATAAAGTGAAAGATATCAATGCTTTTGCTTGCGCAGACGGAAGTGTACGTGTGTTTTCTTCTCTGATGGATATTATGACGGATAACGAATTATTGGCTGTAATTGGTCACGAAATTGGTCACGTTAAAAATCAGGATACGAAAGATGCCATGAAATCAGCTTATTTAAAAGCAGCAGCATTAGACGCAGCTTCATCAGCATCTGGTGCAGTAGCAACTCTTAATGATAGCCAGATCGGAAAAATGGCCAATGCATTTTTAGATGCTTCCCACAGCAAAAAGCAGGAGTCTGAAGCAGATACCTATTCTTATGAGTTTATGAAGGCTAATAAATATGACGTAGTGGGAGCTTATTCCGCTTTCAAGAAACTAGCTTTGTTATCTGAAGGAAGTACACAATCCGGTTTTGAAAAAATGTTTAACTCTCACCCGGATAGTGAAAAAAGAGCTCAAGCAATCAAAAAGAGAGCAGAAAAAGACGGATTATGGAAAGATCCGGGAACTGTTACGCTTCCAACGACGAAACTTACAAAATAATTATTTTATTTATTGTTTAAACAAAAATACCTCAAAGCATAGCCTTGAGGTATTTTTATATTCATTTTATTGTATCAGATTAAGAATACATTTTTTCTTTTAATTCTTTTACTTTTTTATCAGCAAGATATTCGTCATAAGTCATTTCTCTATCGATAATTCCGTTAGGAGTTAATTCAATAATTCTGTTACAGACCGTTGACAACATTTCGTGGTCATGAGAAGCCAATAAAAGATTTCCTTTGAAGTTAGACAATGAGTTGTTCAATGTCGTGATACTTTCAAGGTCTAAGTGGTTGGTAGGTTCATCTAATAAAAGAACGTTAGCTTTCTGAAGCATCATTCTACTGAACATACATCTCATTTTTTCTCCTCCTGAAAGTACTTTACAAGATTTCAACGCTTCATCACCAGAGAATAGCATTCTTCCTAGGAATCCTCTTACGAATTCTTCGTGACGCTCTTCATCATTTTTCGTGAATTGTCTCAACCAATCAACCAAGCTTAAATCTTCCTGGAAGAAATTAGTATTATCTAAAGGCATGTGAGATTGGTTAGTAGTTACTCCCCAAGCAACAGTTCCTTTATCTGCTTCAACGTTTCCAGCCAGAATTTCGAAAAATTCTGTGATCGCTAAAGAGTTTTTAGAAAGTACGGCTACTTTATCTCCCTTTTTAAGGTTTAAGTCAATATTAGAGAATAATAACTCTCCGTCTTTTGTTTTTTCAAGACCTTTTACATCAAGAATCTGATCTCCCGCTTCTCTTTCCATTTCGAAAATGATCGCTGGGTATCTTCTGGAAGAAGGCTTAATATCGTCAATATTTAATTTGTCGATCATTTTCTTTCTTGCAGTAGCCTGTTTAGCCTTAGCAACGTTAGAACTGAATCTGGCAATGAAGTCCTGAAGTTCTTTTTTCTTCTCTTCAGCTTTCTTGTTAGCCTGAGCTCTTTGTCTTGTTGCCAATTGAGATGCCTGGTACCAGAAAGAATAGTTACCTGTGTAAAGGTTAAGCTTCGCATAATCTAAATCTCCAATGTGAGTACACACTGTATCTAAGAAGTGACGGTCGTGAGATACTACGATTACCGTGTTTTCATAATCAGCAAGGAAATCTTCTAACCAAGAGATAGTATCAATGTCAAGGTCATTGGTAGGTTCATCCAGAATCAATACATCAGGATTACCGAAAAGTGCCTGAGCCAAAAGAACCTTTACTTTATCTTTGTTCTCAAGTTCACTCATCATTTGCCAGTGCATTTCATCTTTAACACCTACGTTGGAAAGCATGGTTTGTGCATCAGATTCAGCAGTCCATCCACCCATTTCATCATAGATTACACCTAATTCACCCGCTTTAATTCCATCTTCGTCGGAGAAATCTTCTTTTGCGTATAACGCATCCATTTCCTCCTTTATCTCAAATAATTTTTTATTACCTCTTAGTACAGCTTCAAGAACAGTATATTGATCATAAGCAAAGTGATCCTGCTCTAAAACTGACATCCTTTTCCCTGGTTCCAGAGATACGTGACCTGTTGTAGGATCTTGCTTTCCTGTTAATATTTTAAGGAATGTAGACTTTCCCGCCCCGTTTGCTCCGATGATCCCGTAGCAGTTTCCTTTGGTAAACATAATATTTACCTCGTCAAAAAGAACTCTTTTCCCGAATTGTAAAGATAAGTTAGATACTGTTAACATATAGTTTTGTAAATTTGGCGCAAAAATACAAAAAGAATTTGGGTATATTGTAATAATATAATAGTCAAGTTTTTAAATGTATGGTATTTTTTATATATTTCATTAACGAAATTTTAAAATAATGAAGATTGAGAAAACAGTTAATATATTAAATAAAAGAGCCCGCTTTGAATATGAAATTCTTGAAGAATATGAAGCCGGGATGGTTTTGACGGGTACAGAAATAAAATCTTTACGTTCTTCTAAAGCATCTATCACAGAATCGTTCTGTCAGTTTATTGATGGGGAATTATACATCATTAATATGATGATTGATGAGTACAAATTGGGTACTTTTTACAACCACAAAACAAAAAGGGAACGGAAATTGCTCTTGCACAAAAAAGAATTGCAAAAACTTGAAAAAAAGTTAAAAGATGCAGGAAACACGATTATAGCTTTAAAATTATATATCACTGATCGAGGTAAAGCAAAAGTGCTGATAGCGCTGGGTAGAGGGAAAAAGCTTTTCGATAAAAGAGAGGCCATTAAAGATAGAGAAAATAAGCGGAACCTGGACAGAATATTAAAGAAAAGTTAAAAATCATTTGAAAAACTTTGTATATAAAGAAAAATTATATTTATTTTGCATTATCAATTATTTAATCATTTAATTCTATGAAAAATCTAAAATTAGGAATTTCAGCATTGGCGCTTACTGTTGCTTCTACTGTTTTCGCACAGACTACCAACAATCCGTGGTTAATCGGAGTTGGTGCTCACGCAGAAAACCATGTAGCTGCACGTGCAGGTTTCAGTAATACGTTCTCTGCGAAAAATTTGACAAAGAATCTGTTCAATATGAACAGCTATTCTATTACACCTCCATTATCTAAGTTAACAGTTGCTAGAAACGTTGGTAAAGGTTTAGTTATTGACTGGCAAACTTCTGTTGGAAATGTTGAAAACAAAAGATTCAACATGGGGAAAGAATTTTTCTTAATGACAGGTATTGGTTTCCAGGCTAAAGCTGCAGGTCTTTTATGGAACGAAGAATCTTGGTTTGATCCATATTTAAGAGTTGGTGCTAACTACCTAAGACATGACTATACTGGTCAAACTTTCCCTAAAAATGGGCTTGATGCTAATGGAAATGTATTAGATTACAACGTACCTAATGGAAAAGATGGTAACGAGAATGGTAAAGCTAACTTCTTTACTGTATCTACAGGTGCTGGTGCTAACTTCTGGGTAACTAAAAACTTCGGTCTTGGTATCCAAGGAGATTATGTATCAACTCCAGGTGATAAATCTACAGTTGCTAACTTCTGGCAAGCTTCTGCTTCTATCTTATTCAGATTCGGAAACAGAGATAGAGATAAGGATGGTATCCTAGATAAAGATGATCTTTGTCCAGATACTCCAGGTTTACCAGAATTCCAAGGATGTCCTGATACTGACGGTGATGGAGTTCCAGATAAAGACGATCAATGTCCAGATGTAGCTGGTCCAGTTGAAAACAACGGTTGTCCTTGGCCAGATACAGACGGTGATGGTGTTATCGACAAAGATGATGCTTGTCCTACTGTTGCAGGTCCTGCTGAAAACAAAGGTTGTCCTTGGCCAGATACAGACGGTGACGGTATCCTTGATAAAGATGATGCTTGTCCTACAGTTCCAGGTCTTCCAGAATACAACGGATGTCCTAAACCTAAGACTAAAACTGCTGAAGAAGTTGAAACAACATTCAAGAGTGTATTCTTTGACTTCAACAAGGCTACAATTAAAGCTGAATCTAAGCCAGCATTAGATAGAGCTGCTGAAATCATTAAGAAAGATGGAGGTAACTATCTATTAGAAGGTAGAACTGATGCTAAAGGTGCTGCTGCTTACAACTTGAAATTATCTAGAGAAAGAGCTGCTTCTGTAGTTGCTGCTTTAGATTCAAGAGGTGTAGATGCTAACGCTCTTAAGTCTGTAGGTGTAGGTGCTACTAAAGCTACTGTTCCTGCTAAAGCTACTGACGCTGAAAGACAAGTAGACAGAAAAGTAGTTGTTAAAGCTATTGAGAACGAAGCTGAGTGGAATGCAATCGCTAAGAAAGATTATGCTGACGCTCCTGCTAAGAAAGCTCCAGCTAAAAAAGCTACTAAAAAAGCTCCAGCTAAGAAAAAAGCTGTTGCTAAAAAGAAAAAATAATTAATTTTTCTAAATAATGAATACCTCCAATTTTTTGGAGGTATTTTTTTTTTGTAGACTTTTGAGTAATTTTGTTGAAAATTTAAAAATTTAAAATGGGAAGAGCATTTGAATATAGAAAAGCTTCTAAAATGGCCAGATGGGATAAAATGGCCAAAACTTTCTCTAAAATAGGTAAGGATATTGCATTAGCAGTAAAAGCTGGAGGAACAGATCCTGAAGCTAACCCTGCTTTGAGAAGATGTATCCAAAACGCTAAAGGGGCAAACATGCCTAAGGATAACGTAGAAAGAGCAATCAAAAAAGCGAGCGGTGCAGATGCTGAAAACTATGAAGAAGTTACTTATGAAGGATACGGGCAAGGAGGAGTTGCCTTTTTTGTAGAATGTACTACAAACAATACAACCAGAACGGTAGCCAATGTAAGAGCTGTTTTCAATAAGTTTGACGGGAATCTTGGTAAAAATGGTGAACTGGCATTTATCTTTGACAGAAAAGGAATTTTTACAATTGATTTAGCTCAAGTTAAAATGGACTGGGATGATTTCGAAATGGAAATGATTGATGGAGGAGCTGAAGATGTAGAAAAAGATGAAGAAGAAGTAATGATTACTACTGCTTTTGAAGACTTCGGGTCTTTATCTCATAAATTAGATGAACTGGGAATTGAAGCGAAGAGTGCAGAATTACAAAGAATTCCAAATAATACAAAAGAGGTAAATGAAGAACAGTTCAAAGCGAATATGAAAATGCTTGAGCGTTTTGAGGACGATGATGATGTGCAAAACGTTTACCACAATATGGAAATTACTGAGGAGCTAATGAACTCTTTATAAAAAATAATATAGCATTCATATATAGTTAACTTTCAATTAGTTTCTTTGTGAAAAACTATGAAACGCCTTCATGTATTTTCGATTTGGAAAATAATAGGCGTTCCGTCCGGCCAATTTAAAAGCTGAAAAATATACGGATGAAAAGAAACGTTGAGTTAGTTGTTATATCGGATGTTCATTTGGGAACTTATGGATGTAAGGCTAAAGAATTGCTGAGATACCTCAATTCTATCCAGCCTAAAACTTTGGTTTTGAATGGTGATATCATTGATATCTGGCAATTCAAAAAGTCTTACTTCCCTAAACCTCATTTGAAAGTGATCCGAAAAATTCTTTCATTTGCTACTAAAAATACAGATGTTTATTATATTACAGGAAATCACGATGAAATGTTCCGCAAGTTTACCGATTTTGAATTGGGGAAACTTAAAGTCTGTAATAAAATCTGCCTGACTATTGACCAGAAGAAAACCTGGATCTTTCATGGTGATGTTTTCGATGCATCAGTTCAACATTCAAAATGGATCGCCAAACTCGGTGGCAAGGGATATGATCTTTTAATTATCATTAATAATGTCGTAAATTGGTTTTTAGAGAAAATGGGTAAAGAAAAATATTCATTTTCAAAGAAAATAAAAAATAATGTAAAGAAAGCGGTAAAGTACATTGGAGATTTTGAACTCACGGCTTCTGAGCTGGCCATTGATAATCAATATGACTATGTAATTTGTGGTCATATTCATCAGCCGCAGATTAGAGAGGTTGTTAATAAAAAAGGATCCTGTATTTATCTGAATTCCGGAGACTGGATTGAAAACTTATCAGCATTAGAATATAATGATAAGGAATGGAAGATCTTTTATTATGACGATCATAAGCATTTATTGAAAGATGATGAAATTGAGGAAATCCAGGAGATGGATAATTCTGAGCTTTTAAAAATTGTAACCAATTTTACCTAATGAAAATTTTGTATGCATTTCAGGGTACCGGCAATGGGCATGTGGCGCGGGCACAAGAGATTATTCCGATACTCAAAAAGTATGCTTCGGTAGATACGCTCATCAGTGGTCATCAATCGCAATTAAAGGCCGATTTTGACATTAATTTTCAATATAGAGGTATTTCCCTGCTTTATAATAAAACAGGCGGTTTATCCTATCGAAAAACATTTACTGATAATAGCTTTATTGATGCAGCAAAGACAATAAGGGGATTGGAACTTTCCCAATATGACTTAATCATCAATGATTATGAACCTTTGACAGGTTGGGCTTCTAAATTAAAGAAACTGCCAATGATTGAACTTAGTCATCAGGCTTCTATGAGCTTTCCGGAAACCCCTAAGCCTCAAAAGAAAGATTTTCTGGGAGAAATGATTTTAAAATATTATGTTCCGAGTGAAAGGAAAATCGGTTTTCATTTTGAAAATTATCATCCCCAAATCAAAAAACCGGTAATCCGAAGAAAGATAAGAAATCTTAATCCTTATAAGAAAGGATATTACCTTGTTTATCTTCCGAGCTTTGCAGATGAAAATATCATTAAAGTTCTGAGAAAAATTCCGGTAGAGTGGAAAGTGTTTTCAAAATACAGTAAAGTACAGGTTAAAGTAAAAAATGTTGAAGTATTTCCTATTGATGAAATCCAATATCTGAAATATTTTGAAGGGTGTGAAGGAATTCTTTGCAATGCAGGTTTCGAAACTCCTGCAGAAGCACTCTTCATGGATAAAAAATTATTTGTAATCCCAATTCACAATCAATATGAGCAGGAATGCAATGCCTGTGCTCTGGATAAAATGGGAATTCCCAACTCTAAGGTTTTAAATTTGCAGGAGATTATGGAATGGGTGGCTTCAGATCATCACCTTAAAGTTGATTATCCTGATAATATTGAAGAAATCCTGGTGAAGGATGTCTTAGTTCTTTAAGAAAATATCATCCACATCATTCATTCTCATCATTACGGCTCTTGCATATGAGCAGTGAGGATAAACGTTCCAATTATTTTCCCTTGCAAATTTGATGGCTTCTTCTACCAGATATTTTCCCATTCCTCGTCCTTCAAATTCAGGATGAACCAGAACAAAAGAAATAATTAATTTATGATCTTCAGGAAAAATTGTATAGGTTAATCTTCCTACTTCTTTTATTTCATTATTCAGGGTAAGAACTCCGCCGTTTCCAGATCTGTTGTTTTCAAATTTCATGATAGAAGGTTTATTGTTATTATTAAAGATACGAAAATTATGAGGACTGATAAAATGTATTGGGTTTGATAGTCCTGCTATTCATTACTTGCGAAGCAAAATTGACTAGTGACAATCTATTTATCCTTTCCTGTATAATAGTTATAATCTTTAATAATAACATTAATAAACTGTTTTTCCGTCATTTTTGTAGGATCTATTTCCAGTTTCAGAATGCTTTTGATCTTATTGGAAAGTTTACTGATGATCTGGCGGTCGTCCGCTTTCACAGCTTTAGTATAATTATCCTTGATGATTCTCATATCATTATCACTTAAAGCAATAACCTGAGGAAATGAAGGAATATAATCGTCATTGATATTCTCGAGAATCGTATGAGAAATATTAATATTGTTTTTTAAAGAAATCACAGCCGTTCCGGAAGCGATATCTCCCAGACGCTGATTGTTTTTGGAAACAATCATTGAGATTAGGCCTACCACTCCTGCAAAAGATACATCTATCAGCCTGAATACCCAACGGATTAAATAATCTCCAAAACTGGCCTGATATCCATCAATCTTTACCACTCTGATTTTCATGAGTTTTTTCCCTGGCGTCTGCCCTTCCATCAAACTTTCCAAAACAAGAGGATAAATGTAAGTAGGGAAGGTGAGTATAATATAAACTGCCATTACAGACCAGTTATCCAGACCATTAAGTAAATATCCCAAGTCCAGGATGTTGAAAAACAAATACAGAACAATGACAACGTAAGCAACTCTTATCAGAAGATCAATGATAAATGCAAGCATTCTTTCTCCAACACTTGCCGTATTGAAGTTAATATTTACATTTTGTGAGGTATTTATCGCAATCTGAGACATATTTTTTATTATTTTAGCCTTACAATTATGAGAGAAGTTTATTTCATTAAACAAAATAAAGAAAAATGGTTGGGAATAGAACAGGTTATTGATGGGAAAATTAAAAAAAATCCTGATGACCTGTCTTCGTTATATATTAACCTGATCAATGATCTTTCTTTTGCCCAGACTTACTATCCTAAAAGTAATACAACCATTTATCTGAATCACCTATCTTCACAAATTTTCCAAAAGATTTATAAAACCAAAAGAGTAGAGGAGAACAGATTGGTGTATTTCTTTAAAACAGAAGTGCCGCTGCTGGTGTATCAGTACCGGAGATATTTACTGTATGCTTTTCTGTTTTTTGTTCTTTTTACTTCTATAGGCGTACTTTCTGCTATGTATGATAAAGATTTTGTGAATATTATTCTTGGTGAAAGTTATGTAAATGAGACTATTGAAAATATTAAAAAAAATAATGCAGTTGGAGTATATCAGAGTGGAACAACCTGGGGAACAACCATTGGTATTATTTTCAACAACATCCAGGTAGGTGCTAAATTATATATCTACGGAATTGCTGGTGGAGTGGGAACTTTATTTGCATTGCTCTCCAACAGTGTTATGTTAGGATCTTTCCAATACTTTTTTTATGATTATGGTGCTTTGAAGGAGAGCGCCAGAGGAATTTGGCTTCATGGCGTTTTTGAAATCTTTGCTATGGTCGTAGAAGCGATGTGTGGATTGATTTTAGGGGCATCTATTCTATTTCCGAGAACCTTTTCAAGATTTAATTCTTTTAAAAAAGGATTTAAAGATTCTTTTAAAATATTTTTAAGCACTGTTCCTTTCACTATTTGTGCCGGAATTATCGAAGGGTATGTGACAAGACATGCTTTAAAAATGCCTATCATCCTGAACCTGATTATTATTCTGGGATCTCTGGCGATTATAGGATTTTACTATTTTGTATATCCGGTTATAGTCAATAAAAAAACTAATAAACACATCAATGATACAATTTTATAAAAAAAGAGATTTTGGAACTTTCATCAGTGACAGTTTCAATTTTTTCAAATTATACGGAAAGAATTATTTTAAGAACTACATTCTGATCAATGGCTTACTGTTGATTTTAATGGTAACTGTTTTTATTTTTGGGTATAGAGAGCTTTTTTCTCAAATTTTCGGCTCTAATCTGGGGGGAGATACTTATTATTTTGAAAGGTATTTTTCAGACAACGCCGGAATGCTGATCGGAGTTGGGATAGTTACATTCCTGCTTTTTATGATTCTGGCTATTGTCAATTATCTTTATCCTGTTTTTTATCTGAAAAGAATCGCTGCCGGAGCAAAAAATATAAAGACCGATGAGATCTTAGGTGACTTTAAAGAAAATATAGGTAGAATTGGTAAGTTGTGTATTGGGATGACATTTATTGTAATTCCTTTATCTTTATTTATAGCAGGGTTTTCCTATCTTCTGATATTTGTGCTTATTGGGATTTTTCTTGTAATGATTGTTTATCCTACATTATTTAATGTGATTACATTTCTGATGTATGATTATTTTAATTCGGGCAGAGGTTTTATGGAAAGTCTGAGTTATTCTATCCGGTCACAATTTTCTTATCCTAACGGAAGCGAAAAATCTCCTTACTGGAAATATTGGGGTGCAGGATTTGTAATGTTTATTATCATATCTATTGCCAGCTCTGTATTTACCTATATTCCCATGATTTTTTTCTACGGTTCAATACTTACCTCTACACCCGATGGAAGTTTTGAGCAAGACCCTTTTACAGGTGCTTTCGGAATCATATTTTTTGTATTTTATGGAATTTCAATGCTGCTTTCATTCTTCCTTTCGAATCTGTTGTATGTGAATGCCGGATTCATGTATTATGACAGCAGAACGGATCTTCATCAGAAAGTAGAGCTTGAAGAAATAGACACTATTGGAATTAATGAATAAGGTTCTTTTTTTCATATTATTCGTTTTCTCCCTAAGCCTTGTTAAAGCTCAGGATGAAAATGATATGGGCGATTCACTGTTTACAACGGGACATTATCATAATATGCTGCGTGCAGATTCCGTACTGGCAAAAAATCCTATTTCTGAAAATACTGTATATCCTAAAGAGTTTAAGAAAAATATTCCATCAAGATATAAAGGAAATGAATTTGATTATTCTGTATCAAAACCCAGAGAATCTTTCTGGCAAAAACTATTGAAGAAAATAGACCGTATTTTTAGAAGCATTTTTGGAGAGACCGTTTTTGAAAAATCTTCCCAAATGACGGTAGCACTTGTTCGGCTTTTTGCTATTATTCTGGTAGGCTTTCTTCTATATTTTATTATTAAATATATTCTTGGAAAAGACGGGAGTTTTATTTTCGGTAAAAAAAATAAAAAACTGAACCTGAATGTAGAAGAACTTCATGAAAATATCCATGAAATCAATTTTCCGGAAAGTATTGCAAAATTTGAACATGCTGGAGATTACCGTTCAGCCGTTCGTTATCAGTTCTTATTTATTCTTAAAAAATTAAGTGATAAGAAACTGATTGCTTGGAATCCTGAAAAAACCAATAAAGATTATGTGTCGGAACTAAAAGCTACCCAGCTTAAAAATGAATTTTTCGATCTGTCTTACATTTTCGATTATGTATGGTATGGTGAATTCAATATTGACGAACAGAGTTACCAGAGATTTAAAAATCAATACCAGGCATTTAAACCATAACCTAATTAACTATGAATAAGACTTTCAGAATATATGCTGTGATCTTCATCGTTGTGATGGTTATTTTGGCATTGCTTGAAGTGAATAAAAAAGAAACTACAGACTGGCGTAAAAATTTTGATATCAATGAGAAGTCTCCATTTGGCCTTTTTGTATTTGATAACGAAGCAAAAGATCTTTTTAAAACTCATCTGAAGAAAATAGATCGGGCTCCTTACGAATATTATAACCAACATAAAAAAGAAGTTCATAACATTGTCATTATTGAAACTGATATTGATACAGAATCCTGGAAAAAGATTATGGATCAGGTATCAAAAGGTTCAGATGCTATGCTGGTGATAAGCAGTATGCCTAAGCAGATTTCAGACAGTATAGGATTTTATGATTCAGAAATTTCTTTTGAAGAAGAGAATGTACTAAAGCTTACAGATCAAAAATATAAAAATGACTTTATTCAATTAGATAAGTTTCCTTCAGGAAGAGGGTTCTCATTTATTAAGCCTGAAGTGGAAGTATTGGGAAAGACGGTGGAGAGTAAAAATACAGATCAGGCTAACTTTATCAAGGTGAAATTTGGGAAAGGAAACTTCTATGTTCACAGTGAACCACTTTTCCTTACCAATTATTATTTGTTGAAGCCTGGAAATGTGAAATATGCACAGGATGTTTTCTCTTATCTTCAAGATAGGGAAACCCTTTGGTTTGTTGATAATAACACTAAGACATCCCGTTTCTTCATGAGATTTGTATTGGGAAATCCAGCATTGAAATATGCATGGTGGGTATTTCTTGGGGGGCTCATCCTCTTTATTTTCTTCAATGCTAAAAGAAAACAGAGAATTGTACCCGTTACAGAACCATTGAGAAATACATCACTGGATTTTGTGAAAAGCATCGGAAATCTTTATCTTCAGGAAGGTGATTTTCATGACATGATGGCTAAAAAAGCCCAATATTTTCTAAATAAAGTCAGGCTGGATCTTCTGATTGATACACAAAATCTGGATGAAGAATTTGCTAAGAAACTACAGATGAAAACCGGAAAATCCATAGAAATGATTAATGAGGCTATTAACCTTATCAAAAGAGCACAGGATCCGTATGCAAGCGTTATGAAGGAAGATCTGACAAGAATCAATAAACTGCTTGACGAGATATTAAAATAAATAAGCATCCCAAGGGACGATTTAATAAAAGATAGAACGAAGTCCTATCAAACCCAAAGAAAAAAAAATATGGAAAATCTTGATAACCCAAACATAGAAAATCAATCTTCTATAAATCTTAATAAGAACGAAGATCAGTTTCAGTCAAGAATTGATATGATTGAGCTTCGTGCAAGCCTGGATAAGGTAAAAGCGGAAATAGGAAAAGTAATTGTAGGACAGGAGAAAATGATAGAACATCTTCTGGCAGCATTACTTTCAAACGGACATGTTCTTATTGAAGGTGTTCCGGGAGTAGCAAAAACGATTACCGCAAAATTATTAGCAAAGACCATTGATGTAGGTTTCAGCAGAATTCAGTTTACACCGGATCTTATGCCTTCTGATATCTTAGGAACCTCAGTTTTCAATGTGAAAAATTCTGAATTTGAATTTAAAAAAGGACCTATTTTCTCCAATTTTATATTAATTGATGAGATCAACAGATCACCGGCGAAAACTCAGGCTGCTTTATTTGAAGTAATGGAGGAAAGGCAAATTACAATGGATGGTACCCGTTATATGATGGAGGAACCATTCCTTGTAGTAGCTACGCAGAACCCGATAGAGCACGAAGGAACATATAGACTTCCTGAAGCCCAACTAGACCGTTTTCTATTCAAAATTACTGTGGGATATCCGAATCTTGAGCAGGAAATCGCCATCATTAAAAATCAACACGAAAGCAAAAAAGAAGATAAAACAGAAGGCGTAAACCATGTTATTACGGCAGAGCAACTGAAAAATTATCAACATTTGGTTAAGGAAATCATCGTGGAATCTCAATTGATGGAATATATTGCGAAGATTATTATCAACACCAGAGAAAATCAATTCCTGTATCTGGGAGCTTCACCTAGAGCTTCGTTAGCTCTTCTTACGGCTTCCAAAGCTTTTGCTGCATTAAGAGGAAGAGATTTTGTAACTCCTGAAGATATCAAAGAGGCAAGTTATGCCGTATTAAGACACAGAGTGATAGTTTCTCCGGAAAGAGAAATGGAAGGCCTTACTGCAGATGAAATTATCCGTCAAATCTTAGAAGGAATAGAAATCCCTAGATAGGTAATAGGTAAGGATCTCTTGTAAAACCTATAATCTGCTACCAGCCACCTAAACAATGAAAAACTTATATATCAATACACGTTTCTTCTTTACGCTCATTGGAGTGGGGATACTGTATGTTCTGACATTTTTCTTTCCGGTGTTGATGTGGGTAGCCCACATTGCACTTCTGATATGCTTTCTTGCCGTAATAGTGGATTATTTGCTGATTTTTAATCAGAAAAATGCCGTACAGGCACAAAGAATATTGCCGGAAAAATTGTCCAATGGTGATGAGAACTTTGTAAAGATTGATATTAAAAATAACTACAGTTTTAAAATCAATACTAAGATTATTGATGAGATCCCGTTTCAGTTTCAGAAAAGAGATTTTCTAATTGAAAAATCAATTAATGCTGACGCCAACACATTCTTTCAGTATAGTTTAGAACCCAAAGAAAGAGGGGAATATCATTTTGGAAGCCTTAATGTTTATGCTTCATCACCTTTAGGATTTGTTTCGAAAAGATTCAATTTTCAGAAGGATGCGATGTTACCTTCTTATCCGTCTTTTATCCATCTTAGAAAATATGAATTGATGGCTTTACAGAGTGAATTTCTGTTAGGCGGAATAAAAAAAGTAAGAAAGTTGGGGCATACTATGGAATTTGAACAGATCAAAGAGTATGTTCCGGGAGATGATATCAGAACGATCAACTGGAAAGCAACTTCTAAAGCCAATCGTCTGATGGTAAACCAATTTCAGGATGAGAAATCACAACGTATTTTCATGCTGATAGATAAAGGGAGAACCATGAAGATGCCTTTTAAAGGATTGAGCCTTTTAGATTATTCCATCAATGCAACGATGGCTTTATCTCATATTATTCTAAGAAAAGGAGATCGAGCAGGAATGATGACTTTCTCCAAAAAAGCTGAAAATAAAATTGCAGCAGAGAATAAGTCTGGACAGCTTAAGAAAATATCAGAATCACTTTATAATATTAAAACAGATTTCTTTGAAAGTGATTTCAACCGACTGTATCAGGATGTAAAATATTCGATCAACCAGAGAAGTCTTATTTTGTTATTTACCAATTTTGAAACGCTAGATGGATTAAACCGTCAGTTAAAATATCTTCGCGGAATTGCTAAGAACCACTTGTTGGTTGTGGTATTCTTCAAAAACTCAGAATTACAAACATTGATTCATAAGAATCCGGAAAGTATGCAGGAAATCTATGATGAAATTGTTGCTGAAAAATTCGAATTTGAAAAGAAACTGATTATTCAGGAGCTCCGTAAATATGGGATTTATACAGTATATACACTTCCTGAGAATTTGAATATTGACGTTATCAATAAATATTTGGAGATAAAAGCCAGAGGAATTTTATAATTTTGCAACAAGCAACAAGCAACAAGCAACAAGCAACAATGAAAATAACACTAAATAGAATCAACGACGACTTTTTATTTGAATGTACAAACAGTCAGGGAAATTCCATCCTTTTAGACAATACTTCCCAGCCAGGAGCTAAAGGAGTTTCTCCAATGGAAAGTGTCCTGATGGCAGTGGCTGGATGCAGCGGAATAGATGTAGTTTCAATTTTAAAAAAGCAACGTCAGGAAATTAAAAGTTTTCAGGCAGAAGTAGAAGGGGAGAGAGTTCAGGTAGACGATGCAAAACCTTTCAAATCAATTATGGTTAAATTCCTTTTAGAAGGTGAAATTGATTCTAAGAAAGCTTTAAAAGCTGCAGAATTATCTTTCGAAAAATATTGTTCTGTATCGAAAACTTTAGAACCGAACGTAGAAATCGGATACGAAGTATTCGTAAACGGAGAAAAAATTTAAAACTATAGTGAGGCCTTTAAGCCTCATTTTTTATTTGACACAAATGCACGAATAAAATAGTTTATAAGCATTCTAAGAACTATGTACCTATATGGTTTAAAAATTCTTACCACATAGACTTTATGCAAAAAAATATATATGCAAAAAGAAAACCGGATGTTTCATCCGGTTTTTTTATTACTCATTACCTATTATTCATTGCCCATTAAAAGGTAAGTCTTGGTTTTATCAATTTCGCCACAGTAGCCGTCCATCCTGTTTGATGGGAAGCTCCTACGCCTCGGCCATTGTCTCCATGGAAATATTCAAAAAAGGTGATGTAGTCTCTAAAGTGTTCATCGTAATTGAATTTCGGATTTCCTCCATTGAAGGCTCGTTGTCCATGTTCATCCTTTAGGAAGATAGAACATAGTCTCTTACTGATATTCTGTGCCACTTCATCCAGGTTTTTCTTTTCACCGCTTCCTGTTGGGAATTCTACTTTTAAGCTATTTCCATAATAATAGTGGAAACGTTGTAAGCTTTCTACAATAAGAAAATTAATAGGGAACCAGATCGGACCACGCCAGTTACTGTTTCCGCCAAACATTCTGCTATCACTTTCTGCAGGCGTATAATATACTACATTTTCATGGCCGTGAACAGAGAATACAAATGGATTTTCCTCATATACTTTAGACATAGCCCGGATTCCGTAAGCGCTTAGAAATTCCTTTTCATCAAGCATTCTTGATAATACTTTAGTCAGTCTGTTTTTACGAAGGATGCTCATCAGATGTTTTCTGCCCTGGCCTTCTTCATCCCAATGAGAAACAAGTTTGGTGAGTTCCGGTTTGTTTTTTAAGATCCATTCCATTCTGGTTTTGAAATTCGGCATCTTTTCCAGAAGGCGGTGATCTACAATTTCTACGGCAAATAATGGAATTAATCCAACAATACTTCTCAATCGTAAAGAAACACTGTTTCCATTTCCAAGCTGAAGAACATCATAGAAAAATCCGTCTTCCTCATTCCATAGCCCTTTGGTTCCTTCACCAAGATTTTCCATAGCTTCTGCGATATAAAGGTAATGCTCAAAGAATTTGATGGCCATATCTTCATATACCTGATAATATTGGGCAAGTTCCATGGCAATTCGCATCATGTTCAGCGCATACATCGCCATCCAGCTTGTTCCGTCTGCTTGTTCCAGATGTTGTCCATCCTCTAAAACCATATTTCGGTCAAAGGCTCCGATATTATCCAGTCCAAGAAAACCGCCACCAAAAATATTTTTTCCGTTTTTATCCTTTCTGTTCACCCACCAAGTGAAATTCAGAAGAAGTTTTTGGAAGACTTTTTCAAGGAATAATAAATCGGGTTTTCCATTGTTTTTTTCATCAATTTTAAAAACCCTGAAGCATGACCATGCGTGTACGGGTGGATTTACATCGCTCATATTCCATTCATAGGCAGGCAGTTGTCCGTTAGGATGCATGTACCATTCTTTGGTAAGGAGTAATAGCTGTCCTTTGGCAAATTCAGCATCAATGATGGATAAAGGAACACAGTGAAATGCCAAATCCCAGGTTGCATACCATGGATATTCCCATTTATCGGGCATCGAAATAATATCTTTATTGTGAAGATGGTTCCATTCCGTATTTCTTACATACTGATTAAAGTTTCTGGGTGCCTCAAAGTTAGGATCCCCTTTGAGCCATTTTCCAACATTATAGTGATAAAACTGTTTATTCCAAAGAAGTCCTGCAAAAGCTTGTCTTTGAACATTCCTTTCGTCTTCATTGGTGGTATCATTCTGAATTTCATGGTAAAATTCTTCCGCTTCAGATTGTCTGATCTCAAAGATTTTATCAAAGTTTTCAAAAGGCTCATCGCTTTCCTCAGGACATAGTCTGAATTCAAAGACCTGAGATTGCCCGGCTCCAATGAGTTCATCAATTAAAAAAGAAGCTTTGCTTCCTCTTTTTTCAGGGTTTACGGTGTTACTATGATGGACGATAAAATCATTGATGCCATCTTTAAAATAAGTGTTTTCTGTCTGTGGTGCTCCATACAACTTTGGAGTGTTGGTTTCATTTTCGCAGAATACACTTTGAGCATTTCCATTTCTTGAATAAAACTTTTTGATGGAAATACTGTCGTGTCCAATAGTAATACTTCCGTCATCGGAGGCATTCATGTCTCCTTTATAGGTATTATAACCCCATTTCCAATTATTTCTGAACCAAGCTGTTGGTGCTACCACTATCGGGGCATCCTGTTGGCTTCGGTTGCATATTGTTACCCTTACCAGAATATCGTTGTGATCTGCTTTACAATATTCAATGAAAATATCAAAATAGGCATCATTATCAAAAATTCCTGTATCAAAGATCTCATATTCCGGTTCCTGTTTGCTGCGTCTTCCGTTGACTGTAACGAGTTCATCATAAGGGAATTCATTGATCGGATATTTGTAAACCATTTTCATATAACTATGAGTAGGGGTATTATCCAGATAATAGAAAATTTCCTTGATGTCTTCTCCGTGGTTTCCCTGAGGATTGCTCAGACCAAAGAAACGTTCCTTAACGATTTTATCTTTTTTATTCCAGAACGAAAGCGCAAAGCAGAACAGTTGTTTTACGTCAGAAATTCCTGCAATACCTTCTTCACCCCAACGGTAGGCATAGCTTTCCGCATTATTATGATTGGTATGGTTCCAGGCATTTCCGTCCGGGCTATAATCTTCCCTTACATTTCCCCATTGCCGGTTGCTTACATAAGGTCCCCAGTTTTTCCATTTGGTATCTTGTAATCTTTCTTTTTCGGCGATCATATATCATCATTTTTCTATACGAAGGTAGTTTTTTTGAAAAATAATTCCAATTCATTTTATCTGAAGAATAATTAATATGCCCTTGAGAGACTTCTATTTAAGGGCTTTTTAAAATATTAAATTATTTTTTTTTTGATTTTAAAAGAAAAGAACTACCTTTGCACCATTCGTTCATTCAAATATTGAAAATGTTATCAAGAAAGGTTGAGGGATTAGACCCTATGAAACCTTAGCAACCCTTTGCGCAAGCAAAGAAGGTGCTACGTTCTACCAAAATTATTTTGGACAGATAACTTACTGAAGTTCTTTTCAGCCATTTCCTGTGGCATTTTCAATTGTATTAAAATATATAATAGAATTGAAAACAGAACTAAACTATATTAATCTTTCGTATCAAATCCATTCCCAAAAGGAATACAATATCTCGTTGAGCTATGAGCTTTTCGGGAAAGATCTGTTTACAGCCCCAATCATTTTAATTAATCATGCCCTTACCGGAAATTCAAATGTATCCGGAGAAAAAGGCTGGTGGAAACAATTGGTAGGCGAAAATCAGATCGTTGATACTAATAAGTACACTGTTCTGTGTTTCAATATCCCCGGAAACGGATACGATCATTTTTTAATTGAAGACTATGAAGACTTCACGCCTTCAGACATAGCCAATATTTTTCTGAAAGGATTAGAAGCTCTACATATCAAAAATTTATATACCATTATTGGAGGCTCCCTGGGAGGAGGAATTGCATGGGAAATGTTAGCAAAACAACCAAAGCTGGCAGAAATTTTTATTCCCATTGCCTGTGATTACAGAACACATGATTGGCTTCATGCACAATGTCTGGTTCAGAAATTTTTATTGAATGATAAAGAAGAACCATTACAAAAAGCAAGAATCCATGCGATGTTGTGCTATAGAACTCCGGAATCACTTAACGACAGATTTCAAAACAAATACAATCAGGAAAGGCAACGCTTAGAATCAGAAGACTGGCTGGTTTATCATGGTAACGCGCTAAACGAAAGGTTTAGTTTACAAGCATACAAGCTGATGAATCATTTACTGATGAATATCAATGCTGATGAAACTACTCTGGAGAATATACAAGCACGAATGCACATGATCTCCGTAGATACAGATTTATTCTTCCCGGCTTCTGAAATCCGAATGTGTTTTGAGAAACTGAAAAAGAAAAAGGAGAATATCTCTTATCACGAGATCCAATCTATACATGGGCATGACGCCTTCCTAATGGAATATCAACAATTAAATAATATCATAAAAAACATTTTATAAGTAATGAAAAATGCTAAAGAAATAAAATTTTTGAAGAACAGATCAATTGTCAAATTTGAAGGGGAAGATTTCTTAGGGGAAATCGGAATTGACGGACGAATTTTTAAAGCGCTTACTTTAGCGCGCATCAGTGTGGGAGTAATCTCCCAGCAAGCTATAGAAAACGGAATTTCTATTTTAGTTCACGAAAATGATGCTGAAAAAGCAGTGGCTTGTCTTATTGATGAATTTGAAACAGAAAGAAAATCAGGAAAAGTATCTCAAATATACAGTATCAACAATGTTTCTGTTATAGGTTTTGTAGCAGAAGATTCTAACAAAATTTTTGCAGAACTCGCAAGAAACAACGTTTTCCCATTGCTGTTAAATCAGGTTGCCGGTGAAAACAGAGTAAATATCGTGGTGACTTCTTCACAGGACGAAAAAACCAGGAATATTATAGAATCTGAGATTTTCAAAAAGCCGAAGACCGTTCATCTGGCCATTATTGGCCATGGAAATGTAGGGAAAACATTAATCGAACAGGTTCTTGAGTCTTCAGAAGAGATCAAAAGACGTAAAAAAGTAGATCTGAAAGTTGTTGCAGTAGCCAATTCAAAGAAAATTGCATTCAATAAAAAAGGGTTTGACAATAATTGGTCTGATGAGGTTTTAACGGCAGAGCATTCTTCGGACGTTCAGGAATTAATCAATTTTTCCAATGAAAATCAATTGGAGAACCTCATTGTTGTAGACAACACAGCAAGTAAAGACTTTGTAAAAAACTATCATGCATTAGCAGAAAACGGATTTGATCTGGTATCTTCCAATAAAATTTTCAACACCCTTCCGATTGAAGAATACAGAAAACTAAGATATACGTTGAGTAAAAACAATAGACGTTATCTGTATGAAACAAATGTAGGAGCTGGTCTTCCGTTAATTGATACCATCAAATTATTACACCTTTCAGGAGAGAATATCACAAGAATCAAAGGAGTTTTCTCAGGAACATTGAGCTATGTTTTCAACAATTTCTCTTTGAGAGATGATAAGTTTTCCACAATTATCAACGAAGCTTTAGAAAAAGGATATACAGAACCGGATCCAAGAGAAGACCTGTCAGGAAATGACGTGGCAAGAAAGCTATTGATTTTGGCTAGAGAACTAGACTTAATCAATGAATTTGAAGATATCAACATTCAAAATCTGGTTCCGGAAAGCTTACTTGAAGTTTCAAAATCAGAATTTCTTACAAGATTAGATGAGCTTGATGAAGAATATCAGAAGATTAAAGAAAATCAGGAACCAGGTCATGTGTTGAGATATGTGGGAGATTTACATGGCGATTTACAGAAAGACAAAGGTGAGCTGGATGTGAAACTGATTTCTGTTCCTGCAACATCAGCATTAGGGCAATTGAAAGGATCAGATTCCATCTTTGAGATCTATACAGAAAGTTATGGTGAAAATCCAATTGTGATTATGGGAGCCGGAGCCGGAGCACAGGTAACTGCCAGAGGAGTATTCGGTGATATTTTAAGACTAAGTGAAACAAAATAAATTAATGTAGCAATCTAACAATGTAGCAGTTTACCAATGGCTGTCATTGTCATTCTGAGCAAAGCGAAGAATCTCATTGTTACACTGTTAGATTGATACATTGGTAAATCAATTAAAACTATATGGAAAATTTCGAAACATCAGCAATAAGAACCCAGACGGAGAGATCTCAGTTTGACGAGCATTCCACACCATTATATCTTACTTCCAGCTTTATTTTTCAGGATGCTGAAGATATGAGAGCAAGCTTTGCTGAAGAAAAGCCTAAGAATCTGTACAGCCGTTTCTCCAATCCGAATGTATCTGAATTTACAGAGAAGATTGCAAAAATGGAAGGAGCAGAAGCAGGATATGCCTTTGCAACCGGAATGGCAGCAATCTATTCTACATTTGCAGCTTTATTAAGTGCAGGAGACCACATTGTAAGTTGTCAGTCCGTTTTCGGATCTACTCACACTTTATTCACAAAGTATTTTCCGAAATGGAATATTGAAACCACTTATTTCAAAGCAGAAGATGCACAGAATGTAGAACAATATATAAAACCAAATACAAAGATATTATATCTTGAAACCCCTACCAATCCTGCAATTGAAATCCTGGATCTGGAGTTTTTCGGACAAATCGCGAAAAAACATAATCTGATTTTTATTGTAGATAACTGTTTTGCAACTCCTTATCTTCAACAGCCTATTAAATATGGTGCGGATGTTGTTGTACATTCTGCAACGAAGTTGATCGACGGGCAGGGAAGAGTTTTGGGAGGAATCGCAGTAGGAAAAGAAGACCTGATCAGAGAAATTTATCTTTTCGCAAGAAATACAGGACCTGCGTTGTCTCCTTTTAATGCATGGATATTATCAAAAAGCCTTGAAACATTAGCGATCAGAGTTGAAAAGCATTGTGAAAACGCATTAAAGGTCGCTGAGTTTTTAGAAAGTCATCCTAATGTAGAACTCGTAAAATATCCATTCCTGAAATCCCATCCAAACTATGAAGTAGCTAAAAAGCAGATGAAGCTAGGGGGGAATATCGTTGCTTTTGAAATAAAAGGAGGAATTGAAGGCGGAAGAAACTTCCTGGATAAGATCCAGATGTGTTCACTTTCTGCGAACTTAGGGGATACAAGAACGATCGTAACCCATCCGGCATCTACAACCCACTCTAAATTGTCAGATGAAGAAAGAAACGAAGTAGGAATTACAGCAGGATTAGTTCGTTGTTCAGTAGGTTTAGAAAACGTAGACGATATCATCGCAGACTTAAAACAAGCCTTAGACTAATCATAAAGAGCCCCAAAAGGGCGATTTAACCAAAGATAGAACGAAGTCCTATCGACCCCAAACCATATCAGTCTCACTCAACAACTATAAAAGACATGACAAATATAGAATCACTAAACAAAGCCCTCAAAGAACGAATACTCGTCCTGGACGGAGCCATGGGAACCATGCTTCAGCGCTACAAATTTGAAGAAGAAGACTATCGCGGTGAACGATTCAAAGACTGGGAACATCCGGTAAAAGGAAATAATGACCTGCTTTCCCTTACACAGCCACAGGCGATTGAAGAAGTACACAAGAAATATCTGGAAGCAGGAGCTGATATCATTGAAACCAATACATTCTCCGGAACTACCATTGCAATGGCTGATTACCACATGGAAGAGCTGGTGTATGACCTGAATTATGAGTCTGCAAAAATTGCCAGAAAAGCCTGTGATGAATACACAGCCAAAACTCCGGATAAACCTAGATTTGTAGCAGGGTCAATAGGTCCAACCAACAGAACGGCAAGCCTAAGCCCTGATGTGAATGATCCGGGATACAGAGCCATTACTTTTGAAGAACTGAGAGTCGCTTACAAACAGCAATGCGAAGCTTTATTAGACGGAGGTTCAGATATTCTATTGGTAGAAACCATATTTGATACCTTAAATGCTAAGGCTGCCTTATTTGCTATCGATGAACTTCAGGAAGAAAGAGGAATAAAAATTCCAATTATGGTTTCCGGAACCATTACCGATGCTTCAGGAAGAACTTTGAGCGGACAGACCGCTGAAGCCTTTTTAATTTCAGTTTCTCATTTGAATCTATTAAGTGTAGGCTTTAACTGTGCTCTAGGAGCAGATCAGCTGACTCCTTATCTGGAAACATTGGCTCATAATTCAGAATTCTATGTTTCAGCTTACCCCAATGCCGGATTACCGAATGCCTTTGGAAAATATGATGAAACACCAGAAGATATGGCGAGACAGATCAAAGAATATGCAGAAAAAGGATTGATTAATATTATTGGAGGTTGCTGCGGTACCACTCCGGAACATATCAAGGCGATTGCGGAGCTTGTAGAAAAATATGAACCAAGGAAATTGAAGGAATTTGTGTAATTAGATAGATTTTTTTAATTAAAATCAAGAATGTAGGCTGGAATATAAATATTAACTTTAAGTAAACCACAAAAATTAATATAATGGAAAAGCCGAGTTACTTAAAAGATTCAGATGATGCCAAGTTGTTTAATGAATTGAGAAAGAAAGTAAACCAACGGATAGAAGCTATTCCTGAAAACAGAGATATCTATATTCAGATCAAAGCGATACTTCTGCCACTGATCTATGTTGGTTTATATTTTATTGCTCTTTTGAATGCAGAAAAACATTGGGTCTATATCCTGAGTTTTATTTTAATGGGAATTTCTCTGGTTTTAATTTATTTAAATCTGATCCATGAAGCAGCTCATAACAATATTTTTAAAAGTAAAAAGCTGAATGGAGTAGTGTTGCACATTTTTGATTTCATAGGAGCTAATTCCTATATCTGGAAGAAGAGACACATCGCAAGTCACCATGCTTATCCGAATGTGGATGGTTGGGATACCGATATTGAGCAGAGTGGTTTGCTTTTAATAGTGCCTTGGATTAAGGCCAAAGGAGTTCAGAAGTATCAGCATAGGTTTTTCTTTTTAGTATATCCGTTGTATTTGTTCAATTGGATGTTCATAAGAGACTTCAGAGACTTTTTTGATAAGGAAAGAGTGATTTTGAAAACGCAGGGAAGAATACCTGTGGTGGAGAAAGTGAAAATGGTGAGTTATAAGCTATTTTACTTTTTTTATCAGATTGCGATTCCTGTTATGTTCTTTAAAGTATCAATTGGTTTGGCTTTAGGAGCTTGGTTTTTACAGGTAATTGCGGCAAGTATTTTTGCCCTGTTTGTTCTATTGCCTTTGCACCCTCTTCCTGATAATGCCTTTCCAAGATTGAATAAGGACAATGGGCTTCCATTTAGCTGGCTTCATCATCAGTTTGAAGTGACCAATGATTTAAAAGAAAATAACTGGTGGGTAAGAAATGTATTGGGAAATTTTAATTTTCATGTGGCTCACCACCTTTTTCCCAATTACAGCTACATGTATTATAATGAGATCACAGAAGAGATAGAAGAATTTGCTAAAGAACATGGCTTGGCATACAAAAGATTTCCGTTGCTCACTGCTTTAGGCAAGCATAGGGATTTATTAAGGCAGAATGCAAATAATGCCTACTATATTTTAGAAGAATAAAATGAAATATTTAAGATTATCAGGCCTCGAGCCTCTTATCATAACGCCGGAAAGTAATTTCATCAATGTGGGTGAAAGGACCAATGTTGCCGGTTCCAAAAAGTTTTTAAGACTAATCAAAGAGGAGAAATTCTCTGAAGCATTAGACATTGCCCGCCATCAGGTAGAAGGAGGTGCCCAGATTCTGGATGTTAACTTTGATGACGGTTTGATCGATGGGAAAGCTTCGATGATTAAATTTTTGAATCTAATCGCCTCAGAACCGGATATTGCAAGAATCCCCATCATGGTAGACTCTTCCAAATGGGAAATTCTGGAAGCAGGACTTCAGGTGGCTCAGGGGAAATGTGTAGTAAACTCTATCAGCTTAAAAGAAGGCGAAGAAGAATTTATCAAACACGCCAAAGCAATTAAAAGATACGGAGCCGCAGTAATTGTAATGGCATTTGATGAGGTAGGACAGGCTGACAATCTTGAACGAAGAATAGAAATTTCAAAACGATCTTATGATATCCTGGTCAACCAAATCGGATTCCCGGCTGAAGATATCATTTTCGACTTAAATATCTTTCCGGTAGCAACGGGAATGGATGAGCATAGAAAAAATGCTATTGATTTTATCGAAGCTACACGCTGGGTAAGACAAAATCTTCCTTATGCATCTGTGAGTGGGGGAGTGAGCAATGTATCCTTTTCATTCCGTGGAAATGATACCGTAAGAGAAGCCATGCACTCCGTATTCCTTTACCATGCCATTCAAGCTGGAATGAATATCGGTATTGTAAATCCTGCCATGTTGGAAGTTTACGATGAGATTAATAAGGAATTGCTGGAACTTGTAGAAGACGTAATCCTGGATAGAAGAGAAGACGCTACAGAAAGACTTCTTGATTATTCCGAAAAACATAAATCAGTCAAAAAAGAAAAGACTGAAGATCTGGAATGGAGAAATAACCCATTACAGGAAAGAATTACTTATGCTTTGGTAAAAGGGATTGACCGTTTTATTGAAGAAGATGTAGAAGAAGCCAGACAATCGGCTGAAAGACCGCTTCACGTTATTGAAGTAAATCTAATGACCGGGATGGGAGTTGTAGGAGATTTATTCGGAAGCGGAAAAATGTTCCTGCCACAGGTAGTGAAATCTGCCAGAGTAATGAAAAAAGCCGTTGCTTATTTACAACCTTTCATTGAGGCCGAAAAAGACGGATCAAGACCAGCGAACGGAAAAATTCTGATGGCAACTGTAAAAGGAGACGTTCACGATATTGGAAAGAATATTGTAAGCGTAGTTTTAGGGTGTAACAACTATGAAATCGTTGACCTTGGCGTAATGGTTCCGGCTGAAAAGATTATCCAAACTGCCATCGCAGAAAAAGTAGACGTAATCGGATTAAGCGGACTAATTACACCGAGTTTGGATGAAATGGTGTACATCGCTTCAGAATTAGAAAGACAGAACTTAGATTTTCCTTTATTGATAGGTGGTGCAACTACTTCAAAGGCACACACCGCAGTGAAAATCGATTTGAAATATAAAAATGCAGTAGTTCACGTTAATGATGCTTCAAGGGCTGTAAACGTGGTAAGCTCATTATTGGGAGACAGAAATAAAGAATACGTTTCTGATTTGAAGAATGACTACTCAGATTTCAGAGAAAAATTCCTGAACAGACAAGTTGATAAAGATTATGTTTCCATTGAAGAAGCCAGAGAAAGTAAGTTTAAAATAGACTGGAAAAACGAAGAAATCTTCACTCCGAATAATTTAGGCATCACTGTAATTGAAAACCAGGACCTGAGAGAATTATTACCTTTCATTGACTGGTCTCCATTCTTCAGAAGCTGGGATCTTCACGGGAAATACCCGAATATCTTAGAAGATGAGGTAGTAGGAGTACAGGCGAAAGAACTGTTTAAAGATGCACAGGTTATTCTCAATAGAATTCTGGATGAAAAACTATTAACAGCAAAAGCCATCTTTGGAATCTTTAAAGCCAATTCCAACGAATCCGATGATATTCTGATTTTTGATGAGAATAATAATGAACAGGCTAAATTTTTAACCCTAAGACAGCAGGCTCAAAGATCAAAAGGAAAAGATTATCTGGCATTAAGTGACTTCATTGCTCCACAAAGCTCAGGGAAGACAGATTACATGGGAGCATTTTGTGTAACCACAGGTTTCGGAACTGATGAACTGGCAGAAGAATATGAAAAAGCCAACGATGATTACAATGCTATCATGGTAAAAGCCCTGGCGGATCGTTTTGCAGAAGCTTACGCCGAATTTTTACATAAAAAAGTAAGAACAGAATACTGGGGTTATGCCGTTCAGGAAGAATTAAGTAATGAAGAACTGATCGCAGAAAGATATAAAGGAATTCGTCCGGCACCGGGATATCCGGCTTGCCCAGACCACTTGGAAAAAAGTACTATTTGGGATCTTTTAAAAGTAAAAGAAAATATAGGAGTATACCTTACAGAAAGCTTAGCGATGTTCCCAACAGCAGCCGTTTCAGGATATTATTTCGGAAGCCCGCATGCCAAGTATTTTGGATTAGGAAAAATTACAGAAGACCAGCTTAAGGACTATGCAGACAGAAGAAGTTGTAGCATTCAGGAAGCGCAAAAATGGTTGTCACCAAATTTAGCAGATTAAAATTGATATGAAGATAACAGAGCACATTAAAAATGCAAATGGAAAAACTTTATTCTCCTTAGAAGTTGTTCCGCCACAAAAGGGAATTGGTATTGAAGACCTATACACGAATATAGATCCTTTGATGGAGTTCAAACCACCATTCATTGATGTTACTACTTCAAGAGAAGAATATATTTATTTGGATAAAGGAAATGGATTGATGGAGCGCCGTATCACAAGGATGCGTCCGGGAACATTGGGGATTTGTGCAGCTATTCAGCATAAATATAATGTAGATACTGTTCCACACCTATTATGTGGAGGCTTTACCAAAGAAGAAACCGAATATCTTTTAGTAGACTGTATGTATTTGGGTATCGATAATGTAATGGCATTGAGAGGAGATGCTATGAAAGGGCATCAGTATTTTGAACCTACTCAGGGAGGGCATGCCAGTGCGATGGATCTTGTGAACCAGATTAATGATCTGGGAAGAGGAAAATACCTTCACAACGAAGAACAGGTTTGTGATGAACTTAATAAATTCTGCATTGGAGTAGCAGGTTACCCTGAAAAACACATGGAAGCACCTTCTATGAATTACGACCTGAAGTGGCTGAAACAAAAAGTAGATGCCGGAGCAGATTATATCGTGACTCAAATGTTTTTTGACAATAAAAAGTATATTGAATTCGTTCAGAAAGCAAGAGAAATGGGAATTACCGTTCCAATTATTCCGGGAATTAAACCGATTGCCACGAAGAAACACCTGAAAATCTTGCCTCAGGTATTCAAAATAGATCTTCCGGAAGAGCTTATCAATGAAGTGGAGAATGCAAAAAATAATGAAGCGGTTAAGCAGATCGGAATAGAATGGTCCATTGCCCAGTGCAAAGAACTTCTGGATTTCGGAGTTCCTGTTTTACACTTTTACTCAATGGGGAAAAGTGATAACATTAAAAAAGTAGCCGGTGAGCTATTCTAATAAAAGTACCAAAAATGAAAGTAGCCTTGTCTTAAAAGACAGGGCTTTTTATTTTAATCAGAATCAGTATAAGAAAAAATTGCAAAAGCCGCAGGCTATACATTCGCTTAGAAAGAATCAATGAAGTTGATTCCACCTTCGCTCCCTTTAAAATATAACAGTAGCAAACTAAAACTTTGCGTCAAATACTTAGCAGCTTACAAGAAAATTAAACTAAACCTTTAGTCAATCATCACACTTCGATATCTTCCCTATCTTAAAGAACAGTATGCCTTTCAAACTCCTTATTCCGATCAAATAAATAACGATAAGTAGCTAGTTTCCTAGTCACCGTGGTATCAAGAGTTTCTGCAATCTTAATCATCTTTGGGTTAAAATCACCAATCCACTGAAGCTCAGTAATCGTAAAATCCGTATGCTTTCTCAAATGTTGGGTACCTTCCCAGATCATATACCCATCAATTCCTTTCCTTTGCCATTCAGGAACCACGCCGAACACCAGACCAACCATTTTTTCATTCTTCTTAAATCGCTTTAAAAACAAAAACTTAAGCTTCTCAAAAACGCCAAACTTTCCGTTGAGGTATTTAAACCACTGGTTGAGGTCCGGAAGATTGATCCACATGGCAATAGGCTTGTCATTTTCATACACAAACCATGAGATATGTTCATTCATAATAGGTTTCATCGTATTGAACATTTTCAAAACCTTACCTTCTTCCAATTGCTTTCCTTCTCCGTGAGCTGCCCATGCCTTATTATAAACCTCTGTAAAGTCCTTTGCAAACTTTGGCAGGTTATTCTTTTTCATAGGCTGAGCAGAAATAGCCGGATTTCTCCTGTTTTTCTCATGAGCAATCGTAAAAACACGTGAAACTTCTGCAAATACAGGCCTGGTGAAACAAAGCTGTTCAAAGTAAATCTGAAATCCATAATTTTCAAAAAGCTCTTTGTAATAAGGAAAATTATAATTCATCCCATACAAAGGCTCTATAAAACCTTCAATCAAAAGTCCCCAGAATTTATCACGCTCTCCGAAATTAATCGGTCCATCCATAGCTTCCATACCTTTTCCCTGAAGCCAGTTTTTACAATGTTCAAAAATGAAATTAGCCGTTTCCTGATCGTTAATACAATCAAAAAAACCAATTCCTCCTGTAAGTTGCTTCTGCTCATAACAGCTGTTGATAAAAACAGCTACCTTTCCAACCGTCTTATTATCCTTTTTAAATAAAAATCTTTTGCATTCTCCATTTTTGAAAAACTTGTTCTTTCCAGGATCAAAGATCTCCTCAATATGTTGATCTAAAGGGCGTATATAATTTTTGTCGTGTTGATAAAGTTGTGCGGGAAATTCCAGAAATTCCCTTTTGTGGTTTTTGTTTTGTACTTCTTCGACAATAATCATATAGTTTTAATCAGAGTAGGTTATAAAAGATAATGATTTTCATCCCATTTAAAATAGATGAAACAATATTATCCGTATTTTTGCTGCAAATTAAATAAAAATGGTTGATTTTACTGATAACGACGATGATATTTTCACAGGAAAAGAACATACGCCTATAAGGGAAGATGCTTTTGATAAATCGCCACAGGAAAAAATAGAGAAAATTACTGAGCTTTTTGGAGAAATCATGGAAACATTAGGACTGGATATGACTGATGATTCCCTGAAGGACTCTCCAAAGCGTGTTGCTAAAATGTATGTGAACGAAATTTTCGGAGGACTTCTTCCAGAAAACAAGCCTGGAATCTCTACATTTTCCAATAAATATAAATACCGTCAGATGTTGGTGGAAAAAGATATCACAGTATATTCTTTTTGTGAACACCACTTCTTACCTATTATAGGAAGAGCACACGTTGCTTATATCTCCAATGGAGAAGTAATCGGTCTTTCAAAAATTAACAGAATTGTGGATTACTATGCAAAAAGACCACAAGTTCAGGAAAGGCTGACAATGCAGATTGTAGACGCTCTGAAAGAAGCTTTAGGAACAAAAGATGTCGCTTGTATTATAGATGCAAAACATCTTTGTGTAAACTGTAGAGGAATTAAAGACACAGCAAGTTCTACCATCACGGCAGAATTAAGTGGAATTTTCAGAACAAATCCTATCACAAGGCAGGAATTCTTACATTATGTAGGAAGTCACGCAAAATTAGATTATTAATGAACTACCAAATCCTTAAAAATATTATAGATACAGAACTTCAGAGATTCCAGACAATTTCTGAAGAAGAATGGATTGATAAGAAATCACCTGAAAAATGGTCCAAAAAAGAAATTATTGGCCATCTTTGTGACAGTGCTTTTACAAATATCCGTAGATTTGTAGTCACTCAATATAAAGAGAACGAGAATATCGTATACGATCAGAATGTCTGGGTAAAAGCTCAGAACTATCAGAATGTTCCAACGGCCGAATTAATCAACCTTTGGAAAGGTTTGAACTATCAGGTCGTTCACATCGTAGAAAATATTCCTGATGAAGCATTACAAAGAACTTGTGATACCACCAAAACAGAACCTCAGGTTTTTACCCTGGAGTTTATCATTAAGGATTACATAGAACACTTGCAGCATCATTTAGAAGCGATTTAATTATGATAAAATTTAAAAAAGTTTCACATAAAATTTTTATCACAACAATTATTTGTTGTGACAGATCTTTATTTTAACTAATTTTTGAATCTTAAAACTATTGAATCTTTTAATAAAAAATAAATGCAATTAAAAATATATAACTCGCTTACAGCAGAAAAAGAAATATTCAAACCCATCTTAGAAGGAAACGTAGGAATGTATGTCTGCGGACCTACAGTATACAGCAACGTACACTTGGGAAATGTAAGAACTTTCCTTT
Organism: Chryseobacterium sp. G0162; assembly: GCF_003815715.1. Taxonomy (NCBI): domain Bacteria; kingdom Pseudomonadati; phylum Bacteroidota; class Flavobacteriia; order Flavobacteriales; family Weeksellaceae; genus Chryseobacterium; species Chryseobacterium sp. G0162. The sequence continues at coordinate 1,895,258 of NZ_CP033922.1, read as the reverse complement.
CCTTTGATTTTATCTACCGTTCCCTAACCCATTTAGGATATAAAGTAAGGTATGTAAGAAACATTACCGATGCCGGACACCTTACCGATGATGGAAACGTTGATAACGACAGATTCGTAAAACAAACCAGATTAGAAAAGCTGGAACCTATGGAAATCGTACAAAAGTACACCGTTGATTTTCATAAAGTATTGGATATGTTCAACCTGCTTCCTCCAAATATTGAGCCTACAGCTACAGGACATATTGTAGAACAGATCGAGCTTACTCAAAAGTTAATAGATACAGGCTTTGCTTACGAAAGCAATGGCTCCGTATACTTCGATGTATTGGAATACAATAAAAGAGGCCTGAACTATGGTGAACTTTCAAAACGTAATATAGAGGAACTTTTTGCCAATACCCGTGATCTTGACGGACAAGGCGAAAAGAAGAATCCACAGGATTTTGCCCTTTGGAAAAAAGCATCTCCCGCTCATATTATGAGATGGAACTCTCCTTGGGGAGAAGGTTTTCCGGGGTGGCACCTTGAATGTACAGCAATGAGTACTAAATATTTAGGTGAAACTTTTGATATCCATGGAGGAGGAATGGATTTGAAATTTCCACACCATGAATGTGAAATTGCTCAGGGAAAAGCTTGCAACGGAGCAGCACCGGTACATTACTGGATGCATGCCAATATGTTGACGATGAATTCACAGCGTATGAGTAAATCTACTGGAAATTATATCCTTCCGATGCAGTTGGTAACAGGAGATAATGATTTCTTTGAAAAGCCTTTCCATCCGTCAATTGTACGTTTCTGCTTCCTGCAGGCACATTACAGAAGTGTTTTGGATATTTCCAATGACGCAATGATTGCCAGCGAAAAAGGATTTATCAGATTGATGGAAGCTGTGAAAGTATTGAATTCCATTACTCCTGACGATACAAAACAATCAGCGTTCAGCCTTACAGAATGGAAGAACAAATGTTATGATGCATTAACAGATGATTTCAACTCTCCCGTTCTAATCGCTCACTTATTTGAAGCAGTAAAATATATTTTTGCTTTAAATGATGGGAAAGAAACGATCTCAACAGCAGATCTCGAAGAATTAAAGTCAACATTGAATGCCTTTATCTTTGACGTGTTAGGATTACAGACTGTAGAAGAAAACAATAATGAAAAATTGGATCAAACCCTAAAAGTTTTAATTGAACTGAGAAATCAGGCAAGAAAATCCAAGAACTTCGAACTTTCAGACCAGATCAGAGATAAACTGCTTGCTGAAGGTATAGAATTAAAAGACGGAAGAGACGGAACATCGTATGTTCTGAACTAAAAATATAAACTTCAGTTTTACAATCATTCCGTAAGAGTCCATATTCAGGATTCTTACGGAATTTTTTTATCTATCTTTGAAAATACACACACGTGGCTAAAAATTTCAATCTTTCATTCTTCCACATATAATATACATCTCTTTTCTATTCCATTTCTAAAATTCTCCAATCTTCTGCACTTAAGCAATCAAGCTTTTCCGGAGCTATTTCCCGCTATCCACTCTTACTCCTCACGCCTTTACCCTCCAAGGCTCAAACCCTCCACCTCTCCAAACCCTGTTGCGGGGTAACCGTTACTATCGGGGCTAGGGTAGTGGACATATATTATAAATAATGAGTAATAAGTAATAGAGGATAGGTTTTATTACATAGGTAAGCATTCATATCATTAATAATTAGAATGAGTTTTTATAAAAACCCGTCTTCTTATATATAAGTATACATCAACATCTCCTGAAGTCTTTGTCATTGGTGACGTGTAATTTTCTATTCCGGTAAGAACTCCCACAAAAGCTACCTATTCCTTTAAGAAGATCGAGTGACTCTTTCAATTAAATAAAAAGCTACTCATATAATACAACCAGCACTATCATCTGTGAAAATCCGTGTCCTCTGTGGGAAATAAAAAAACACTGCGTTTTTCTATAAAATAATCTTACAGAATAACCATCATATCCTCCTGTCTCTTTATTTATCTATTTTCTCTGCACAATTTTTGTCATCCTGTAAGGATCTCAACACCGCATTATTAAAATAAACCTCTATCTATAATTTCCAACGTACAGAAATCCATCAATAGGAGTGGGCTTTAGCCCACTCAAATAAAATAAACGCCCAGCCATTGGCTTTAGCCCAAACCTATTTCAAAATAATTCTGAAAACTTACCCCATGTATTATATATCATGTATACCTTCCATTACTCATTACTCATTACCCATTACCCATTACTCATTACTCATCATTATATAGATGATATATCATATAAAAACACCCCCATTTCTTCCCAACTTTCATCCCCTTGGACCCTTTCCCTCCAATCCCCAAACAAATGTTTAAAATTTTTCTCTCATAGTACCAGTGCTTTAAGGGTAAAACATTACCTGAGTATGAATTTTATGTTAAATAAACTTGCGGGTAATGGATGAAGTTTCTATCTTTGCCCCACTGAAAAACGAAAGGGATTCAGTAAGCGCAGAAGAGCTTTTAGATAAGCATAAACATTATACTCTACGAAAGAGACAGACGAAAAAAAAACTTTTAATTTTTAGGATTTAAAAGTTGCGAGTTAAAATAAAGTTTGTATCTTTGCAGTCCCAATTAAGGGAGCGCAGGAGTAGAGAGATTGAGGGTTAGGAAAGAGATTAAGGTTACTTAAAAAAAACTTTAAAATTTTCTTTCAAAACATTTGGTCGAATCAAAATAAAGTTTTACTTTTGCACTCGCAAATACGGAGCGACACTGACAGTAAAGATTGCTTCGTTGAAAAGCGGAAGATATAAAGATCATTGACATACAATATAACAACCAAGTAAGGAAAAACTAAAGCGTTAAAAAACTTTGAGTGAGTCAGACAAACATACAATGGAGAGTTTGATCCTGGCTCAGGATGAACGCTAGCGGGAGGCCTAACACATGCAAGCTGAGCGGTAGAGATCTTTCGGGATCTTGAGAGCGGCGTACGGGTGCGGAACACGTGTGCAACCTGCCTTTATCAGGGGGATAGCCTTTCGAAAGGAAGATTAATACCCCATAATATAAGAAACGGCATCGTTTTTTATTGAAAACTCCGGTGGATAGAGATGGGCACGCGCAAGATTAGATAGTTGGTAAGGTAACGGCTCACCAAGTCTGCGATCTTTAGGGGGCCTGAGAGGGTGATCCCCCACACTGGTACTGAGACACGGACCAGACTCCTACGGGAGGCAGCAGTGAGGAATATTGGACAATGGGTTAGCGCCTGATCCAGCCATCCCGCGTGAAGGACGACGGCCCTATGGGTTGTAAACTTCTTTTGTATAGGGATAAACCTACTCTCGTGAGGGTAGCTGAAGGTACTATACGAATAAGCACCGGCTAACTCCGTGCCAGCAGCCGCGGTAATACGGAGGGTGCAAGCGTTATCCGGATTTATTGGGTTTAAAGGGTCCGTAGGCGGATCTGTAAGTCAGTGGTGAAATCTCACAGCTTAACTGTGAAACTGCCATTGATACTGCAGGTCTTGAGTGTTATTGAAGTAGCTGGAATAAGTAGTGTAGCGGTGAAATGCATAGATATTACTTAGAACACCAATTGCGAAGGCAGGTTACTAAGCAACAACTGACGCTGATGGACGAAAGCGTGGGGAGCGAACAGGATTAGATACCCTGGTAGTCCACGCCGTAAACGATGCTAACTCGTTTTTGGTTTTTCGGAATCAGAGACTAAGCGAAAGTGATAAGTTAGCCACCTGGGGAGTACGTTCGCAAGAATGAAACTCAAAGGAATTGACGGGGGCCCGCACAAGCGGTGGATTATGTGGTTTAATTCGATGATACGCGAGGAACCTTACCAAGGCTTAAATGGGAAATGACAGGTTTAGAAATAGACTTTTCTTCGGACATTTTTCAAGGTGCTGCATGGTTGTCGTCAGCTCGTGCCGTGAGGTGTTAGGTTAAGTCCTGCAACGAGCGCAACCCCTGTCACTAGTTGCCATCATTAAGTTGGGGACTCTAGTGAGACTGCCTACGCAAGTAGAGAGGAAGGTGGGGATGACGTCAAATCATCACGGCCCTTACGCCTTGGGCCACACACGTAATACAATGGCCGGTACAGAGGGCAGCTACACAGCGATGTGATGCAAATCTCGAAAGCCGGTCTCAGTTCGGATTGGAGTCTGCAACTCGACTCTATGAAGCTGGAATCGCTAGTAATCGCGCATCAGCCATGGCGCGGTGAATACGTTCCCGGGCCTTGTACACACCGCCCGTCAAGCCATGGAAGTCTGGGGTACCTGAAGTCGGTGACCGTAATAGGAGCTGCCTAGGGTAAAACAGGTAACTAGGGCTAAGTCGTAACAAGGTAGCCGTACCGGAAGGTGCGGCTGGAACATCTCATTTTAGAGCGTCGTTAGACGATAAAAAAAATAGTATCGCAAGATACAGAACTTACTTAAAGTTCAAGCTTTAGTTTTTTGTTTGGTTGATTATATTAAAAATACAAAACCCACTAGAAATTAGTAAAGGGATAGAGAGATTTTAGATTATAAATTATAGATTTTAGATTTAAAGAATCATTTAAAATTTTCAATTTAAAATTTAAAATTAATAATGAAGTCTCGTAGCTCAGCTGGTTAGAGCGCTACACTGATAATGTAGAGGTCGGCAGTTCGAGCCTGCCCGAGACTACTAATTATAAGACGGGAAGATATAAGACATCAGATGTCAGACAATAAAGTCTGTAATCTGAGATCTAAAATCTGAAGTCTACTAGAGGGGGAATTAGCTCAGCTGGCTAGAGCGCCTGCCTTGCACGCAGGAGGTCAAGGGTTCGACTCCCTTATTCTCCACATCGATGGTTTAATTTTAAAAAAGCAAATAGAGCCAAAAACAATATTTGCGAATTAGATCAGAAATAGATAAAGATCATTGACATTAACGGTAAAGACATCACAAAGAGATAACCGAGCACTTTCGAGTGCCGAGTTTATAAAAATATCGATAGACGAGAGTTTATCAAAAAATACTGAACTAATTTAATATTAGGAAAGAAATCGTTAAGGGCGTATGGCGGATGCCTAGGCTTTCAGAGGCGACGAAGGACGTGGTAAGCTGCGAAAAGCTGCGGGGATTGGCACACACGAATTGATCCGCAGATGTCCGAATGGGGCAACCCGGCTGGTTGAAGACCAGTCACCTCGTAAGAGGAGCAAACCCGGAGAACTGAAACATCT